>NZ_JBVJRA010000008.1:0-427445 GCF_055608075.1 Lentzea sp. NPDC036949
ATCTCGATCTCCGGCTACCACATGCAGGAAGCGGGCGCGACCGCCGACCTGGAACTCGCCTACACCCTCGCCGACGGCGTGGAGTACCTGCGCGCAGGCCAGGCAGCCGGGCTCGACGTCGACAGGTTCGCACCGCGGCTGAGCTTCTTCTGGGCCATCGGCATGAACTTCTTCATGGAGATCGCCAAAATGCGGGCCGCGCGCCTGCTCTGGGCCAAGCTCGTCAACGAGTTCCAGCCGAAGAGCCAGAAGTCGCTCAGCCTGCGCACGCACTGCCAGACATCCGGCTGGTCGCTGACCGCGCAGGACGTGTTCAACAACGTCGCGCGCACCTGCGTCGAAGCGATGGCGGCGACGCAGGGGCACACGCAGTCGTTGCACACCAACGCACTCGACGAAGCGCTCGCACTGCCCACCGACTTCTCCGCCCGCATCGCCCGCAACACGCAGCTGCTGCTGCAGCAGGAGTCGGGTACCACGCGGGTGATCGACCCGTGGGGTGGCAGCGCCTACGTCGAACGGCTGACCGCCGAGCTGGCGGCGAAGGCGTGGGGGCACATCAGCGAGGTCGAGAAGGCCGGCGGGATGGCCCGCGCGATCGACGAGGGCATCCCGAAGCTGCGCATCGAGGAAGCCGCCGCGCGCACGCAGGCGCGCATCGACTCCGGCCGCCAACCGGTGATCGGCGTCAACAAGTACCCGGTGACCGGCGACGAGCAGATCGAGGTCCTCAAGGTCGACAACGCCGGCGTACGCGCACAGCAACTGGAGAAACTGCGCAGGCTGAGGGAAGAACGCGACCAGTCCGCCGTGGACAGTGCCCTCGAAGCGCTGACGAACGCGGCGGGCAGTGGGGGCAACCTGCTGGAGCTGGCGATCAACGCCGCCCGCGCCAAAGCCACCGTCGGCGAGATCTCCGAGGCACTGGGCAAGGTCTGGGGCCGGCACTCCGCGCAGATCCGCACCATTTCCGGTGTCTACCGGCAGGAGGTCGGCCCAGTGTCCAACGTGGACGCCTGCCGCGAGGTCGTCGACACGTTCGCGCAGCAGGAAGGCCGCCGGCCGCGCATCCTGGTCGCCAAGATGGGCCAGGACGGGCACGACCGCGGCCAGAAGGTGATCGCCACGGCGTTCGCCGACCTCGGCTTCGACGTCGACGTCGGCCCGCTGTTCCAGACACCCGACGAAGTCGCCCGCCAGGCCGTCGAGGCCGACGTGCACATCGTCGGCGTCTCCTCCCTCGCCGCCGGGCACCTCACACTGGTACCCGCACTGCGCGAGGAGCTGGCCAACCTCGACCGCGCCGACATCATGATCGTCGTCGGCGGCGTCATCCCGCCACAGGACTTCGACGAGCTGCACGCGGCGGGAGCGGCGGCGATCTTCCCACCCGGCACCGTCATCGCCGACGCCGCCAAGGACCTCCTGGTCAAGCTCGCGGACCAGCTCGGCCACCATGGCTAGGGCGATCGACGTCGCCGAGTACGCGAAGGGCGTGCTCGGCGGCAACCGCAGCGTGCTCGCCAGGGCCATCACGCTGGTCGAGTCGACCCGCGCCGACCACCGCGCGCAGGCCCAGGAGCTGCTCGTCGAGCTGCTGCCGAAGTCCGGCGCGGCGGTCAGGGTCGGCATCACCGGTGTCCCCGGCGTCGGCAAGTCCACGTTCATCGACGCACTCGGCACGATGCTGGTCGAGCGGGGCCACCGGGTCGCGGTGCTCGCCGTCGACCCGTCGTCCACCCGCACCGGCGGCAGCATCCTGGGCGACAAGACGCGGATGGCGCGGTTGTCGGTGAGCCCGGACGCGTTCATCCGGCCCTCGCCGACCTCCGGCACGCTCGGCGGCGTCGCCCAGGCCACCCGCGAGACGATCGTGCTGGTCGAGGCGGCCGGGTTCGACGTGGTGCTGGTCGAGACGGTCGGCGTCGGGCAGTCCGAGGTGGCCGTCGCCAACATGACGGACTGCTCGCTGTTCCTCACCCTCGCCCGCACCGGCGACCAGCTCCAGGGCATCAAGAAGGGCATCCTGGAGCTCGCGGACGTCATCGCGGTCAACAAGGCCGACGGCGAGCACGAGCTGGACGCCCGCAAGGCCGCACGTGAGCTGGCGGGCGCGCTCAAGCTGCTGCGCGCGCCGGACGCGGTGTGGCACCCGCCCGTGCTCACCTGCTCCGGCCTCACCGGGGTCGGTCTCGACGAGCTGTGGTCCCGCGTGCTGGAACACCGGACGACCCTGAGCGAGGCCGGGGAGCTGGACGAACGCCGGCGGCGCCAGCAGGTCGACTGGACCTGGATGATGGTCCGCGACTCGCTGTGGCGGCAGGTGCGCGAGAGCCCGGCCGTGCGCGCGTCGGCACCCTCCCTGGAGGAGAAGGTCCGCAGCGGGGAACTCACCGCGACACTCGCCGCGGAGCAGATCCTGAAAGCCTTCCAGGCCGACGCTGGGTGAGTGCGTAACTAGTTTGGGTGACCTTCGATCGTGGTATTCGTTGTAGAGTTCAGGGCATGTCGAGGTTGCTGCTGGCCTGCGTGTTCGCGCTGATGGGCGTCTTCGGGATCGCCGGGACATCGGTCGCCGACGAGGGTGCGAACGCCCCCGCGGTGGTGGTGGCGCAGACGACGGCGAACCCCGGTCCGGCCCTCGACTCGCCGCAGGAGCCGTCCCCGGAGGTGCGGCAGGAGACCAAGCAGAAGCTGTGGATCGGCGGCATCGCGCTGGTGCTGTTCACGATCGTCTACTACCGCAACAAGAAGCGGTGGGCGGCGTGGAAGAAGGCGCGAGCGGCCAAGAAGGGCTGACTCGAGGACGTTCGAGGTGTGTTCGCCTGAGACACCGCGTCCCACCTGATGGGACGTAATAGTCAAAGTTAAGCGTGCTTCTCGGCCATTTGCGTCATCGTTGATCGGTCAGACCGAAACTCGCTCGCCGCTCGGCGCAGCGCTGCGACCGGCCAGCCGGTTGATCATCATCAGCGCGTCGCGTCCTGGGGGCGGTGATGCAGGATGGTGGCAAATGGGTACCGACTTGAAGATCAGCACACGCTCGACCGTCGAGCGGTACTCCGACGCGCTGGTGGACCTGTCGCACTCGATCCACGCCGAACCGGAGCTGGCGTTCGAGGAGCACCGCAGCGCGGAGAAGATCACCTCCCTGCTGGCCCGCGAGGGCTTCAAGGTCGAGTCCGGTGTCGCCGGCCTGGACACGGCGTTCGTCGCGACGTTCGGCGACGGCGAGCTCGTGCTGGGACTGTGCGCCGAGTACGACGCGTTGCCCGAGGTCGGGCACGCGTGCGGGCACAACGTCATCGCTGCCGCTTCGGTGGGAACCGCTCTTGCGCTGCGTGACGTCGCCGACCGCCTGGGTGTCACCGTGAAGGTGATCGGGACGCCCGCGGAGGAGGTCGGTGGCGGCAAGGTGCTGATGCTGGAGCGGGGCGTGTTCGACGACGTCTCGTTCTCGATGATGGTGCACCCCGCGCCGTACGAGTCGTGCGCCGCGCGTTCGCTCGCCATCACCGACCTGGAGGTGCACTACAGCGGCAAGCCGTCACACGCGGCCGCCGCCCCGCACCTGGGCATCAACGCCGCCGACGCGGTCACCGTCGCGCAGATCTCGATCAGCCTGCTGCGGCAGCACCTCGAGCCCGGCCAGATGGTGACCGGCATCGTGACGAACGGCGGCACGGTCCCGAACGTAATACCCGCCCGCGCATCGGCGATGTTCGATGTGAGGGCGGAGAACCTGGAATCGTTGCAGCGCCTGGAGAACCGGATCCGGGACTGCTTCGGGGCCGGAGCGCTGGCGACCGGCTGCACCCATGAGGTCGTGCAGGTCTCGCCGATCTACGCCGAGCTGACCCCCGACCCGTGGCTCGCCGATGCCTACCGGCACGCGGCCACCGAGCTGGGGCGACGGCCGCTCTCCCGAGAAGAGGAAGCGGGCAGGAAGATCGGAAGCACCGACATGGGCAACGTCACCAGAGTGTTGCCCGCAATCCACCCGACCATTGCCATCGACTGCGGAGACGCGGTGAACCACCAACAAGAGTTCGCGACCGCCTGTGCGTCGGCATCGGCCGATCGCGCGATGCTCGACGGAGCACTCGCCATGGCCTGGACGACGATCGCGACAGCCACCGACCCCCAGCAGCGGGAACGCCTGCTGGCCAGCGGAGGTGCCGCATGACGGTCCTGGACTCCCGCCTTTCCGGCGCTGCGGTTTCTTCCTCCCCTGAGATGCTCGTCGACCCCACCGGGGTGAGCATGTCTCCTGTGGATGATCTCGGAGAGGGCCGCGGCCCCGCCTGGCTCGACGACTGGCTGAAGGCACACGCCTCGGACGTCGTCGCGTGGCGCCGCCACATCCACGCCCACCCCGAGCTCTCCCGGCGCGAGTACAACACCACCGAGCTGGTGGCGAAGCTGCTGCGCGAGGTGGGCCTCAAGCCCCGCGTGCTGCCCGGCGGCACCGGCCTGATCTGCGACATCGGCCGCGGTCCCCGCATCGTGGCCCTGCGCGCCGACATGGACGCCCTGCCGTTGCACGAGAACACCGGCTCGCCGTTCTCGTCCACTGTGGACGGTGTGTCGCACGCGTGCGGTCACGACGCCCACACCACGGTCCTGCTGGGCGCTGCGCTGGCACTGGCCTCCGCCACCGAGCTGCCAGGACGGGTGCGGCTGGTGTTCCAGCCAGCCGAGGAGGTCATGCCCGGCGGAGCGCTCGACGTGCTCGCCGCGGGTGGCCTCGACGGCGTGGAGCGGATCTTCGGCCTGCACTGCGACCCGCGCCTGCAGGTCGGCCGCATCGGCACGCGCATCGGCGCCATCACCTCCGCCTCCGACCTGCTGGAGCTGCGGCTTTCGTCACCGGGCGGCCACACGTCGCGGCCGCACCTGACCGCCGACCTGGTGCACGCGCTGGGCACGGTGATCACCGGCCTGCCGACGATGCTGTCCCGCCGCGTCGACCCGCGTTCCGGCACCGTGCTGGTGTGGGGTGCCGTCCACGCCGGTGAGGCGCCCAACGCGGTGCCGCAGGACGGCCTGGTGCGCGGCACCCTGCGCACCGGCGACCGCGACATCTGGGCCGAGCTGGAACCGCTGGTCAAGGACCTGGTGACCGGTCTGCTGCTGCCGACCGGCGTCGGGTTCGACCTGCACCACCGCCGCGGCGTCCCGCCCGTGGTCAACGAGCGGGAGTCGACGCAGATCCTGCGCGCCGGCATCGAGGCCGCACTCGGCGACGACGCGCTGGCCGGCACCGAGCAGTCCTCCGGCGGTGAGGACTTCGGCTGGTACCTGGAGCACGTTCCCGGGTCGTTCGCGCGGCTCGGCGTGTGGAACGGGGTGGAGAAGCAGCGGGACCTGCACCAGCCGACGTTCGACCTGGACGAACGGGCCCTGCTCGTCGGGGTGCGCGTGCTGGTCCACACGGCCCTGGCCGCCCTCGCCTAGCTGTGAAGGCGTCCGCAAGTACCACCAACCACGTGGTTGGTGGTACTTGCAGACGCCGTTCGCGTCAGAGGACCTGGTCCACCTGAGCGGTGTCGTGCAGCGTCCGCCACGAGTGCGCGAGAGTCACCGCCGTGTTCGGGTCGCGCTTGTCGGCGAGGTAGTGCCAGTCCATCCGCACCTGCTCCGGCGTCACGGTCAGCACCTGCGCGCCGTGCGAGTCGAGCTCCACGAACTTCACGTGCGGGTTCAGGGCGCGGAACTGGGCCTCGATCTGCAGTGACGCGGAACGCGGCGGCACGCCGATGCGTTCGTCGAAGTTGTCCGAGGTCACCGAGGTCGAGACGAACTCCGTGGCGACCGTGCCCTCGCCGAACGGCACGTCGATCGCCCACGACGAGTGGATGTCGCCGGTCAGGAACACGGCGTTCTTCATGCCCGCGCGGTCGAGGGCGCGCAGCACGACCTCGCGGTCCGCGGGGAAGCCGTCCCACTGGTCGGTGTTCGTCGGCGGCAGGCCGGGCAGGGGCGGGATCTTCAGCGGGGCCAGCATCACCGAGTTGCCGACGAGCTTCCAGCGGGCGCGGCCGTCGGTCAGCGCGGACGTGAACCAGGCGCGCTGGGCGGTGCCCAGGATGGTCGTGTCGGTGCGGTAGCTGCGCAGGTCGAGCATGGTGAGGTCGGCGAGGCGGCCGAAGTGCAGGCGGCGGGTCAGCTTGCCCTCGCGGACCGGCATCCACTCGAAGTAGGCCTGCGTGGCCGCGGCCAGGCGGGCGCCCCAGGGGCCCTCGGTGGCCGGGTCGTGGACAGGGGAGCCGATGGACGAGGAATTTTCCGCCGACTCGTGGTCGTCCCAGGTCGCGATGACCGGGTGCGCCGCGTGCAGGGCCTGCAGGTGCGGGTCGGTCTTGTACTGGGCGTGGCGGGTGCGGTAGTCGTCGAGCGTCTCGCACTCGTGCTGCGGTTCGGTGACGCGGACGCCGGGCTCGAAGTACTCGTAGACGTAGTCGCCGAGGTGGATCACGGCGTCCAGGTCGTCACGGGTGGCGAGGTAGCCGTAGGCGCCGAAGTGGCCGGCGATCCAGTTCGCGCAGGAGACGACGCCGAACGTCAGCGAGCCGCAGTCGGCGGACGGGCGGGGAGCGGTCTTGGTGCGGCCGACGGGGGAGACCACGTCGGCGGCGGTGAAGCGGTAGTAGTAGCGGGTGGCCGGGCGCAGGCCGGAGACCTCGACCTTCACGGTGTGGTCGCGGTGGGCGCCGGTGAGGGTGCGGCCGCGTGTCACGACGTGCGTGAACGACGCGTCGCGGGCCACCTCCCAGCGGATCGGCCCGTCGGTGACCACGCGGGTCCACAGCAGCACGCCGTCCGGGTGCGGGTCACCGGAGGCGACGCCGTGCTCGAAGACGGGTGCGGTGGTGGCGTGCGCGGTGCCGGTGACGGCGGCACCAGCGGCACCGGCGGCGGCAGTGGCTTTCAGGAACGTTCGACGATCGACCCCGGGCATGCCGCCCAGCATGCCCGAGGCCGGCTCGTCAGCTCACGGGTTCGGTCAACTGCGGACGGGCCTCGGGAGCCGCGGCACGAACGGCGTCCGCGGCTTGGTCGTCCGCCTTCGTCTGCGAGGTGCGCTCGGACTCGACCCGCGCGTTGTACACCTCGACCTCGCGCTTCACCGCGTCGTCGTCCCAGCCGAGGACCGGGGCCACCAGGCGGGCCACGGCCTCCGCGCAGTCCACGCCGCGGTGCGCGTACTCGATGGAGATGCGGGTGCGGCGGGTCAGGACGTCCTCCAGGTGCAGGGCGCCCTCGTGCGACGCCGCGTAGACGGCCTCGACCTGGAGGTAGTCGGGGGCCGCGGTGATCGGCTTGAGCAGCTCAGGGTTGCCCGCGGCCAGGCCGAGGACCTCGTGCACCAGCGAGCCGTAGCGGTCCAGCAGGTGGCGGACGCGGTACGGGTGCAGGCCGTGCCTGGCCGCGAGCTGGTCGGCCTGGTTGACCAGGGCGTGGTAGCCGTCGGCACCCACCAGCGGCACCTTGTCGGTGATCGACGGCTGGATGCGGCCCGGCACGTCGACCTGCGCCGCGTCCACGGCGTCGGCGCCCATCACGCGGTACGTCGTGTACTTGCCGCCCGCGATCGCCACCAGACCGGGCGCGACCCGTGCCACGGCGTGCTCGCGCGACAGCTTCGACGTCGAGTCGGACTCACCGGCCAGCAACGGGCGCAGACCCGCGTAGACACCCTCGATGTCGTCGTGCGTCAACGGCGTCGCGAGCACGGAGTTCACGTGTTCGAGGATGTAGTCGATGTCGTGCTTGGTCGCGGCGGGGTGCGCGAGGTCGAGGTTCCAGTCGGTGTCGGTGGTGCCGACGATCCAGTGGTTGCGCCACGGGATCACGAACAGCACGGACTTCTCGGTGCGCAGGATCATGCCCGCCTCGGCCACGATCCGGTCGCGCGGGACGACGATGTGCACGCCCTTCGACGCCCGCACCCGGAACCGGCCGCGCGAACCCGAGAGCCGTTGCAGCTCGTCGGTCCACACACCGGTCGCGTTGATCACCGCGTGCGCCCGCACGTCGACCTCACGGCCGTCCTCGACGTCGCGGACCCGCACGCCGGACACGCGGTCCGCCTCCCGCAGGAAGCTGATCACCTGGGTCGACGTGCGCACGACGGCGCCGTAGTGCGCGGCGGTGCGGCCGACCATCATCGTGTGCCGGGCGTCGTCGGCCTGGGCGTCGTAGTAGCGGATGCCGCCGATCAGCGCGTCGCGCTTCAACGCGGGCACGAGCCGCTGGGCACCCGCACGGGTGAGGTGCTTCTGCCCCGGCACGGACCGGGCCCCGCCCATCGTGTCGTAGAGGAACAGGCCGGCCGCGGTGTACGGGCGTTCCCAGATCCGGTTGGTCAGCGGGTAGAGGAACGCGACGGGCTTCACCAGGTGCGGCGCGATCCGGGTCAGCATCAGCTCGCGCTCCCGCAGCGCCTCGCGGACCAGGCCGAACTCCAGCTGCTCCAGGTAGCGCAGGCCACCGTGGAAGAGCTTGGACGACCGGCTCGACGTGCCCGACGCCAGGTCACGGGCCTCCACCAGGGCCACCCGCAGGCCGCGCGTGGCCGCGTCCAGTGCCGCGCCGACGCCGACCACGCCACCGCCGACCACGACGACGTCGAACGTCTCGGACCCCAGGCGCTGCCACGCCTCCTCGCGTTCGGCGGGGCCCAGCCCGCCGGTGACCGGAGGGGCGACGGGGGTCTGCGGTGCTTCAGCTGCGTCCTTGCTCGTGGCCACGACGGATGCCTCCCCTGTGCCGACTCGCGGATCACGTTACCTGCAGTCACCGACCTCCGCCCACGGGCGAGCGCACCGGGTCCCCACGGCCTGAAAACGGCCCGGCGAACCCACCTCGCGTGGACAACTGATCAGCCCGGTAATAGCGTCCGAGCACGTTGCAGGCGGGCAGCGCGGCCTGACGTCCGGGTGTGCGCTCCTCCTGGCCGCAGACGAAGGAGGCCGACGGTGGGTGCAGGCTCGATCTTCGTGTGGGAGGTGCTGGGGACGGCGGTCCTCATCCTCCTGGGCACCGGTGTGGTCGCGAACCAGGTGCTCAAAGACACGCTCGGCAACAGCACGGGGTTCCTGTTCGTCAACGTCGGCTGGGCGTTCGCGGTCTTCGCGGGTGCGAGCATCGCGAACCCGAGCGGTGCGCACCTCAACCCCGCCCTCACGTTCGGGCTCGCCATCGCGGGCAAGACGCCGTGGGGTGACGTCCCGTTCTACGTCCTCGGGCAGATGGCCGGTGCGATCATCGGCGCGATGCTCTGCTGGGCGACCTACAAGCTGCAGTTCGACACCCACGACGAACCGCAGAACACCCTGGGCATCTTCGCCACCGGGCCGACCGTGCCGAACGCGCTGTGGAACACGGTCTCCGAGGTCATCGGCACGTTCGTGCTCGTCGCCTGGGTCCTGCTGTCCCCGTCCGCGAAGGCCGCCGAGGGCGGACTGCCGCAGTTCGGCAACTCGGCGCTCGGCTACGCGGGCGTGGCGTTCGTGGTCCTGGTCATCGGCACATCGCTGGGCGGCCCCACCGGGTACGCCATCAACCCCGCTCGCGACCTCGGTCCGCGCATCGCCTACGCCTTCCTCATGCCCATCCGCGACAAGGGTGGCGCAAACTGGGGCTACTCGTGGGTGCCCGTCGTCGGCCCGCTGGTCGGCGGCGCACTCGCGGCGTTGCTCTACCTGGTTCTCCCGGTCTGAAAGGACACACGCGCATGACCCAGTACGTGGCCGCGATCGACCAGGGCACCACGTCGACCCGCTGCATGATCTTCGACCACTCCGGGCGGGTGGTGTCGGTCGACCAGAAGGAGCACGAGCAGATCTTCCCGAAGGCCGGATGGGTCGAGCACGACCCGAAGGAGGTCTGGCAGAACACCCGCCAGGTCGCCGCCGGCGCGCTCGCGAAGGCCGACCTGACCACCGCGGACATCGTCGCCGTCGGCATCACCAACCAGCGCGAGACCGCGGTGGTGTGGGACCGCAACACCGGTGAGCCCGTCTACAACGCCATCGTCTGGCAGGACACCCGCACCGACCGGATCGTCACCGAGCTCGGTGCGCTGGGCGGCGGCCAGGAGCGCTACCGGGCCAAGGTCGGCCTGCCGCTCGCCACCTACTTCTCCGGCCCCAAGGTCCGCTGGATCCTCGACAACGTCGAGGGCGCCCGCGAGAAGGCCGAGGCGGGCGACCTGCTGTTCGGCAACATGGACACCTGGGTGCTGTGGAACATGACCGGCGGGGTGAACGGCGGCGTGCACGTCACCGACCCGACCAACGCCTCCCGCACCATGCTGATGGACCTCGACACGCTGCAGTGGGACTCCTCCATCGCATCCGACATGGGCATCCCGATGTCGATGCTGCCGGAGATCCGGTCCTCCTCCGAGGTCTACGGGCAGGTGCGGGAACGCGGCGCGCTCGCCGGCGTGCCGATCGCGGGCATCCTCGGCGACCAGCAGGCGGCGACGTTCGGGCAGGCCTGCCTCTCGCCCGGCGAGGCCAAGAACACCTACGGCACCGGCAACTTCATGCTGCTCAACACCGGCACCGAGAAGGTGATGAGCGAGAACGGCCTGCTGACCACGATCTGCTACAAGATCGGCGAGGCGGCACCCGTGTACGCGCTGGAGGGCTCGATCGCCGTCACCGGCTCGCTGGTGCAGTGGCTGCGCGACAACCTCGGCATGATCGGCGACGCGGCCGAGGTCGAGCGGCACGCGCGGTCGGTCGAGGACAACGGCGGCGCGTACTTCGTGCCCGCCTTCTCCGGCCTGTTCGCGCCCTACTGGCGCTCCGACGCCCGCGGCGCGATCGTGGGCCTCACCCGGTTCGTCAACAAGGGTCACCTGGCGCGCGCGGTGCTGGAGGCGACCGCGTTCCAGACGCGCGAGGTGCTCGACGCGATGAACGCCGACTCGGGCGTGGACCTCACCGCGTTGAAGGTCGACGGCGGCATGGTCGTGAACGAGCTGCTGATGCAGTTCCAGGCGGACATCCTGGGCGTGCCGGTGATCCGGCCGGTCGTGGCCGAGACGACCGCGCTGGGCGCCGCCTACGCGGCCGGGCTCGCCGTCGGGTTCTGGAAGACCGAGGACGACATCCGCGAGAACTGGGCGATGGACAAGCAGTGGGAGCCGCAGATGGACGACTCCCGCCGCACGTCGGAGTACGCGAACTGGAAGAAGGCCGTCACGAAGACCTTCGACTGGGTCGAGGACTAGGAGTCACGGCACGGCGAGTTCGTGCCGGACGACCGGCACGAACTCGCCGTCAAACAGCGTGCACGATCACGTTGTCGCGGGTGCCGCACGTGATCAGCCGCAGCCCCTGCTGGTCCGCGTCCTTCGCCACGGCCTCGGCGAAGTAGTCGTCGCGGATGACCCGCTCGGTGCGCGTCACCGTGAACCGCGCCACCGAACCGTCCTTCTTGGACACCTCGACGACGTCGCCCTCTGCCAGGTCGTTCAGCCGGTAGAACACGCCGCGGGCCCCGTTGCTCTCGATCCGCCCGACGATGATCCACTGCTTCGGTTGCGTCTGGTGCCAACCGGCCTGCATGCCCTCGTTGGCCGGGGGCATCTGCACGGCGCCGTCCGCGCCGAGGGGCAGCTGGATCAGCGAGGACCGCACGCCGATGCGCTCGACTCTCAGCTCCATCGGATCCGAGTTGCCGAGCGGCGACACCACCGGCGGCGGTGCGCTCTCGCTCGTCGCAGCCGTCGGCTTCGGCGCCGGCTGCGAGCAGGCGGTGCCGGCCAGGGCCACGCTCAGCACCGCGATCAAGACACGAGTCCCCACGAACCCATTGACGCACATCCGGTGGTCAGGTTGCTCGTCCGGCCAGGACAGTGCCGAACTGTGATCAGGCCGTGCCGCCTCCACCGGTCTGCGGCGCGCCCTTGGGCTTCACGATGGGCGGCTTGGGCTTGGCCGTGGGCGCTGCCGGAGGCGTCGTGGAGGTCGGCGGGGTGGTCGGCGGGGCCTTGACGGTGAACGTGTTCACGAAGGTCTGGTTCTTGTAGCAGTGGACCGTCGCTTCGTACGTTCCTGGCGTGCCGGTCGCCTTGCCTTCGCCGTGCGCGCTGCCCCCGGGGTTGTTCGGGAGGCTGATCGGTGCGACGAAGCCGTTCGACTCGGCGGTGGGGCAGAACGAGTACCCGGTGACCTGCACCTTGATCGTCTCGCCCGGCGCGTACACCTCCTTGTCGAGGAACCGGCCGTCGAACGGGGGCACCGGCGGCTGCGGCTTGTCCAGCCGGTAGCGCACGACCCCCTGTGCGCTGGTGCCCTTGCACTCCAGGTACGCCGCGAACGGGCCCTGCACGTCGGCGAACCTGCCGCGCAGGGTGGCCAGGTCGAACGTCGCGAAGCCGGGCGACGTGAGCGACGTCGGACCGCCGGGGCAGGTGCCCTCCTCGATCGTCGCGGTGAACTCGGAAGCGTGCGGGAAGACCTCGCCCCCCAGCGAGAACTTCGGCGTGACGTCCTCCTGGGCAGCGGCGATCGGCGTGAGCGCGAACACCACGCCGACGGCCGCGAGCGCGGCAACTGACCTGATCATGGCTGTCTCTCCCCCCTCGGGCACATGGACTGCTGGTACCGAACACGCCCGAGCGGGCGGTTCGGTTGCCGGCAGGCGGCCTTTTCCTCAGATCAGCGTCGCGTAGACGATGATGTTGTCCCGGTAGCTGTGCGCGGCCTCGTCGAAGCTGCCCCCGCAGGTGATCAGCCGCAGCTCGGGTTCGGCGGTGTCGCCGTAGACGGCCTCGGTGGGGAAGCCGGCCTTGGCGATCTGCTCGGTCTTGCGCACGCGGAACCTGGCCGTGGTGCCGTCCTTCCTGGACACCTCGACCTCGTCACCGGCGACCAGTTCCTTGAGGCGGAAGAAGATCCCCGGCTTCTTCAGCCCGTCGACGTGACCCAGCAGGATCGCGGGACCGGCCTCGCCGGGAGTGCGTGCGAGCCGGTACCACCCGGCCTGCATCGGCTGTTCGACCGGCGGCACCTCGACCGTCTCGTCGGCGTTCAGGCCGAGCGGGACGAGTGACGACGTGGCACCGATCTTCGGGATGCGCACCTCGGTCGGTTCCGACGGTGGCATGCCCTTCTCGGCGACCGTTCGTGCCGCGGAACCGGTCGGGTGCGCCGGTGAACCGCTCGGCGGCGGGGTCGTCCGCGGTTCTGCCGCGGGAGGGGTGGCACAGGCGCTGAGCAGCGCCAGTGCCACCACCACGACCGCGATGGCGAGCCGCTTCACCGGGCCGTGCCCCCGCCGCCGGTCTGCGGCGCGCCCTTGGGCTTCACGATCGGCGTCTTCGGCTTCGCCGCGGGCTGTCCGGCCTTGGCCTTGACCGTGAACTTCCTGGTCGCGTTCTGGCCGGAGCACTGCATTGACGCCTCGTAGGTCCCCGGCGTGTCGACGACCTTGCCGCGACCGTTCCGCAACGATCCCTCGGTCTTGTAGACGATGTCGATCGGCTCGACGAACCCGGCGGACGTCACCGGGCCCGTGCACATCGCCGTGACCTGCCGGTGCACGTCGATGGTGCCGCCCGCCTCGACCACGTCGTCCGGGAAGAAGTAGAACGTCTCGACCACCCTGAACTTGACCGTGACCGGCTTGCCCCCGCAGGTCGCCGTGGCCTCGTACTCACCGTTCTGGTCGACAGCGGTCCCGCGACCTCCGAGGAGGTTCGGCTGGTTCTTCTCGAGCTCGATCGGCGCGGCGAAACCCTTCGAGGTGACCGGTCCGACGCAGTTGTGCCCCTGGTCAGCGGCGACCCCGACCGGTGCGCCCGGCAGGTACTCGCTCCTGTCCAGGGTGAACCCGGCGTTCTCCTGCGCGCCCACTGCATGTGCGAATGCGAACGTGGCTCCGAGTGCGACGACGGTCGCGAAAATGCGCTTCATCTGTTTCTCCCCCTGCGTGGAACTCGCACCCCGAAGACGCCCCGGAGGGCGCCTCGGTTGCCGGGGGAGGTCTGAGTTACCTAGTCGAGATCGTCGTGCCGCATGAGCTGGCGGCCGGACTCGGTGATGGAGCCCGAGAGCGACGGGTAGACGGAGAACGTCGTCGCGAGGTGCTCGACGGTCAGCTGGTTCTGCACGGCCAGCGCGATCGGCAGGATCAGCTCGCTCGCGTTCGGCGCCACCACGACACCGCCGATGACCACGCCGGTGGCCGGGCGGCAGAACAGCTTCACGAAGCCTCGGCGCAGACCCTCCATCTTGGCGCGGGGGTTCGTGGCGAGCGGCAGCATGATCGTGCGGGCCGGCACCTCGCCCGAGTCGATCGCCTGCTGGCTGATGCCGACGCTCGCGATCTCGGGGTTGGTGAAGACGTTCGCGGCGACGGTCTTGAGCTTGATCGGGCTGACGCCCTCGCCCAGCGCGTGCCACATGGCGATGCGGCCCTGCATGGCGGCGACCGAGGCGAGCAGCAGCACACCGGTGCAGTCGCCGGCCGCGTAGACGCCGCTGACGTTCGTGCGGCTGACCCGGTCGACCGGGATGTAACCGCCGCGCCCGAGCTCGATGCCGATCTTGTCGAGACCGATGTCGTCGGTGTTCGGGACGGAACCGACGGTCATCAGGGCGTGCGACGCCTCGATCGTGCGACCGTCTTCCAGGTGGATCAGGACGCCGTCGCCGACGTTCTCGACCTTGTCCGCACGCGCGTGCTTGACCACGGCCGTGCCGCGCTCGGCGAACACGTCCTCCAGCACCGCGGCCGCGTCGGCGTCCTCGTGGGGGAGCACCCGGTCCCGGCTGGAGACCATCGTCACCTTCACGCCCACCTCGGTGTAGGCGCTGGCGAACTCCACACCGGTCACACCGGAGCCGATGACGGCCAGGTGCTCGGGCAGCTCGGGCAGGTCGTAGATCTGCCGCCAGGTCAGGACGCGCTTGCCGTCCGGCTCGGCGCCCTGCAGGACGCGCGGGGTGGCACCCGTTGCGATGAGCACCACATCGGCGGTCAGGACCTCCTCGGCACCGTCCGGGGTCGTCGCGACCACGCGGTGCTGGGCCAGCCCCTTCGAACCGTCCGCGAACCGGGCCCTGCCGTTGATCAGCCGCACGCCCTCGCGCTGCAACCGCGCCCGCACGTCGGCGGACTGGGCGAGGGCGAGCCCCTTCACCCGGCCGTGCACGACCGGCAGGTCGACCGCCGCCTGGTCGTTGTTGGTCTGGATGCCCAGCTCACCGGCGTTGCGGAAGGCGCTGCGGGCCCCCGCCGACGCGATGAAGGTCTTCGACGGCACGCAGTCGTACAGCACGCACGCGCCACCCGCCCCGTCGGTCTCCACCAGGGTCACGTCAGCGCTGTGCTGAGCCGCAACCAGGGCTGCCTCGTAACCTGCGGGTCCGCCGCCCATGATGACGATGCGGGTCACGATCAGTTCCCTTCTGCGTGCTTGCTGGCCGGGACAACCGTACGCGTTGTCGCGAACCGCCGTGTCGCCAGGACCGAAAGCTGATCGTCGAGTCGCTACTCTGTCGGACGTGCCGCTCTATGCCGCGTACGGGTCGAACATGGATCCGAACCAGATGATGGAGCGAGCCCCGTACTCCCCGCTCGCGGGGACCGGCTGGCTCGTGGGTTGGCGTCTGACCTTCGGCGGCGAGGACCTCGGCTGGGAGGGTGCGCTCGCCACCATCGTCGAAGAGCCGGACCAGCAGACGTTCTGCGTGCTCTACGACGTCTCACCGCGCGACGAGTCGCGCCTGGACCGGTGGGAGGGGGCGCTCGGGCTGTACAAGAAGATCAGGCTGCGGGTGCAGACCCTCGAAGGGTCCGTGGTGGCCTGGCTGTACGTCCTCGACGCGTACGAGGGCGGCCTGCCCTCCGCCCGGTACATCGGCGTCGTGGCGGACGCGGCCGAGGCCGCCGGCGCTCCGCACGACTACGTCAACGACCTGCGGACCCGCCCCTGCCAGGGCATCGGCCCCTAGCTCCCTCTCCCTGCGCGCCCCGCGCCGCTGCCCTCACGCGGGGCCCTTTCGTGCGCTCACAGCGCACGAAAGCTCCCCGCGTGCACCTCAGCAGGCGGGCGAAGGGGCGCGTGACGGGTCAGGACGGCTGGCCGGTGGCCTCTTCCAGCAGCTCCACCAGGTGGTGGTGCAGCCGGCGGTAGTCCACCGGGGTGATCGTCGACCACGGCGGCCTGCCCTCCGAGGCCCGGCGCATCTGCAGGTAGCGGCCCTGGGGCGTGTCGTAGAACGAGACCACCCGGTCCGGCCGCACCCGCTTGCCCCACTTGTCGCGGGCCGCCGCGCCGAACTGGCCGCGGTGCGTGGCGTCGCGGACCATGTCGGCCAGCGCGTGGGCGTCGTCGGCGCGCAGGCCGCGGGAGCGCAGCTCGGCCTCCAGGTCCTCGGGTGAGGCCGCCGAGGAGGCCGCCGCGTCCAGGTCCGCCGACGGCAGGGTGATGGAGTGGCCCTCCCCGGCCGGCGCGGACGGCAGGACGGTCAGGGCCTCACGGGGCAGCCCGTCGGCCTCCGCGGGGCGCAGCAGGAGCTGGCCGCCGTCGAGGACGGCGAGCACACCGGCCTGGCCCTTGCCGGCCGCCAGCAGGCGGACGCTGCGCTCGTGCAGCCAGAGGCGGGCGTCGATCTCCCGCTGCGGGCGGTTGAGCACGTGCAGCAGGTCTTCCAGGGTCGGGTCCAGCGACCGCGGGCCGCCCAGGCCGCGGGCGCCGAGCTGGCGCCAGACCTGGTCCTCGAGCACGCGGCGTTCCTCGCGGGTCTTGCCCGGTGAGGGCACCTTGAGCACCAGCGGCATCGTCTCCAGGCCGAGGTGCTCCCAGAGGACGTCGAACTCCAGCGCGGAGATGACCACCGGGTCGCGCGTGTCACTCGTCCCGAGGTCCAGGCCCAGCAGCGTCATCAGTCGGTCGTGCTCTCCCCGATCACCGGCAGCGCGTAGCTGCCGATCCCGTAGATGTCATCGCGTTCGCGCAGGTAGTCGGCGGCCTTGTGCTCAAGGTCCTCCTCGTCCTCACCCTTGCGCGGGCCCATGCCGCCGAACGGGTCGTACGACTGCGGCAACGGCACGGAGCGCTGGTGCACGCGGTCGTTGTTCTGCCCGCCGACGGTGCCCAGCGGGCCCATCGACGAACCGTGGGCGCCACCCGCGTTGTTGACCGTCGCGGTGTGGCCGACCATCTGGCCGACGGCCGCCGACGACGACGCGGTCGCGCCCTCCTCCATCTCCTTCACCTCACCGGTGCCGGCCGAGGACGACGAGCGGTTGCCGGTGCGCTGACCGGGCACGGCGCCCGTGGTGCCGACGCCGGCCGCGCCGGTGCCCGCCGGACCGGACGTGCCCGCGGTGCCGGCCTGGCCGGCCGAGGACAGCGACGTCGAACCGGTGCCCCTGCCCGTGGTCGCCGCGGGCGACACGCCCGAGCTGCGGGTCGTGGTGCCCGGAGCGGTGCCGCTGCCGCCACGCGGGGGCGCGGTGGTCGAGCCGCGCGAGCCGGAGCCCGTGCGGGTGCGCGGACCGGTGCCCGTGCCGCCGTGCGGGCCGAAGACCCAGCCACCGGGCGTGTGCACGCCGGGACCGCTGCTCGACGTGATGCCCGAGGCGCTGATCTGCAGCTGCGGCGGCTGGGTGAACTGGCCCAGCGTCGAGGTGTTCGCCGTCGTGGACGACGCGTAGGTGGCCATGACCTCACGGGCGCGGCGCTCCGCGGAGTCCGCTGCCGCCTCCTGCTGCTCGTGGTCGGTCTGGCCGCCGAAGAGGTGCACGATGCCGCTGACCAGCGCGTTCGGCTGCTCCGCCGTCACCTTCACAGGGGCGGGCATGTCGGCGCGGGCCTTGGCGATGTGGTCGGCCTGCAGCTCGGCCGAGTAGCGCATGACGTCGGCTCCGCCGCGGGCGCCGTCGGCCCAGGCGGCGAGCGGGTTCATGCCGGCGGCGGCCTGCTCGGCCGCCCTGCCCTGCCACCGGGCGCCGGACTTCGCGATGCCGCGGTGCAGGTCGTCGTTGATCTCGCTCAGCGCACTGGACACACCGGCCCAGCGCTCGACCGAGGTGTGCGAGGCAGCAGCGCCGGGACCGGCGTGGATGCGCGCGTAGAGTTCCTCGTGGCTGTAGCCCTGCCAGCGGTGCTCCACCATCTCAGCAACCACTCTTCCCCATCAGGCCCGTGTTGTCGCCCTCGACCACGCGGTACTGGCGTTCGATCTGGTTCAGGTTGTCCATCGCCGTCTTCAGCTGCCGCTGGTAGTTCTGCAGCGCCTCGAGGGCGGAGTCGCCGTCGGTGACCGACCGCTCGTTGAACTTCTCCGCTGCCTCGGCGCTGACCGGGTCGCCGGCCCACGGGCGGACCCGGAACTCGGTGACGGCGAGCTCGATCTGCTTGTCGAGCTTCGTCAACGCGGCTGAGAAGGTGCTGCGCAACGCGGGGATCGCGTCCGGCTCCACGTTCAGCTCGTGCTGGACGGGCGGCGAGGAGTCAGCCCCGCTGCGTCCCCCTGGCGGCATGGTGGAACCTCCGGCGGTTGTGCTTGCAAGCGCTCAGCCACTCTAACCACCGAAGGTAACGCTGTGGAGTGCAACGGGTGACTTCCCCCCGTGTGGGTCAGCGCTTCTGGGTCAAACTGGCCATCGCGGCCTCCGCCACCCGCTGGGCCCCGAGACACAAATGATCTTGTTGCGCGCCACTGGAATTGCCGCCGTCGCGGAACATGACGTCGAGGAACTGGCCCTCGGCGACGTCGACCTCGACGTTGCAGACGTCGTCGATCCCGGGTGTGCGGACAGTAATCGCCGCGAACCCCTCGATCGCCCCGATGACGTACTCGACCTGGGCGTTCTCCGAGATCCACACGTCGGCGCCGGAGACCAGGACGAGCGCGAGGCGGGCGACGTTGCCGCTGGTCGTGCTGCGGATCGAGCACGCCTTCGCGCCGTTGAAGCTCGTCTCGACGTACGGGTTCGGCGGGCTGTCCAGGCTCAGCGCCGTGCGCTGGTCGGCGGTCAGCACCGCGCACGGGTCGACCTCGTCCAGCGGGACCGCCAGCGGCCGGGGCGGCAGGGACGGCCTGGTCGCCGAGGACGTGGGCGCCGGCGGCGGGGCACTGCTGTCGCCGGAGCTGCGTTCAGGGCCGGTCGTGCACCCGGTCAGCGCCAGCGCCGGCACCACCACCGCGGCGGTGAGGAGCGCTCGGATCCGCATGGCCGGTCACCGTAGCTGCTCCGGGAAGGGGTCCGTGGCCAGGCGAGACCAGAGCAACATGTCTTCTCGCTGCTCATCGACTATCGCCTCGTCGCGAAGTCGACCCTCCAGGGTGAACCCGCACTTCTCCGCGACGCGCTGCGACGCCTTGTTCGACGCCGCGTGCCGGTAGGCGACCCGGTGCACGCCCAGCCCGCCGAACGCGAACGCGAGCGTCGAGTTCAGCGCGATCGTCAGCACGCCCCGGCCGCGGTGCTCCGGCTGCGTCCAGCAGGTGATCTCGCCGAGCCCGAACTTCAGGTCCAAGTCGCGGATCACCACGCCGGCCAGCAGCTCGGCCGTCGTCGCGTCGCACACCGCCCACGAGACGCGCTGCTCGTAGGTCCAGCCGTTGGTCAGGTAGTCGACGAAGATCTCGGCCGCCGCCTCGTTGTGCAGCCCCATCCTCGGCATGTACCGGCGCGTCTCCTCGTCGGCGAACGCGGCCGTGATCGCCGGGACGTCGTTGATCCGGTCGTCCCGCCGGAACGCCCTCAGGTAGTACTCGCCGGCGTTGATCTCGACTGCTTCCACGCGGGTGAGGCTAGTGCTCCGCGGCGAACCCGTCGTGCCGCTCCGCCAGCTCGTCGAGCTCGTCGCGGTGCGCGGAGGCGGGGGAGCCGTCCGGTGCGGTGGTCAGCTCGACCACCCAGTCCACGTCCTCGGCGTCGTCCTCACCGGCCAGCATGTCCCGGTGCACCCGCACGGGCGCCCAGCCCTCTCCCAGCAGCTCGGTGGCGAGCTCCTCGGCCTCGTCGCGGTCGGGCAGCACCAGCAGCACGGTCGGCGGGATCAGCCCGCGCGTGGCCAGCGCCACCCGCAGCGCCCGCACGTCCGGCACGTGCACGCCGTCCAACCCGGCCGCGGTCGCCGCGACGGCGTTCTCCTCGCTGTCGTCGCAGAACACCGCCGTGGTGCGGCCGAGCTCGTCGAGCACCCGCCGGTAGATCGCGGGGTCCGGCTTCGCGACGCCCAGGCGGGAGGAGTTGAAGACCGCGTCGAACTCCCCGTCGAGCCCGAGCACGGCCAGGTCCGCCTCCAGCCGCGTGGTCGCGTTCGACAGCAGCGCCACGAAGCACTGCCGGCGTGCCAGCCGGGCCAGGTGCAGGGCCTCGGGAACGACCTCACCGCCCGCCGCCCACGCGTCGACCCGTTCGCGGGGGATCGTCCTGGCGATCTCGTCCTGCCACTGCGCGTCGGTGATCTCACCGGTGACGGCCCGGTGCAGCAGACCGGGCTCGAACGCGACGGCGGCGATGTCCGGCGGGGTCGGCGGGTACGCGCGCAGCACCCCGTCGAGGTCGAGCAGCAGCAGCGGTTTCACCGCCGGCGCCCGTTCCACTGCCCCCACAGGATCGCGACGGCGGGGATGAGCAGGAAGATCAGCGGGTTCTTGACGAGCACGAAGAACGCGATCACCACGGCGACCCCGACCACCGGCACCACCGCGCCCTCCCAGCGGCGCGCGGGCACGGCAGAGGGCTGGTCGAACATCGGCGTCGGCACGGCGAACTGCGGCCGCGGGTCCGGCAGGTCGCGGAACTGCGCGAGCAGCTCACCGCGGGTCTTCGCGGTGGTGATCCGCGCGGACCGCTCGCCGTACTCGTCCACGTCGATGCGGCCCGCGCTCATGTGCTCACCGAGCACCTGCAACGCCTGGCTGCGCTCGGTGTCGCCGATGCGGATGTCCCGTGCCGGGTCGCTCACCCCTCAATGGTAGGCGAGCCCCCACCCTGCTTCCCCCGCAGATGCTTGAGCTGTCAGTCCTTCAGCTCGCAGATCACGGTGCCCTGGGTGATCGGGTCACCGGGCGCGGCCGCCAGCCCCGTCACGGTGCCCGCCTTGTGCGCCGTCACCGGGTTCTCCATCTTCATGGCCTCCAGCACCACGATCAGGTCCCCGGCCGCGACGGTCTGCCCGTCCTCCACGGCCACCTTCACGATGGTGCCCTGCATCGGCGCCGCCACCGCGTCACCGGACACCGCCGCCGACCCGCCGCCCGCGCGCTTGGCCTTCGCCGGCTTCTTCACGGCGGCACCACCGGCGGCCGGACGCGCGCCCACCGCGAGGTCACCCGGCAGCGACACCTCCAACCGCCGCCCGCCGACCTCGACCACCACGGTCTGCCGCGGCGCCTCCTCGGCGGCGGCGTCCGCGCCACCGGAGAACGGCGGGATCCGGTTGTCGAACTCCGTCTCGATCCACCGCGTGTGCACGGTGAAGCCCTCGGGCTTCTCGGCGGTGAACGCCGCGTCGCGCACGATCACGCGGTGGAACGGCAGCACGGTCGCCATGCCGTCGACGACCATCTCGTCCAGCGCGCGCCGGGCCCTCGCCAGGGCCTCCTCGCGGGTCTCGCCGGTCACGACCAGCTTGGCCAGCAGCGAGTCGAACTGCCCGCCGATCACGGAACCGCTCTCCACACCGGCGTCCACGCGCACGCCCGGCCCGGACGGCGCCACGAACGTGGTCACGGTGCCCGGCGCCGGCAGGAAGCCGCGGCCGGCGTCCTCACCGTTGATCCGGAACTCGATGGAGTGCGCGCGGGGCGCCGGGTCCTCGGTGTACCGCAGCTTCTCGCCCGCGGCGATGCGGAACTGCTCGCGCACCAGGTCGAGGCCCGTGGTCTCCTCCGACACCGGGTGTTCGACCTGCAGCCGGGTGTTGACCTCCAGGAACGAGATCGACCCGTCGAGGCCCACGAGGTACTCGACGGTGCCGGCGCCGTGGTAGCCGGCCTCCAGGCAGATCGCCTTGGCCGACGAGTGGATCGTGGCGCGCTGCTCGTCGGTCAGGAACGGCGCGGGCGCCTCCTCGACGAGCTTCTGGTGGCGGCGCTGCAGGGAGCAGTCGCGGGTGCCGACGACGATCACGTTGCCGTGCGTGTCCGCGAGCACCTGCGCCTCGACGTGGCGCGGCTTGTCCAGGTACCGCTCGACGAAGCACTCGCCGCGGCCGAACGCCGTGACGGCCTCGCGCACCGCGGAGTCGAACAGCTCGGGGATCTCCTCCAGCGTCCGCGCGACCTTCAGGCCGCGGCCACCGCCGCCGAACGCGGCCTTGATCGCGATCGGCAGGCCGTTCTCCTCGGCGAACGCGATGATCTCGTCGGGGCCGGACACCGGGTCCTTGGTGCCGGGCACCAGCGGCGCGCCGGCGCGCATCGCGATGTGCCGCGCGGTCACCTTGTCGCCGAGGTCGCGGATCGCCTGCGGGGTCGGGCCGACCCAGACCAGGCCCGCGTCCAGCACGGCCTGCGCGAACTCGGCGTTCTCGGACAGGAAGCCGTAACCGGGGTGCACGGAGTCGGCACCGGACTGCGCTGCGGCGGCCAGCACCTTCTCGATCGACAGGTAGCTCTCGCCGGGGGTGTTCCCGCCGAGCGCGAACGCCTCGTCGGCGAGCCGGACGAACGGCGCGTCCCGGTCGGGGTCGGCGTAGACGGCGACGCTCGTCAGCCCGGCGTCCTTGCAGGCGCGGATGACCCGGACGGCGATCTCACCGCGGTTGGCGATGAGGACCTTGCGCAGCGACACGGCGTCGTACCTCCTGCTGGGACCGGCAATTACGGCTCTGGCTGGTGCCGCAGTCTACGGAAACCGGTGAACGGGGAGAGGGAGAGACGGCTCACTTCACATCCATCGTGGGCCCATCCGCCACAATCTGCTCTGTGGGTGCAGCCAGGTCCTCGCGGGTGGTCGCCGTCGTCGCTGCCGCCGTGGTCGTCGCGGGGCTGGTGTTCGCCTACTCCCAGCGTCCCGACCACACCGGTTCGGGCCAGTCCGGCAGCGGCGGGGGAATGCGCTGCGGCACCACCGTCTGCCAGTCCGTCGTCGGCAGGTCGGTCGGCGGCGACATGGTGGAGCTGCTCGGCGGCACCGGTGGCGGGCGGATCAGGGTGACCGGGGAGACCGGCACGTTCATCTTCGAGATGACCACCGCCGAGGCGGGCGCGACGATCACCGCCGACTCGTTGCTGTGCCACGCGTCGGCGGTCAGCGTGTGCCTGGTGCGCGGCCCGCACAACGACGAGGTGCTCGGCGAGGTGCTGGTCCGCAAGAACGGCACGTGGTCGCGCATCCAGACGACGTACCTGGCGAGCGCGGCCTACCTGGGGCTGCACGACGTCGACGAGGACGGCGTCGCGGACATCGTCGCCGCGCAGCTCGCGTGCGGCGGTCAGTGCCGCGACGCGTTCGTGCAGGTGTTCAGCGCACTCGGTCCGGACATCGGCTGCACGCAGGCGGCGCCGGCGCGGGAGCAGCTGCCAGGCTGGCCCGCACCGGCGCCGAGGTTGTCCCAGCTCCGTCCCTGCACCGACGCCTAGGCGTCAGGCGTTGATCAGTTCCTTCTCGGCGGGAGCGCCGTCCTCGATCAGGCCCTCGCTGCGGGCGACCACGACCGGCACGGTGATCTGCCCGGCCACGTTCGTCGCGGTGCGCATCATGTCGAGGATCGGGTCGATCGCGTAGACCACGGCCACACCGGTCGCGATCACCTGCGGCGGCAGGCCGATGACGCCCAGCGTCAGGGTGAGCATCGTGTACCAGCCGGTGGTGCCGGCGGTCGCGAACGCGCCGAACACGGCCACCGCGACGATGCCGACGTACTGCCACACCGAGAGCTGGATGCCGAACAGGTTCGCGATGAAGATCGTCGCGACGGCCGGGTAGACCGCGGCGCAGCCGTCCATCTTGGTGGTGGTGCCCAGCGGCACGGCGAAGTTCGCGTACTCCTGCGAGACGCCGAGGTCCGTGGCTGCCTTGCGGGACAACGGGAGCGTGGCGCCCGACGAGCGGGACACGAACGCGAACTGGATGGCCGTCCACGACTTGCGGAAGAACTCGACCGGCGAGACCTTGCCGACGAACTTCAGCAGCACCGGGTAGACGACGAACAGCACGATCGCGGTGCCGAGGTAGACGGCGACGATCAACGAGAACAGCGGCCGCACGAACGAGTTGCCGTACGTGGCGACGGCGTTGCCGATGAGGCCGAAGATGCCGATCGGGGCCAGCAGGATGATCCAGCCGACGACCTTCTGCACGATGTCGAAGAACGAGCGGACCAGGTTCGTGAACGGCGCGGCCTTGTCGCCGAGCGCGTAGGCCGCGAAGCCGACGAGCACCGCGATGAACACGACCTGCAGCACGTCGCCCTCGGTGAAGGCGCTGAAGATGTTCGACGGGACCAGGTTGTCGAGCAGCGCGCTCCACGAGCCGGACGCGCGCTTGGCGAGCTTGTCGACGGCACCGGCGGCGGGTTCGATCTGCACGCCCTGGCCGGGCTTGAGGACCGCGCCGACGGCGAGGCCGATCAGCACGGCGACCAGCGACGTGATGCCGAACCACAGGAACGTCTTGCCGCCCAGGCGCGCGGCGGTGCGACCGCCGCCGAGGTGCCGCAGCGACGCGATGCCGACGACGATCGCCGTGAACACGAGCGGGATGACGGTGAGCTGGAGCAGCTTGGTGAAGTTGCCGCCGATCCAGGCGAGCACGGGCGCGAGCCACGTGCCCTTCCCGAGCCAGCCGGCCAGCGCGCCGAGGACGAGCGCGGCGAGCACGGTCAGGCCGAAGACCTTGGGTTTGCGGTATGTCTGGACGATCGACACTGGAACATCTCCTGGGCAGGGATGAGCGAAAGGGGGCTGGGGGCGGTCAGCCCGTACAGCCCGTGCTCGTCCTGCGTCCGTGGTCGATGGTCCGACGACGCGTCAAATACTCGTTCACCGCGTACCCCCAACGCGTCCGCTGGGGGCAATCTTCCCTGTTGGGAGGAAGTGTGACCAGGGCTACCAGAGTGTGGACACCGGAACACCCAACCGGCCCAGCAGCCGCCGGGTGAGCGGCAGGCTGATGCCGATCACCGAGGTGTGGTCGCCGTCGATGCCGTCGATGAACCAGCCGCCCAGCCCGTCGATCGTGAAGCCGCCCGCGACGTGCAGCGGCTCACCGGTCGCGAGGTAGGCCTCCAGCTCCTCGGCGGCCGGCGTGCCGAACCGCACGGTCGTCGACTCGGCCGCGGACGCCCGGCCGACCACCTCCCCGCCGGACACCCGCAGCACGGTGTGCCCGGTGATCAGCACACCGCTCTTGCCGGCCACCCGCTGCCACCGCTCCCGCGCGACCTCGACCGTGCCCGGCTTGCCGACCAGCTCGCCCTCGAACAGCAGCATCGAGTCGCAGCCGATCACCACGCACTCGTCGTCGTGCTCGACCGCCTCCGCCTTGGCCGCGGACAGCGCGACCACCGTCTCCTCGGGCGTCGGGTCGGTGAGCGAGGCGACCAGCGCGTCCTCGTCGACACCGGACACGCGGACGACGGGCTCGATGCCCGCCGCCCGCAGCACGCTAAGACGAGCGGGGGACTGGGAGGCCAGGATCAGGTGCACGCCCGGAGTCTGGCACGGGCGGTGCGCTCCCCGGGGGTGTGGTCGCCGGGGTCACGGGCCGGAAGGCCACCGCGGCGACCAGCCCGACCAGGAGCACCGCGATCAGCATCCAGAACGTCGCCCGCACCGCCGTGGTGAAGTCGCCGGTCGCGGCCAGCACCACCTGCAGCACCGCGCCCATCGCGGCGCTGCCCAGCACGTTCCCGAACTGCCGCGAGGTGTTGTAGATGCCCGAACCCGCACCGAGCAGCGACCGGTCGACCGTGCGGATGGAGATGTTCGTGAGCGGCGAGTACACCAGCCCCATGCCGACGCCCAGCGCGACGAGCGAGGGGACCAGCACCCACTGGTTGCCGTCGTGCAGGAGGAACGTCATCGTGCCGATGCTCACCGCCAGCAGCACGAACCCGCTGATCGGCAGCACCTTGGCGTTCGCCCGGTTCGACCAGCGCCCCGCGAAGATCGCCGTGGTGCCGGACATCAGCGACGCCGGCGCCGTGACCAGGCCCGCCATCAGCGGCGACAGCTTCGGCACGGTCTGCAGGAACAGCACCAGCGCCACGAAGAAGGCGGTGACCGTGAACCCGATGGCGATGTTCGCGACGTTGCCGAGCGAGAAGTTGCGGTTGCGGAAGATCCGCAGCGGCAGCAGCGGCTCCGGGTTGCGCGGGGCCGCCTGCCAGAGCACGAACGCCACCAGCACCACCACCCCGGCCACCACGACCTCGGGGATCGTGACCGGTCCCGCGACCCGCCCCCACCCGTAGTGCTCGCCGTTCTGGATGCCGAACACCACGAGCCCGAGCCCCGCGCAGCACAGCACCACGCCCAGCACGTCGAACCGGTGCGCCCGGCCGGGCCGCAGGTCCGGCACCCACAGCGCGAGCAGGACCAGTGCGACCACCCCGATCGGGATGTTCACGAAGAAGATCCACTGCCACCCCAGGTGCGTGACCAGCACACCGCCCAGCAGCGGTCCCGAGACCGTGGCCAGTCCCGCGACCGAGCCCCACGTGCCCAGCGCGGCACCCCGCCGGTCCGCCGGGAACAGGTGCGTGATGAACGCCATCGTCTGCGGCGTCATGGCCGCGGCCCCCAGCCCCTGCACCGCGCGGGCGGCGATGAGCGCCGTGGAGCTGCCCGCGAGCCCGCACGCCAGCGAGGCGAGCACGAACAGCAGCAGCCCGATCAGGTAGAGCCGCTTCGGCCCGTACCGGTCACCGAGCCGGCCGGTCATCAGCAGCGGCACGGCGAACGCCAGCAGGTAGGCGCTGTTCACCCAGATGATGTCGTTCAGCGAGGCACCGAGCCCGGCCTGCATCGAGGGCATCGCGACGTTGACGATCGTGGTGTCCAGCAACGTCATGAAGAAACCGACGCAAAGGGCGTACACGGCACGCCAGGCAGCCCGGTCTGCTGATTGCGTAGGACTACTGATGCGCGCTCTCCTCTTCCGTCGGCACCCTCGGTGGGGTGAAGCGCTGGGTGCTTGTCCTCACCGAACGCGGTCCCGATCGCGAAGGCAAGCGCAGACGGACCGCCGCACTCCTCGTCGCGCTCGGCGCCCTCCTCGGCGCCGGTGCCGTCGGAGGCGTGCTCGCCAGCGATCCCATCGGCTACGGCGTACCCGTCTGGCCGTTCGCCAACCCTGCCGACCGCGCGGAGAACGCGTTGCTGGCACAGGTCGAACCCGCGCTGCGGTCCCGGCAGCCACTGCCCACACAGGACGCACAGGTGCTGCGCACGACCGAGTCGTACGGCAGCGTGTTCTGGACGTTGAAGCTGAGGGTGGACGGTGAGGAACGGTGCCGGGAGGTGGCCGTGGGCCTCGACTTCACGAGCCGCCGCGTTCCCTGCTAGCCAGAAGGCGTCTGCGAGTACCACCGACTGGCAGTCGGTGGTACTCGCAGACGCCGGATCAGCCGGGGAGACCCGAGGCGCGCCACGCCCCCGGCCCGTGCTGCAACGGCCTGCGCACCCGCCGGGCGGGGTTGGCCCACTCCGACCGCGGCGCCGGCGCGTCCTCGACCGGCCCACCCGCGGCCAGCCCGGCCACGACGACCGTCAGCGCCGCCAGCTCGTAGTCGTCCGGCGCGCCCTTGACGACCCGCAGCAACGGCCGTTCGGGAGCGGCCTGCTCGTCCGCGGCGCTCACAGCGGGATGTTCCCGTGCTTCTTGGGCGGCAACGTCTCCCGCTTGTCCCGCAGCATCGACAACGCCCGCGCCACGTACCCGCGCGTGTAGGACGGCGGGATCACCGAGTCGACGTACCCGCGCTCGGCGGCCACGTACGGGTTGCACAGCGCGTCCTCGTACTCCTGCTGCAACCGGCCGCGCAACGCGTCGACGTCCTCACCACCGGCTGCCGCAGCGGCCAGCTTCTTGCGGTGCACGATGTTCGCCGCGCCGGACGCACCCATGACGGCGATCTGCGCGGTGGGCCACGCGAGGTTGATGTCGGCGCCGAGGTGCTTGGAGCCCATGACGTCGTACGCGCCGCCGTAAGCCTTGCGGGTGATGACGGTGACGAGCGGGACGGTGGCCTCGGCGTAGGCGTAGATCAGCTTGGCGCCGCGGCGGATGATGCCGTTCCACTCCTGGTCGGTGCCGGGCAGGAAGCCGGGCACGTCCACGAACGTCAGCACCGGGATGTTGAACGCGTCGCAGGTGCGCACGAACCGCGCGGCCTTCTCGGAGGCGTCGATGTCGAGGCAGCCGGCGAACTGGGTGGGCTGGTTCGCGACGACGCCGACGGAGTGGCCGTCCACGCGGCCGAAGCCGACCAGGATGTTCGGCGCGAACAGCGGCTGGACCTCCAGGAAGTCGCCGTCGTCGAGCACGCGGTTGATGACCTCGTGCATGTCGTACGGCTGGTTCGCGGAGTCCGGGATGAGCGTGTCCAGCGCGCGGTCGTCGTCGGTGATCGAGTCGGAGATCGAGCCGGCGGCCAGGGTGGGCTCGAACGCGGGCGCGTCGGACAGGTTGTTCGACGGCAGGTACGAGAGGAGCTCCTTCACGTACGCGATCGCGTCCTCCTCGTCGCTGCCGAGGTAGTGCGCGTTGCCGGACCTGGTGTTGTGCGTGCGGCCGCCGCCCAGCTCCTCGAACGTCACGTCCTCGCCGGTGACCGTCTTGATGACGTCCGGACCGGTGATGAACATGTGCGAGGTCTGGTCGACCATCACCACGAAGTCGGTCAGCGCGGGGGAGTAGACGTGCCCGCCCGCGTTCGAGCCCATGATCAGCGAGATCTGCGGGATCACGCCGGACGCGCGGACGTTGCGGGTGAAGATCTCGCCGTACAGGCCGAGCGAGACGACGCCCTCCTGGATGCGCGCGCCGCCGCCCTCGTTGATGCCGATGATCGGGCGGCCGGTCTTGATCGCCAGGTCCATGACCTTGACGATCTTCTCGCCGTAGACCTCGCCGAGCGAGCCGCCGAACACCGTGACGTCCTGGGAGAACACGCACACCGGACGGCCGTCGACGGTGCCGTAACCGGTCACCACGCCGTCGCCGTACGGGCGGTTGGTCTCCTGCCCGAAGTTCGTGGAGCGGTGCCGCGCCAGCTCGTCCAGCTCGACGAACGAGCCGGGGTCGAGCAGGAGGTCGATGCGCTCGCGGGCGGTCTTCTTGCCCTTCGCGTGCTGCTTCTCGACCGCGCGCGCCGAGCCGGCGTGGACCGCCTCGTCGTTGCGCCGGTAGAGGTCAACGAGCTTGCCCGCGGTGGTGTGGACGTCGGGAGCGCCTGAAGCGTCGCCGGGGACGCTTCCGATCGGCTCGGTCGCACTGCTCATGGGCTCGCAGCCTAACGAGACCATTGCTGAACTGCCCCGTGCAGTTGTCCAGGTCACGGCAACCTGTTGGTCGTGTTCGATCGCACGTACCCTCTTCCGTTCCAATAGCCTGGCGCGATGGACACCGCACTCGACGCCGAAGCGCTGCGCGCGCGGCTGGTCGCACCCCACGGTCCGTACGCCGCGCTCGACGTCGTGCAGACCACCGCCTCCACGAACGCGGACCTCACCGCCGCCGCCGTCGCGGGCGCGCGGGACCGCTCCGTGCTGATCGCGCTGGAGCAGAGCGCGGGGCAGGGCCGGCGCGGGCGCAGCTGGTCGTCGCCGGAGGGCGGGCTGTACGTCAGCGTGCTGTTCCGGCCGGCGGACGTGCCGGCGCAGCGGCTGCCGTGGCTGAACCTCATCGCCGGGCTGGCGCTCGTGCGGGTGGCCCACTCGACCGGGGTCGAGGCGGCGCTGAAGTGGCCCAACGACCTGCTGCTCGGCGCCAAGGGCGAGAAGGGCGCCGGAATCCTGTCCGAGATCACCGCGGGTGTGGAGCCGGCCGTCGTGGTCGGCATCGGCCTGAACGTCGCGGCCCTGCCGGACGACGTGCAGCCCGCGCCGGGTGGGCTGGCCCCGACGTCGCTGGCCGACGTGGGCGCGAGCGAGCTGGACCGCGGCGAGCTGGCCTTCCGGTTGCTCGTCGAGCTGGCGGGGCTGGAAGGCGTGTGGCGCAAGAACGGTGGCGACGCCGTGGAGTCCGGTGTGCTGGAGGAGTACCAGGAGCACTGCGCGACCGTCGGGCAACGCGTGCGCGTCGAGCTCGCCGGTGGCGTGCAGCTCGAAGGCACGGCCCAGCGGATCGAGCCCGACGGCACCCTCGTCGTGCGCGGCACCGACGGCGTCGACCACGGCGTGTCCGCTGGTGACGTGGTGCATTTGCGCCCTGCGTAGCTAGGGTTGTCCCATGGCCTACCCCGACGACCTGCTGAGCTCCGGCGAGCACGTCGTGATCCACCGGCGCCCGCACTGGAAGGTGCTGGTCCTCCCGGTGTTCTGGCTGCTGGTGGTGGTCGTGCTCGGCACGTACCTGGCCGGGCTCGTCGGTGACCTGTCGTGGGCGGGCATCGCCTGGACCGTGCTGGCGGTCGTCGCGCTGCTGCTGGTCGTCGGGCTGACGCTCGTGCCGCTGGCCCGCTGGCGGACGACCCACCTCGTGATCACCTCGGACCGGGTGATCTACCGCGAGGGCGTGGTCAAGCGCACCGGCCTGGACATCCCGCTGTCGCGGGTGAACAGCGTCCGGTTCGAGCAGAGCCTCGTCGACCGCGTGCTCGGCTGCGGCACCCTGGTCGTCGAGTCGGCGTCGGACGCGCCGATCCCGATCGACGACGTACCGTCCGTGGAGAAGGTGCACACCTTGCTGTACCGCGAGATGAACGACAACCCCGAAGACGACTTCGAGCAGAGGACCATCAATGGGCGCGCGTGAGGTCGGCCTGCCCGACGTGGTCGGCTCCGGTTCGCTGCCGTCGTCGGTGACGATCTGGGAGGTCGGCGCGCGGGACGGCCTGCAGAACGAGTCCGCGGTCGTGCCGGTCGAGGTGAAGATCGAGTTCCTCGACCGCCTGGCGACCGCCGGTCTGTCCGTCCTGGAAGCCACGTCCTTCGTGCACCCGAAGTGGGTGCCGCAGCTGGCCGACGCCGCCGAGCTGCTGGCCGGCCTCGACCGCAGGGCCGGGGTCACCTACCCGGTGCTGGTGCCGAACGAGCGCGGCCTCGACCGCGCACTGGAGGCCGGCGTCACGCACATCGCGATCTTCGCGTCGGCCACCGAGACGTTCGCCTCGCGCAACCTGAACCGGACGCTGGACTCGCAGTTCGAGATGTTCGAGCCGACGGTGACCCGTGCGCTGGCGGCGGGCCTGTCGGTGCGCGGGTACGTGTCGATGTGCTTCGGCGACCCGTGGGAGGGCGCGGTGCCCCGTTCCCAGGTCGTGGCCGTCGGCGAACGGCTGCTGGACCTGGGCTGCTCGCAGCTCTCGCTCGGCGACACGATCGGTGTCGCCACGCCGGGCCAGGTCGAGGCGCTGCTGGGCGAGTTCAGCGACGTCTCCCGGCTCGCCGTGCACTTCCACGACACCTACGGCCAGGCGCTGTCGAACACGCTGGCCGCGTTGCGGTGCGGCGTCACGACCGTGGACTCGTCGGCCGGTGGGCTCGGCGGGTGCCCGTACGCGGAGTCGGCGACCGGGAACCTCGCCACCGAGGACCTGGTGTGGATGCTGGACGGGCTGGGCGTGAAGACCGGCGTGGACCTCGACAAGCTGGTCGAGACGTCGGTGTGGATGGCGGAACGGCTCGGGCGGCCGAGCCCGTCGCGGGTCGTGCGGGCGCTGGCGGGGTAGCGGGTCCGGTCAGCCGCGGGTGCCGAACATCCCCGTCGACTCGAACCGGTAGACCAGCTCGCCGCCGCGCAGGGCCGACCCGCGCATCTCCACGAGCCCGAGCCCCGGCCGGCTCTTCGACAGCCGCGCGCCGAGGACCTCGACCTCGAACGCGAGCCGGTCGCCCGCGAACACCGGCGCGAGCCAGCGCAGCTCCCGCACCCCCGGCGAGCCCTGCCCGGTGGAGTTCGAGAGGACCTTGTCGACGTAGACGCGCATCCAGAGGGACGCTGTGTACCAGCCGGAAGCGGACAACCCACCGAAAATCGAGTCGCGGCCAGCCTCTTCGTCCAGGTGGAACGGCTGCGGGTCGAACTTCCGGGCGAAGTCGACCATCTCGTCCCGGTCGACGACCACCTCGCCGAGCGGGATGATTCGGCCTGCCGGCAGATCCTCGAAGGCGAACACGTCGTTGATCGTACGTAACTGAAGTCGCCGGGAACCGATCTAATGGCAACGGCGTCCAAGCAGCCCGAGCCCAGGGCTATGCGTGTGAGGGGGACTCGGTGGACGACCACCGTGCGCAGGTCGAGGAGCTGATGGCCGACTACCGGCGCAGCCGCGAGCAGCTGGCGTCCGTTCAGCGCGAGCTGGCGACCGTGGCCGGGCGGGCGAGCAGTCCGGACGGGACGGTCACGGCGACGGTGGGCGGCCGCGGCGAGCTCACGGCGCTGGAACTGTCCGAGGTGGCCTACCGGCGGCACCGGCCGGAGCAGCTCGCCGAGCTGGTCGTGCGCACCGTGGCCGCCGCTGCCGCGCAGGCCGCCGAGGGCACCTACCAGGCGTTGAGCGCCGTGCTGCCCGCCGCCACGGACCCCGCGGCGCTGGTCGCGGGCACCGCGGACCTCAAGCCGGACGAGTACGGGCTCGACGACAACCGGGCGGTCCTGGGTCAGCAGCCCGCGCGCCGGCGCGTGGACGACGACGAGGACAACGAGCAGCGCGAGAGCTGGCTCGACTCCGAGCTCATCAACAGGAGGGCGCGATGACCGGGTACGACGCCGATCTGGGCCGGCTCGACGCCGGTGCCGGCGAGCTGCGCGGGTTCGCCGCGCAGGCCGGTGAGGTCACGGGTGCGCTCGAGAAGACGCTGTCGGCGCTCGGTGCCTGCTGGGGCGACGACGCGGCCGGGCGCAGCTTCGCCGACTCGCACGTGGGTCCCGCGAACTCCACGGCCGCGGCGCTGACCTCGGTCGCGACCACGTTCGGCGGCGTCGGCGACAAGTTCGCCAAGACCGCGGAGACGTACCGGCACGTCGAGGAGAGCAACGCGACCGCGATGAGAAGGTTGGACGGCTGACATGGGCATCGAGCTTCCCGCCGAACTCGCCGAGGTCGCCGCCAAGGCAGGCGTCTCGTGGCCCAAGGCGGACGAGGACAAGCTGCGCGCCAGTGCCACGGCCTGGCGCGAGGCCGGCGACAAGATCACCCGGCTGGGTGCCTCCGCCGACGGCGCCGCCGGCCGCGCGTTCGAGAGCCTGCACGGCGCGACCGGTGACGCCGCACGCGGCACGTGGTCCAAGGTCGTGGCACCCGACGGCGACCTCCAGCGCGCCGCGAAGGGCTGCCACGCCGCCGCCGCGCGCCTCGACCACGCCGCCAAGCAGGTCGGTGCCGCCAAGGTCGAGATCGTCCGCGAGCTCGTGACGCTCGCGAAGAACAACGACGCCGCCAAGGCCGCCGCCGGCACCGGCAACCAGACCGCGCTGCTCGGCCTCGAGACGCTGATCCGCGGCGCCGCGGCCAACGTCGCGAACCTGACCAACACCCTGACCTCCGCCATCCGCCTGGACAGCGGGGTCGACATGGGCCAGGCCGGCCAGCCGGTCAACACCGCGCCCGGCTCCCACGGCCCCGGCCTGAACCTCGGTGGCGCTCCCGGCGGTCTGCTCGGCGGCGTCCTCGCGCCCGTCGGCGAGGTCGTCACCGGTGTCACCGCCCCGGTCGCCGAGGTCGTGTCCGGCGTGACCGCGCCCGTGGCCCCCGTGGTCGGCGCGGTGACGGCACCGGTCGCACCCGTGCTCGGCGCGGTCACCGCCCCGGTCGCCCCGGTGGTCGGCGCCGTGACCGACGTCGCCGCACCCGTCCTCGACGCAGCGGCCCCGGTCACCGCACCGGCCGCCGCCGTCGTGGCGCCCGTCCTCGACGCGGTCCCCGGTGGCCGCGAGGCCGCCGCACCGGTCCTCGACGCGGTCGACGGCCCCGGTGACGGGCACGGCCGCGGTGAGGGTCGCGGTGAGGGCCACGGTCCCGCCCAGGGTGGGGGCCAGGGTCCTGCCGACGGTCCCGGCCGCGGTGGCGAAGGCCCCGGCCGCGGCCAGGGCCCGCAGGTCCTGCCGCAGGTGCTCGGCCCGGTCGCCGACGTCGTCGCCCCGGTCGCGCAGCACGCCGCCGACGCCATCCCGAGTGTCCACGGCAGCCTCGGCCCCGTCGCCGAGGGCACCACGCAGGCCGCGGGTGCCGCGGTCCTCGACCGCCCGTTCACGCCCGATCTGCACAACCAGCCCGCGGCCCCGCAGACCGGTGCCCCGAGCGCTCCGAACGCACCCGCCGGCCCGGGGATGAGCGGCCCGTCCGGCCCGATCGGCGGACCCGCCGGTGGTGTCGGTGGCGCGGTGGGTGGTGCCGCCGGTGCCGCCGGTGCCGTCGGCGCGGCTCCGGCCGCGGCGGCCCACGCGGGCGCCGCGGTCGCCGGTCAGCAGGGCCAGGCCGGTGCGACCGGCCAGGGCCAGCAGGGTCAGGGCCAGCAGGGTGCCAAGGTCGGCGCTCAGCCCGGTGCCCAGGCCGCAGCCCAGGGCACGGCTCAGCCGGGTGCCCAGTCCGGCCCCGGCGCGCAGTCCGGTCCGGGTGCGCAGTCCGCGGCGGGCAAGGCGGGTGCGCCCGGCGCGGCAGGTGCCGCGGGTGCGGCGGGCCAGGCCTTCGGCAACCAGCCGGGCCAGCTCGGCACCCAGACCGGCCAGAGCGGTCCCGGCCAGTCCGGCCAATCCAGCCAGTCCGGTCAGTCCGGTCAGGGCCAGCCCGGTGCCAAGGACGGCCTCACCAAGGACGGCCTCGCCAAGGACCCGGCGAAGGACGCCCTGCTCAAGGACGGCCTGCCCGACCCGGCCGACGACGCGCCCGGCGGTGCCGCGACCGGTGGCTCCACCGCACCGAACCCCGGCGACACCCTCGTCTCGGCCCCGGTGGCCCCCGGCGTGGACCTCGGCCAGCAGTCGAGCCCGATCGCCGACCGCCTGGAGAACCGCGACCAGTCGCAGGCACTGGCCGGTGCGCCCGGCATCGCCTACGACATCGCCCGCCACGCTTACACGGCGGCCGCGGTCGGCAGCTGGTTCATGGCGGTCTTCCTCAGCGCGGGCCAGCCCCCGCGACTGGCCCCGAAGCCCGCACGCCAGCTGCCCGCGCCGAAGCAGGAGGAGACCGAGCCGGTCGCCCGGTTCGCCCCGCAGGACCACCCGCGGGCGGACCTGGTCGACCCGTCCACCCCGCGGCCGTTCGAGCCGACCGGTGGGCTCGGCGCGGACCACCCGGTCGTGCAGGCCCTGCTGGAGGGCTACGACCCGTTGGCGGGCATGCACGAACGCGACTGGGACGCCCTCTTCCTCACCGAGGACGGCGAGCCGAGGTGGCCCGCCGAACGCGAGGGCGGCTACGAGGCCAGCCGGCCGGAGGTGCTCCAGGCGGGCGCGGAGCTCGACCGGTTCGGCACGCCGGAGGGCCGGGTCCTGAGCACCGCGGGCACGCCGTACGCGGAGCGGTCCCTGCCCCCGCACAGCGCCGGACAGGGCTACCGCCGCTACCGGGTCGTCCGCGACCTGCCCGTCCACCGCACGATCAGCGCACCCTGGTTCGGCCAGCCCGGCGGCGGCGCGCGGTACCGCACCACCCACCCGGTCGCCGACCTCGTCGCGCTCGGCTACCTCACGGAGATCACCGCATGAACGTCGAGACGCTGCCCGAGTGGCTGACCAGGATCGGTGTGCCGGACGACGTCGTCAGCATCGGCGAGGAGGCGGACCAGCGCTGGTGCGTCCTCACCGAGGACGGCTACGAGGTGTTCTGGCAGGAGCAGGGCAACCGGTACGACTGGGCCAGGTTCGACGACGAGAGCGTGGCGTGCCACTACCTCTTCGGCCGCCTCGCCTGGGCCCAGGTCGCACGCGGAACCCTCACGGCGCCAACAGCGTGAGAGCGGCCTCGTGCAGGTGGCCGTTCGACGTCAGCACGTTGCCGGCGTCGTAGCGCTCCTCACCCTCCAGTGAGGTGAAGCGGCCACCCGCCTCGGTCACCAGCACCTGGAACGGCGCGATGTCCCACGGGTTCGCGACCGCTTCCGGGGCCAGGTCGATCGCACCCTCGGCGACCAGGCAGTGCTGGTAGAAGTCGCCGAACGCGCGGCTCTCCCAGGTGGCGTCGACCAGCCGCAGGTACGACTCGCGGGTGCGGTACCGCACCCACGTCTTGAGGTCGGTCGTCGAGACGTAGGCGTCCTCCAGCTCCCGCACCCCGGACACGGAGATCGCCCGCTCACCGGCGGCGTCGGAGGCGAACGCGCCCCCGCCCGCGGCGGCCCACCAGCGGCGGCCCAGCGCGGGGGACGACACGACGCCCACGACCGGTACACCGTCGACGACCAGGGCGATCAGCGTTGCCCAGATCGGCACGCCGCGCAGGAAGTTCTTGGTGCCGTCGATCGGGTCGAGCACCCAGACCCGTGCGGCGTCCAGCGTGCCGCCGCGTTCCTCGCCCATGACGACGTCGTCGGGGCGTTCGGCGGTGAGCAGCGCGCGGACGGCGTCCTCGACGGCGATGTCGGCGTCGGTCACGGGGGTGCGGTCCGGTTTGCGCTCCACGGCGAGGTCGTGGGAGCGGAACCGGGTGGCGGTGATCGCGTCGGCGGCGTCGGCGAGGCGCAGGGCGAGTTCGAGATCAGCATCGTGGCGTGACACGCGGCGATCGTTCCACGAATAGTCTGATTGCCGTGAGCGTGGTGTTGCTGGCCGAGGACGACCCGGCCATCGCGGAACCGCTCTCCCGCGCGTTGACGCGGGAGGGCTATTCGGTGCAGGTCGTCGGGGACGGGCCGAGCGCCTTCGACGCCGCGATCACCGGGGGCATCGACCTCCTGGTGCTCGACCTGGGACTGCCCGGCATGGACGGGTTGGAGGTGTGCCGCAGACTCCGGCAGAACGGCAGGGGCATCCCGGTGCTGATGCTCACGGCCCGTGCCGACGAGGTCGACTTCGTGGTCGGCCTGGACGCGGGCGCGGACGACTACGTGGCCAAGCCGTTCCGCTTGGCGGAGCTGATGGCCCGCATCCGCGCCCTGCTGCGCCGCCGCGCGCCCGGCACGCTGGAGGTCAACGGCGTGCGGGTCGACCTGGCCGCGCGCAGGGTGACCGTCGACGGCGGGGAGGTCCAGCTGGCGAACAAGGAGTTCGAGCTGCTCAAGGTGCTGATCCAGCGCGCTGGTCAGGTCGTGAGCCGCGACGAGATCCTCTCCGAGGTCTGGAACGACCCGGACCTCAAGGGCAGCAAGACGCTCGACATGCACATGTCGTGGCTGCGGCGGAAGCTCGGCGACGGCACCCCGAACTCCGCGGAGAAGCGCATCGCGACCGTGCGCGGCCGCGGTTTCCGCTTCAACGCCGACTGATGCGCCGCCGGATCCTGCGGGCGATCCTGCTCGCCGTCGCCGTCACCGGGTTCGTGCTCGGCCTCCCGCTGGGTTACTCGGCGCTGACGCTCGTCGAGGACAGCGCCCGCGGTGACCTCACCGAACGCGCCCAGAGCATCGCGACCAAGCTCGACGACCAGATCGCCGGCCGGCAGGTCCTGGACGTCGAGGCCGTGAAGTTCGCCGTTCCCACCGGTGGCCGCCTCACCGTGGTGTCCGGGGGCGCGACGACCGTGACGGGTCCGTCGCCCGGTGCCGACCCGCTGACCGTCGAGCTGACGATCGCCCAGCAGGGCACCGTGCGGCTGGAGATCCCCTCCGGTCCCATGCACACCACGCAGTACCAGGTGGCGGGCCTGGTGCTGCTGCTGCTCGCGCTCTCCGTCGGCACCGGCACGGTCGTCGCGCTGGTGACGGCGCAGACGTTGTCGCGGCCCCTCATCTACGTCGCGACCCGTGCGTCCCGCCTCGGTGCCGGCGACTTCCGCGAGGACGGCCAGCGCTTCGGCATCCCCGAGCTCGACGCCGTCTCCGAGGCCCTCGACACCTCCGCCACCGCCCTCGCCCGCCTCGTCCAACGCGAACGTGAGCTCGTCGGTGACGTCTCCCACCAGCTCCGCAGCCGCCTGACGGCACTGCAGCTGCGCCTGGAGGCCCTTGCCGAGCACCCGGAACCCGACACGGCCGCCGAGGCCCGTGCCGCCCTCGAACAGGCCGAACGCCTGGCCGCCGTCCTCGACGAGCTCCTCGCCGCCGCCCGCGCCGCCCGTGCCGTGGATGCGGAACCGCTGGAGATGCGCCCCGCCCTGACCGCCATCGCCGAGGAATGGCGTGAACAGGTCAAGAGCCAGGGCCGTGCGTTGCGCGTCCGTGTGCCCGATGGCCTGCTCGCGCGCGCCACGCCCGCCCGTCTGCGCGAGGCCATCGGCGTGCTGCTCGACAACGCCCTGCGCCACGGCGAGGGTTCCGTCGTCGTCTCCGCGCGAGGGGAGGAGGGCACGGTCGTGGTCGAGGTGTCCGACGGCGGCGCCGGTGTGCCGGATGAGCTGGCCGCGCACATCTTCGAGCGTGGCGTGTCCGGCGGTGGCTCCACGGGCGTGGGCCTGGCGCTGGCCCGCGCGCTCGTCGACGCGGACGGCGGGCGGCTGGAGCTGTCGACGGCACGGCCCGCGACGTTCGCGGTGTTCCTGCCGGTCCCGAAGGCCAAGGACGTGGTCGGCATCCCCTGGAAGGCGCCGAGCACGCCCCGGTAGCTCAGGAGTGGCCGAGCGCCTGCTCGTCGTCGAGGGGGCGCTGGTTGCGGGCGTTCTCCTCGGGGAACACCCACTTCTTGTACCCGTACCAGCGGAACGCCATCGCGACCAGCGTGCCGACGATCTGCGCGCTGAGGAAGTCCGCCAGCTCCTCCGTCACCCGCGTGACGTGCGGCTCCTGGAGGTCGAACAGGTAGCGCGACACCCACAGCGGCGCCGAGTTCAGCACGATGCCGATCCCGTTGACCAGGAAGAACAACGCGGCCTCGTGGTGCCGTTCACGGCCGCCTCGGGTGCGGAAGGACCACTCGCGGTTCAGGACGTACGACACGATCGTGGCGACCAGGGTCGCGATGATCTTCGCCGTCACGGGGTGCGATGGGAGCACCAGGGTCTTGATGCCGAAGAACAGCACCGTGTCGATGATGAAGCAGGTGCCCCCGACCAGGGCGAACTTGACCAGTTCACGATGCTTCAGCGCGATCGACCGGATCGGTTCCGGAAACCGGGAGACCACTGTTTCGGATAGTGACACGAGACGAGTCTACGGAGATCGGGTGAACTCGCCGGTCAGGCCGGGCACCGGCGTCCGGGAACACCCACCGGCGCATGGCCCAGAACTTGAACCCGGTCGCGAGCAGCATGCCGATGATCGAGCCGGACACGAAGTCGGCGATCTCCTCGGTCAGTGCCGGCACGGCTGGCGCCTGCAGGCCGAACAGGTGCCGCGACAGCCACAGCGGCAGGATGTTGATCGCCACGCCCAGGCCGCTGACCAGGAAGAACAGCGCCGCCTCGTGGTGGCGCTCGCGGCCGCCGCGGGTGTGGAACGACCACTCGCGCGACAGCACGTACGAGGCGATGATCGCCACCAGCACGCCGATGACCTTGGCCGTGACGACCTTGTCGGTCAGGATCGTCAGCTTCAGCGCGTACCAGACGCCGTTGTCGATGAGGAACGTCGTGCCGCCGACGACGGCGAACCGGATCAGCTCACGGTGCTTGTTGATGAGGAACCGGAGAGGTTCGGGGAACCAGCTCAGGACCTTGCGAGCGATCGGCAGCACCGCGCCAGCTTACGGATCAAGGTAACGGCCATCGCCCCGGGGTGTTACTTTCCGCAACGTCCGGATTGGTCTGGAATGTCCGGAAATCAGTGTTCAGGCGTCCGGCACGGCCACGGCAGGAGGTCCGGGATCAGCGGCAGCCGCCACACCGGCGGCGGCTCGCACGGCTCCGACGTGGGCGGTGGCGTCGTGGGCGGAGTGGTCGTGGGCGGCACCGGCACCGTGGTCGACGGCGGTGTGGACGGCAGCGGCAGGGTCGGCACCGGGACCTGCGGCACCGTCGGGGTGGTCGGCTCGGCCGGTTCGACCGGCGTGGACGGCTTCGTCGGCTCGGTCGTCCGGCCCGGCTTCGTGGGTTCGGTCGGCTTCGCCGGCTCGGTCGTCGGCACGGGGGCCGGGGCCGGTGGCTCCACCGGGTCGACCGGCCAGTGGTTCGGCCGCCCCTTCACCGGCACGGTCACCGACTTCGTCGCGTTGCCCAGGGTGGCGGTCACGGTGATCGACCCGCCCCGGTGCGGCAGCCCGAACGCCCACGCGGACATCCGGAACTTCGCGCCCTGTTCGAGGTCCGCGACGCAGCGGAGGACGTTCCTGTCCGTGCGCGTGCAGTCGCGGTACGGCGTGAACACCACGACGTCGGACGACGCGGACAGCTCCAGCTTCAGCGTGCCCGGCCGCGGTCCGCGGTTGCGCACCTGGACGTCGACCCGCGGGTCCCAGAACACCTGGTGCCACGTCGAGGCGGTGAGCTCGATGTCGTCGTTGACCGGCGGCACCTCGACGCCGACGCTGACGTTCACGCTGATCGCCGTGCCCGCGCTGACGGCGCCGGTGATGACGCCGGTCACCGCCTCGGGCGTGGCGCGCAGCCGGAAGAGGAACGTCGCCTGCCCGCCGGGGGCGATGCCCTGCGGGGTCGTGCAGGTGATCACGCCGCTGCCGGCCGGGCAGTTCACGGTCTGGTCGGCGGCGCCGTCCGGTTGCAGCAGGCGCGCGGCGAACGACGAGGGCCCGCCGGTCGACAGCACGCCCGGTGGCAGCGTGAGCACCATGCTCGCGGGCGGTGCCGCGGTGCCGCCGGTGTTGCGGACGGTGATCGGCAGGTCCTTGGCCTCCTCGCCGGGCGTGAGCGTGAACCCGGTCGGGACGGTCGGGGTCAGCACGGCGGGCGGCGGCGGAGCGGGCTCCTCGGCCGGTGGCGCCTGCGGCGGCGGGGCGGGGACCGGCGCTTCGGGCGCCGGCTCCTGAGTCGGGACCGGTGCCGGCGGCGGAGGTGGCGGGACGGGCGTCGGCACCTGGACCGCGGGCGGGGGCGGAGGCTGGACGATCGTCTGCGCGGGCGGCGCTTCGGCCTGCACCCGCGCGGGCGCCTGCTCGCCGCCACCGGAGGCGAGCGCGATCGCGACGGCGGCCACCACCGCGACGGCGGAACCACCGACGGTGAGCAGCTGGCGGGGCAGCGCGGCACCGGCCGCGCCCGCGCCACCCGCAGCGGCACCGGCACCGACGGCGACCTTGGTCGCGCCCGCGACCGTGAGGTAGGTGGCGGCACCCGCGCCCAGCACCAGCGGGGCGACGAACCCGCGCAGCGCGCCGTTGACGTCGGCGAGCTCCGCGGCCAGCGAACGGCACCGGTAGCACTCGTCGAGGTGCGCCTCGACCTGCGTCGCCTCGCGCCTGGACAGACCGGCGCGGGTCCACGCGCCGAGCCGGTCGACGGTCGCCTTGCAGCGCTCGGCGTCGGTCTCGGCCAGGTGCATCTGCAGGTACTGCTGCTTGAGGCCCTCGCGGGCGCGGTAGGCGAGCGCGGACACGCCGTTGGCCGTCAACCCGAGCAGCGGGCCGACCTCGGCGGGCGACTGGCCCTCGATCTCGGTGTGCCAGAGCACTGTCTGCCAACGCTCGGGCAACGCGGCGAACGCGCGCGCTGCGAGCGACCGTTCCAGACCGGCGACCGCGGTGTCGCTGAACGCCACGGGCGGCGCGACGTCGGTCATGTCCTCGGTGAGGTCGACCTTCTTGTCGCGGCGGGTCTTGTCGTAGGCGGTGTGCCGCAGCGCGGTCAGCAGGTACGCGCGGAACGCCGAGTCGGGGCCGCGGCCGGCGCGCAGCGTGTCGAGCACCTTCGCGAAGGCCTCCGACACCAGGTCGTCCGCCTCGGCCTGCGAGCGGGCCAACTGGCGGGCGAGGTTGTAGGCCGCCGAGACGTGCCGTTCGTACAACTGGCCGTAGGCGTCGATGGTCCCTCCGCGCACGGACTCGATGAGTTCCGCGTCGCTCGGGCCCTGGACGTCTGCAGGAACGGTCGCCAAGATTCTTTCCCCTCCTCGCGCGCCCAGTGTGACCTACGGCCCGCGGAAGAGTCATCTCAATCCCCCGCGAGGGTTGCGTCACGAGCCGGGCACGGGCGCGTCTCCCACCTGGAATCCACGGAGAAGGGAGACGGACCGGGTGGGAGTCGCACAAGCGGAACGCCTGCTGAAGGCCAGATGGCGGACCGCCACGATGGCCGCGGGCTGGGCGTTCCCCGCAGACTGGCCGCTCGCCGAGGTCGACGAGGTGTGCGCGGCGGTGTCGGAGGGCACCGACCCCTCCGACGCGCTCGTGCGGCTCGGCCGGGCTCGTGCCGAGGCGGGTGCCGGTCTCGGCGAGACGCTGCTCGACCTGGCGGCGCTGCACGCCGTGCTGACCGACGAGTCGCACGTCGTGTCGCCGGACGTCGACGCGCTCCCGTCGCGGATGGTGCGCACGACGGCGCTGGGGTGGGCGGACGTGGTGACGAGGCAGGCGGGCGACTGCGCGGCCGAGGACCCGCTGACCGGGCTGGCCACCACCGCCTACCTGCGGACGCGGCTGGGCGAGGTGTACCGCGAGACGCCGGTCGTGCCGCTCGACTACGCGCTGGTGCTGCTGCGCCTCGACACGCACCGCGCCACGGGCTGGTCCCGCGTGGTCGCGATGACGCTGGCCTCCGACGCCCTGCGCACGGTCTTCGACGGCGGCGAGACCCTGGCGACCCTCGGCCCGAGCGTGGCCGCGGTGCTGGCCCGCCGCGACGAGACCCTCGCGCGCCGCGTTTCCAACCTGCGCGTCCTCAGCGCGGACCGGCTCGCCGACGACCCGCACGTCAGCCCGGCCGGTCCCGCGAAGGTGTGGACCGAACGCCTCCCCGACACCCACTCCCAGGCCTGCGCCCTCCTCACGTCGCTCGGACGCTGACCCCCTGTCCCGCGCCCGCGCGCTCCCCGTTCCCCACCGTCACGCGGGGGCCCCACGTTCCCTTCTGGGGAACGCGGGGCCCCCGCGTGCGCTCCTGGAGTACGAAAGCTCCCCGCGTGCACTTCACAACGGCGCGAGAAGTGTTCTATTGTCTTAGTTCAGTAGCACAATCTGGGGAGCGTGTGTGGTCGAGTTCCACGTCGACCGCGGCAGTGGCCTTCCGGCGTACCTCCAGCTGGGGCAGCAGGTCAGGGAGGCCATGAGGCTCGGCTGGTTGCAGCCGGGCGACCGGTTGCCGACGGTCCGCGACGTCGTCGCGCGCAGCGGGGTGAACGCGAACACCGTGCTGAAGGCCTACCGCGAGCTGGAGCTCGCCGGTCTCGTCGAGGCCCGCCAGGGCTCCGGCACCTTCGTCAAGGCGTCCCTGGGGTCCGCCGCCCCCGAGGACCTGGACCCGCTGCGGGTCACGCTCGCCGGCTGGGTCGCGGGGGCACGCGCCGCCGGGTTGGAGGACGAGGACATCTACGCGCTGCTGCGCGAGGTGCTGAGCAGGGGAGCGCAATGAGCGTGGTCGCGGCCGAAGTCTCGAAGTGGGCCATCCGTGGCGTCTCCTTCGAGCTGCCGCCGGGCAGCGTCACCGCCGTGGTCGGCGCCAACGGTTCCGGCAAGTCGACGCTGCTGAACGTGCTGGCCGGGCACCTGCCCCCGGAGTCGGGGCACACGGCGGTCGCGGGCCGCGTCGCGTACGTGCCGCAGCACAAGCCGATCTACCGCAACTTCAAGGTGGCGGACGTCCTGCAGTTCGGCCGGCGGATGAACGCGGTGTGGCACAACGACCTCGCCGACGCGTGGCTGACCAGGTTCAAGGTGCCGCGACGGTTGCAGATGGGCGACCTCTCCGGCGGCCAGCGCACCCACGTGACGCTGGCGCTGGCGTTGGGCGCACGCCCGGACGTGCTGCTGCTGGACGAACCACTGTCCGAACTGGACCCGTTGGCGCGCCGCAGGGTCATGAGCGCGTTGCTGACCGAGGTCTCCGACAACGGCATGACGCTCGTCTTCTCGACGCACGTCGTCGCCGAGATCGGTGGCGTCGCCGACCGGTTGCTGCTGATGCACGACGGCCGCGTGCTCGTCGACGGCGACACCGACGAGCTGCTGGAGGAGCACGTCCTCTACACCGGCCCGCACGCCTCGCAGCCACCGGTGGAGGGACCGGTGGTGCTGGCCAGGCACGGTCAGGCGCAGTCGACGTTCCTGGTGCGCTCCGGCGGTGCCCGGGTGGACGAGCCGTGGACCGCCCGGTACGTGACGCTGGAGGAGCTCGTCGTGGCACACCTGGAGCGTGCGGCGTGAACGCGGAGACGATGATCTGGCTGACGTGGCGCCAGCACCGCTGGGCCATCACCACGACCTCGGCCCTCGCCCTGTTCGCGGCGTACGGGCTCGTGTCGGCGGAGCTGCGGCACTTCCAGGTGACGATGACGCTGGCCGCGTTCTACGGCCTGGTGGTGCAGCTCGGGTTCGGCGCTGTCGTCGGGGCGTTCTGGGGCGCCCCGCTGCTGGCCCGCGAGCTGGAGGAACGCACCTACTTCGTGGCCTGGGGCCAGGACGTCACGCCCGCGCGGTGGTTGCGCGGCAAGCTGGTCGTGCTCGGCCTGCTCGCCGCGGTGCTCGCCGCGCTGGTCGGTGTCGGCGACGGCCTGGGCGGCAGCGAGGACCGGTCGTGGTCGATGTTCGAGGCGAACTGGGTGGTGCAGGTCGGGTACGCGCTGCTGGGCCTCGCCATCGGCGTCCTGGCCGGTCTGCTGACCCGGCACACGCTCACCGCCATGGCCGCGACCCTCGTCTGCTACACCGTCGTCCGGACCGTGCTCGCCGTGGTGGCCCGCGACCGCTACCTGCCGGTGCACCGCTCGATCGCGCGCTGGGACCAGAACCCGGCGGTGCCGAACGACGCGTTGAAGATCGGCGACGGCTTCGTCGGCCGCGACCTGGAACCGGTGCCCGTGCCCGACCAGTGCGCGGGCCTGGTCCCCAACGGCTGCATGCGCCGCACCGGCTCCGCCATCGGCACCTACACCGACTACCAGCCGGCGGACCGCATCGACGTCTTCCGCTGGATCGAGTTCGGCATCTGCGCGGCACTGGCCGCGGCGGCGTTGTGGCTGACGTTCCGCTTGCTGCGCAACGGCGGCGGCTGGCGACCCTCGCGTTCGCATCGCCGTGACGTCTCGACGGCTCCGGCCGCCCCCGCCCCGGCGCAGGGGTAGGCCGCTCCCCGCTCGCCTGCTGAACGGCTCCACTGGGGGTGTGGCCGTTCAGCAGGCACCGTTCGGCGGTTGCGGAACGTGCAGGTAGGCTGCCTGAACCGTGGACTCCCGTACCCGTCTCCCCGTCGTCGGAATGATCGGCGGCGGGCAGCTCGCCCGCATGGCCCACCAGGCCGCGATCCCGCTCGGACAGTCGCTGCGCGTGCTCGCCGTCTCGGAGAACGACCCCGCCGCCCTCGTGGCGCGCGACGTGGTCCTCGGCACGCACACCGACCTCGACGCGCTGCGCTCGTTCGCGAAGGGCTGCGAGGTGGTCACGTTCGACCACGAGCACGTGCCCGGCGACCACCTGCGCGCGCTCGTCGCCGAGGGCGTGAAGGTGCACCCCGGCCCGGACGCGCTGCAGTACGCGCAGGACAAGCTGAAGATGCGGGTGCGGCTGGCGGAGCTGGGCCTGCCGGTGCCGCCGTTCACCGAGGTGAACGACGTCCGCGACGTGCTGCGGTTCGGTGCCGAACACGGCTGGCCGTGCGTGCTGAAGGCGGTCCGCGGCGGCTACGACGGCCGTGGCGTGTGGATGCTGAACACCCCGTCGGGTGCCGAACGGGTCGTGCCCGAGCTGCTGGAGGCCGGGACACCGCTGATGGTCGAGCAGTGCGTGCCGATGCGCCGCGAGCTGGCCGCCGTGGTGGCGCGCTCGCCGTTCGGCCAGGGTGCCGCGTGGCCGGTCGTCGAGACCGTGCAGTCCGACGGCATCTGCGTCGAGGTCCTCGCCCCCGCCCCCGCGCTGGACGGTGACGAGGCCCAGGAGCTGGCCCTGAAGGTCGCCGACGCGCTGGGTGTCGTGGGCGTGCTGGCCGTGGAGCTGTTCGAGACCGCCTCCGGCGTCGTCGTGAACGAGCTCGCCATGCGCCCCCACAACTCCGGCCACTGGTCCATCGAGGGCGCCCGCACCTCCCAGTTCGAACAGCACCTGCGCGCGGTCCTCGACTACCCCCTCGGCCGCACCGACCTGATGGCCCCGGCCGTGGTGATGGCGAACGTGCTGGGCGCCACCGAACCGCCCGCCATGGGCCCGGACGAGCGCGTGCACCACCTGTTCGCGCGCTTCCCGGACGCGCACGTGCACCTCTACGGCAAGGAGGAACGACCGGGCCGCAAGGTCGGCCACGTGACGTTCCTCGGCAACGACATGACGACGGTCCGCACGCGCGCACGGCTGGCTGCGGACTGGCTGTCCACCGGCGTCTGGTCGGACGGCTACGACATCCACGGCGAAGAGAAGCGGAGCGCGCAGTGAGTGCGGTTCAGGTTGGCGTGATCATGGGCAGCGACTCGGACTGGCCGGTGATGAAGGCCGCCACCGAGGCACTGGCCGAGTTCGACGTGCCGTTCGAGGTGAGCGTCGTCTCCGCCCACCGCACCCCGCAGCGCATGCTCGACTACGCGTCCTCCGCGGCGTCGCGCGGTCTGCGGGTGATCATCGCCGGCGCGGGCGGCGCCGCCCACCTGCCCGGCATGGTCGCCTCCGCCACGGTGCTGCCGGTCATCGGCGTCCCGGTGCCCCTGAAGTACCTCGACGGTATGGACTCGCTGCTCTCGATCGTGCAGATGCCCGCAGGCGTCCCGGTGGCCACCGTCTCGGTGGGTGGAGCGCGCAACGCGGGCCTGCTGGCCGTGCGGATGCTGGCTTCGTCCGATGTGGCGTTGCAGGAGCGCATGGCCCGCTTCCAGGCAGAACTCGAGCAGCTCGTACTAGACAAGGACGCGGCTCTGCAGAAGTCCCTCTGAGTGCTCAACGGCACAGCAGCGCCCGGTGTGAACGGGCGCTAACATCGTGCCGAGTACTCGCTACCGGGAGGTAACAAGGTGAACCCGAGCTTCGGCACCTACCAGCTCGCCGAGGAGCACGAGGCGCTGCGAGAGGCCGTCCGCTCGCTCGCCGAGAAGGAGATCAAGCCGTACGCGGCCGAGGTCGACGAGAACGAGCGCTTCCCGGTGGAGGCCCACAACGCCCTGGTTAAGGCCGGCTTCGCCGCCGTCCACGTCCCCGAGTCCTACGACGGCCAGGGCGCCGACTCCGTCGCCACCTGCATCGTGATCGAGGAGGTGGCCCGCGTCTGCGCGTCCTCCTCGCTGATCCCGGCGGTGAACAAGCTCGGCACCATGCCGATCCTCCTGTCGGCCTCGGAGGAGCTCAAGCAGCTCGTCATGCCGTCCATCGCCTCCGGCGAGGCGATGGCTTCCTACGCCCTGTCGGAGCGCGAGGCCGGCTCGGACACCGCCTCGATGCGCACGCGTGCGCTGCTGGACGGTGACCACTGGGTGCTCAACGGCACCAAGTGCTGGATCACCAACGCCGGCGAGTCCACCTGGTACACGGTCATGGCGGTGACGGACCCGCAGGCGGCCAAGAAGTCCGCCGGTATCTCGGCTTTCGTGGTGCACAAGGACGACCCCGGGTTCTCCGTCGGCCCCAAGGAGCGCAAGCTCGGCATCAAGGGCTCGCCGACCCGGGAGATCTACTTCGAGAACTGCACGATCCCTGCCGACCGGATCATCGGTGAGCCGGGTACCGGCCTGAAGACGGCTCTCCGCACCCTGGACCACACGCGTCCGACGATCGGCGCGCAGGCCGTGGGCATCGCGCAGGGTGCCCTGGAGGCCGCGGTCGCGTACGTCAAGGACCGCAAGCAGTTCGGGAAGTCCATTTCGGACTTCCAGGGCGTGCAGTTCATGCTCGCGGACATGGCGATGAAGATCGAGGCCGCGCGGCACATGGTGTACGTCGCCGCTGCGAAGGCTGAGCGTGGTGAGCCGAACATCGGGTTCATCACCGCTGCGGCCAAGTGCTTCGCGTCCGACGTGGCCATGGAGGTGACCACCGATGCCGTGCAGCTGTTCGGTGGGGCGGGGTACACGCGGGACTTCCCCGTGGAGCGGATGATGCGGGACGCGAAGATCACGCAGATTTATGAGGGCACGAACCAGATCCAGCGCGTTGTGATGTCGCGGGCGGTTCTGAACGGCTAGGTCGTCGGGTGTTGCGGAGCCAGAACCTCACTCCTGGCTCCGCAGCCTCTTGTGGATTACCTCGAACATCCTCCAGCCTGTGCTGTCGCTGTCGGGGAAGATTCGCGTGAACTGTTCTTCTGTCAGACCGTTGAAGGTTGCGATGATGCTTCCCAGGCTGACTTCGATCGCGCGGCCTTCTGACCGAGGGCCGAACACCGACAAAAACGCGGTGAGCACCCGGTGCGCTGAGCTCCCGTCTGGCAGCAACCCGTCGAACTCCCCGATGGTCCTCGCGTCGAGCGCCCCGGCGATCGCCACCAGCACGCTGAGATTGCTCTCCCAGTAGGTGATTCTTAGTTTTCTCGCCACTTCGATGATCGTCGATACCTTGGTGCTGTTGCGCAAGTAGGCTTCGATGGACTGCGCGTCGACGTTCATGTCGAGGATGCCGTGCCTCACGCTGTCGGAGTACTCGCCGGACAGTGTGTCGATGGCGTCCTTGATGGTGGAGAACTGCTCATCCGCCAACTCGAACAACGCGCTCAGCCGGAACAACTTCCGTTGCAACGGCACCGGCACGTCAGCCTCGCGCTTGTAGCCGAGCTTGTGGTGCATCGCGGCCCAGGCGTGCTGCGACATCGTTCTGACCTGGAACTCGACGGAAATGTCGGCGTACTTCGCCCACTCCAACCGTTCGCTCCGACTCCCGATTCGCACGACCAGATGATTCGACGTGTAACCGAACTGGTCGGGCGCCAGTTCGTCCTGCTTGTTCATCGAGTGCTCTTCGCGAACCTCGAACTCCTTGCCCAGGAGCTCGACGATCCGGTCCACGTCCTCGACGTAGTGAGCGATGATCCGCACACCGACCAGGTCCGTCATGTCGGTGAGCGGGTTGTCGTACTTGCCGGACTTCCGTCGGATCTTCTCGTCGAAACTGTCGAGCGTCTTCACCCGGCCCTCGACCTGGAAGACGTCGATGCCGGCGTGATCGAGGATCTCGCACACGAGCTCGCGCAATTTCTTCTCATACGCCTCGTACTTCGAGCGGACCTCGGCGTACTCGGCCTTCCAGTTCGGCGACGTCACTGCGGCTCCTGATCTCGGCGGTGGTGCACGCTGTTGATCGGGAGCCACCCGACGACCATTACAAGCCACGTCACGTGGCATCAAGCAGGCACGCACGTCCCCAGTGCGTCACCGATCGCCGCCTTCGCCCCCACCACGCACTCCGCGTCCGCCGTCACCGACTTGTCCGACTCCTGCTGCGCGAGCGCGATGACGATGTTCATCAACCGCACCGCGTCGTTGCTCCCCGCCGCCTCCTGCACCGCCGCGTTGCGGGCGTCCTCCGTTGTGCAGCTGAGGTCCGTGCCGACCGTGTCCACGCGCGGCAGCCAGAGCGCCTTCTGACCGGCGGGGCACGGCTCGACCTGCCAGTGACCTGACGGCTCGGCGTCGGCGTGGGGAGTCAACAGTGCGGTGCTCGCCGAGAGGGCGAGCGCTACGAGGAAACGGCCCATGCGGCGAACGTAACGCGCCTGACCTGCCACGACAGGGGGAATCGAGGTCACGGTCGGGTGCTGCGGAAGCTACCCAGCGACATCGGCGGCGACCGTGCAGCCGCGCAGTTCGCGGATCAGTGCGGAGGCCAGCACGCGGTGCACGAAGGGGTCGTCGTAGGCGAAGTCACCGGCGCGGACGGCGACCGGGGCGAGGGTGCCGGGGCGGTACAACGAGCCGCGCACGCCGGCGATCGGGTTGTGGCGGACGCGCACGGCCACGACGCCCTTGCGCAGGGACGGGCACAGGCGGCGGGAGAGCGGGACGCACGGGCGGCACACCGGTGGTTCCGTCGACGCCATGCCCTCCGGCCAGTTCGGCCAGTCGCCGCGGAAGTCGCGCAGCAGCCAGAGGACGCCGGTCTCGTCCTGGTCGGCGGGGTTGCCGCACACCTGGCACAGCAACCGTTCCATCGCCCGCCGTTGCCGCTGCGGGTGGACGCGGGCGAACTCGGGGCGGCCGTCACCACGGCGCGAAACGGTCTGGGTCCACAGGACGCCGTGCCGGTCGCGGTCGGTGAGGAGTTCGGTCGCGTAGCCGAGGCGGTGGTCGGGGCGGTCCACCAGCACGCACGGGAGGTCGTGTTCCTCGCTCCAAGCGGTTATGTAGGGCGCAATCATCGTCCACCTCTGTGCAGAACTCAGTGGCGAGAGTGAACCGTAGTTCTGTGCAGAACCACAAGTGTATTCGTCAGCCCGAAGAGGTGAAGTTGTAGGCCACGACGTAGGCGGCGGAGTCGAGAGTCATCTCGTTGACCTCGACCGGCCGGTTGTCCGAGGTGAAAGCGGTGCGCGCGATCAGGATGACCGGAGTGCCTTGGGCGAGTTCCAAGGCGTCCCGTTCGGACTCGCGGGGCATGCGGGTCCGGAGTTCTTCCAGGAACCGGGTCGGTTCGTGACCCAGTTCCGTCAGCCGCGCGTACGTGCCGCCGGCGCCAGTGTTGATCTCGGTGATCGCCGAACCCGCGACGAGGGCCAAGGGGTAGAAGGAGGTGGCGAGCTGGACCGGCTTGCCGTCCACCAGGTAGCGGCGCCGCCGGACCACGACACGGGCGCCGTCGTCGAGGTCGAGTGCCTTGGCGATCGGATCCGGCGGCGTCTCGACGTCGACCGTGATGTTCTCGGTGCGTTGCCGGGTACCCACGTCTGCCTTCCAAATGGACAGACCGGAACTCCAGTTGCGAAGCCGATCAGGCGACGTCCGCCTGATCGGCTTGAACTCGCGCACGAAGGTTCCGGCGCCGCGGCGCGCGACGATCAGGCCCTCGTTCTTCAGCTCGTCCAGCGCGCGCCGGGCGGTCGCCTGCGCCACGCCGAAGCGGGTGATCAGCTCGTTCTCGCCGGGAACTCGGCTGCCGGGTGCCAGCTCGCCCGAGTCGATGCGCTGCCGCAGCTCGTCGGCGATGTCGCGATATCCGACCCGTCCGTTCTCGGCCATGCGGCCAAGTTACCCGCCTGCCGTCAGAACGTCGGCAGCAGCTCGGACAGGCGCTCGTAGCTGCGTCCGGCCCCGTCCGCCATCCCCGTCGCCAGCACCGCGTCCCGCGCCTCCTGCGACCCCAGCTCCATCGTCGACACCATCGTCGTCCGCCCGTCCTCCTCGGTGAACGTCGTGGTCACGGTCGCCGGCGGGTTGTCCTCGAACTGCTCGGTGTGCACGATCCGGGTGTGCGGCTCCAGCTCCACGTACGAGCCGTGGATCTCGAACGCCTCGGAGCCGTCGGGCTGGGCCCAGCCGTAGCGCCACCTGCCGCCGACGGCCAGGTCGATCTCGCAGATCGGCATCTCCCAGCCGTCGGGGCCGAGGAGCCACTGGCGGACCAGCGCGGGGGTGGTGAAGGCCTTCCACACCAGCGCGGCCGGCGCGTCGAACGAGCGGGTCATGGTGATGGTGCTGGCGGTCGGGGTGGTGACGGCGGTGCCGTAGGTGGTGGTCATTCCTCGTTCTCCTTCATCTCGGTCAACAGCGCGTCCAGGCGGGCGTAGCTCGCGTCCCAGAAGCGGCGGTAGTTCTCGGCCCACACGGCGACCTCCTGCAACGGTGTCGCGTCGAGCTGGCAGGGGCGCCACTGGGCCTCCCTGCCGCGGGTGATCAGGCCTGCCTTCTCCAGCACGCGCAGGTGCTTGGAGATCGCCGGGCCGCTGATGTCGAACGGCTCGGAGAGCTCCTTCACCGTCGCGGGGCCCTCGGTGAGCCGCGCGAGGATCGCGCGGCGCGTCGGGTCCGCCAGTGCGGCGAAGGTGGCGCTCAGCTGGTCCATCTCGTACCTAACCGATTGGTTATCTAACCTCTGGGTTAAGTACGCCAGATCGTCGTCCGGATGTCAAGGGCAACCGCGCCTGCACTCCGTTCCGTCCTGGGGGCATGAGACTTGTGCCGGTTGTCGTCGTCCTGCTCGCGGTCGCCGGGTGCGGTGGGGTGGCGGGGAGTGCGGACTCGTTGCGCGGCAAGGTGTTCGTGTCGACGTCGGTCAGCGACCGGCAGCTCGTCGAGGGCACGTCGGTGGAGCTGCGGTTCACCGACGACGGGCGGTTGGTCGCGCGGGCGGGGTGCAACATGATGCAGGGCCCGGTGGACCTCGGCGGGGGTGAGATGGAGGTCGCCGACCTCTCCAGCACGGCGATGGGGTGCCCGAAGCCCGAGCTGCACGAGCAGGACGAGTGGTTGTCGAAGCTGCTCGGCGCCACACCGGACTGGCGGCTCCAGGACGAGAACCTGGTGGTCACCGGCGCGGGCGGCGAGATCGTGCTCGCACCGGAGGCGCCGGCCCGGCTCGAAGGCGGGGAGTGGCGGGTCGACACGCTCGTCTCCGCTGACGCCGCCTCGTCGGTGCCGGGGGCGGTGCCGGCCACGCTCAAGTTCGAGAACGGCCGGGTCGAGGTGTTCACCGGCTGCAACTCAGGTTCGGCGTCCTACCGGGTGGACGGGAGGGCCATCACGTTCGAGGGGCTCGTGCACACCGACAAGGCGTGCGGCCCGGACGAGGCGCTGGTCGAGAAGGCCGTGGTGGGGGCGTTGCAGGGGGAGGTCAACTACGAGGTCGAGCGCAGCTCGCTCTCCCTGACGAACACGCAGGGTGACGGCATCCAACTTAAGAAGTAGCTGTTGGAATCCTGTCGAAATCGTGAGGTTGTTCAAACCTGCACTAGTTTTGGTTCGAAGTTGAACAGCTGAACGACAGGATCGGGGAGCACCAACCATGGTCAAGGACGTCACCGCGCTGATCGGCCGCATCGGCATCGGCACCGTCTTCATCGCGCACGGCTGGCAGAAGTTCACCCAGTACGGGCTGGACGGCACCGCCGCGAGCTTCGAGAAGATGGGGGTGCCGGCGCCCACCCTGTCGGCGTGGTTCGCCGCGATCGTCGAGCTCGTCGGTGGCGTCGCGCTCATCGCCGGTGTTGCGCTGCCGGTCGTCGGGGTCCTGCTGGCGCTCAACATGCTCGGCGCGTGGCTGATCGTCCACCTGCCCAACGGCCTCATCGGCGAGGGCGGTGCCGAGCTCGTGGTCGCCCTGGGTGCGGCGGCGCTCGCGCTCGGCTTCAACGGCGGCGCCTACGCGCTGGACCGCGTGCTGTTCAAGAACAACAGGGTGCTCAACCCCGCGGCAGCGTGACGCTGACCCTCTCGACGTCCCGGCGCGCGGCCAACTGGCCCGCGTCGGGGTTCGTCACCTGCACCAGCGAGCCACCGGCCGCGAGCACGGCGAGAAACCCTTCCAGCACATCGGAAGGCGAGTTCCACTCCAGAGTGGACAGCACGCGCGGCTGGTCGCCCAGCGCCTTGCCGAGCTCGCGCGCCCGCGCCACCAGCTCGTCCACAGTGGACTCACCGAGCGCCGGGGCGGAGCCTGCGACCGCGTCCCACGGCGTGAAGTCGTCGCCGTGCACGCGCACGTCGTCGTTGTAGTCGACCGGCGCGCCCGAGCCCAGGCCCATGGGGTGCAACGAGGCCACGGCCACCACGTCGGCCTCGGCGGAACCACCCGGCGGCACCACGGCCACCTTCACGTCCGCGGCGTCCGCGCTCATCACCACGTGCGCCCCGCACCACCAGGCGCCCAGCAGCACGCCCGTGGTCTGCCAGTGCGCGGGCAGCAGCACCGCCACCCGGTCGCCCGGCTCGACGTCGTGCTCGTCGCGCAGCCAGTTCGCCGTCTTCGCCGCCCAGTTCGCCACCGTCGCGCGGGACAGCTCGACCCTGGTGCCCGCCGCGTCGTCGTAGTGCGTGATCAGCGGACGGCCGGAGTCGGCCTTCAGCAGCGGCGTGAAGAGGATCTCGGTCACGCTCACGGGCGCACTCCTAGTCGACGCAGGGCACAGACGGTTGCCGCGCTGCCACGGCACGGGCGCCGTCCAGCGACAGCAGCCTCTCACCGCCGAACCGCGACGGCGTGCTCGGGGTGGTGGACCCGGTGGGGGCGGCGGAGGTCGTCGACGGCACCGGTGCCGTCGTCTCACCGATCAGCTGGCGCACCCACGCCTTCACGGCCTCGCGGTCCACCGCCACGACGCTCTGGCCGCGCTCGTTGCGGAAGTCGATGTTCGTGACCGGGATCGTGGCGAACTCCACGTTGCCCGTCGCGAGGCCCTGCGCCTGCGTCGCCAGCGTCGCGATGTCGAGCTTCTGGTCCACGACCACGGACTTCGAGACGGCGTCGAGCAGGCCGTTCAGCTTGGCCGGGTCGGTGAACGTGCCCGCGGACAGCAGCTGCTTCATCGCCTGCGACATGAACACCTGCTGGCGCGCGATGCGGCCCAGGTCACCGCCGGGCATGTTCCGCTGCCGCACGAACGACAGCGCGTCACCGCCGGAGACCGTCTGCTCGCCCGCGCGGAAGTTCGCACCGGAGTTGGGGTCCGACGTGCCGGCCTTCAGGCACACCCGGACGCCGCCGATGACCTCGGTCAGCAGGTAGAAGCCGTAGAGGTTGATCTCGGCGTAGTGGTCGACGCGCATGCCGGTCAGCTCCTGCACGGCCTGCACCAGCGCCTTGCGCCCTGCCTCGTCCGACCGGCGCTCGCGCTCGGCCTGGTCGCTCACGCCCTCGGCCTGCAACCGTTCCGCCGTCAGGTACTTCACCGCGCCGTACGCCGAGTTGATCTTGTCCTCGCGGTAGCCGGCGATCGGCACGTACGTGTCACGGGGAATCGAGATCGCGCTCGCCTTGCCGCCGTTGCGCGGTACCCGCAGCACGATGACGGTGTCGGTGTTCACGCCGTCGGTGCTCTCGGTGCGCAGCTTGCGCAGCACGTCCGCGGGCAACGGCCGGCCCTGCGCGTCCGTGCGGCTGTCGCTGCCCACGAGCAGGATGTCGACGGCGCCGTCCTCGACCGGCGGCGAGTTCGGGACGTCCTCCAGCACCTCGAGGATCTGCGTGGTGTTGGTGTTCTGCTTGACCAGCCGCAGTGCCGTCCAGAAGTACCCGGAGAACACCAGTGTTGCCACCGCGACCAACGCGACCACCGTGCGTCCGGTGACCAGGAACGCCTTCCTGGCGCGCGATGCAGCGCTCAACACGGGTTCCTTCCAGTACGGGTTTCGAATGCACAGCGTAACCGCCGAGAACCGGTACCGCAGGGATTTCCGGTCAGTTGACGCAGACGAGACCACCCGCGGTGATCGGAGGTGTGCTGCTCGTCGCGGTCGACGGGGTGCCGGAGGCGTTCTGCGCCTCGACGTCCTCGCCGTCCCCCTCGTCACCGTTCGAAGTCACGTAGTCGGTGCCGACGTGCACCTGCACCTGTCCTCTTCGGACCGACTTCTCCTCGGCGACGGTCACGTTCGGCCCGAGCTCGGCGGCGACCTTGCGCGCCGCCCCCTCCTCGCCGGCCGCGTAGTACACGACGGTGGAGTCGCTGGCCGGCCCCGAGAGCGCCTGCCCGCGGGCGAAGCCCTTGGCGACCAACGCGTTCAGCACCTCGCCCGCGAGACCCTGCCTGTTGGTCGCGTTGTACACCTGCACGGTGATCGCGGAGTTCGGCGGCGCGGGCAGCGTGGTCGTGGGCGTCGGCGGGGTGCTCGACGGCTTGTCGCCGGCCAGGCCGGTGATGAACTTCTTCACCTGGGCCGGGTTCACCGGCAGCACGTTGCCATCACCGTAGGTGTCCATCGGGTCGCCGACCGGGATCGTGCGGAACTCGATGTTGCCGCCCACCAGGCCCTGCATCTGCTCGGCGAACGTGGTGATGTCCCAGCCGTCGCTGAGGATCACGGACTTCTGGATGGCGGCGATGAGCGCGGAGAGCTTGCCCGAGTCGGTCAGCGTGCCAGTCGAGAGGACCTTCTTCGCGAGCGCCCCGATGAACACCTGCTGGCGCACGATCCGGTCCAGGTCCCCGCCGGGCAGGTTCTGGCGCTGCCGCACGAACGACAGCGCTGAGCGGCCCTCGATGAGCTGCGGGCCCGCCGCGAAGTCGGCGCCGGAGTCGCGGTCGCTGGTCGGTTCCCTCAGGCACACCTCGACGCCGCCGATGGCCTTCGTGACCTCGTAGAAGCTCGCGAGGTTGACCTCGGCGTACCGGTCGATGCGCACCGAGCCGCCGGTCATGCCCTCGATGGTCTTGATCAACGTCTTGCGGCCGGCGGCCATCGACTCGTCGCGGATCAGCTTCTCGTCGGTGACGCCCTTGTTGCGCAGCTCCTGGTCGACGGTGTTGCGCTGGCGCGCGAACGCCGAGTTGAGCTTGTGCTTGCCGAACCCGTCGGCCATCTCCACGTAGGCGTCGCGCGGGAACGAGATCGCCACCGCACGCGTGCCGTCCACCGGGATGTGCACGAGGATCATGGTGTCGGTGTTCTGCTCGCCGTCCGGGATGCCGCCGTTGAGCAGGGCGAGCGCCTCCTGGGACAGCGGGTTGCCCTGCGCGTCCGTGCGGCTGTCCAGGCCGACCAGCAGGATGTCGACGGCGCCGTCGAGCGGCTTGCGCCCGGCGTCCTTCGCGATCTCCTGGTCGATCACGTCCGTCTTGGTGATGCCGTCGTTGGCGCTCTTGTACTGCGCCCAGCCCACCGACGTGACGAGCAGCACACCCGCTGAGACGAGTGCGACGAAGATGCGCCCCGTGACCAGGAACGCGCGGAAAGCGGGCGACGGGCGGGTGACCGTGACCCGTACCGGCAGACCTCTGCCTTCCACTGCTGGTTCCTCCCCCACCACACGGAGTTTAGTCGTTTATAAGACAAACGACGTGACATTGCTGTGGGTTGCACCGATGGACCCCATGACAGACTGCAAGTGGTGGAACACCACGAGAGGAAATGAGCATGCGCGTACTGGTGACAGGTGGGGCCGGGTTCATCGGCTCGCACTACGTGCGGGAGTTGGTGAGCGGCTCGTACCCGGCCTTCGCGGGTGCCGACGTGGTGGTGCTCGACAAGCTCACCTACGCGGGCAGTGAGACCAACCTGGCCCCGGTCGCCGGCCGGTTCGAGTTCGTGCGCGGCGACATCTGCGACCCCGTCGTGGTTGCCGAGCAGATGCGCGGCGTCGACGTGGTCGTCCACTTCGCCGCTGAATCGCACGTGGACCGCTCCATCACCGGCTCGGCGGACTTCGTGCTGACGAACGTCCTCGGCACGCAGACCCTGTTGCAGGCCGCGCTCAACGCGGGCGTGGGCCGGTTCGTGCACGTGTCGACCGACGAGGTCTACGGCTCGATCGAATCGGGTTCGTGGGACGAGGCGCACGCGCTGGAGCCGAACTCGCCGTACTCGGCCTCGAAGGCCTCCTCTGACCTGCTCGCGCGGGCGTTCCACCGCACCCACGGGCTGCCGGTCAGCATCACCCGGTGTTCGAACAACTACGGCCCGTACCAGTTCCCGGAGAAGGTGATCCCGCTCTTCGTCACCAACCTCATCGACGGCAAGAAGGTGCCGCTGTACGGCGACGGCCTCAACGTGCGCGACTGGCTGCACGTCGACGACCACTGCCGCGGCATCCAGCTCGTCGCCGAGGGCGGCCGGCCGGGCGAGGTCTACAACATCGGCGGCGGCACCGAGCTCACCAACCGCGAGCTCACCGAGCGCCTGCTCGCCGCCACGGGCCGTGACTGGTCGTCCGTCGAGCCGGTGGAGGACCGCAAGGGGCACGACCGGCGCTACTCGGTCGACATCTCGAAGATCGCCGCGGAGCTGGGGTACAAGCCGCAGGTCGACTTCACGACCGGTCTCGCGGAGACCGTCGAGTGGTACCGCGCGCACCGCGAGTGGTGGGAGCCGCTCAAGGAGCGCGCGGCGCTGGCGAAGGGCTGAGCCGGCGTGATCCTCGTTCCCGGAGGTCGTGGTCAGCTCGGCCACGACCTCGCCGCGCTCTCCGCCGACGTCCACGCGGCGTCGTCGGCGGAGCTCGACGTGACCGCGGTGACCGCCGACGACGTCCGCGGGTACTCGGCGGTGATCAACTGCGCCGCCTACACCGCGGTCGACGCGGCCGAGACCGACGAGGACCGCGCGTTCGCGGTGAACGCCGTCGGTCCCGGTCTGCTGGCGCGCGCGTGCGCCACGGTCGGCACCCCGTTGATCCACGTGTCGACGGACTACGTCTTCCCCGGCGACGGCACGCGCCCGTACGAGCCCACGGACGACGTCGGCCCGAAGAGCGCCTACGGCCGCACGAAGCTCGAAGGCGAACGCCGGGTGCTCGAAGAGGGCGGCTGGGTCGTGCGCACCTCGTGGGTGTACGGCGCGAACGGCTCCAACTTCGTGAAGACCATGGCGGCACTGGAGTCCTCGCGCCCGTCGGTGTCCGTTGTGGACGATCAACGCGGTGCGCCGACGTGGTCGCACGACCTCGCCGCCGGTCTCCTCGAACTGGCGGCCGTGCTGCCGTCCACGCGCTTGCTGCACGCGGCCGGCGGCGGCGAGACGACGTGGTTCGGCCTCGCCCAGGCCGTTTTCGAGGAACTGGGTGCCGACCCCGCGCGCGTCACGCCGTGCACCACCGCGGACTTCCCGCGGCCGGCGCCCAGGCCCGCCTACTCGGTGCTGTCGGGTGCGGCGTGGGCAGCAGCGGGACTGCGCCCGTTGCCGCACTGGCGCAGCGCCCTAACGGCTGCATTCCGGGCGGGTGTGGTCGCTCCGCGTGCCTGAGCTGGTCCATTGGGGTGACCGGTCTGGTCTGGCCGTGGGCGATGCGGGAGCCTGTTCGGCATGGTCGATTCCGGGCGCAAACCCCAGCGTCCCGCGACAACGGATTCCGACAGGCAGCGCTTCCTGCGCTGCGTTGCCGTGGTGACGGGCTCCCGACAGGCGTCGCAGAGCCAGCTCGACAGGTACGCACCGGGGCCGCATTCCCGGTGACGTGGACGACGTGGTGGGGCGTCAGGACTTCCTGACGCCCTCACGCAACAGCACAGGACGTCAGGCCTTGCTGCGCCGGTACGCGCCCAGCGTCAGCTCCGCGCACCGCCGCCACGTGAACCCCGCCGCGTGCGCCCGCCGTTCCGCCTGGGCCGCCGGGGTCGCCGGTGCCGCAACGGCTTGCGCCAGCCCGGCCGCCAGCGCCTCGACGTCACCGACCGGCACGTGCAACGCGTGTCCGCCGGCCACCTCGCGCAGCGCCGGCACGTCCGAGCACACCACGGGGACGTTGCACGCCAGCGCTTCCAGCACCGGCAGCCCGAAGCCCTCGTCGCGCGACGGCAGCACCAGCGCGGTCGCGCCCGCCACCACCGAACGCAGGTGCACGTCCGACAGGTACCCGGTCCGCAGCACCCGTCCGTCCACACCGGACCGGCCGGGGCCGACGATCACCAGCGGGGGCAGCGACGGGTCGGACGCGTGCGCCTTCGCCAGGTGGCCGAGGCCCTTGCGCGGGCCGTCGGCGCCGACGAACAGCAGGTACTCCGACGGCAGCCCCAGCCGGCCGCGCAGCGTCGTGGTCGGGGGGCGGGAGGCGAACCACGCCGGGTCGACGCCCAGCGGGGTCACGACGACCTTGTCCAGCGGCACCGAGAACCGGTCGGCGACGACGTCGGCGACGGCAGCGGTCGGCGTGCAGATCACGTCCGCGCGCTGGGCCGAGAGCCGCACGAGCTCCGGCAGCCGGGCGTCGGAGGCCGGCAGGTCGCCGGGGCTGTCCAGGAACGCGAGGTCGTGGATCGTGACGACCCCGCGGGCCCTGATCGTGGGCGGCAGCACGAAGTTCGTGGCGTGCATGACGTCGGAGAACCCGGCCAGCAGCTCCACCGGCGGGAACGGCGCGCGCAGCCACAGCTGCCGCAGCGCCCGTGCCGCGACGGGCAGGCCGCGGGCCGTGACGTCGTGCGGCAGCACCGTCCGCAACGCGCGCCAGCCGCGCAGGGTGAACGCCACCGCACGGACGTCGGCCTCGTCCGGCATCGACGCCAGCTCCTCGGCCAGCGCCGCCGTGTAGCGGCCGATGCCGGTCCGGTGTCCGAGCAGGGGAGTGCCGTCGAGCAGCACCGAAAGGGGTTTGCGAGCCATCAGCCACCGCCACGCGCGATCTTGCGCAGACGCCCCGTCGCCCGCTTGGCCAACTCTGTCGGGCCACCCGCGTCCAGGTACTCGCGCACCAGCCGCAGGTCCCGCTTCACCTTGTCCGCCTTGCTCAGCTCCGGCGTGCGCACCAGCGGCGCCGAGCCGGGCAGGCGGTCCGCGGCGGGCCTGGGGTTGCGGCAGAACTCGGCCAGCGGCGCGAGTGCCGTCTCCCAGGTGTACCGCTCGCGGACGACGGCGATGCGTTCACGGCACCCGGCCGCGAACTCCTCGTCGTAGAGCACCGTCTCCAACGCGTCGGCCAGCGCCTCCGGGTTCTCCGGCGGCACCACGACGCCCAGTCCCTCCCGCGCCACCAGGTCCGCGAACGAGTCGCCGGACGTGGTGACGATCGGCAGCCCCGACCACAGGTAGTCGAGCACGCGCGTGCGGAACGCGAACGTGGTCTCCACGTGCTCGTAGTGCGTGGTGACGCCGCAGTCCGCGTCGAGCAGCCAGTTCTGCCGCTCGGTGTAGGGCACCCACCCGTCGTTGAAGAACACGTGCTCGCCGGTCAGCCCCAGCGACGCGGCCAGGCCGCGCGTCTGTCCGGCGATGTCCATGTCCGGCACCTCGGGGTTCGGGTGCTTCATGCCGAGGAAGTACAGCTTGGCGTTCGACCGCCGCTTGCGCAGGTGGTCCATGGCCTCGACGAGCGTCAGCGGGTCGAACCAGCTGTAGACGCCGCCCGCCCAGATCACGACCTTGTCCGCGTCGGTCACGCCCGGCACGACGCCCTTGATCGCCGGTGCGGTGCGCTGCGGCGGCTTGCCCGACAGTCCGAACGGGACGATGCCGAGCAGCGACTGGGTCGTGGGGTCGTTGTCGTACAACGTGGGCGTGAGCCGGCCCAGCGACGCCAGGTGACCCAGCCAGAAGTGCCGCTGGCGTTCCGACGCGCACAGGAAGAAGTCGCCGCGTTCGAGCTGGGTGTTCAGCACGCGCGTGACCGTCTTCAGGTCCAGCGCGCGCTTCTCGTCCGTGTCGTCCTTGCCTTGTTCCAGCAGTTCCAGGTGCATCGGGTCGTACATGTCGCAGACCACGATCTTGGTCGACGACTTGCGCTTGAGCTCCTGCACCATCTCCAGCGCGTGGCCCTGCAACACGACTACGTCCGCCCACGCCACGTGCGGCGGCAGCTCCTTCGGCCGTGCCCGTTCGACGGCGAACGGTGCGTCCGGCGGCGCGCACAGCGGGTTCGTGGTGACCAGCCGCACCTGGTGCTCGCCGGACAGCACGTCCGCCATGTGCCACGCGCGGATCGCCGGACCCGCCATCCGGTCCGAGATCGCGTCACCGGTGATCACCAGGACCTTGCGCGGCTTGCCGAACACGTCGTCCAGGCCCAGTACCTCGACGAGCACGTCGTGTGCCGCCAGGTAGCGCGGCAACGGGTACGCGGGCTCCAGCGCCTTGCGCATCAACGGCACCAGGTCGGTGTCGGAGAGCCGGCGCTTGGCCTGCTCCACCTTCCGCGACTCGGCCAGCGACGGCATCAGCTCGACGAACTGGTCGATCGCGAGGAACCCGGCGAGCGCCTGCCGCGACACCCCGACCGGTTCGCGGTCGAGCGCCGGGTCCGCCGGCCTGCGGGTGATCTCCAGCTGGGTGGGGTCGATCTCGCCGCGCGCGGTCGCCCTGCGCACGCACAGCGCGAGCGCCGCGGGCAGCACCTTCGCGAGCGTCTCGTCGGAGAAGTTCTTGTAGAGCGCCGCCAGGGCGTTGCGCTCCAGCAGGTACAGCTCGCGGCTGTGGTCGATCGAGCTCATCGACGCGTGGTGGCGGTGGAACGTGAGCGACGCGGGCTCGTAGCGCACCCGCCAGCCGCGCAGGTTCATCCGCCAGCCGAGGTCGACGTCCTCGTAGAACATGAAGAACCGCTCGTCGAACCCGCCGAGCTCGCGGTAGACCTCGGCCCGCACGAACAGCGCGGACCCGGTGCCGAACAGCACGTCCCGCGGGCCGTCGTGGCTGCCGTCGTCGGGCTGGCCCGCGTGCCGCTTGTAGCCCATGCCGAACCAGGTCAGCCCGCCGTCGACGAAGTCGATGTTCGCGCCGTCCCAGTCGAGCACCTTGCTCGCGACCGCGCCGACCGCCGGTTCGGAGTGGAAGACCCTGATCGCGGCCTTCACCCAGTTCCTGTCGGCACGCGCGTCGTTGTTCAGGAACGCCAGCACGCTGCCCGTGGCGTGTTCGACGCCGAGGTTGCACCCGCCGGCGAACCCGAGGTTCTGCTGCGAGGTGACGATCCGCGCGCCCGGCAGCTCCCGCGTGAGCCGCTCGGTGTCGTGCGCCTCGTTGTCGACGACGACCACCTGCAGCAACTCGGCCGGGTAGTCGAGCTCGGCGAGACCGCGGACGCAGGTGATGGTGTCGTCCGCGCCCCGGTAGTTGACGACGACCACCGAGACGACGGGCAGAGAGGCTCGATCCACGCGCTAAGCCTGCCTCATCACTCTGCGCGCCCGCAGGCTGGTCGCACAGATCAGCAGGAGCAGGACCGCGACCGGCACGCCGGCCACCCAGCCCACCGACCAGTCGTTGCGGTCGGCGAGCAGCGGCCGCATCCACTCGTGCCGCAGCACGGTCGCCGGTCCCGGCGGCAGCCGCTTGTCGGCGTCGCCCTGCACGACGATCGTGAGCCGCGCACCGTCCGGGCACAGGACGCGGTGCGCGTGGGCGGGGTTGTCCTGGCCGGCGACCTCGTCGACCCGTTCGACGACGCACGTGTCGCGGTGCGCGAACACGTCCATCAACGCGCGGTGACCGTCACCGGCCAGCACCGCCGTGCCCGGCACCAGCACCATCAACGCGGGCAGCACCAGCCACGGGTCGCTCAGCTCGCCGATCCCCCACGCGAACGCGCACGCGAGCAGGCAGCCGGGGACCATCACCGCGAGCCGGTGTTCGTCGGGCACGACGGCACCCAGGACGGCGGCCGCGGCGATGCCGAGCACGCCGGCCACGATCAGCGGGACGGGCCGGCTCATGGCCGTTTCCTGAGGGCCCTGGCCAGTGGCACTAATGCGATCATCACCAGGGGGACGCCCGTGACCACCCAGAGGTTCCACCCGCCCGGCTCCGCGAACACCGGCCGCGCCGGCGGACCGATCCTGACCTGGGCCTCGTGCCCGCGGAGGCGGTCGGGCCAGTCGCGGCTCAGCTCGACCTCGCCGCTGGGACAGGTCAGCACGTAGTCGACCGACGGGTACTTGGTCCGTGGGTGCTCGACGGCCTCGGTGACCGCGCATTGCTCCGTGTGGCCGATCTCGTCCATCACCACGCTGTGCCCGCCGAACGTGAGGACGAACGGCGCCGCGAGCCCGACGGCGAACGCGGGCAGCGCGACGGCCTTGCGCTCGCCCAGGGCGCTGACGCCGAGCGCGAAGGCGAGCCCGCCGAGCAGGCCGACGAGCAGGAAGCCGACGTCGACGGTGATGCCGAGAGCGGACCCGGCCAGGACGGCCGCGCCGCCACCCGCGACCAGCCACCGGGCGAGGCGCTGCTGCACCGCGTCGAGCGCGCGCCGGTGCGCCGGTTCCTCGGGGTCGTGGACGGCGCGTGGCTCGCGGCTCGGGCCGTTCCTCGTGCGGACCGGTCTGCGCTTGCGCCGGGACATCACCGGCCGGCCCATTCCCGCCAGACGCGCCGGCGGCCGGCCGTCGTCGTGATCCGCGCCCGCTGCCACAGCGACGCCGGCAGCCGCACCACCACCTCCGCGAGCACCCGGACGCGCAACCCGACCCGGAAGTTGGCCGCGTCCGGCACGTTCTCCCGCAACGGCAGCAGCGCCGTGAGCGCGGCGAACCGCCCGAGCTGGGAGAGCGCGACCGGCAGGGGTGCGCAGCGCAGCAGCATCAGCAGGCGGTTGCGCTCGTTCCAGCGGTGGAACAGCACCGAGCCGGGCCTGGTCGACGCGCCGTGCCGGTGCCGCACCCGCGCCGGCCCGACCGAGATCACCCGGTGCCCGGCCAGCCGCAGCCGCCAGGCCGTGTCGGTGTCCTCGTAGTAGCAGAAGAAGCTCGCCGGCACCCCGCCCACGGCCCGCAGCACGCCGGTCCGCAGCAGCGCCGCCCCTCCGCAGAACCCGAACACCTCGCGCCCGGCCAGCACCACGTCCCGGCCGTACCCGTCGGCGGTCAGCGCGACGCCCACCGACTGCGTCGAGCCGTCGGTCAGCTGGATCGACGAGGTGGCCGCGGCGGCGCCGGGGTCACCCTCCAACGCCCGCTCCAGCTCGGCCAGCCACGACGGGTCGGGCACGGCGTCGTCGTTCAACCAGGCGACGTACGGCGTCTCGACCATGGCCAGCACCGCGGCGAGACCACCGGCGTAGCCGCGGTTCGACGGCAGGCGCACGACCTCGTGCCCGCTGATCAGCGCTGCCGTGCCGTCGTCGGAGGCGTTGTCGACGACGATCGTCCTGTGTGGACTCTTCTGGGCGGAGAGGGCGTCCAGGCAGGCCGTGACGTGGTCACGGCCGCGCCACGTCACGACCACCACGGTGCTGAGCGGCGACACGGCGTGAGACGGTACGCGACGTGCCCGAGCTGGTAGTGCTGACCGAGCAACTCAACGCGCCCGTCCCCGGCGGGACCGGCCGGTACACCGCGGAGCTGCTCCGCGCCCTCCGCGCGACCGCGCCCGGCGGGTGGGGCGTGAGCACCGCCGCCACGGCCGGCGCCGACCGGAACCTGCGGGTGCCGCGGCGGGTGCTGGTGGCGCTGTGGGAGCGCGGTCTTCCGCCACACCTCGGGCCGCACGTGCACGCGCCGACACCGCTCGCACCGCGCGCGGGGGCCGTCGTGACGGTGCACGACGTCGTGCCGTGGACGCACCCCGAGACGCTCACGCCGCGCGGGGTCGCCTGGCACCGCAAGGTGATCACGCGCGCGGCCAGGGAGGCCAAGGCGCTGGTCGTGCCGACGAGGGCGGTCGCCGACCAGCTCGCCGAGCACGTCCCGGTCGAGGTCCCGGTCCACGTCGTCCCGAACGGCGTCACGAACCTCCAGGCGACCGGCAGGCCGGCGGACCTCCCCGACACCTACGTGCTCGCGGTCGGCACGATCGAGCCGCGCAAGGGGTTCGACCTCCTCGTGCGGGCCACCGAACGGCTGCGCGTGCCGCTCGTGGTCGTCGGGCCGCAGGGCTGGGGCGGTGTCGACCTGCGCGCGCCGCACGTCCGGCTGCTCGGCGGCGTCAGCGACGAACGGCTGGCATCGGTGCTGGCCGGGGCCACCGCGCTGGCCGCGCCGAGCCTCGCGGAGGGGTTCGGACTGCCGGTGCTGGAGGCCATGGCGGCGGGCGTGCCGGTGGTCCACTCCGACGACCCGGCGCTCGTGGAGGTGGCGGGCGGAGCGGGCACCGCGGTGCGGCGCGGCGACCTCGCGTCGCTGACGGAGGGACTGCGGGCGGTGCTGGCCGACCCGGACCACACCAAAGAGGCCGGGATCACTCGCGCGAGTGAGTTCACCTGGGAAAAGACTGCGCGCGGTGTCTGGGCAACCCACGTGTAACCACGTAGTTGATGCATTCGGTGTAAGTGGGTTTCGCGATGACCGTACGCTGCTGACCGTGCCGATCGTCGAACCCAGCGTGCTGATCGACGCCACCGCCGTGCCCGCGGACCGAGGCGGCGTCGGGCGTTACGTGGATTCGCTCGTCGCGGCGCTCGACGCGGACGGCGCCAAGCTCTCCGTCGTCTGCCAGCCGCGTGACGAGGACCTCTTCACCAAGATCGCCCCGAACGCCCGCGTGCTCCGCGCCGCCGACGCCGTCGCGACCAGGACAGCCCGCCTGACCTGGGAACAGACGACGCTGCCGCGGCTGGTGCGCACACTGGGCGTCGACGTGCTGCACTCGCCGCACTACACGCTGCCGATCGCGAGCAAGGCCGCGTCGGTCGTGACGCTGCACGACGCGACGTTCTTCACCGACCCCGTGCTGCACTCGTCGGTCAAAGCGCGCTTCTTCCGCGCGTGGACCCGTGCGTCGCTCAAGCGCGCCGACCTGTGCGTGGTGCCGTCGCAGGCCACCGCGGACGAGCTGGTGCGCGTGGCCGGCGCCGACCGCAGGGCGTTGCACATCGCCCAGCACGGCGTCGACACCGAGCGCTTCCACCCGCCGTCGCCCGACGAGGTCCTGAACGTGCGGACCGCGCTGTCGCTGGGGGAGACGCCCTACGTGGCGTTCCTCGGCGCACTCGAACCCCGCAAGAACGTGCCGGCGCTCATCCGCGGCTTCGCCCAGGCCGTCGCCGGCCGCCCGAACCCGCCCGCGCTGGTGCTCGCCGGCCAGCCCGGCTGGGACAGCCAGGTCGAACGCGCGCTCGACTCGGTCCCGCACCGCATCCGCGTGATCCGCGCCGGCTACCTGCCGTTCGAACAGCTCGCCGGCTTCCTCGGCGGCGCGCAGCTCGTCGCCTACCCGTCGCTCGGCGAGGGCTTCGGCCTGCCGGTGCTCGAAGCGATGGCGTGCGGCGCCTGCGTGCTCACCACCCGAAGACTGTCGCTCCCGGAGGTGGGTGGCGAGGCGGTCGCGTACTGCGGTGTCGGAGCGGGTGACATCGCGGCGGCGATCGCCGAGTTGTTGGACGACCCGGCCCGCCGATCGTCGCTGGCCACGTCCGGTCAGCAGCGCGCGAAGGACTTCTCGTGGGCCGTCAGCGCCGAACGCCACCGGCTCGCCTACGAGCGCGCATCGCTCATCCGCCACCGCCGCTGACGGTGCACGCGTTTTCGCGCAACACCGAACCACTATCGTGTCGCGCGTGAACTACGGCGACGGACTAGGTGTCGTGACGGTCACGTACTCGCCGGGCGAGACGCTGGCACCGTTCGTGGACACCCTCGCGAAGGCGACAACGCGCGACATCAGGGTGATCCTCGCCGACAACGGCTCCACCGACGGCGTGCCCCAGCAGGTGGCCGCCGAACGCGAGCACGTCACCTTCGTGCCCACCGGGGGCAACCTCGGCTACGGCGGCGGAGCGAACCGCGGCGTCGCGGCACTGCCCGCCGACGTCGGCTGGATCCTGATCTCCAACCCCGACATCGAGTTCTCCCCCGGCAGCGTCGACACGCTGATCGACGCGGCGGCCCGCTGGCCCCGCGGCGGCATGTTCGGCCCCCTGATCCGCGAACCCAGCGGTGAGGTCTACCCGTCCGCGCGGCTCCTGCCGTCCGTCGGGCGGGGCATCGGCCACGCCCTGTTCGCGGTGGTGTGGCCGGGCAACCCGTGGACGCGCGCCTACCGGCAGGAACAGGAACCCGTCGAACGCGTCGCCGAATGGCTGTCCGGGTCGTGCTTCCTGATGCGCAGGGAGGCGTTCGACGCGGTCGGCGGGTTCGACGAGAGGTACTTCATGTACTTCGAGGACGTCGACCTCGGCGACCGGGTGGCGCGGGCCGGGTGGGTCAACGTGTACGTGCCCGACGCGGAGGTCGTGCACATCGGCGGCCACTCGACGGCGCGGGCGTCGGACCGGATGCTGGCCGAGCACCACCGGTCTGCCTACCGGTACCTGGCGGACCGGCACCGCGGGGTGCTGTGGGCGCCGTTCCGGTGGGCGGTGCGGGCGGGGCTGGGGGTGCGGGTCCGGATGCTCACCCGGTGACGTTCGCGGACTGACCGCGGGTGATCCCGCTCACCCCGGAACCGGGCTCACGCGCGGGCGCGCAGGTCACATGTCGCCGCTCAACCGCTGCGAGAGCGAGGAGCGGGTCGTCTGGTGGTGGGAGACGGTCGGGATCATGCCCGGTTGCACGACCTGCGTGATCTCCGCGTCGTCGGCCGCGGCGGCGGGGGACGGCAGCGGCTGGGCCGGCACCGGGTGCTGCTGCGGGCGGTGCTGCTGCGGGCGGTGGGCCTGACCGGGGCGGGGCGGGGCTGCCTGACCCGCTGCCTGGGCGGCCGAGAGGACCATCGTCGAGTCCGGGTCGAGGCGCGGGTCCACCGCGTTGACCAGGCTGCGCGGGATCTGCAGGGTGGCCGAGGAGTCCATGGGGGACGTCATGTTGTCCGGCGTCACGATGTTCCGCCCACGTGCGCGGGCGCGGGCGAGCAAGGCGTCGGCCCGGTCGCGGGGGTCCATGTCGGATTCAGCTCCTTGCCGGGACCAGATCCCTGGCGGGACCAGACTCCATCTGACGATCTGCTTCGTGTCAGAGTATTCCGTCGAACGGCTTGCTGTAACGCGGAGGAGGAAAAAGGTGCACGGCGTTGAAGCTGTGGTGCTGGTCGGGGGTAAAGGCACCCGTCTTCGCCCGCTTACCCTGTCCGCTCCCAAGCCCATGCTCCCGACCGCGGGGGTGCCGTTCCTGACGCACCTGCTGTCGCGGATCAAGGAGGTCGGGATCACCCACGTGGTGCTCGGCACCTCCTACAAGGCCGAGGTCTTCGAGGAGTACTTCGGGGACGGGTCGAGGCTCGGGCTGGAACTGGAGTACGTGGTCGAGGAGGTGCCGCTGGACACGGCGGGCGCCATCAGGAACGTGGCCGACAAGCTGCGCGAGCCCGACGTGATGGTCTTCAACGGCGACATCCTGTCCGGCGTCGACCTGGCCGGGATCGTGGACACGCACCGGCAGCACGCGGCGGACGTCACGCTGCACCTGGTGAAGGTGGCTGACCCGCGGGCGTTCGGGTGCGTGCCCACCGACGAGCAGGGGCGCGTCCAGGCGTTCCTGGAGAAGACCGAGAACCCGCCGACCGACCAGATCAACGCGGGTTGCTACGTGTTCAAGCGCGAGGTCATCGACGCCATCCCGGCGGGCCGGCCGGTGTCGGTGGAGCGGGAGACGTTCCCGGGGCTGCTGGAGGCCGGCCGGCGGCTGCAGGGGCACGTGGACGCCACCTACTGGCTGGACCTGGGCAAGCCGGAGGCGTTCGTGCAGGGGTCGGCCGACCTCGTGCGCGGTGTCGCGCCGTCGGCCGCGGTCGCCCAGGCCGGTGACTTCCTCGTGCTCGACGGGGCGAACGTGCACGGGGGTGCGACGGTCCGCGGCGGCAGCACGGTCGGTGCGAACTGCACGGTGGCCGAGGGCGCGGTGCTCGACGGCGCGATCCTGTTCGACGGGGCCGTGGTCGGCGAGGGCGCGGTGGTCGAGCGGTCGATCGTCGGCGCCGGTGCGCTGGTGCAGGCCGGTGCGGTGCTGCGGGACGCGGTCGTGGGCGACTCGGCGGTGATCGGGGCGCGGTGCGAGCTGATCGGTGGGGCGCGCGTGTGGCCCGGCGTGGTGTTGCCGGAGGCCGGCGTGCGCTTTTCGACGGATGCCTGAGAGGAGCTGGACACCACCGTTCCCACTGGACCTGGGAGCGGTGCTCGGGCCGTTGCGCCGCGGGCCGGGTGACCCGTCCTTCAGCACGGAGGGCGGCATCTGGTTCGCGGCGAACACCCCGTGCGGGCCCGGCACCCTGCACGTCACCAGGGTCGGCGACGAGGTGCGCGCGCGGGCGTGGGGTGACGGCGGGCTGTGGCTGCTCGACGGCCTGCCCGCCCTGCTCGGCGCGGACGACCCGGTGGACGAGTTCGTCGCGCACCACGACGTCGTCGCCGAGGCGCGCCGGCGGCGGCCGGGACTGCGGCTGGGCAGCACGGGCCGGGTGTGGGACCTGCTGTTCGCCTCGATCCTGGAGCAGAAGGTCACGGGCACGGAGGCGTTCCGGACGTGGCGCGAGCTCGGCCGCCGGTTCGGCGAACCCGCGCCGGGACCGTTGCCGCTCAAGGTCCCGCCGACGCCGCAGCGGTTGCTGGGCCTGCGGGACTGGGAGTGGCACCAGTGCGGCCTCGACGGCGCGCGGCGGCGCACGCTGGTCAACGCCGCCCAGGTCGCGCACCGGCTGGAGAAGGCGGCGGAGATGCGCAGCCGTGAGCTGCTGGAGAAGGTGCCCGGCATCGGCGTGTGGACCTCCGCCGAGGTGGCGCAGCGGTCCTGGGGCGACCCGGACGCCGTGAGCGTCGGCGACTTCCACGTCGCCAAGAACGTCACGTGGGCGTTGACCGGCACGCCGGGCGACGACGACGGAATGATGGAACTCCTCGCGCCCTACACGCCACAACGGCACCGCGCGGTCTGCTACCTCCAGGCCGCGGGCCTGCACCGCCCACGGCGAGCCCCGCGGTTCTCACCGCGCGACTACCGCAAGTTCTAGCGCAGGCGGGCCAGCGCCGACTCGATCAACGGGTGCAGGTCGTCCACGTCGGCCGGCAGCGAGTCCAGCGGCCACCACTGCAGGTCCACCGACTCGGCCGAGCGCACCGGTTGCGCGCCGACCGGGGCGCGCACCAGGAACCGCACGTCGAAGTGCCGGGTCGGCACGCCCAGCGAGCACGTGATCGGGTGCACGTCGAGGTGGATCGGGGTCGGTTCGATCCGCAGCCCGCGCATGCCGGACTCCTCGGTGGCCTCGCGCAACGCGGCCGCGGCCAGGGAGACGTCCTCCGGCTCGCAGTGACCGCCGAGCTGCAGCCACCGGCCGACGCGCGGGTGCAGCGTCAGCAGCACGTGCTCGGCCGTCGCGTCCAGCACCAGTGCCGAGGCCGTGAGGTGCCCCGGCTCGCACGACCGCTGACAGGCGTCCTCGCGTGCGGCCAGGAAGCCCAGGTAGGCCTCCTTCAACGCGTCCTGCCCCGAGAACGCCCGCAGGGTCGCGACGGCGTCGGCGTGCAGTGTCACAGCTCGATCAGTCCTTCCAGCGGTGCGCGGGGGACCAGCGGCTCCAGCGGGTGGCCCACGGCCACCGCGCCCAGCGGCTCCCAGTCCCGCGGCACGTCCAGCACGGAACGCACGACGTCCGCGCAGAAGATCGTCGACGACACCCAGCACGAACCGAGGCCCTCGGCGGCCAGCGCCACCAGCAGCCCCTGCACGGCGGCGCCGCCGGCGATCGTGAACATCGTCTTCTCGGCGTCGGCCCGCCGCGCGTCGGGGTAGGTGTGCGCGCCTTCGCGGACGAGGAACGGCACCACCACCTCCGGCGCCTCCACCAGCAGGTCGCCCCGGCGCACCCGGCGCGCGACCTGCTCGTCGGTGAACCCGTCGCCGCGCAGGTCGCGTTCCCACTGCTCGCGCATCGCCGCCAGCAGCGCGGCCCGCTTCTCCCGCACCAGCACGAACCGCACCGGCCCCGTGTGGTGCGGAGCGGGTGCGGTCAGCGCCGCCCCGACCGCGCGCCGCAACACCGCGAGGTCCACCGGCTCGTCCGAGTAGAACCGCACGGACCTGCGCAGCAGCACGGCCTCCGCGCGGCCCTGGGCCAGCGCCTCCTCCGTGCCGAGGCGGAACAGGTCGAACTCGGTCGGCCGGGTCAGCTCCCGCGCGCTCGACCCGTCGTCGACCACCTCGTACCCGCGCAGCACCGCCACCGGCACCGCGCCGAGCTTGCCCTTGACCAGGTCGGCCGCCGCCGCGATCTCGTCGGCCACCGCGACCTGAGTGACGAACAGCTCGTTGCCGTGCCGGTCGACCGAGCCCGCGTAGTCGTGCAGCACGCGCAGACCGGACGCGCCGATCGCGGCATCGGTCTGACCGACTCGCCACGCGCGGCCCATCGTGTCGGTGACGACCACGGCCACGTCCACGCCGAGCAGGGACTTCACCGCGGCGCGCAACGCCGCCGCCGACCCGTCCGGGTCCAGCGGCAGCAGCGCGATCTCGTCACCGGCGACGTTCGAGGCGTCGACACCGGACGCGGCCTGCACGATGCCCAGCCGGTTCTCGGTGATCAGCGTCCTGCCCTTGCGGGCCAGCACCCGCACCGACTCCGCGGTCACGTGCTCGCGGCGGACGCGGTCGCGCTCCTCGGGGTCGGCGGGCACGGTGACCAGCCTGCCCTCCACTTTGGACAGCACCTTGGAGGTCACGACGAGCACGTCGCCGTCGCGCAGCCAGGGCGCGGCGGTCGTGATCGCACGGGCCAGGTCGTCGCCCGGCCGGAACTCCGGCAGGCCGGGCACCGGCAGCAGTTCCAGCGCGGCCGCGGCGTGGTCAGCCAACGTCGACCCCGGCGAGGTCGAGCGCGGCGCGCGCCATCTGCGCCGTCGCGTCCACATCGGACATCAGCAGCGGCACCGCGCGCACCGCGACCCCCGGCACGTCGGCGCGGTCACCGGTGTTGACCAGCCACGCGTCCAGGATGCCGTCCTCGGAGCACTTGCGGGAACCGTAGAGCCGCCCGACCCCCTCGGCGGAGGTCTCGACACCGATCGCGTCCAAACAAGCGTCCGCCATGCCGCGCAACGGTTTGCCGCCGATGATCGGCGACAGGCCGACGACACCGGCGTCCGTCTTGCGCAGCGCGTCCCGCACACCCGGCACGTTCAGGATCGTGCCGATGCTCACGACGGGGTTCGACGGGGCCAGCACCACGGCGTCGGCCTCGGCGATCGCGTCGAGCACCCCGGGACCGGCGGTGGCGGTCTCGGCACCGACGAACGCGAACGACTTCGCGGGCACGGCCGCGCGGTGCTTGACCCACCACTCCTGGAAGTGGATGGCCTTCGTCTCGCCGTCGAGCTCGACGACGACGTGCGTCTCCACCCGGTCGTCCGACATCGGCAGCAGCTTCACGCCCGGCTGCCAGCGGGTGCACAGCGCCTCGGTGACCGCGGACAGCGGGTAGCCGGCGCGCTGCATCCGGGTGCGGACGAGGTGCGTGGCGATGTCCCGGTCGCCGAGCCCGAACCAGCTGGGCTCGGCGCCGTAGGCCATCAGCTCTTCCTTGACGGTCCACGACTCGTCCGCACGGCCCCAGCCGCGCTCGGAGTCGATGCCGCCGCCCAGCGTGTACATGCAGGTGTCGAGGTCGGGGCAGATGCGCAGTCCGTGCATCCACACGTCATCGCCGGTGTTGACCACCGCGGTGACGTCGGCTCCCAGGTGCTTGAGCCCTTGCAGGAACCTCGCGCCGCCGACCCCGCCGACCAGTGCTACGACCTTCACGCCGGGCCATGCTTCCACAGCGCCCCGAGGCGCCCGGAGTCAGCGCCAGAACATGAAGTTGGCGTAGCCGTAGAACGCGCCGACGGAGTTGCCGCCGATGAGCTCGAACACCCACGTCGAGACCTGGAACAGCAGCCGGCTGACCTCGGAGAAGGTGAACAGGACGGCGAACAGCACCAGCGGCGCCCACGGCCGGACCTTGGCGCCGAAGCGCTGGGCCTCGTACGACATGAACGGCTCCCACACGCCCCAGCCGTCCAGGCCGGGGATGGGCAGGATGTTCAGCACGAAGGCGAGCACCTGCAACAGTGCCAGGTACGAAATGGCCGCCGTGAGCGCTCCCGGCGGGTCGAACAGCGCCACGACCGCGACCAGCAGGGCACCGACCGCCAGGTTGGTGGCCGGGCCCGCCAGCGAGACCATCGACTCGACCTTCTTGGAGCGCAGCGCGTGGTGGTTGATCCACACGGCACCACCCGGAAGGGGGATTCCGCCGAGCGCGAGCAGGACGAGCGGCAGGACGATGCTGAGCACCGGGTCGGTGTAGCGGCGGATGTCGAGGGTCAGGTATCCCTTGTCGCGCACCGAGAAGTCGCCACCCCGGTAGGCGACGGCCGCGTGCCCGAACTCGTGCAGGCACAACGTCACCGCCCAGCCGGCGAGCACGAACAGGACGGTGCCGGCGATGACGGCCACATCGCCTTCGAACAGGGTGAGGACGGCTCCGGCGGCGGTCGCCGCGAGCAGGCCGAGGAACAGTGGACTGGGGCGCACCGCTGATCGCTTCACCCCACCAGTGTGGCGTGTCGGCTGGCGCGGTGGGCCGTTCGGGGACGGGTTGCGGTACGTGGATCACCGTCTGTGCTGCACGTCAAGGTTTCAACGGCCATCTGCGCGAATATCCCCCGACGTGTGGACTCGGCTTGACCCCCCGCTGTGACGCAGGTGTAATCACATCGGTGTCATTCGTCGTTGTGGGAACGGCGTCTGGCGTCCGCCAACCGGGGAGAGCGGAAGGCGAGGAGGCGGACGAAATGCAGGAATTCGAAGAAGATCACGTCGCGCAGCCGGTCGTACAGGGCGAACTGTCGTACCTGTTCGACCCAGCCGACGAGCAGGACTGGCAGGAACGCGCCCTGTGCGCGCAGACGGATCCCGAGGCGTTCTTCCCCGAAAAGGGTGGTTCGACGCGGGAGGCCAAGCGCATCTGTCTGGGTTGCGAGGTGCGTTCGGAGTGCCTTGAGTACGCGCTCCAGCACGACGAACGCTTCGGCATCTGGGGCGGTCTCTCGGAGAGAGAACGCCGCAAGCTGAAGAAGCGAGCCGTCTGAGACGTCTGGAAGTGTGATCTTTTTGCCTTAACTTGAGGGAGTGACAAGCCCTCACCCGAGGCTCCGGACCGCGCCGGTGCTGTGCGTCCTGGTCTGCCACGACGGCGACCAGTGGCTCAGCACGGCGCTGTCCGCTTTGCGGCGTCAGCGAATTCGTCCCCGCCACGTGATCGCGGTCGACACCGGATCCCACGATCGCACCGCGAAAGTACTGGCGGAGGCCGAAGATCTGCTCGACGGCGTGCTGTCGCTGCCGCGCGGTACCGGTTTCGGCACCGCGCTGCGGCTGGCGGTCGAGCACGCCGTCGACCGCTGGGGAGACCCCGGCAAGTGGCTGTGGCTGCTGCACGACGACAGCGCACCCGAACCGGACTGCCTGGCCGCCCTGCTGACCGCGGCCGAGGTCTCGCCCTCCGCCGCGGTGCTCGGCCCGCTCTGCCTCGACTGGGAGGACCCCCGGCTCGTCGTGGAGGCGGGTCTCTCGACCGACGCCTCCGGCCACCGGCAGACCGGGCTCTCGTCCACCGAGCACAGCGCGCTGTTCCAGCAGAGCGCCGAGGTGCTCGCGGTGTCGTCGGCGGGGTCGCTCATCCGCCGCGAGGTCTGGCACGCGCTCGGCGGGTACGACGAGGCGATGCCGTTGCTGCGCGACGACGTCGACTTCGGCTGGCGGGTCAACCGCGCGGGCCACCTGGTGCTCTGCGTCCCGGTCGCCCGGATGCGGCACGCCCGTGCGGCGACGAAGGGCCTGCGCCTGCTGGACGCGGCCGTCGCACGACCCGGTCCGTCGGTCCGCGGCGTCGACCGCGCGCACGGGATGCGCACGTTCCTGGTCAACACCTCGGGTCCCTCGTTCCTCATCGGACTCCCGCGCCTGCTGTTGTTGTCCCTGCTGCGGGCGCTGGGCTTCCTGCTGCTCCGACGTCTCGCCGACGCGCACGCGGAGGTGGGTGCCGCCCGGTACCTGCTGACCCGCGGCCGGTTGCTGGAGGGACGCAGGGCGCGGCGCGGTTCCGCGGTCGTGCCCGGCCTCTTCACGAGCAGGCTGACCCGGTTCCGCAACGCCCTGCGCGCCGGGGCCGCGTTCCTGATCCGCCGCCGCGTCGAGGCCGACGCCGCACTGGGTCGTTTGCCCGCAACCGATTCCGGGTCCGCGTGGCTGGAGCCGTCCGAAGTGGACTCGCCGCGGCCGGTCGGACCGTCCGCGCTGCCGGCCGGCGCACGGGGCCGGCCGCGGGTCGCGGGCCTGCGCCGCCCGCCCGTCGTGGTCACGGTCGACGCGGCGCTGCCGGGTGCGCTGCGGCCGTCGCCCAAGCCGCGGCCCTCACCGGGACCGCGCCGCGACATGGTGTTCGTCGAGGTCGACCAGGGCCGGGTGCTGCGGTCGCTGGTGCTGGCACCACCGGTGTTGCTGCTGCTGGGGCTGTCGGCGCTGGCGGTGGTGGCGAACTGGTCGCGGCTCGGCCTGGACCTCGCGGGCGGCCGGCTGCTGCCGGTCGGGTCGCTCGGCGAGGTGTGGTCGGCGTACCTGGCGTCGTGGCACCCGGTGGCCGGCGGAACAGCAGCCCCGGCTCCCGCGGCGCTGGCGTTCCTCGGCCTGGTGCCGGGCGGGCCCCGGTTCGCGGTCGCACTGTTGCTCCTGGGTGACATCCCGTTGGCGGCCTTGTCGGCGTACATCGCTTCCCGTGGCATGCGCGTACGGCGTTCCGTGCGCGCGGTGGTCGCCGCGTTCTACGGCTTGCTGCCCGTGTCGACGACCGCCGTTGCCGAAGGGCGCCTGGACGTCGTCGTCGTGCACATCGTCACGCCGTTGGTGTTCGCCGGCGTGTACGCGGTCTTGCGCGCGTCATCCACGCACGCATGGCTCGCCATGGCCTCGGGAACGGCCGTCGGCGTCGCGGTGCTCGGCGCGTTCTCGCCGCTGAGCCACGTGGTGGCGCTGGTGGGGGCCCTGGTCGGCTTCGTGGCGGTGTCGGGCGGTGCCCGCCGGATCGCCGCGCTGTTCGCGATCGTCCTGCTGCCGATGGCGCTGCTGCTGCCGTGGCCCGCCGTCCTGCTGCAGCACCCCGAGATGGTCCTGAACGGCCTCGGCGCCGCCTACTCCTCACCGCCGCCGAACCTGATCGTGTGCTCGGTCTTCGCGGCCGCCGCGTTCGCCGCCGCGGTCCTGCGCCCGAACGCGGCGATGCTGCCCGGCCTGTTCGTGGTCGTGCTGGCGATCGGCGCGCTGGCCGCGGTCACCGCCTTCCACGCCTGGCCGGGAACACCGCTGGTGATCCTCGCCTGGGGCCTCGTCTGGGTGGTGCTGGCCGGGTGCCGGCGCGGTGTCACGCCGGGCGTCGCCGGTCGGCTGCGGGTGCGGCGCGCGGTGTACGCCGTGGGCGTGGTGACGCTGGCCAGCCTGGGTGTCGCGGGGGTGCTCGACCTGCGGACCGGTCCGCTGCGCGCCGGCGGTGGCGAGCAGCTGAGCGCGTCGCTGACAGCGGAGCTGGGTCGGTCGGGCCGGTCGGTGCTGGTCCTCGGCACCCCGACCCGCCAGGTGGCCGGCCGCATGCCCGCCTTCGGCGACGACGACCTCGTGCCGACCACGTCCTCACCCGCACGCCTGCGCCGGTGGACCACGTCCCTGCTCGACGGGTCGTCCTCCGCCGTGGGGGTGGCGCTGGCCCAAGCGGCGTCGTCCGGCGTGTCGTTTGTGGTGCTGCCCACCGCCGCGGACGCCGATCGCGTGCGTGCCGCGGCGGGGGAGCTGGTGTCGGTGGCGGCACCGACGACCGCGGGCCGTCCCGTGCTGCGCATCCGGCTGGTGTCCGACACCGGCGTCCTGCTGCCGCCGGAACTGGCCCGCCGCGCGCGCACCGGCGGCGACCCGCCCGCGGAACCGGCAGCGGAGGTGGCGCCGGTGAACGTGACGCTGCCGGACGTGGCGGTGCGGGTCTCGCCGGGCTCCGACGGGCGGGTGCTGGTGCTCGCGGCCGAGGACGAACCGGGCTGGGAGGTGTTCGTGGACGGTCAGCAGGTGCCGGTCGTGCGGTCCTGGGGCCACCTCGTCGGCGTGCCGCTGCCGGGGGCGGGGGCCGAGGTGAGGGTGACGATGAGCACAACGCTGCGGGACCTGCTGCTGCTCGCGCAGGCCGCGGTGGCGTTGTTCACGGTGCTGACGGCGATCCCCACGCGGCGGCGCCAGGCGTGAGCAGGCCGCCGTAGGTGTCGTGGGTGTGCGGGCCGCCGTGGGTGTCATGGGTGGCGGGCCGCCGTGGGTGTCGTGCGTGTGCGGGCTGCCACAGGTGCCGTGCGTGGGCGGGCCGCTGTAGGTGCCGTGCGTGTTTCCACACACACGACGGCGCCGGGATCCCCCGATTTTGATTCTAGTCGCGGGGTCCGACAGTCGGCGGGGCCTCAGCCCTCGTCGATCACGTCCGGGTCCAGCCCGAGGTAGTTCGCCACCTGCTCCACCAGCACCTCGTGCACCAGGTCCGCGAGGTCCGCGCCGTCCTTCGCGCGGGCCTCCAGCGGCCGGCGGTACAGCACGATGCGGGCGCGCTGGTCCGAACCCGCGGGCAGCAGGCGCGCGAGCGGCACGTTGCCGTCCTCGACGACCCCGTCCTCGCCCTCCACCTGCACGTCGGGCACGTCGTCGACGGCCACGTCGAGCTGGGTGAGCTCGGTGCGCCAGCGGGCCTCGATGGGCTCCAGCGCCTCGATCACCAGAGCGTCGAAGCGCTCCGCCCGTGAGCGGGCCGCGGGCAGGGTGGCCGGGTAGAGCGGACCGCGCAGGCCCCTGCCGTGCCGGTCGCGACTGCGCCGACGCGGCGAATCCTGCCGCCGTGAACCCCGTGCCATCACCACAACCCAGCAGCCTAGTTGCTGTCCCGCGGGAGCAAACACAGCGTGCCTCACACACAGCCCCGCGTGGACGCGCTATCGTCCCGGATCGTGCGGAGCGTGAGACGGTGCTCGCGAACCGGGTGTGCTAACCCGGCTGTCGCCACGCTCACCTACGCCTATGCGGACTCCACCGCAGTCGTCGGACCGCTCGCCACGTACTCCGAACCGCACAGCTACGACCTGTGCGAGGAGCACGCGATGCGGCTCACGGCGCCGCGCGGCTGGGAGGTCGTGAGGCATCAGGGTGAGTTCGCGGCCCCCGAGCCGAGCGTGGACGACCTGACGGCGCTTGCCGAGGCCGTGCGCGAGGCCGGACGAGCAGATGTGACCCCGAAGCTGCCCGAGGTCCCGGCGGGGACCCAGCGGCGCGGTCACCTGCGCGTTCTTCCGGATCCGCACGAGGACTGAGCCACTCAACCCACGACCACACGCGTCGCTGATCTGCTCGCCGGTAGGCTGCCCTGGCAGTGGCCGTCAAGAGCGAGTTTCGGGAGTGTGCGGCGTGCGTGACCTGTCCGGCATCGTCAAGGCGTACGACATCCGCGGGGTGGTCGGCGAACAGCTGGACGCCGGTGTGGTTCGCGACTTCGGGGCGGCCTTCGCCCGCCTGGTCGGCGGACCCGCGATCGTGATCGGGCACGACATGCGCGACTCCTCGCCCGAGCTGTCCAGGGCGTTCGCCGAGGGCGCGCAGGCGCAGGGCGTCAACGTGATCAGCATCGGTCTCGCCAGCACCGACATGCTGTACTTCGCCTCCGGCAAGCTCGACCTGCCCGGCGCGATGTTCACCGCGAGCCACAACCCGGCGCAGTACAACGGCATCAAGCTCTGCCGCGCGGGCGCGAGCCCGGTCGGCCAGGACACCGGTCTCGCGCAGATCCGCCAGGACGCGGAGAACCAGGTGCCCGACGCCGAGGGCGTCGAACCGGGCACGTTCGAGGAGCGGAACATGCTCGTCGAGTACGCGGCCTACCTGAACCAGCTGGTCGACCTGAAGACCATCCGCCCGCTCAAGATCGTCGTGGACGCGGGCAACGGCATGGGCGGCTACACGGTGCCGCAGGTGTTCGAGGGCCTGCCCGTCGAGGTCGTCCCCATGTACTTCGAGCTCGACGGCAGCTTCCCCAACCACGAGGCGAACCCGCTCGACCCGAAGAACATCGTCGACCTCCAGGAGCGCACCAAGGCCGAGGGCGCGGACGCCGGTGTGGCGTTCGACGGCGACGCCGACCGCTGCTTCGTCGTCGACGAGAACGGCGACCCGGTCAGCCCGTCCGCGATCACCGCGCTCGTGGCCGTGCGCGAGCTGGCCAAGGACCCCGGCGGCACGGTCATCCACAACCTGATCACCTCGCACGCCGTCCCGGAGATCGTCACCGAGCACGGCGGCAAGCCCGTGCGCACGCGCGTCGGCCACTCGTTCATCAAGGAGGAGATGGCCAAGACCGGTGCCATCTTCGGTGGCGAGCACTCCGCGCACTACTACTTCCGCGACTTCTGGCGTGCCGACACCGGCATGCTGGCCGCGCTGCACGTGCTGGCCGCGCTGGGCGAGCAGGACGGCCCCCTCTCCGCGCTGACCAGCGCGTACGAGCGCTACTCCGCTTCCGGTGAGATCAACTCCACGGTCACCGACCAGGCCGGTCGCATCGCCGCCATCAAGGAGGCGTTCGGCTCGCGGGACGGCGTCGCGCTGGACGAGCTCGACGGTCTCACCGTGCAGCTGCCGGACGGCGCGTGGTTCAACCTGCGGGCCTCGAACACCGAGCCGCTGCTGCGCCTGAACGTCGAAGCCGCCAACGCCGAGGCCGTCGCCGCACTGCGCGACGAGGTCCTGGCGATCGTGCGGGGCTGAGGAGAGAACAGAAGTGGCCGTCAAGCTCGAAGAGCAGTTGCTGGACATCCTGGCCTGCCCGTGCCCCGAGCACGCCCCGTTGCGGCTCGGGACGCCGGACGACCCGGAGGCGGACTTCCTCACGTGCACCGCGTGCGGCCGTTCGTTCCCGGTGCGCGACGGCATCCCGGTCCTGCTGCTCGACGAGGCGGTCGAGCCGCCGTCGGCTGGGTGACGTAGGTGCTCGACGACACGCTGCTCGACGACTCGAGCCGCCTCGCCGACGCCGACACGGGCGGCTGGCTGCGTGCCGCCGCACGGGCCGGCGCCCAGGTGCGCGCCACTGCGGAGGCCGCGGCCGAGGCGGGGGTGGACCGGGTCTTCGCCGAACGCCCCCGCGCGGTCGTCCTGGTCACCCGGCCCGGTCACGCCGTCGCGGTGGCGGGCGTCGTCGTGGCGTTGCTCGGTCCGGGGTGCTCGGTGCCGGTCGTGGTGTCCGACGAGGTGCCGCCGTGGGTCGGCGCGCTCGACGTCGTGCTCGCGCACACCGAGGACCCCGGTGACCGGGTGCTCGCCGAGTCGATCGACCGCGCCGCCCGCAGGGGCGCGCGGACCCTGGTGACCGCGCCGGACTCCGGCCCGGTCGCCGCCGCGGCCGCGGGCAGGGCGGTGCTGCTGCCGCCGCGCGTGGACGTGCCGCCGGGCTTCAGCTTCCACCGCGCGCTCACCGCGTGGCTCACGGTGCTGGGCTCGCTCGGCCTGCTGAAGGTGGACGTCGACCTGATCGCCGACGAGCTCGACCGCGAGGCCGAGCGCAACCACCCGGTGCACGAGTCGTTCGTGAACCCGGCGAAGTCGCTGGCCCTGCGTGTGGCCGACCGCACGCCGCTGCTGTGGGGCCTCGACGACGTCGCCACGTCCGTCGGGGTGCACGGCGCGGGCGTGCTGGCCGCGTTCGCCGGGGTTGCCTCCGACGTCGCCGGGTATCCGCAGGCACTGACCCGCCCGGTGCTGCACCGGCGGGCCGTGCAGGGAACTTCCGACGCGGACCTGTTCGCCGACCCGGACGACGAGACCGGTGGACTCGTCCGCGTGCTGTTGCTGGCCGTGCGCCAGGGCCCCGTGGCCGAGGCGCTGCGGCGCGCCGCCGAGGACGCGCTGCCCGGTGCCGACGTGCTCGAACCGGCGGTCGAGGTGGTGGCGGGAGGCGACGCGGTCAGCGCCGCGCTGCTCGCGCTCCGCTTCGAGCTCGCCGCGTTGTACCTCGGGCTGGCCGCCGGAACGCTCGGCGGCAACCCGTACTGAGTTTGGGGAGCTGAACGAGAAGTGGACCTGCTGCACAACGCGGTGAGGCCGTACGCGTGGGGATCACGCACGGCCATCGCAGAGCTGCTCGGGAAGGAGGTGCCCGCACCTCATCCCGAAGCCGAGCTGTGGATGGGCGCCCACCCCGGCGACCCGTCCCGCGTGGTCGGCGCCGACGGCACCGAGCACTCGCTGCTCGACCTGCTGACAGCGGACCCCGACGCCCAGCTCGGACGGCGCCTGACCGACCGGTGGGGCAGCCGGCTGCCGTTCCTGCTCAAGGTGCTCGCCGCCGAGGAGGCGCTCAGCCTGCAGGCGCACCCGTCCGCCGCGCAGGCCGCCGAGGGCTTCGCCGCCGAGGAGGCCGCGGGCGTGCCGCGCGACGCCGCGGTGCGCAACTACAAGGACCCGGCCGCGAAGCCGGAGCTGATCTGCGCGCTGACCGAGTTCCACGCCCTCGCGGGTTTCCGGGCGCCCGACCGCACGGCGGCGCTGCTGCGGTCGCTCGACGCACCCGACCTCGCGCCGTACACCGAGATGCTCGTCGCCCAGCCCGACTCGTCGGGCCTGCGCGCGTTGTTCACGATGCTGATCACGCTGCCGCAGACGTCGCTCTCGTCGCTGCTGCCGCAGGTGCTCGACGCGTGCGTGCTGCACGTGAAGGAGCGCGGCGAGTTCGACCTGGAGTGCCGCACGATCCTGGAGCTGGGCGAGTCCTACCCCGGTGACGCGGGGGTGCTGGCCGCGCTGCTGCTGAACCGCATCGTGCTGCAGCCGGGCGAGGCGATCCACCTGCCCGCCGGCAACCTGCACGCCTACCTGCGCGGCACCGCCATCGAGATCCTGGCCAACTCGGACAACGTGCTGCGCTGCGGTCTCACGCCGAAGCACGTCGACGTGCCGGAGCTGCTGCGCGTGCTCGACTTCGCCTGCGGCGACATGCCCGTGTCGACCGGCGAGGAGGTCGCGCCCGGCGTGCGGGTCTACCGGACGCCCGCGCCGGAGTTCGAGCTGTCCCGCCTGGACCTCACCGGCGAGACCCGGCTCGACCACGACGGCCCGCAGATCATGATCTGCACGGACGGCGCCGCGGTGCTGTCCAACTCCCGCGGCGAGGAGCTGACCCTGACCCGCGGCCAGTCCGTGTGGCTGCCCGCGTCGGACCCGGCGGTGCTCGTTCGACCGGATGGTGTTGAATCCGCTCAACTTTTCCGCGCCACGGCGGGAACGGACTAAGGTTCACGACCGGACAAAGCGGACCGGCTCCGGCCGGGACAGGTGCGAGGAGACAGGCGTGTCAGCAGGGGGCGGAACCAAGGCCATCGTCGCAGCGCTACTGGCGAACGCCGGTATCGCGGTGGCCAAGTTCACCGGATTCTTGATCACCGGCTCGTCGTCGATGCTCGCCGAGTCGGTGCACTCGCTCGCGGACACGTCGAACCAGGGCCTGCTGCTGCTCGGGCAGAAGACGGCCCAGCGCAGGGCCACGAGGCTGCACCCGTTCGGCTACGGCCGCGACCGGTACTTCTGGTCGTTCGTGGTGGCGCTGATGCTCTTCACCCTCGGCTCGGTCTTCGCGCTGTACGAGGGCATCCACAAGCTGCAGCACCCGGAGGGCCTCACCAGCCCGCTCGTGGCGGTCGGCATCCTCGTCGTCGCGATCGGCCTGGAGTCCTACAGCTTCGTCACCGCGATCAACGAGTCGAAGAAGATCAAGGGCGACGCCTCGTGGTGGGGCTTCATCCGCAACTCCCGCACCCCGGAGCTCCCGGTCGTGCTGCTGGAGGACCTCGGCGCACTCATCGGCCTGCTGCTGGCACTGCTCGGCGTCGGCCTCACCATGGTCACCGGCAACCCGGTCTTCGACGCGCTCGGCACCATCGCGATCGGCGTGCTGCTCGGCATCATCGCCGTGATCCTCATCATCGAGATGAAGTCGCTGCTGATCGGCGAGGGCGCCTCCGACTCCGACCTCGACGTGATCTGCGACGAGCTCGCCGCGGGCAAGGTGCAGCGCGTCATCCACATCAAGACCCAGTACATCGGCCCCGAGGAGCTGCTGGTCGCGGCGAAGATCGCGCTGGAGCCGCAGCTCCCGCTCGACGAGGTCGCGCAGGCCATCAACGACGCGGAACAGCGGGTGCGGGGCAAGGTGCCGCACGCGCGGCTCATCTACCTGGAGCCGGACCTGGACCGGACGACGGTCACCAGCGCCTGACGGTTGTGCAGTCGAAGCCCGTCCCGGTCTCGGCCGGGGCGGGCTTCGCCGTGAGCGGGCCTTGTGCGGTCGCACTGCGAACCAGGCCGGAGAAGGGGAGCCAACCGGGCAAGAAGGGTGCCTGGGTGACTCCCCTTCTCCGCCCAGGCGGACGATCGCGGCGTTCGGCGGGGAAGCTGCTCACCGCGGAACCGCCCGAGAAAACCTCGAACACCTCCGGAACCCGTCTCGCTTCGCCGCGGCGGGTTTCGCCGCGTTCGGGATCGGGAAGCACGGAAGTCCTGACAACGTCCGAACACAGCTGCGGGCATCTCACCTGGTGATACCTCTAGGGTGGGCCGAACGCGTTCCATTGAGGAGGTATCGATCGTGCCGGGCAACGGGTTGTGGCGCACGAAGTCCATCGAGCAGTCGATCGCGGACACGGACGAGCCGGACACCAAGCTCCGCAAGGAGCTCACCGCCTGGGACCTGACCGTCTTCGGTGTCGCGGTCGTGATCGGTGCCGGCATCTTCACGCTCACCGCGAGCACCGCGGGCAACCTGGCGGGGCCGTCGGTGTCGCTGGCGTTCGTGCTGGCGGCGATCGCGTGTGCGCTGGCGGCGTTGTGCTACGCGGAGTTCGCGTCCACGGTGCCGGTGGCGGGGAGCGCGTACACGTTCTCGTACGCCACGTTCGGCGAGTTCGCGGCGTGGATCATCGGCTGGGACCTGGTGCTGGAGTTCGCGCTCGGGTCTGCCGCGGTGGCCAAGGGCTGGTCGATCTACCTGCAGACGGTGCTGGCGCAGCTCGGTGTCCAGGTCAAGACGACGGTCGCGCTCGGGCCGCTGCAGTTCGACTGGGGCGCGGTGGTGCTGATCGGTGCGCTGTCGGCGTTGCTGGTGGTGGGCACGAAGCTCAGCTCGCGGGTCAGCACCGTCATCACGACGGTCAAGGTGGCCGTGGTGCTGCTGGTGATCATCCTGGGCGTCCAGTACATCAAGGCGGAGAACTACACGCCGTTCATCCCTCCCGCGGAGACCGGTGGCGGTGCGCACAGCGGGGTCGACCAGTCGCTGCTGAGCGCGATCACCGGCTTCGGCGGCAGCTCGTACGGCACGCTGGGGCTGCTCGCGGCCGCGAGCCTCGTGTTCTTCGCGTTCATCGGGTTCGACGTCGTGGCGACCACGGCGGAGGAGACCAAGAACCCGCAGAAGGCCGTGCCGCGCGGCATCCTCGGCTCGCTCGCCATCGTCACCGTGCTGTACGTGGCGGTGTCGCTGGTGATCACGGGCATGGTGCCCTACGAGAAGCTCAAGACCCAGGCCGACGGGTCGCGTGCGACGCTCGCCAGTGCGTTCGCCGAGAACGGGGTCACGTGGGCGGCGACCGTCATCTCGGTCGGTGCGCTCGCGGGTCTGACCACCGTCGTCATGGTGCTGATGCTCGGCCAGAGCCGGGTGCTGTTCGCGATGTCGCGCGACGGGCTGCTGCCGCGCGGGCTCGCGAAGACCGGCAAGCACGGCACGCCGACGCGGATCACGGTCATCATCGGGATCGTCGTCGCCATCGCGGCCGGCTTCACCTCGATCGGCACGCTCGAAGAGATGGTCAACGTGGGCACGCTGTTCGCGTTCATCCTCGTGTCCGCCGGTGTGCTGGTGCTCCGCAAGACCCGGCCGGACCTGCCGCGCGGGTTCAAGGTGCCGCTCGTGCCGCTGGTGCCGATCCTCGCGATCCTCGCCTGCCTGTGGCTGATGCTGAACCTGACCGTGTTCACCTGGATCCGGTTCCTCGTGTGGATGGCGCTCGGTGTCGGTGCCTACTTCATCTACAGCCGGCGGAACTCGCTGCTCGCCAAGGGCAACCAGAAGACGCCCACCAACTAATCTGCGAGCCATGGCGAACCCGCGGTGGCTGTCCGAGGAGGAGACGTACGCCTGGCACCACTTCGTCCAGGCGTACCACCTCCTCGAACGGCAGATCGAACAGCAGCTGCAGCGCGACGCGGGGCTCTCGCACGCGCAGTACAACGTGCTGGTCGTGCTGTCCGAACAGCCCGGCAACCGCATGCGGATGACCGAGCTGGCCCGGCGGGTGGTCGTGTCGAAGAGCTCGCTGACCTACCAGATCGGCAAGCTGGAGAAGAGCGGGCTCGTGCGGCGCGAACCGCACGAGTCCGACGAGCGCGGCATCGTCGCCGTCCTCACCGAGGCCGGACGGGAGCTGCTCACGACCACCGCGCCCGGTCACGTGGAGACCGTGCGCGAGTACCTCGTCGACCTCTTCACGCCGGACCAGCTCGCGCAGCTCGGCGAGCTCATGGAGGTCGTGCACGAGAAGGCCGACAACTGAGCACGTCGGCAGACGTTGTGCCTCCGACGCCCCAAGCCTGGAAGGCCGTTGTGGACAGGTGGAACCGGTCGACGATCCACGAGCAGTAGCTCAGCGGTGAGTGGTAGCGGTACTTCCGGTGACCGACGAGGCGGGGGTGTTCGTTGAGCGCGTCGGCCGGGTCCGTCTTGCCGGTCAGACGGGTGCCTTCGAGGATCACCTTGGGCGGGAGCTTCATGGTGCGTTAGCTTGCCTCGTGATCCTGTGCCTCGACGTCGGTTCCACCTGGACCAAGGCCGCTCTCGTCACCGAGGAGGGCGAGCTGGTCCGCACGGGACAGCACCCGACCACCCCACCCGAGGTGCTGCGGGGCGTCGACGCACTGCGCGCGAGCGTGGGCGACGGTGAGGTCCTCGCGTGCTCGTCGGCCGGTGGCGGGCTGCGGCTGGCGGTCGTCGGCCAGGAACGCGTGGTCAGCGCCGAGGCCGGATACCGGGTGGCGCTGAGCGCGGGCGCCAAGGTCGTGCACGTCAGCGCGGGGCCGGTGGACGTGAAGGCGTTGCGTGCGAGTGCACCCGACCTGGTGCTGCTGGTCGGCGGCACGGACGGCGGCGACCAGTCGGTGTTGCTGCACAACGCGGGCAAGCTGGCCCGCGTGGCCGTGCCGATCGTGCTGGCCGGCAACGTCGAGGCGCAGCCGGAAGCGCTGCGGCTGCTGCACAACCGGACCGTCGTCGCCTGCCCGAACGTGCTGCCCGACGTCGGCAGGCTCGCCCCCGAACCCGCTCGCCGGGCGATCCGGGAGGCGTTCCTGCAGCACGTCATCGGCGGCAAGGGCCTGTCGAGGGGCCCGCGGTTCCGGCGGCTGGTGCGGGCCGTCACCCCCGACGCGGTGCTGGGAGGCGTGTCCCGGCTGGCCGCGCAGGACCGCGAGGGAGCGGTGCTCGTGGTCGACGTCGGCGGTGCCACGACGGACGTCTACTCCGCGGTGTCCACAGCGGACAGCGAGGGCGTGGAGCGGACCGTCGCCCTGCCACCGGACCGCCGCACCGTCGAGGGCGACCTCGGCATGCGCTGGTCCGCTCCGGGAGTGGTCAAGGAGGCGCACGCGGAACGCCTCACCACCGAGGACCTGACCGCGGAGGCGCAGCGGCGGGCCGAGGACGTCGGCTGGCTGCCGGAGGACCCGGCCGTGGACACGAAGCTCGCGTCGTTCGCCGCGATCCTGGCCGTCCGCAGGCACCTGCGGCAGGTCGACGGCCAGCTCGGCCCGCACGGCGCGGGCCTGCTCGTGCTGTCCGGCGGTGTGTTCCGGCACATGGCCGACATCACGCCGGTCGAGGAGGCGTTGCGCGGCGACCCGGTGCTGCGGCCCGTGCTGCGGACCGCGGAGATCACCGTGGACCGCGACTACGTGCTGGCACCGGTGGGCCTGCTCGCCCAGTCGGGGCGGCACGAGGCCGCCGACCGACTGGCGAAGCGGCTCAGCTGAGGAGCTCCTCGGCGTCCTCGTCCACGAACTCCAGGAGGTCGCCGGGCTGGCACTCCAGCACCCGGCACATGGCTTCGAGCGTGCTGAACCGCACGGCTTTCGCGCGGCCGTTCTTCAGCACCGCGACGTTGGCCGGTGTCAGCCCGACCTTCTCCGCGAACTCGCCGACGCTCATCTTGCGCTTGGCCAGCTCGACGTCGATGCGCACGACGATGGCCATCAGATCACCGCTTCCATGTCGGTGCGCAACGTCGTCGCCCGCCGCAGCAGTGCCCGCATCACGACCATCACGAGCCCCACCACCGTGACGCCGGTCGTCAGCAGGAACAGCAACATCGGCAGGCCGGGGTCGTCGGCGTTGAAACCGACCCACAGGAACACCGACACCAGCACCACCCAGCCCGCCGTGATCGCCCAGATCATCACGTCGACCCACTTGAGCGCGGCCTCCGTGAAGATCAGATCTTTGCGCACCAGCGTGAGCAGTTTCCACGTGGCGACCACCACGACCTGCACGCACACCACCCAGAACACCGTGATGATCGTCGCGGGCCACCTCAGGTGCGCGTCGTTCGGACTCGTCTCCGCCATGTGCCGGAACTGGCCCGGCAACGACATCGTCTCGAACACGACCAGGATCCCGAACAGGACCACGAGGAAGACCCGCAGGGCGGTCACCGCCCAACGCTCAGCAATCATGCATCGAGTATCGGTAGCCATCTATCGAAAGTCAATCGGTAGTGATCGTGTTGCAACAGGTGTCCCCGATGGCCCGGCAGGTCTCTACAGTGATCGCCGTGGGACTGCGTGAGCGCAAGAAGACCGAGACCCGAGCGGCGCTGGCGGCCGCCGCACTGCGCCTGGCCCTGGACAAGGGCGTCGACAACGTGCGGGTCGACGAGATCGCCGAGGCCGCGAACGTCTCACCGCGCACCTACAACAACTACTTCCCGAGCCGCGACCACGCGATCGTCGCGGGCATCACGGCGACGCGCGCGTTGCAGGTCACCGCGGCCCTGCGGGAACGGCCCGCCGACGAACCGCTGGTCGACTCGATCGTCGCCGCGTTCGCCGCCCAGTACCGGGAGCCGCCGTCGGAGGCGCTCGCGCTGGTCACCTCTACGCCGTCGCTGCGGGAGGCCTACCTCGACTCGGTCACCGCGGTGGAACCACCGATCGCCGAGGTGATCGAGCAGCGGCTGGGCAAGGACCCGCTCGGGGCGGCCGTGCTGGCGGCCGCGGTGTCGGCGGCGGCCAGGCTGGCGGTGCGGCGGTGGGTGGACGTGCGGCCGTCCGGCCTGGTCGTGGTGCCGGCGGCGACCGTGGAGGAGCACCTGCGCGAGGCGATCGGCCACCTCGCGCCCGCCCTCACGTGAGCTCGTCGCGCAGCACGCACATCAGCAACGAGTCATGCCACTCGCCGTCGCGGTAGAACGACTGCCGCAACCGCCCGTCGACCTGGAAGCCGACCTTCTTGTAGGACTTGACGGCACGCTCGTTCGCCTCGACCACGCCGAGCTCGATCGAGTGCAGCCGCATGGTGTCGAACCCGTACCGGCAGATCGCGCGCAGCGCGTCCGTGCCGTAGCCGCCGCCCCAGTACTCCTTCTCGCCGATGTAGATGTCGACCTCGGCCCGCGCGTTGACCGGGTCCGCGTCGCGCAGCGCGACCACGCCGATGAGCCGGCCCTCGTCGAGCGTCTCGATGCACAGGGTGACCTTGTCGTGCCGGTTCTCCTGGCGGTCGGCGAAGCGCTTGCGGATGGCCGCCAGCGACTCGTGGAAGTAGCTCTGCAACCAGCGCATGACGTCCTCGTCGTTGTGCCAGCGGTAGAACGCGTCGGCGTCCTCCGGCTCGACGGGACGCAGGCGCACGAGATCCCCGGTCAGCATGACCGCGACACTATGAGCCGCCGAGGGTGTCCCGCGACCCGATATTCGGCTTGCGCGCGAAGGGCAGCGACGGCGCCTCCGGCGTGTCCACCCGCATCAGCCCCGCCGCGATGGCCACGGCCCGGTCCCACTCCGGGTCCGAGGTGTAGTCGGAGTGCGCTGACACGCCCGACCGCCAGCGCCGGCCGGGGAACGGCCCCCGCTGCGGGTCCGGCAGCCAGTGGTCGCCGCCCAGCACCAGCGCTCCCGTCGGCCCGCGCAACGCCGGTGCCAGCGCGCCCTCCGACCCGTCCTCGCGGTAGCCGGCGCCGAGCAGCATGCCGTCGAACACCTGCCGCCGCCACGTCGTCACCGCACCGCCCAGCGGGTCCGTGCCCCGGCACAACGCGCGCCAGCGGCCGTCGAGCCCACCGGCCAGCCGCGCCAGCGACGCGTGCGGCACCACCGCCGGGAACGCCCGCGGGTAGGCCCACTGCAGCTGCGAACCCGCGGTGACGAGCCCGATCCGCTCCCGGTCCTGCGGCGGCAGCGACTCCAGCAGCCGCGCGGCCGCGACGGCGACGAGCAGCGAGCCCTGCGAGTGTCCACACAGGACCACGCGCGTGCCGGGGTCGCGCAGGTGGTCCTCGACCCGCGACACCAGCTCCGGCACGACCTTCAGCGCGTAGCAGGGCGGCACGATCGGGTGCGCCTCCCGCGGCCAGAACTGCGCGATGTCCGCGATGATCCCGAGCCGCCGCCCGGACTCCGGCTGCCGCGCGGCCAGGTAGACCGCCCGCAGCAGCGACACGGCGAGCAGGCCGAGCACGCCCACGCCGAACGCCGAGAACGGCCGCGTCCACGCCGCCAGCGGCACGTCCCGCACCCGCAGGACGGTCGCGATCACGGCACCGGTGACCAGCACGAACGCCACGATCATCATCAGGTGGTGGCCGTGGTTGCGCTCCCAGCGCGCCCACCACCACGCCCGCGTCGCGGCCCGCAGGTCGCGCATCCGGCCGGAGTGCAGCAACGACGCCTCACGCGCCCACAGCTTGCCCTTGCGGAACGCCCGCCAGCGCACCGCGCCGGTGAACGACGCCACCGCGAACGTGCTCAGCAACGCCAACGCGCCCGCCACACCCCACAGCAGCGTGATGTAGCCGTACCCGACCGGCAGGTGCAGCTCCTCGCCGAGCGCCTTGCGCACCGGCAGCGCGATCCCGGCACCGAACCCGCCACCCAGCAGCCCCGCGACCGCGAGCACCGGCGCGGCGAACCAGCCACCGGCCCACGGCCGCAGCTCGCGCGGCAGGTCCTTCCACGTCCCGCGGGCCAGCACCGCCGCGGGCACCAGCACCAGCCCGAACAGCACGAGCACGAACGCCATCAGCAGCGCGATCACCTGCACGGTCACGTCGGCGCCCGGCACCCGGTCCGGCAGCTGTTCCTGCAAACCCAGCGTGACCAGCACCAGCACCGCCGCCAGCGCGAGGAACACCCGGCGCGGCCTGCGCGACAACGCGGCCCGCAACCACCGCCCGCCGCGGTGGGGTGCGCCGCCCGTCGGGTCGTCCAGCAGCAACGCGCTGACCAGGCACAACCCGATGAACACCAGCGACGCGACCCACGCCGCGGTGATCGCGACCCCCATCGGCCCCGAGGCCGTGAGCTGCTGCAACGGCCCACCCAGCGCGATCAGCGCGGCCGTCGCCAGGCCCATCACGACGTGCAGCGAGCGCAGCGCCGGCGTGTCCGGGTCGGTCGCCACGTGCGCGCCGGGCAGGCCGGAGGACGGCTGCCGCTCCTCCTTCTCCGCCTCGGCGATCTCGCGGCGCTCGATCCGCCACTCGACGTGCGAGATCCGGCGCATGACGACCAGCAACGCGATGATTGGGAAAAGTCCTAGGAACGCCCGGAACCAGGGGAAGGTGCGCGCCTCGGCCGGAATGCTGGTCAGGCAGCCGGTGCCGGGACGCAGGCACTGCGCGGCGAGCAGGTCGAGGCTCACCACCGAGACCTGCGCGATCAGCAGTGCCGTGAGCAGCAGCGCGAACACCCGCAGCAACGACCGCAGACCGAGCCCCAGCAGGTGCGCCGGCAGGTTCTGATCGGGAACGGGGGGCAGCATCCAGTGGGCGACGTTGGCGATGCTGAACGGGAAGAGCAGCGCCCACGTGGCCTTGGCCACACCACCGGACGTCATCCCGCCCCACAGGTAGCCCTCGACGACCCGGGGCACGGACCGGCTCTCCGTCTGGAGCACGGGACCGGGCGCGGGCCTGCGGAGTCTGTCGGCGGGGCGCACGATGCGCCCCAGCCCGTCTCCGGCGACGTCCACGGCCGCTACGGCGTCGACCAGCGTCTGCGGCGTCGTCCCCTGCACACCGTGCACCCGCAGTTCGACCACCCGTGTGTCGGGGCCCGCAATGAACACCCCAGACCTCCCTCACCCGACGTGAGGTCATAGTGGTGCATCGTGAGGGCGGTATGGTCGCACGACACCCTCTCCGAAGTGCCTTGGAGGACTTCGCAATGACCGCGGACCGCTTGCAGACCCGCAACGGCATCGACTTCGCTGTGGCCGACCTGTCACTCCACGAGTTCGGCCGCAAGGAAATCCGTCTGGCGGAGCACGAGATGCCCGGCCTCATGGCGCTCCGTCGCGAGTACTCCGGTGCACACCCCCTCAAGGGCGCCCGCATCTCGGGCTCCCTGCACATGACCATCCAGACGGCCGTGCTCATCGAGACGCTGGTCGACCTGGGCGCCGAGGTCCGCTGGGCCTCCTGCAACATCTTCTCGACCCAGGACCACGCGGCCGCGGCCGTCGTCGTCGGCCCGCACGGCACCGAGGAGGAGCCCAAGGGCGTCTCCTGCTTCGCCTGGAAGGGCGAGACGCTGCCGGAGTACTGGTGGACCTGCGAGCAGATGCTCACCTGGCCCGACGGCAAGGGCCCGAACATGATCCTGGACGACGGCGGCGACGCGACGCTGCTGGTCCACAAGGGTGTGCAGTACGAGGCGGCCGGTGTCGTCCCGTCGGCCTCGGAGGACGACTCCGAGGAGTGGGGCATCGTCCTGGACACGCTGCGCGCGTCGCTGGAGCGCGACGGCAAGAAGTGGACGAACATCGCCGAGGGCATCCGCGGCGTCACCGAGGAGACCACGACGGGCGTCATGCGCCTGTACCAGCTGGCCGCCGCCGGTGACCTGCTGTTCCCCGCGATCAACGTCAACGACGCGGTCACCAAGTCGAAGTTCGACAACCGCTACGGCATCCGCCACTCGCTGGTCGACGGCCTCAACCGCGGCACCGACGTCCTGATCGGCGGCAAGGTCGCGGTCGTCTGCGGCTACGGCGACGTCGGCAAGGGCTCCGCGGAGTCGCTGCGCGCCCAGGGCGCCCGCGTCATCGTCACCGAGATCGACCCGATCTGCGCCCTGCAGGCCGCCATGGACGGCTACCAGGTCGCGCGCCTGGAGACGGTCCTGCCGATCGCCGACATCGTCATCACGACGACCGGCAACAAGGACGTCGTCACCGTCGAGCACATGGCCCAGATGAAGCACCAGGCGATCCTGGGCAACGTCGGCCACTTCGACAACGAGCTCGACATGGCCGGCCTCCAGCGCTACCCCGGCATCCGCAAGACCAACATCAAGCCCCAGGTCGACGAGTGGACCTTCCCGTCGGGCCGCACGATCATCGTGCTGTCCGAGGGCCGCCTGATGAACCTGGGCAACGCCACCGGCCACCCCTCGTTCGTCATGTCGAACTCCTTCTCCAACCAGGTGATCGCCCAGATCGAGCTGTTCACCAAGTTCAAGGAGTACGACAACGAGGTCTACCGCCTCCCGAAGGTGCTCGACGAGAAGGTCGCGCGCATCCACCTGGAGGCGCTCGGCGGAGAGCTGACCAAGCTCACCAAGGAGCAGGCCGAGTACATCGACGTGGACGTCGAGGGCCCGTTCAAGCCGGAGCACTACCGCTACTGATCTGCCCTGACAGGGGCCTCCCGCGCAGGGTCGCGGGAGGCCCCTGTTTTCATGTCCGTCGTGGGATTCTTCGGCACCTATGCCTACGAGAACGGCTCCTGGACCACGTTGTCCGAGGGCGAACTGCCGCCGCTGACCGAGCCGTGGCTGTGGATCGACATCCACGACAGCGACATCACCTCGGTCGTCTACGCGCCCGCTGGGCCTGGCACCGGCGTCGCCTACCTGGGGCTGACGCCGCGCACGTACTTCGAGAACCCCGGCGCGTCCGACCCCACGGATGTCTCGCGTGAGGCTGCCGGACTGGCCGCGTGGGCTGGGCACGTTTCGGCCGAGGAGATCCGCGGGTTCCTGGCCGAGGACGAGGACCCGGACTCCTTCTCGTGGGATGAAGGGGAGGACGTGGACGCGTTCGACGGTGCCGAGGTGTTCGTCGAGGTCAAGACGGCGCGGTTCCTGGTGGCGATGGGGTTGCCGGTGCCGTACGAGCTCAGCTGACGAACGCGCGTGGCAACGCTCGGAGACGTCATCGCCGCGTTGCGCGCAAGCCTGGAACGGCTGCCCTTCGCCGAACTCGCCAACGCACTTGACGCCGCCGAGGAAGCGCACGTTCTCATCGAACGGGCGGCAGCCGGAAGCGGCCAAGCCGACATCCACCAGGTGCTCGACACGTTCGCGCAGGTGATCGCGGGCATCGACGCGTTGCAGCGCAGGTTGACCACCATCCACGCTGGTGTGACGGCTGTGGCGAACAGGCTGGAGGGCAGCGGTCGAGCCGACGAACCGTTGCCAGCAGCACCTGTTCCTGCGCCCGGCGCGACGTTGCTCGCCAAGCTCCCCGCTCGGGAGAACGGCAAGACGTCGGGGATCTGGGTCGGTGAGGACGGTGTGGAGCGTCCGCTCGTCAGCGGCGAGCACGACTGGCAGCAGGCACGCGGCGTGCTGGCGGAGCTGGGGATCGGCCCGGCCAGGGGCACCCTGTGGGTCGCTTCGCACGTCGAGGTCAAGCTCGCCGCGGCCCTCCGCGCCCTGTCGTCCATGCGCGTTACGCTCGCCGTCAACAACGCGCCGTGTGACGAGGGCCGGTGGTCCTGCGACCGCCTCTTGCCGAGAATCCTCAAGCCGGGTCAGACCGTGACAATCCACTGGCCAGGTGGTCAGCGGACCTACCGGGGGAAGGAAGCCCAGGGATGAGCTATGTCTTGGAGGCTTCGTACAAGCACGGTGCCAGCGTGCGCTTCCTGCGCGGCGACGGTGACATCGACGGCTTCCTCACCGAACTGCTGAACGCCGGACCGGACTACCGGTCGGCGACGGTCTACGCCGTGGACGAGGCCGCCGACGAGGACCCCGCACACGAGCTGGTGGTCGGCGTGGACGAGGCCACCGGGCTCGGTGCCGTCCGCTACGCCGGCGACGACGGCGAGTGGTTCAGCAAAGGCGGGAAGGTCAATCCCGACGGTGTGCGCTTCCTGTACTACGGCACCGCGCACGAGTACCCCGCCGACTCGGAGGTGCCGCTCGACCTGGTGCGGCAGGTTCTGCGGGAGCTGTTGGCGAACGAGGGCAAGCGGCCCAAGTGCGTGACGTGGCAGGCGGCTGGCGACTAGCGCTCGTCGCCGCTGACGAACGCCCGCCAGGCCTCAGCGCTGAACTCCAGCTCGGGGCCAGCGGCGTTCTTGGAGTCACGCACGCGCACGACCTCGGCGAACGCCACCTCGACGCAGTTGTCGTCGACCTCGTCGCCGCTGCTGTAGCTGCTCTTACGCCAAGTGCAGTTTCCGGCCATTGAGGTCCTCCCGCGATCGGCTGGCGAGGTCCGCCACCATCGTTCGCGATTGTTCCTCACTGAGGGCGAGTGCATCTAGCTTCGTAAAGATCGACTTGCAGCGCTTGACGCCAACCTGATCTTGGACGAACACCTTGGCGAGGTCGGAATGCGTGTATGCGACGCTGCCCCGTTTCTCGTACTCCCAGAGCACGTAGTTACCCAGGAAGATGCCTGCAGGGCCACTTGCGGCAGGCACGATCCGCAGGATGTGCGTGTGGAAGAGCAGCCGCATGAGCTGGTCTTCCATGACAGCGTCCGTGCCCACTTTGAGGCGCAGGGCGCTCTCGTGGATGTAGAAGGTGCACGTGGGACGGTTGGGTCGTTGCAAGATCGTCTGCCGCTCCATCCGAAAGCGAACGGCCGCCGCGATCAGCTCGGGAGGGAGTGAGCCGCGGGCTTCGTACAACGCAAGCGCGTACTCCTCGGTTTGCAACAGGCCCGGGATGTACGTCAAGTCGTAGGTGAACATCACCTGCGCGGCCGACTCGGCCATCGCCATCGTGCGCAGGTTCGTCGGCACCTGCACGAAGTACTGGTCGAAGGCCCGGCGGTACCGGTCCAGAAACCCCTCGATGAACTCCAGCGACCGCCCACACCGCCCCAGGTACTGCACGATGTCGATCTCGCTCGCCCGCACCTTCCCGTGCTCGATGTTCGACACCTTCGCGGGGTCCCACCCGAGCATCCGCGCGATCCTGCGCCCGCGGAACGTCGTGCACTGCTCGCGGATCTGGCGCAGCTCGTCACCGAGGTCACGGCTGTACGGGGTGGACGGGTCACCGTTCATGGAACTCGAAGGTAGGCGTTGTGCGAAGAACAACATCGGCCCCGAACGGGTGCACTTACTCGGTTGACGTGCGAGGTTGACTGAGCGGGTGCTCATGACCCTCATCGGCCGGACCTTGCGCGTGCCCACCTCGACCGGGGCCGCCGGTGACGGCCGGGCCGAAGCCAGGCGGTTGGACGCGGCGCTGGTGCAGGTGGGGTTCAAGGCGTCGAAGGAGCTCGTGGAGCACGTGGCGGGTCTGCAGAACCCGGCCGCGTACACCCGGACGATCGTGGATGCCGTCCGCAGGCTCGTCGGGGACGACGTGCGGCACAACCCCTACTTCAAGGACTTCCCGCACGGCGTGCCGGACACCGTCGAGTTCTGGGCGCACTGCCTGCGCGACGCGCTGCTCAAGAACGTGCCTGCCGACGAGCTCGCGGCGAACGGCGTGCTCAACCTGCTCGCGTTGCCGGAGTACGGCACCCGCCGGCACACCTACGAGGAGCTCCTCCAGGCGCACGACGCGCTGATCCCGTCCGTCAAGGACCGCGTCACCGTCCTGCACCTCGGCGGGACCGAGGCTGAGGAGACCCGCCGCCTCTACCTGGAGCTGGCCGGCAGCCCGACGCCGCTGGGCGAGGCCGACCTGCACCTGCTCGCCGAGCTGGCCGAGCAGACCGACGAGCTGCCGGAGGCCGTGCCGGTCAGGGAGAACCGCGCGGTGGTCAACGCCGCCCGGCTGGCCCGTGGTGCCGTGCCGTCAGTCGACACCGTCACGGACGTGCTGCGGCTGGCGTGCCAGGCGTCGGGCGGGGACGTGACACTGCGGACGCCCACCCGGTTCCGGTCGTTCCGGCGGCCGGAGCGCCGGGTCCTGCTGGCGGCGCTGGACGAGACCGTGCGGAGCAACCCCGGCAAGCTCGGTGACGTGCCGCGGCACCGTGAAGCGTGGAAGCGGCTCGGGGAACGGCTGCACCCGCACGAGTACGAGCTGCTGCCGTGCGCGCAGGACGTGTTCGCGGTGGCACGCAGGGAGAAGGTCGTCAGGTCGTTCGCAGGACGGGTGGAGCTGGCGTTCCAGGAGGGCGACCTCCGCACGGCCGTCGGTGTCCTCGGCGCGGCACCGGGGATGCTGCTGCGCCAGCTCGACCGGCTGCTGCGGTACGGCGCGGACCAGGACCTGGTCGTGGACGCCGTGCGCGCCGCCGCGCCCGAGGTGTCCGGCCGCGTGCTCTGCTCGGTGCTCGAACACCTCCAGAACCGCGAGAAGCCGGACGCCGCGAGGGTCTTCGCCAACCGGAACGGCCGGGCGTGGGTCACGGACGACGTCCGGCCGCCGCTCGCGAGCCCCGTTGTCGGTGCCCTGGTCGACGTGCTGGAGGACGAGCTCGTCCGCAGGCTGCCCGGTGTCTCGGAGCTGCGCGTGGCGCCCGAGGCGCTCGACGTCGTGCTCCCGTTGTCCGGCAAGGCCTCCGAAGAGGGGTTCAACGTGCTGCCGCGCGGGTCGAAGGCGTGGCTGGAGGGCGACCTCCTGCGGTTCTTCGCGTACTGGCGGCAGAAGGGGCAGCGCACCGACTACGACCTGTCCGCGGTGCTGCTCAACGCCGCCTTCGACTTCAAGGGGCAGGTGTCGTGGACCAGCCACCACGGCGACGGCGCCTACTACTCGGGTGACCTCACCGAGGCGCCGGACGGTGCCACGGAGTTCATCGACGTGCCCCACTCCGCCATCACCGCGAAGTACGTGGTGCCGCAGGTGAACATCTACGACGGCGAGGGCTTCAACGAGGTCGCCGAGTCGATGTTCGGGTTCATGACCCGGGAGCCCGGCCAGCGCGGCAAGCCGTTCGAGCCGAGCACCGTGCGGGCGCGCAGTGCCATGCGCGGCAACGGCCGGGTCGCGCTGCCGGTCGTCTTCGAGCGCTGCGAGGGCGGCTGGCTCGCCACGTGGCTGCACCTGTACCTGCGCGGCGCCTCGTGGGGGAACCGGGTCGAGGGCAACCGCGGCATCGTGCGCGAGACCGTGGCGGCTGTACTGGGGCGCAAGCACTTCACCGTCTGGCACCTGGCCGACGTGGTGCGCCGCAAGTCCACTCCGGACGGAAGTCCGCTCACCGCGACCGTCGAGCAGCTGGACAAAGTCCTGGACAGGACTGCTAGCGTGGACGACGCGAGGCCATGAGAGGGCTTCCTTCTCACACTCCTGTAAAGATAGCCCTCTCGCTTTCCTCGCCCTCGCTTCTCAGCTCCACTCGACCGCGATGCCCGCGATCCCCGGCCCGACGTCGCTGAAGTAGGCGCTCACCACGCCGCCGAGCCCGCACACCAGCTCCTCGACGTCGACCGGGGTGGCCTCGGCCGACGCGCGGAACTGCTTCGTGCACCGCGCCGGCATCGCCCGCCGGTGGAACGACAGCTGCACCAGGTAGGAGCCGCAGACGTCGCGGAACGTGCGGTGGTTGCCGGGTGTCGCGCCGCCGGTGTCGTCGACGACGGTGTAGCTGAAGACGTGCTCCTCGCCGGCCGAGAGCCTGCGGTCGAAGAGCATCTCCACGGCCAGGTTCCGGGAAGCGCCCTCCCTGCGCAGCCGCCCCTGCCGGCAGCCCTCACCCGCGCGCACGAGCGCGTTGTCGATCACCGCGCCGTCGTCGCCCTGGTGGACGGCGAGGTAGCGGTCCGGGCCCTGGCGCACCGCGCGCACGACCAGCCGTGTGGTGATGGAGCGCTGCTCGCGGTGCATGCCGATCTGCACGGTGTCGTGCACGGAGAGCACTTCGAGGTCGGCGTTGCTGCGCGCGGCCTCGGGCACCGAGTCGAACGAGGCGAGCAACGGCGCCGAGTCCGGGCACGTCGGCACCGGGCGCGGCAGGTAGGTGTTGGCGGTGCGTGGACCGATGAGGTCCAGCAGGGACGATGGCGGCAACCGCAGGACGGACTCCAACGCGCGCACGGTGCTGATCGCACGCGGGACCTCCGGGTGGCGCAGGCCGCGTTGCCAGTACGAGAGCGTCGACTGGCCCACCTGGACACCGAGTTGTTCGAGGTGGGCGCGCAGCCGTGCGAGCGAGAGGCCCCGGTGGGCGATCGCCTCGCGCAGAGCGCGGTGGAACGGCCCGTAGCGCAGCGTCTCGGCGAGCGGGGTCGGCAGACCCCCGGTCGGGTTACCGATCGGTTCGTCGACCGACTCGGCGTGCCCGGATTCCGCGGCCACCGCGGCACCTACCCTTCACACACGCGCCGTGTGACTGTTCACCGTAGTCACTCGATCTGGTGATCGAAAGATCGGATTTCGCCCGTGTGGGGGACGGGTTGCGGCCGTGTGAGTGGCCGGTACCGGTCCCGTAGGGTGCTGGCGTGGGAAAGCTCGTAGTGATCGAGGGCCTCGACGGGGCCGGCAAGCGCACCTTGGCCAACGGTCTGATCGCCGCTCTTGAAGCCGAGGGCAGGACCGTGACCAGCCACGCTTTCCCCCGCTACGGGATCAGCGTGCACGCGGACCTGGTCCGCGACGCCCTCTACGGCACCATCGGCGACCTCAGCGACTCCGTCTACGGCATGGCCGTGCTGTACGCGCTGGACCGGCGCGGCGCCGCCGACGAGATCCGCGCGGACCTCGAACGGCACGACGTCGTGCTGCTCGACCGGTACGTCGCCTCCAGCGCCGCCTACAGCGCCGCGCGGCTGCACCAGGACGAGCACGGGGAGTTCGTGCGGTGGGTCCGCGAGCTGGAGGTCGAGCGGTTCGGGCTGCCCGTTCCGGACCTGCACCTGCTGCTGCGCGTGCCCGTCGAGGTCGCCGCGGAACGTGCCGCGAAACGGGAGCGGGAAGACGGGTCTCGTGCGCGAGACATTTATGAATCCGATGGCGGCCTGCAAGCCCGTTGCGGTGCTGTTTACGACGGATTGGCGAACATCGGCTGGCTCGCGCCGTGGCAATCGGTCGACGGCCGGTCAAACGTGAACTTCCGTTCGCTTTTGGGACCGCTCTTCACTCCTTGAGTGGTCGCTCACGTGCGTACCCGTTGACACGATCGAGTGTCGGTACGTCACTGTGAGTTAATAGGAGTGCCCAATTTGAAGCGCGTATTGCAGCGCACCCCGGTCGGGGTCGCCCGGACGGCGGTCCTGATCGCCGCCGCCCGTGCCACCGAGCAACGCCAACTCGACCGCCTCTTCGACGACCCGCTGGCCGAGGGGCTGGTGACGGCCGCAGGCTCCGCGAGCGACCTCAACGGCGTGCGCAACCTCGCCGGTGACCACTTCGTCCTGCGCACCCGCTACTTCGACGACCAGCTCCTCGACGCGGCGCGACCCCAGGTCGTGCTGATGGCGGCCGGGCTCGACACAAGAGCGTTCCGGTTGAACTGGCCGCCGGGCACGACCGTGTTCGAGCTCGACTTACCCGAGCTGCTCGACTTCAAGGAGCAGGCCCTCGGCGACCTGGGGGCACGTCCGTCCTGCGACCGGGTCGTCGTCCCCTGCGACCTGCGCGACGACTGGGCGACCTCGCTGATCCACGCGGGGTACGACCCGAGGAGGCCCACGGCGTGGTTGCTGGAGGGCCTCTTCATGTTCCTGCCCCCCGAGGCCGGCGAGCGGATCATGCACTGGGTCGGTGCGCTGTCGGCCCGCGGCAGCACGCTCGCGCTCGAACACGTCAACCGCGCGTTCCGGGAGCTGCCGCAGATGAGGGCGGTGCAGCAGCGGTTCGACTCGATGGACGCCGGCTGGTGCTCCGACGTGGAGGACCCGGTGGCGTGGCTGGCAGGGCACGGCTGGCGCGGCACCGTGACGCACCAGGTCGACCTGGCCGCGCGGCACGAACGCCCGGTGCCCGCCATCACCGACCCGCGGAAGGTGGGTGACGCGCGCATCTGGCTGGCCTCGGCCGTCCGCACGGCCTGACACCACCGGGTAACGAATGGTGACCGTCGCACGACGATGCACGCGACGATCAGGCCGAATCAGGCGAGGTGGGGCACGTGGAACGAGGGTTCCGGCCGGTTACCGAACGAGCGCGCTCCGCCACCAGCGGCGATGGAACGTGGGTGGTGCGCGAACGCGCGACCGGCAGTGCAACGATGTTGGGCATGAAGGCACGCGTGCTCGTCGTCGATGACGACCCCGCCCTGGCGGAGATGCTGACGATCGTGTTGCGCGGGGAGGGCTTCGACACCGCGGTGGTCGCCGACGGTGCCCGTGCCCTGCCCGCGCTGCGCGAGCTCAAGCCCGACCTCGTGCTGCTCGACCTGATGCTGCCCGGCATGAACGGCATCGACGTCTGCAAGGCGATCAGGTCCGAGTCGGGCGTGCCGATCGTGATGCTCACCGCGAAGAGCGACACGGTCGACGTGGTGCTGGGTCTTGAGTCCGGTGCCGACGACTACGTCGTCAAGCCGTTCAAGCCGAAGGAGCTGGTCGCCCGCATCCGGGCGCGCCTGCGGCGCACCGAGGCCGAGCCGTCCGAGGTGCTGCAGATCGGCGACCTGACGATCGACGTGCCCGGTCACGAGGTGCTGCGCGAGGGCCGTCCGATCCAGCTGACGCCGCTGGAGTTCGACCTGCTGGTCGCGCTCGCCCGCAAGCCGCGCCAGGTGTTCACCCGCGAGGTGCTGCTCGAACAGGTGTGGGGCTACCGGCATGCCGCCGACACCCGCCTGGTGAACGTCCACGTGCAGCGGCTGCGGTCCAAGGTGGAACGGGACCCGGAGCACCCCGAGGTGGTGTTGACCGTTCGCGGTGTCGGGTACAAGGCCGGCCCTCCGTGACAGGTGGCGTATGAAGTTCGTTCGGCCGCTCGCCGCGAAGGCGCAGTTCCTCGTCGAGGAGGCGCGCAAGCGGTGGGCCGCGTTCGGTGATCTGTGGCGGCGTTCGCTGCAGCTGCGGGTCGTGGTGTCCACGCTCGCGCTGTCGTCCGCCGTGGTCTTCGTGCTGGGCATGGTCCTGCAGATGCAGATCACCAACCAGCTGCTGGCCACCAAGGAGGAGGCGGCGGTCCGCCAGGCGAAGGCCTCGCAGACGCTGATCCAGTCCGACCTCGTGGGCCTCAACCCCGGTCCGGACAGCGTGCAGACGCGGTTCACCAGCGCGATCAACAAGCTCGCGGTGGGCAGCGCCGGCACCGACGCCACGGCGGCCGGCGCCGGCGCGTTCGAACCCGTGCTGGCCGACGGGCTCGCGTCCAACAGCGCCCGCGTGCCGTCCGTCGGGCCGCTCGACGACGTGCCGCCCGGCCTGCGCGAGATGGTCGAGAACGGCGGCGAGGGCACCCAGATCCACACCGTGCAGCGCGGCGGGCAACCGACCACGCTGTACGTCGTCGGCCTGCCGATGAGCACCACGGCCCGGTCGATGCAGCTCTACCTGATCTTCCCGCTGGCCTCCGAGCAGCGCACCGCCGAGGTCGTGCAGTCGACGCTCGTGGTCGGCGGCGTCGTGCTGCTGATGCTGCTCGCGCTGATCGCGAACCTGGTGACCCGGCAGGTCGTGCGGCCGGTGCGGCAGGCGGCCGAGGTCGCGGAGCGGTTCGCGGACGGCGTGCTGCACGAACGCATGCACGTCGTCGGCGAGGACGACGTGGCGCGGCTGGCCGAGTCGTTCAACGAGATGGCCGAGTCCATCCAGGCCCAGTTCAAGCAGCTGGAGGAGTTCGGCCAGCTGCAGCGCCGGTTCACCTCGGACGTCTCGCACGAGCTGCGCACGCCGCTGACGACCGTGCGCATGGCCGCGGACGTCCTGCACGCCTCGCGCGAGCAGTTCCCCGCCGGGCTCGCCCGCTCCACCGAGCTGCTGGTCGACGAGCTCGACCGGTTCGAGTCGCTGCTGGGCGACCTGCTGGAGATCTCCCGCCTGGACGCCGGTGTCGAGGAGCTGACCGCCGAACAGGTGGACATCCGCGTGCTGGCCCGCCGGGCGCACGACTCGGTGCGCGCGCTGTCGACGACGGCGAACTCCCCGGTGGTGCTGGACCTCCCGGACGAGGAGCTCACCGCCGAGCTGGACTCCCGCCGCGTGGAGCGCATCCTGCGCAACCTGCTGGCGAACGCGATCGACCACGGCGAGGGCCAGCCGGTCGAGCTGACCATGCGCGGCAACGCCGACGCGGTCGCGATCACCGTGCGGGACCACGGCGTCGGGCTGCGGCCGGGCGAGGCGGACCTGGTGTTCAGCCGGTTCTGGCGCGCCGACCCGTCGCGCAACCGGCGCACCGGCGGCACCGGCCTCGGCCTGTCGATCTCGCTGGAGGACGCGCGGCTGCACGGCGGCTGGCTGGAGGCATGGGGAGAACCGGGCCACGGCGCGGTGTTCCGCCTGACGCTGCCGCGCACGCACGGCGAGGAGCTGCGCGAGAGCCCGTTGCCGCTGGCACCCGCCATCGCGGCCGGCGCGGTCGCCGCCGTCGCGGAGACGCCGGTGGCGGAGGAACCGGAGGAGGTCGAGCTGACCCCCGAGGAGATCACCTGGCAGCCGGCCGAACCGGTCGACGGCGTGCCCGACGAGGTTTCGGAGGAAGTGCGGTGAAGCGGCTGACCCTGGTGCTCCTCGTGCTCGTGACGATCACGGGCTGTGCCGCGATCCCGACGAACACCCAGCCGAAACCCATCGGCACCAAGGACAACAAGGCCTCGAACACGAACCAGGCGCCCGAGCCGCGGCGCGACCTCGACCCGTTCGAGCTGGTTCGCGACTTCATCGGCGCGACGTCCAACCCGGACCACAACTACGCGGCGGCACGGGCGTACCTGACGCCGGAGGCCGACAAGAAGTGGGACACCAAGAGCCCCACGATCATCGAGACGTCGTTCTCGACCGTGCCGACCTCGCAGGCGCAGGCCGAGAAGACGCAGACCGTGTTGCTGCAGGGCAAGAACGTCGGCCGCCTGGGCGCCAACGACAACGCGTTCGTGCCGCAGCTCGGCGACTTCTCGACGCCGGTGAAGCTGGAGCGCAACAACGAGAACCAGTGGCGCATCTCCGAGCCGCCGCTGGGCGTCTACATGCCGCAGAACGTGTTCAACAACAGCTACCGCCGCGTCGTGCTCTGGTTCTACAACCCGGAGTTCAGCGTGCTGGTGCCGGACCCGCGGTTCGTGGTCGTGCCGCCCGCCACCGACATCCCGACCCGCGTGACCGAGCTGCTGATCAAGGGTCCCAGTGACGCGCTGCGCGACACGCTGGTCTCCGCGCTGGGCCCGGACACCGACAAGTTCTCGAACACCAAGGAAGCCGACGACGGCGCGCTCGAGGTCAACCTCACCAAGGTCGGCAACGACCGCACGCCGGAGAAGAACAAGCAGATCGTCGCGCAGGTCGTGAAGTCGTTCCAGGGCGTCACGTCCTCGCGCATCCGCGTCCTCGTCGACGGCCAGCAGATCCTGGCCGAGCAACGCGACTACCGCCCATCCGACGTGTCGGCGACCGCGGGTGAGGCGTTGCTGGCCTCGAACGTGAACCTGCCCGGCATGCTGGTCGTGGACGGCCGCCTGCGCTCGCTGAACGACGGCGTCGCCGTCAAGGGCCCGGCCGGCGACGGCACCTACACCGTGGCGAGCGCCGCCCAGTCGCTGGACGGCTCGCGCCTGGCGGTGGTGACCCGCGACGGCGCGGCGATGCGCCTGCGGGTGGGGGAGAACGAGCAGCCGCTGTCCGAGGTGGACCTGCCGGCCACCTCGCTGACCAGACCGACGTGGCTGCTGTCGAGCGGTCCGAAGGAGCCGAGCAAGGAGGTCTGGACCGTCGCCGACGGGAGCTCGGTCACGCGCGTCACCCGTGCGGACAACGGCAACTGGACCGCGAAGAGCGTCAACACCACCGACCTGGCCGCGTTCGGCGGCATCACCGAGCTCCGCCTCTCCCGTGACGGCACGCGTGCTGCCCTGGTCATCGCCGGGAAGCTCTACGTGGCCTCCGTGGTCCGCAACCAGCAGGACGTGGCGCTGCGCTCCCCGCGGGCCGTTCAGCCGTCCCTGCTGGGCTCCTCGGTGCTGTCGGTGGACTGGCTGTCGCAGGACATCGTGGTCGTGTCGTCGTCCGTGGCCGCGCTGCCGGTCAGCAAGGTCTACATCGACGGGGCCAAGCTCGACCGGTACAGCCAGTCGAACCTCACCGGGCTCGTCGGGTCGGTGGCCGCGGGCCCGTCGCGGTCGGTGCAGGTGATCGACAGCTCCGGGCTGTGGATCGCCACGGACATCACCGACGTGTGGCGTCCGAGCCCGATCCGCACGTCAACCGGTTCACAGGTCTTCTACCCGGGCTGACCCCCTGCTCCTACCGGCGTCTGCAAGTACTGCCAACTCAAGATCAGCGAGCACTTTTCCGCTGCCAACCGCCCTTCCGGCCGCCTGCGCACCCATCGCTGGTTCGGCGGTGTGCGGGACCGCGGAAAATGTCAGACCCCGTCGTCACCCTGGTCCACATGCCCCTTGAGCTGATCGTGCCCGTCCGCTGCTCCGGCTGCGGGCGGCCCGGCCCCGCCTGCTGCTCGTCCTGCCTCGGTGCGTTCGGGCCGCCGGCTCGCCTGTCCGTGCCCGGTGTCGGGCCGCCGGTGTGGGCGCTGGCGGCGTACGACGGCGTGGTGCGGGAGCTCGTGCTCGCGTTCAAGGAACGGGGTGCGCGGGCGTTGGCTGCGTGGTTCGGCGCCGTGGTGGCCGCGGCGCTCGTGTCGGTCGGGCCCGCGCCGTGGGTGCTGGTGCCGGCGCCGTCACGGGCCGGGGCGGCCAAGGAACGCGGGGGCGACCACATGGTGAGAATCGCGCGGGCCGTGGAGATCGCCGCCGTGGCACCGGTCCTGTCGTTCACGGCGGGCGTGGCCGACTCCGTGGGGCTGGGTCCGGGAGCGCGCAGGAGGAACGTGGACGGGCGCGTGCGCGTTTGCGGCAGACCCCCACCGGGAACAGTTGTGCTGCTGGACGACGTGGTCACGACGGGTGCGACGGCTGGTGAATGTGCCCGCGCGTTGCGATCGTCCGGTGTTCGCGCGCAGGCCGTGCTGGCGCTTTCGTCAGCGCGTTCGTGGGGTTGACGGTTCGACCGGGACTTTCGGCACCGCCCACAAGGGTGAAGTTGGTGCCGGCCAGTGGATCACCGGTTCGTCCTGGTCGGACGGGAATCCCCAGGTCGTCGTCGCGAGCCCCGTCCTGTCCGAAGATCCGGAACTGCGGAGTGGCACGTTTGGACCCGACGTTGGACAGACCCGTGTTTCGTCGCCGTGTCGTGCGCCGCCGCAGAGCGCTGCCTCCGGGCGGGGAGCGCCAGGGCTGGTCGCGCGGCCCTGTGCGGTGACCCCCGCAGGCGGCGCGTTTGGCACCGCCCGATGTCGGCTGTCTGCTCGGTGCTCCGGTTAACGCCTATTCACTTGTAGAGCTGACCAGCGGTTATCAGAGGAATCGCATGGTTCGCCGGACAGTGGTGGAGATCGCCGGGCTCGTACGCGAATGGGCGAAAACCGCCGGCGTGCCGGGCGTGACACGCTCGTGATCGGTCAGCGAAACGGAACGGTTCAGTTGGAGAAAGCGCGGTTCCGTCGCATCTGGACCGGAGTCGGAGGCATCGGAATCGATCTCTTCGAAGTTTCGGGAACATGACGCGGTGGTCACCCGTTGGCTGGGTATGAGGCCGCGCTGGGAACCGTTCGACGCAGTGGTGCTGCGGTCGAGTGGTGGCCACGCGCTGCGCCTTACGGGTGAGCGAGATGCCGGAGAGTGGTGCTCGTGCCACGCTGGGAACACGTGCTGTGGCAGGGAGTTGTCGCGCTGCGTAGTCGCCGAAAAATCTGCCGGTTCGCCCGGCAAGGGGGCTTACGCGACGGTGAATCCCAAGCTAACGTGCACCGCTATCAGCCGTTCCCGGCCCGCGGGGAGGAGGCGAACAGCCCATGACCCAGGCGCCGTGAGACCTGCCGAGGACGACCCTCTGCGACACATCTGCGATCCAAGATCGCCACGGCGCTCGATAAATCAGTCCAGCCAAAGCTCGCAGCAAAGCGAGGGAGGTCGTGTATGGACATCGTCGTCAAGGGCCGCAACGTCGAGGTGCCCGATCACTACAGGGTGCACGTCGCCGAAAAGCTGGCCCGGCTTGAGCGTTACGACCGCAAGGTCATCCGCTTCGACGTGGAACTCTTCCACGAGCCGAACCGCCGCCAGTCGAAGAACTGCCAGCGGGTCGAAATCACCGGCAAGGGACGTGGACCGGTGGTCCGTTCCGAAGCCTGCGCGGGTGACTTCTACGCCGCGTTGGACGCTGCGGTCGCGAAGCTCGAGAACCGCCTGCGCCGGTCGCACGACCGCAGGCGCGTCCACCACGGGGCCCGCGCCCCGATCTCGGTGGCGGAAGCGACAAGCGGGCTGGGGGACACCTCCCCCGCTGCTGACCAGAACGGTCAGGTCATGACGTCGCGCCGCGCGAAGACCGCGGTGCTCGACGCACCTGAGGCCGACTACGAGGGCATGGCGGAAGTGCCCGCGCAGCGGTGGGACGACGGCCTCGAGGACAAGTTGCCCGGACGCGTGGTGCGCGAGAAGGAGCACGCCGCCAAACCCATGACGGTCGACCAGGCCCTCTACGAGATGGAACTGGTCGGACACGACTTCTACCTGTTCGCCGACTCCGACAGCGGTCGCCCGAGCGTCGTCTACCGCCGGAAGGGATTCGACTACGGCGTGATCAGGCTGGCCTGATCCGGTAAACCACACACCCTCGACCACCGCCGCCCTTCGCGCCCCTCGCGCGTGAGGGCGGCGGTGTGCGTTCACCGGCCACCCGCCGACGGCGCAAACGGGACCAAACGGGCTTGTCAACCGCGGTTCGTTCACCGTCAAGGTGAACTTCGCGCCGCCAGGAACCTTCACACGGGCCTCATGCGTTCTCCACACCAGTAGCCGAGATGGGGGCACCGGCGGCAGGTGGTCTGCGGAAGATCGCAGAACGGCCTGCCTGACCTGCCCATACCAGGTCAGGCGCGGCAATCCGCCTGTGTCTGTGCACACATCTTGGCGACTTGCCTACGATGGGCAGGGGAAAGGCGTCCGACGTGGGCGCGCCGCGATACAGGTGATGAGGTCTATCCAGATGGTGCTGTCCCGACTGCTCCGCGCCGGCGAGGGCAAGATGCTCAAGCGCCTCCGCAACATCGCAGCACACATCAACCACCTCGAAGACGACGTGGTCGACCTTTCCGACGCCGAGCTGCGTGCGAAGACGGAGGAGTTCAAGAAGCGCCACGCCGAGGGCGAGTCGCTCGACGAACTGCTGCCGGAGGCGTTCGCCGTGGCCCGCGAGGCCGCGAAGCGCACCCTCGGCCAGCGCCCGTACGACGTGCAGCTCATGGGCGGCGCGGCGCTGCACCTCGGGCAGATCTCCGAGATGCGCACCGGTGAGGGCAAGACGCTGACCTCCGTCATGCCGGTCTACCTCAACGCGCTGGCCGGCCGCGGCGTGCACGTCATCACCACGAACGACTACCTCGCCAAGCGCGACGCGGACTGGATGGGCCGTGTCCACCGGTTCCTCGGGCTCACGGTCGGGGCGATCCTGTCCGAGATGACGCCGGAGCAGCGGCGTGCGGCGTACAACGCGGACATCACCTACGGCACGAACAACGAGTTCGGCTTCGACTACCTGCGCGACAACATGGCGTGGAGCCTGGACGAGTGCGTGCAGCGCGGGCACTACTACGCGATCGTCGACGAGGTCGACTCGATCCTGATCGACGAGGCGCGCACGCCGTTGATCATCAGTGGTCCCGCGGAGCAGAGCGCCCGGTGGTACGTCGAGTTCGCGCGGCTGAGCCCGCTGATGAAGCGCGACACGCACTACGAGGTCGACGAGCGCAAGCGCACGGTCGGCGTGTCCGAGCAGGGCGTCTCGTTCATCGAGGACCAGCTGGGCATTGAGAACCTGTACGAGGCGGCGAACACCCCGCTGGTGGGCTACCTGAACAACGCCCTCAAGGCGAAGGAGCTCTACACCAAGGACAAGGACTACATCGTCCGCAACGGCGAGGTCATGATCGTCGACGAGTTCACGGGTCGTGTGCTCGCCGGGCGGCGCTACAACGAGGGCATGCACCAGGCCATCGAGGCCAAGGAAGGTGTGGAGATCAAGGCGGAGAACCAGACGCTCGCCACGATCACCCTCCAGAACTACTTCCGCCTCTACGAGAAGCTCGGCGGCATGACCGGTACCGCGGAGACCGAGGCGGCCGAGTTCCACCAGACCTACAAGCTGGGCGTCGTGCCGATCCCGACGAACCGCCCGCCGCAGCGCAAGGACCAGCCCGACCTCGTCTACAAGAGCGAGGAGGCGAAGTTCGAGGCGGTCGCGGAGGACATCGCGGAGAAGCACGCCAAGGGCCAGCCGGTCCTGATCGGCACGACGAGCGTCGAGCGCTCCGAGTACCTGTCGAAGCTGTTGGTGCGCAAGGGCATCCCGCACGAGGTGCTGAACGCGAAGCATCACGACCGCGAGGCGCTGATCATCGCGAAGGCCGGCCGCAAGGGCGCCGTCACGGTCGCGACGAACATGGCCGGTCGCGGTACGGACATCGTGCTGGGCGGCAACCCGGACATCATCGCCGACCACGAGCTGCGCGACCGCGGCCTCGACCCGGTGACCACGCCGGAGGAGTACGAGGCCGAGTGGGCCAAGGTCGTCGAGGAGCTCACGACCCAGGGCAAGGCCGAGGCCGACGAGGTGCGCGAGGCCGGTGGTCTCTACGTGCTCGGCACCGAGCGCCACGAGTCGCGCCGCATCGACAACCAGCTCCGCGGCCGCACCGGCCGTCAGGGCGACCCCGGTGAGTCGCGGTTCTACCTGTCGCTGCAGGACGAGCTGATGCGCCGGTTCAACGCGTCCATGGTCGAGATGGTCATGACGCGCCTGAACGTGCCGGACGACGTGCCGATCGAGCACAAGATGGTCACCCGCGCCATCCGCAGCGCGCAGACCCAGGTCGAGCAGCAGAACTTCGAGATCCGCAAGAACGTCCTCAAGTACGACGAGGTCATGAACCGCCAGCGCACGGTGATCTACGCCGAGCGCCGCCGCGTCCTCGAGGGTGAAGACCTGAAGGACCAGGTCGAGCACATGATCGAGAGCGTGGTCGAGGAGTACGTCAACGGCGCGACCGCCGACGGCTACGCCGAGGACTGGGACTTCGACAAGCTGTGGACGGCGCTCAAGACGCTGTACCCGGTGAGCGTCGACCCGGACAAGCTGCTGGAGTCCGACGAGGACGTCAGCCGCGAGTACCTGCGCGAGGTGCTCGTCGAGGACGCGCTGAAGGCCTACCGCGAGCGCGAGGCCGAGATCGACGGCCGCGTCGGCGAGGGCGCCATGCGCGAGCTGGAGCGCCGCGTGCTGCTGTCGGTCCTCGACCGCAAGTGGCGCGAGCACCTCTACGAGATGGACTACTTGAAGGAGGGCATCGGTCTGCGCGCCATGGCGCAGCGCGACCCCCTCATCGAGTACCAGCGCGAGGGCTTCGACATGTTCAACGCGATGCTCGACGCGTTGAAGGAGGAGATCGTCGGCTTCCTGTTCAACCTGCAGGTCGAGGCCGCGGAGCCGGAGCCCCAGCCGGAGCCGGAGGTCCCGGTCCTGCTGAGCCAGGCCCCGCAGCCGCTGCCCGCGACGGGGGCCCGTGCCCGCGCCCGTGCCGCGGCGGCCGCCCAGCAGCAGGCGCAGCAGCAGCCGGCTGCCCCGGCGGGTCCGGCGATGGCGCAGCTCGCCACCGGCAACGCGATCCCGCCCGCCCTGCGCGGCAAGGGTCTCGGTGGCCCCGGTGAGCAGCACCTGAGCTACAGCGGCCCGGCCGAGGACGGCGGCGTCGAGCAGCACAGCGACGAGAACAACGGCGGTGGCGCCCAGAGCGGCACCCGCAAGGAGCGGCGTGAGGCGGCCCGCCAGGCCGCGAAGGGCAACCGCCGCAAGCGCTAGCAGCAACCGGCCACGCAGGGGCCCCGCGCTTCCCCCAGGGGAACGCGGGGCCCCTGCGTGTACCTGGAGGGGCACGCGGGGTCCCCGCGTGCCCCTGGAGGGAACGCGGAGCGCCCGCGTGACTTCCGGCATGCGGAATTGGGGGAGCGCACGCGGGGAGCTTTCGTACTGCAGGAGAGTACGAAAGGTCCCCGCGTGCGCTCCGCGGAAGCGGGGAGGGTTACTCCAGCACTGTGAACGTCGTCAGCAGCCAGCGGCCGTCGTGGTGCTCGGCGCGTGCGGCCACGGCGAGCACGCGCTCGTCGCGGCGCACAGTGGCGGCGATCTCGGCGGCGAACCGGGTTGGGTGGCAGACACGAGGAGGCCGCAGCAGGCGGGTGGTCCGCACGCGCACCGACCGGCCCAGCCGGGCGGCCAGCGCGGGCAGGGCGAGCTGTTGCAGCAAACGGCCGGGGCGACGGCCGTCCACCACCTCCAGGACGGCTGTGAGCAGCCGGGCCGCGTCGAGCGGCGGCGGCGGTGGCTCCGGTGCGGGCAGCCACGACCCGCGTGCGCGGGGGCGTGGCACGAAAGTCGCCCCGGCGGGCGGCTCGTAGGTGGGCAGGCGGCGAACGACTGGGGGCATGCCGAAACCGGCGGCGCAGCGCGCCGATCAGGACACCCATCACTCGAAGGAGTGGGTAGTACGGTCCTGACCATGCTGAAGGCCCTCGTGCTGGACTACGGCGGCGTCCTGACCGACCCCGGTGAGGACAACCCGCCGGAACCGCCGCTGCTCACCGCGGTGCGCAAGGCGCGGCAGCAGGGGTTCAAGACCGCGCTGCTGTCCAACGCGGACGGGTGGTGGCAGCCGCCGGCGCACTGGCACGGGCTGTTCGACGCGGCGGTCATCTCCGGCGAGGTCGGGCTGGCGAAGCCGGACGCCGGCATCTACCTGCTCACGGCCGCGAAGCTCGGTCTCGAACCGGGCGAGTGCGTGTTCGTCGACGACCTCGCGGTGAACGTCCGCGGCGCCGCCGAGGCGGGCATGGTCGGCGTCCACCATCGGTCGACGCGGACCACCCTCGAGGAACTGGAGATCCTGCTAGCGACAGCGCTGCGCGGTTGAGGGTTCACCCCGAGGCGTAATTGCCGGTCATTCCGCTCCCCGGATAACTTCGACGCGGCCTGGTTCCGCTGATCCTCAGGAGAGCGAATGCGAAGAATTGCCGCTTGTGCCGCGATCGTCATCGCCGTCGGTTCGGCGGTCGCGGCTCCTGCGCGGGCGCAGGAGCGCGGCTGCCGCGAGGAGTTCCCGCGGGACGGGCGCAGCGTCGAGGTCTTCTGCGACGACGGCTGGCCGGGCAACTTCCGCGCCGTCGCCCACTGCCGGACCACGCTGTCGAGCTGGGACGAGCACGGCACGATCGGGCACGTGCGCGCGAGGTCGTCGATCGCCGGGTGCGACGGCCTGGTCGGCCCGGTGTGGGTCGAGGGCTACCACGTCGACTGGCTGTAGGCGGTCAGCCCTGGGCGCGCCGCACGAGCTCGAAGCAGAGCACGGCCGCCGCTGAGGCGACGTTGAGCGATTCCACGCCCGCCGCCATCGGGATCGAAAGCCACGAGGTGATGTGCGGGCGCACGTCCTCGGTGATCCCGAACGTCTCACTGCCGAGCACGAATGCCGACCGTTCCGCGAATTCAGCGGAATAGATCGTGTCGGACGCGTGGGAATCGAGCGCGTGGAGCGGATATCCGGACGCGCGCAGGAGAGCGGAGGCCTCCGCCGCGGTGCCGCAGCGCAGGACGGGCGCGCGGAAAGCCACCCCGGCGGAGGCCTTCACCACGAGCGGGTCGATCGAGGCGACGCCGCGGCGCGGCACCACGATGCCGTCGATGCCCGCGGCCGTCGCGGTCCGCAGGATCATGCCGACGTTCGCCGGCGTGGTGATGCCGTCCAGCACCAGCACGGACCGCAGGTCGTCCTCCTCCAGCGCGAGCGCCAGCGGCTTCATCCGCGGCGCCACGACGTCGGCGAGCACGCCCTGGTCCTGCTTGCCGTTGCCCGCCAGCACCTTCACCCGCTGCGCGGTCGCCCGCTGCACCTGCACGCCCCGCGACCGGGCAGCGTCCAGGATCTCGCGCGCCGCCGGGCCGCGTGCGGTGTCGGCGAGCACCACCTTGTCCACCGACAGCGCCGGGTCGTCCAGCGCCTCCAGCACGGGCTTGCGGCCGTAGACGGTGACGAAGCGGTCCTTGGGCGAGATCTCCACGCCGAAGAGGGTGCCAGACGGCCCGGCACGCCCCCGCACGCCCGGCTCGAACGGGTGAAGAGCACGAGTAGAGCCGTTCGGCCCTTGTGCTTTGGATCATATGCATGATGATCGTCACATGACGTCAGGTGTGCGCAGCGTCGCGCAACGTCAACACCTCGCGAGCGGCCAGGACTCGGACGTGTTCATCCGGTCCGACGGGTTGCTCGTCAAACGCACGCGCACAGGCCGTGACCTGCGGCGCGAGGCCGAGATGATGCTGTACCTGAGCGGTCACGGCATCCCCGTGCCGCGGGTGCACGACGCGACGGCGGACGAGCTCGTCATGCAGTACGTGCCCGGCCCGCGGATGTCCGAGGAGATCGGCCGCAAGCCGTGGCTCGCCGGTCAGCTCGGCCGCGAGCTCGCCGACCTGCACCACCGCCTGGACGCGGTGCGGGCCCCCGACTTCCTCACCGGCGACGGCGACCTGCTGCACCTCGACCTGCACCCCGGCAACGTCGTGCTCGGCCCGGAGGGACCGGTCGTGCTCGACTGGGCCTGCGCGATGAGGGGCGACCGGCGGCTCGACGTGGCGCTGTCCTGGGTGTCGCTGGCGGTCGCGCGGCTGACGACGGCCCGCCGGTTGACGCGGTGGAACTTCCTCAGGTCGTTCATGGCCAACGTGGACCCGCGGGCGCGGGAGGCGATTCCGGAGGCCGCGCGCATCCGGCTGGAGCGGCACGACCGCGATCCGCGGGAACGGGCGGCGCTGGAAAAGCTCATGGACGCGAAACGGCACTAGTCTGGCGGGCATGCCGGACCGACTGTCAGCGCTGGACGCCTCGTTCCTGTACCTGGAGGGCTCCACGACGCCGATGCACGTCGGTGGCGTGGCGGTGTTCCGCAGGCCCAAGGCGGGGTTCGACTACGACAAGCTCGTCGACCTCATCGAGCAGCGGCTGAGCCTCGTGCCGCGCTACCGGCAGAAGGTCGTGCACGTCCCCGGCCGCATCGCGCGGCCCGTGTGGGTGGACGACCCTGACTTCGACGTCACCTACCACGTGCGGCGCTCCGCCCTGCCCAAGCCGGGCAACGAGAAGCAGCTGCACGACCTGGTGGCGCGGCTGATGTCGCGGCCGCTCGACCACTCGCGGCCGCTGTGGGAGAGCTACCTCGTGGAGGGGCTGGCGAAGAACCAGCTCGCCGTGATCACCAAGACCCACCAGGCCATGGTCGACGGCATCGCGTCGCTGGAGATCGGCCAGGTCATGCTGGACGTGTCGCCGTCGCCGCGCACGAACGTCGAGAACCTGTGGATGCCGCAGCCGGAGCCCAGCTCGTTGCAGCTGGTGAGCGACGCCGTCACGGACATCGTGCACCGGCCGGGCGAGCTCGTGGAGAACGTGCGCAGCGCCGCGATGGACACCGTCGCCACGGTCGGCAAGGTCGTCAACGCCGTGGGTGCGGTCGCCGCCGCCATCCACACCGCCGCGAGCCCGGCGCCCGGCAGCCCGCTGAACGTCCGGATCACCTCGCCGCAGCGCCGGTTCGCCGTGGCGCGCGCCCAGCTCGACGACCTGCGCGCCATCCGCAAGGCCCACGGCGGCACGGTGAACGACGTGGTGCTGGCGGCGCTGGCCGGTGCGATCCGCAACTGGTTGCTCAGCCGCGGTGAGAACGTCACCGGCAGCACCACGATCCGCGCGATGACGCCGATGTCGGTGCGCGACACCGACCCCGACTCGGGCAACAACGTCTCCGCCTACCTGGTGGACCTGCCGGTCGGCGAGCCGAACCCGGTGGTGCGGCTGCACCACGTGAGCCACGCGACCCGCGCCCACCTGGAGTCCGGCCAGTCGGTGGCCGCCGATGCGCTGGTCAAGGTCTCCGGCTTCGCGCCGCCGACCCTGCACGCGCTGGGCGCGCGGGCGGCCAGCTCGTTCAGCCGCCGGCTGTTCAACGTGATCGTCACCAACGTGCCCGGCCCGCAGGTGCCGCTGTACGCGGCGGGCGCGAGAATGACCGAGATCTTCCCGGTCGTGCCGCTCGCCAAGAACCAGGCGCTGGCGATCGGGGTGACGTCGTACGACGGCGGTGTGTACTTCGGGCTGAACGGCGACCGCGACGCCATGTCCGATGTGGACGTTCTCGCGAGCATGGTCGAGGAGTCGGTGGAGGAACTGATGGGGACGGCGAGCGCGTGATGAGGGTCTACATCCCGGCCACGGTGGCCATGCTGCGCAGCTTCGTCGACAGCGGCGAGCTCACACCGGTGGGCGGCACGGCGTTCGCGCTGACGCCGGCGCTGCGCGAGTCCTACGCCGCCGGCGACACCGAGGAGCTGGAGTACGCCGCGATGCTCGACGCGGCCCGCGCGTCGCTGCGGCTGCTGGCCGGTGACGAGAAGTCGGAACCGCGCCGTGCGGTCGTCGCGGTGGACGCGGACGACGTGACGTTGCGCCCGGACCTGGACTTCTCGGTGGTGAAGGTCGTGGGCCCGTTCACGTTGAAGGACGTCGCGTCCGTGCACCTGGACACGGCCGAGGCCGAGGACGACGTGCGCGCCGCCGCCGAGGTCGTGGACGCGGCGGATCTGGGCGACCCGGACGCCGAGTTCGCGCTGGGCAGCGCCGAGGACCACGAGCTGGCCTGGTACGCGGCGCAGGAGCTGGCGTTCGTGCTGGAGCTGATGTGACTCAGGTCACGTCGAACTGAGGTAGAGGTGCCGTGAGCGGCTCCGTCCCCGAGGTGTCCGACACCGGAGAGACGGAGCCGCCATGAACCAGCACGACGTCGACGAGGTCCTGAACCGCCCGCTGAGCCAGGAGCTGCTCGGCCGCGACATCGCCCGGCTGGCGTTCGTCGCGCAGGACGGCACGCCCCGCAACCTCCCGGTCGGGTTCTGCTGGAACGGCAGCGAGATCGTCATCTGCACGTCGAAGAACGCCCGCAAGCTCGCGATGCTGGCCGCGAACCCGGCCGTCGCGCTCACGATCGACACCGAGGCGTTCCCGCCGCGGATCCTGTCCGTGCGCGGCAGGGCCGAGCTCGACCCCGTGGACGACATCCCGGCCGAGTACCTCCAGGTGACCAAGTCCATGACGCCGGAGCAGCGTGCCGAGTGGGAGGCCGACGTCCGTTCGCTCTACACCGACGGCATGGTCCGGATCGTCATCCGGCCGGCCTGGGCGAAGCTGACCGACTTCGAGACCACGTTGCCGGACAACGTCGCCGAGCTCGTGCGGCGCCAAGCCGCGGCGCGGCAGGCCTGAGCACGGCGGAAACCGCCACTCACATGCCCTCGGCGGGCTCCCACAGCTCGATCCGGTTGCCCTCGGGGTCGACGCACCAGCCGAACCGGCCGAACTCCGAGTCCTCGGTTTCCGGCAGCACCTCGACGCCGCGGCCGCGCAGCTTCACCATCAACGACTCCAGGTCGTCGACCCGCAGGTTCAGCATGGTGCGCTGGTGCGGTTCGCCGATGTACTCGGTGTCCTGCGCGAACAACGCCATCGTCGTCGTGCCGGGGCGGTCCGACGTCGCGGTGTCGAGCCAGTGGAAGGTGACGGTGCCGCGTTCGCTCATCGGCACACCGAGGTTCTCGCGGTACCAGGCCGCCAGCCGCACGGGATCCCGGGAACGCAGGAAGACCCCGCCGATGCCAGTCACCCGCGCCACCCGACGGACCCTACTACCGCGTGCCACGATGGGGGAATGGACGCCGTGACGGCTGCACCCGAACCGGTCAACGAACCCGTGCGCACCTACGCTCCCGGCAGCGCGGAACGCGCCTCCCTGCAGGCCCGCATCGCGGAGCTGGAGGGCACCACCCACGAGCTGACGATGACGATCGGCGGCGAACAGCGGATGGGCGGCGGTGACCGCGTCGACGTGGTCCAGCCGCACGACCACCGGCACGTGCTCGGGGTGACCGCGCAGGCCACCGGCTCCGACGTCGCGGCGGCGATGAGGGCCGCGCAGCACGCCGCACCGGGGTGGCAGGAGCTGCCGTACGACGAACGGGCCGCGGTGCTGCTGCGAGCGGCGGACCTGCTGTCCGGCCCGTGGCGGGACACGCTGAACGCCGCCACGGTCCTCGGGCAGTCGAAGTCGGTGCAGCAGGCCGAGATCGACGCCGCCTGCGAGCTGATCGACTTCCTGCGGTTCAACGTCCACTTCGGCCGCCGGGTCCTGGAGGAGCAGCCGGCGTCCAGCCCCGGCGTGTGGAACCGGATGGACCACCGGCCGCTCGACGGGTTCGTCGTCGCGATCACGCCGTTCAACTTCACCGCCATCGCCGGCAACCTGCCGCTGGCACCGGCGCTGATGGGCAACACGGTGGTGTGGAAGCCGTCGCCGACGCAGCAGCTCGCCGCGCACTGCACCATGCGGCTGCTGGAGGAGGCCGGCCTGCCGCCGGGCGTGGTCAACCTCGTCACCGGCGCCGGCAAGGCGCTGGGTGAGGTGGCGCTGCGGGACCGGTTCTTCGCCGGACTGCACTTCACCGGGTCCACCCGCACGTTCAAGGCGCTGTGGCAGACCATGGCGAGCAACCTCGACCACTACCGCGCCTACCCGCGGGTGGTCGGTGAGACCGGCGGCAAGGACTTCGTGCTGGCCCACGCCTCCGCCGACCCCGACGCCCTCGTCACCGGTCTGGTGCGCGGTGCTTTCGAGTACCAGGGCCAGAAGTGCTCGGCCGCGTCCCGCGCGTACATCCCGCGGTCGTTGTGGGACAACGGTGTGCGCGACCAGCTCGTCGACGTCACGAAGTCGTTGGCGTACGGCGACGTCAGGGACCTGTCGGTGTTCGGCGGCGCCGTGATCGACCACCGCGCGTTCGCCAAGCACAAAGACGCACTGCTGATGGCGTCCGCGTCCACCTCCGTCGACGTGCTGGCCGGCGGCACCTGCGACGACTCGGTCGGCTACTTCGTGGACCCGACGGTGCTGCTGGGCACCGACCCGCACCACGACATCTTCACCTCGGAGTACTTCGGCCCGATCCTCGCCGTGCACGTCTACGACGACGCGGACTACGAGGACGTCATGGGCGTCATCGACACCTCCACGCCGTACGCGCTCACCGGTGCCGTGTTCGCGCGTGACCGCGTTGCGGTGGAACAGGCCCACCGCGCGTTGCGGTTCGCGGCGGGCAACTTCTACGTCAACGACAAGCCGACCGGTGCGGTCGTGGGACAGCAGCCGTTCGGCGGGTCGCGCGGGTCCGGCACGAACGACAAGGCGGGGTCGATCTACAACCTGCAGCGGTGGACGTCACCGCGTGCCATCAAGGAGACGCTGGTGCCGCCCACGCACCACGGCTACCCGCACATGGGTTAGCGGGCCCGCGGTGCCCAGCCCGTCGCCGCGGTGAGCTTGGTGCTCACGACTCGTTGCGAGCGCCCGAACACCGCCAACGACGCCGCGAGCCTCCCGAACGCGCGCGGCAGCCGCGTGATCCCCAGGTCCCGCTTCAGGACCGGCGTGCCGACGTTGTAGACGCCCGCGGGCGCGCCGAGCACGGCGACGGCGGCGGCCGCCGCGTCGCCGGGGTGCACGACCGACGTCCAGCCGTCGCCGACGAGCACGGGCGGCGACTGGGCAGCGCCGCCCATCAGCATCCCGAAGCGCAGGAAGACGCCGCCGGGGTGGCGCAGGACGTTGTGCTGCGCCGTCACCGAGCTGGCGATGTGACCGACGGGCTCGATGGGAGCGTTCTCGTCCAGCTCCCGCTCACCGCCGTCGGCGTACACGAACGAGATGCCCTCCTGCACCACGCGGCCCACGCCCGCCCGCAACGCCGCCTCGGCCACCGCCGCGCTGCCCTCCGTGCGGATGCGGTCGTTCTCGGCCCAGGCACCGGGCAGCACGGCCCTGGCGCTCAACGGGATGCGGGTGGCGAGGTTGAGGACGGCGTCGTAGCCGCTCAGCGCGGCCGTCAGCCGGCCGGCGTCGAACATCGAGGTGGTGTGCCGGTCGAGCACCCCGACCTCGTGGCCCGCCTCCCGCAGCCGCGGCAGAGCTTCCCGCCCGAGCACACCCGTCGCACCGATCACGAAGACCTTCATGACCGGTGGACGGGACAGGCTGCCGATTCGTGACAGCCCGGTTCATGACAGCTCAGCCCGTGACAGCTCAGCCCGTGGCAGGCAGCCGGTCCAACGCCTTCAGCGCCAGTCCCTGCGTGGTCTGCCCGAGCACGTTGTCGTCCTCGCCCTGCTTGGTCACGGTCAGCCCGAGCAGCTCACCCTCGCGGACCTGCACCACGGCCTCGCACGCCGACGACGCGCACCGGCGGGTCATCGGCCGGTCCTCGACCACCGCGCCGTAGCCGCCGTTCGCCTGCAGCCGCGCCGACTCCTGCTCGAACTTCGCCTCCAGCAGCTTCAGCGTCACCGTTGCCGAGCCGAACGAGAACGTGCACTCGCGCTCACCCTTCGCGGTACCGGACAACGAGCCCAGGTCACCGTCCCGCAGCAGCGTGCACGGGTCGGTGTCGGTGAACTTCGGGGGAGCGGGGTCGCCACCGCAGGCGCTCAGCAGCAGCACCAGGGCCAGAACTCGCTTCATCCACTTCCTCTGCAGTCGGTCACGGGGGTCGGAGCTCAGTCCGTGTGGTCGTCCAGCCCGGCCCGGGAGGCGAGCAGGCGGCGCAACGACGTCAACCGGCCCGGCGCGTCCGGCACGAGCTCGTCGAGCATGCAGCCGGGGTCCTCGGGGGCACCCAGGTGGCCGCAGCCGGGCGGGCACTCCTCGGCGGCCTCCGCGAAGTCGGGGAAGGCCTTCACGATGTCGTCCGGCGTGATGTGCGCGAGGCCGAACGAGCGGATGCCGGGGGTGTCGACCACCCAGCCGCCGCCGGGCAGCCGCAGCGCGACGGCCTGGGTCGAGGTGTGCCTGCCCTTGCCGACGCCGGAGACGACGCCGACCGCGCGGTTCGCGTCCGGGACGAGCTTGTTGACCAGGGTGGACTTGCCGACACCTGAGTGGCCGATCAGGCAGGACACCGTGTCCCGCAGGCGTTCGCGCAGCTCGGCCGGTTCCTCGTCGGACCGGGTCACGAGCACCGGCACGTCCAGCTCGGTGTAGAGCGCGAGCAGGTCGTCGGCCGACGCGAGGTCGGACTTCGTCAGGCACAGCACCGGTTCCAGGCCACCGGCGTACGCGGCGACCAGGCACCGGTCGATGAAACCGGTGCGCGGCGGGGGATCGGCCAGCGCGACGACCATGATGAGCTGGGAGGCGTTCGCGACGACGACGCGTTCGAACGGGTCCGTGTCGTCGGCGGTCCTGCGCAGCACCGAGGTCCGCTCCTCGACGCGCACGATGCGGGCCAGCGTGTCCGGCTGGCCGGAGGTGTCACCGACGATGCCGACCTGGTCGCCGACCACCACGGGCGTGCGGCCGAGCTCACGCGCACGCATCGCCGTGACGACGACACCGGACTCCAACGCGCACGTCCAGCGGCCGCGGTCGACGCCGATCACCATCGCGATCTCGGCGTCGGCGTGTTCCGGCCTGATCTTGCTGCGCGGCCGCGTCCCCTTGCCGGGGCGCACCCGCACGTCCGACTCGTCGAGCTTGCGCCAGTCCCGCTTGCCCACTGCTACGCGCCTCCGCCGAGCATCGCGTCCCACATCCCCGGGAAGTCGGGGATCGTCTTGGTCGTCGACCCGATGTCGTCGACCGAGACGCCCGGCACCACCAGCCCGATGATCGCGCCCGCGGTGGCCATCCGGTGGTCGGCGTAGGCCTTCCACACCCCGCCGTGCAGCGGTGCCGGCTCGATCACGAGCCCGTCCTCGGTCTCGGAGGCGTTGCCGCCCAGCGCGTTGATCTCGTTCACCAGCGCGGCGATGCGGTCCGTCTCGTGGCCGCGGATGTGCGCGACACCGCGGATCTGCGTGCGACCGCGAGCCACCGTCGCGAGCGCCGCCACCGTGGGCGTCAGCTCGCTCTCGTCGCGCAGGTCGATGTCCACTCCGGACAGCTCAGCCGGTCCGCGCACGGTGAGCCCCTCCTCCGACACCTCGACCGCACAGCCCATGCGTTCCAGGATGCCGCGCACCGCGTCACCGGGCTGGGTGGTCCGCGCGGGCCAGTGCGGGATCGTGACCTGGCCCCCGGTCACCGCGGCGGCCGCGAGGAACACCGTCGCGTTCGACAGGTCCGGCTCCACGTGCCACGTCCGCGCCGCGATCGGGCCCGGCTCGACGTGCCACGCGCTGCTGCCGTCGGTCTCCACCGCGACCCCGACCGAGCGCAGCGTCTGCACCGTCATGTCGATGTGCGGCAACGAGGGCACCGGCCGGCCCGAGTGCCGCACCGTCACGCCCTTGTCGTAGCGCGCCGCCGACAGCAGCAGCCCGGACACGAACTGCGACGAGCCCGACGCGTCGATCGTGACCTCGCCACCGGCCAGCGAACCGCTGCCGCGCAACGTGAACGGCAGCGCGTCACCCTCGACGTGCGCACCGAGCGCGCGCAACGCGTCCAGCACCGTGCTCATCGGGCGCACCCGCGCGTGCGGGTCGCCGTCGAACCTGATCTCGCCCTCGGCCAGCGCGGCGGCCGGCGGCAGGAACCGCATGACCGTGCCCGCGAGCCCGCAGTCGACGTCGGCCGGTCCGCGCAACGCGCCCGGCGTGACGTCCCAGCCGCCGTCCTCCCGGTCGATGATCCCGACGCCCAGCGACGTGAGCGCCTTCACCATCAACACGGTGTCGCGGCTGCGCAACGGCGCGTGCACCGCGGACGGCCCGTCGGCCAGTGCCGCGAGCACCAGGACGCGGTTCGTGATCGACTTCGAGCCGGGCACCGGCACCGTGGAGTGGACTGGGCCGGACGCGCTGGGGGCTGACCAGTGCTGAGTCATGCCCGGAATGATCCCGCACGGCGTCGAGGGCGGCTCGCACAGGTGTTCCCGACGTGCGACGATTGCGACTTCGGAGGTGATCGGTTTTGTGTGGTAGGTACGCCTCCACCAAGGACCCGGCGCTGCTCGCGGCCGAGTTCGAAGCGGTGGACGCCACCGGCGACGAGGCGCCGGGGGCGGACTACAACATCGCTCCCACCAAGCACGTCATGGCGGTGGTCGAGCGCAAGCCGGAGGACGAGGACCTGGAGCGCAGCATCCGCGTGATGCGCTGGGGCCTCGTCCCGCACTGGGCCAAGGACCTCTCCGGCGCGGCGAAGATGATCAACGCCCGCGCGGAGACCGTGCTGTCCAAGCCCGCGTACAAGCAGTCGGCGATGAAGCGCCGGTGCATCATCCCGGCCACCGGCTGGTACGAGTGGCAGCCGGGCGAGGGCCGCAAGCAGCCGTACTTCATGACGCTCGGGGACGACTCGTCCCTCGCGCTGGCGGGCATCTGGTCCGTGTGGTGGAAGGACGACGTCCCGACCGTGACGTGCGCGGTGCTGACGACGGACGCCATCGGCGCGCTGACCGAGGTGCACCACCGGATGCCGTTGCTGCTGCCGCCCGACCGCTGGTCGGCGTGGCTCGACCCGTCCTCGCTCGACCCGAGCGGGCTGCTCGCGCCGGACCCGTCGATCGTCGACGCGCTGGAGCTGCGCCCGGTCTCCACCGCGGTGAACAGCGTGAAGAACAACAACCCGTCGTTGCTGGACCGCGTCTCGCTCACCGAGGACGGGACGCCCGCACCCACCGCGGTCGAGCTGTCGTGACGACGCTGTCGGTGGACACGCCGCACGGCCCCGCACGGGCCTCCCTGCACTGCGCCCACGAACCGCGGGCCGCGCTGCTGCTCGGCCACGGCGCCGGCGGCGGCGTCGAGGCACCCGACCTGGTGGCCGCGTGCCACGCCGCGAACTCCGTCGGCGTGCACGTGGCCCTGGTCGAACAGCCCTACCGCGTGGCCGGCCGCCGTGCCCCCGCGCCGGCGGGCCAGCTCGACACGGCGTGGCTCGCGGTGGTCGAAGACCTGGGCGAACGCTGGTTCGACGGCCTGCCGCTGGTGTTCGGCGGCCGGTCGTCGGGCGCCCGCGTGGCCTGCCGGACGAGCGTCGAGGGCCAGGCCGTGGCGGTGCTGTGCCTGGCGTTCCCGGTGCACCCGCCGGGCAAGCCGGAGAAGTCCCGGATGGCCGAGCTGGACGGCGTCGAGGTCGCCACCCTGGTCGTGCAGGGCGAGAACGACCCGTTCGGCCGCCCGGTGCGCGCCCCGCACCGCGAGGTCGTGCTGCTGAACGGCGACCACTCGCTGAAGGCCTCCATCGCGGACGTGGGCCGGTGCGTGGGCGAGTGGCTTGACCGCGTGCTGCGGCCGCTCGACTGAATCACCTGCTGGGACGGGGTCGCGCCGTTACTGTCCCGCCCCATGACCGTTCTCGACGAGCAGGGCAGACCAGAACCTCCGACCGACGGCGACGAGCTCGCCACCCTGACCGGGTTCCTCGACTTCCAGCGCGCCACCCTCGCGTGGAAGACCGAGGGCCTCACCGCCCAGCAGCTGGCCATGACCACCGCCAAGTCCGAGATGACCCTCGGCGGCCTGGTCAAGCACCTCGCGTACGTCGAGCAGCAGTGGTTCCACGTCGTGCTGCACGACCGCGAGCCGCTGGAGCCGTGGAAGAGCGTGGACTGGAAGGCCGACCACGACTGGGACTGGCACTCGGCCGCCGACCACGCACCGGAGGAGCTCCTCGCGCTGTGGCAGGACGAGGTCGGCCGTTCCCGCGAGGCCGTCGAGGAGGCGCTGGCGACCGGCGACCTCGGCCAGGCGGCCAAGCGCAAACCGTGGCGCGGCGACGACCGCACGGTGAGCCTGCGCTGGATCCTCACGCACATGGTCGAGGAGTACAGCCGCCACAACGGCCACGCCGACCTGTTGCGCGAGGCGGTCGACGGCCGAACGGGCGAATGACAACCGATCGGGGCTCTGCGGCGTTCACCTGGAAGTAGACGAACGCCACATGATCGGGGAGAACTCGTGAACAAGATCCGTCCGACCGCCGTCGCACTGGCCGGTGCCGCCCTCCTGGCCGCCGCGGGCACTCCCGCGCAGGCCGAGACGCCGTGGTGCACCGGCGACGACCTGGTGATCACCGCCCACGACATGCGTCCGACGACGAGCCCGAACAAGGGGCACGTCATCAGGTTCGCGGCCGTCGAGGGCGTCACCTGCACGATCGGCGGCAGCCTGAGCAACGTGCGGTTCCTCGACGCCGAGGGCCGGGACCTCGACGTCCCGCTGACCGGCGGCCAGGGCCCGTACACCGAGGCGACGGTCCACGGGATCTTCAGCGCCGTGGCCTACGTCGGCTCGCCGAAGAAGAGCGACACCGTGACCCCGGCGTTCATCCGGTTCGACCTGCCGGGCAAGGGCAGCCTCGGTGCCAGGGTCACCACGGCGTGGCCGTCGTGGGTCGGCACGCCCGTGCAGTTCACGAACATCGGCTGGCCGGTCAGCTGACCGTTGCCGAGACCGGAACGTGCTAGGCGCTGATCGAGGCCACCACGGCACCGGTGAGCCGCACCAGCTCGGCCGGCGCGATCTCCACCTCGAGCCCGCGCCGGCCCGCGCTGCAGAACACCGTCTCGAACTCCAGCGCGGAGGCGTCCACCACGACCGGGAGGCGCTTCTTCTGCCCGAGCGGCGAGATCCCGCCCGCGACGTACCCGGTGGCGCGCTCGGCGTCGGCGACCACGGCCATCTTCGCCTTCTTGCCCTTCAACGCCGCCGCCAGCGCCTTGAGGTCGAGCTGCACCGTCACCGGCACGACGCCGACCGCGAGCTTGCCGTCGACCTCGGCGACCAGGGTCTTGAGCACGCGGCCCGGCACCAGGCCGAGCGCCTCCGCGGCCTCCAGCCCGTACGACTCGTGGCGGGGGTCGTGCTCGTACGAGTGCAAGGTGTGCGCCACCCGCTGCTTGTCCAGCAGCGCTGTGGCGGGGGTCCCACGTCCGGCCATGCGGAATTACTACCAGCACGTCCGTGTTGGTCAGGACGTGGCTACGAACACGCTCGAGCGGCCCCGCGTAGAGTCAGCACCGACCCAGGACCTGTGGGAAGGGAGCGCGGTGCCCGCCACCGGCACGACGGAGACGACGGCGGAGCGCGCCGCGCGTTTCGAGCGCGATGCAATGCCGATGCTCGACCAGCTGTACTCGGCGGCGTTGCGCATGACCCGCAACCCGGCGGATGCCGAGGACCTCGTCCAGGAGACCTACCTCAAGGCCTACTCGGCGTTCGCGTCCTTCTCGGAGGGCACGAACCTCAAGGCCTGGTTGTACCGGATCCTGACGAACACCTACATCAACGGCTACCGCAAGAAGCAGCGCCAGCCGATCCAGCAGCCGACCGAGGAGATCACGGACTGGCAGCTGGCGCAGGCGGAGAGCCACACCTCGGCCGGGCTGCGCAGCGCGGAGGTCGAGGCACTCGACAACCTGCCTGACAGCGACGTGAAGGAAGCATTGCAGCGGTTGCCGGAGGAGTTCCGGATCGCGGTCTACCTCGCCGATGTCGAAGGCTTCGCGTACAAGGAGATCGCAGACATCATGGGCACCCCGATCGGCACGGTGATGTCCCGGTTGCACCGGGGCCGTCGCCAGCTCCGCGACCTGCTCGCGGACACCGCACGCGAGCGCGGCTTCCTCCGCGGTGGCAACGGTGGCAACGGAGACGCGTCATGAACTGCGGCGAACCCCACGAGACCGACTGCTCCGAGGTCCTGTCCGAGGTCTGGCTGTTCCTCGACCAGGAGTGCGACCAGGGTCGTCGCGCGGCACTGCAGACCCACCTCGACGAGTGCCACCCGTGCCTGGAGCAGTTCGGGCTGGAGGAGCACCTCAAGGCGCTGCTCGCGCGCAAGTGTGGCGGCGATTACGCCCCCGCCGACCTGAAGGCGCGCATCCGGGCCACGATCGTGGAGATCCGCACCGAGGACTGAGCGCCTCGAACACCGCCCCAGAACAACGAAAAGGCCTGGTCACCGTCGTGGTGGCCAGGCCTTTTCGCAGCACTCAGGCGTTGGGGCGCTTGCCTCGGTTGGCGCCGCCCTTTTTGCGGTCGCGGCGCTTGCGAGCACGCTTCGACATGGGTGTCTCCTAGGATCAGAACTGCTTCACCGACCAGTTTCTCATGGAGGAGTTCTGTCTACTCTCACGGACCTGCTGGCCGAGCACACCAAGCTCTCCGGCGCCGCCGCCGACCACCTCCAACTGGTGGTGGCGGAGTGGCAGCTCCTCTCCGACCTCTCGTTCGCGGACTTCCTGCTGTGGGTGCCGCTGGACGACGACGTCTTCCTGTGCGTGGCCCAGGCCCGGCCCACGACGGCGCCCACCGCCCACCCCGAGGACGTGGTCGGCAGCGAGGTGCGCTCGGACGAGCACCCGCAGCTGCGCCGGGCGATGGACGAGTCGCGGATCTGCCGCGAGGAGGACCCCCGCTGGCACCTGGGCGTGCCGGTGCGGCGCGAGACCATCCCGGTGCGGCTGGGCACGCAGGTCATCGCGGTGCTGAGCCGCAGCACGAACCTGGCCGTGCCGCGGGTGCCGTCGCCGTTGGAGATCTCCTACCTGGGCAGCGCGGCCGACCTGTGCCAGATGATCGCGGACGGCACGTTCCCCGCGCCCGAACCGTCGCCGGACGTGCACACCAGCCCGCGCGTCGGTGACGGCCTGATCCGGCTCGACCCGTCCGGTGCGGTGGTGTTCGCCTCGCCGAACGCGCTGTCGGCCTACCACCGCATGGGGCACGCGTCCGACCTGGTCGGCGTGCACCTGGCGCCGCTGACCCGCAGCCTGATCGGTGACCCGTTCGACGCGACCGAGGTCGCCCAGCGCATCCGGCAGGCGCTCGACGGGCAGCCGTCGATGCGCATGGAGGCCGAGTCGCGCCGCGGTGCCGCGGTCCTCTTCCGGTCGTTGCCCCTTCGGCCACGGGGTCAGGCGGCGGGCGCGATCGTGCTGTGCCGCGACGTCACCGAGGTCCGCCGCCGCGACCGCGCGCTGATGTCGAAGGACGCGACGATCCGCGAGATCCACCACCGGGTCAAGAACAACCTGCAGACCGTGGCGGCGCTGCTGCGGCTGCAGTCGCGCCGGCTGTCGAACCCGGAGGCCAAGGAGGCGCTCGCCGAGTCGGTGCGCCGGGTCACCTCGATCGCGCTCGTGCACGAGACGCTGTCGATGTCCGTCGACGAACGCGTCGACCTCGACGACGTCATCGACAAGGTCATCCCGATGATGGGCGACGTCGCCGTCACCGAGACCCAGGTGAAGGTGCGCCGCGAGGGCGGGTTCGGCATCGTCTCCTCGGAGATCGCGACCCCGCTCGTGATGGTGCTGACCGAGCTCGTGCAGAACGCCTTCGAGCACGCCTACGCCCCTGGCCAGCGCGGGGAGGTCGTCGTGCACAGCGAGCGCTCGGCGAAGTGGCTCGACGTGACGATCTCCGACGACGGCAAGGGCCTGCCGCCCGGTTTCTCCCTGGAACGCACGGATCGTCTCGGTCTGCAGATCGTGCGGACCCTCGTCGACTCCGAACTGAGGGGCTCGTTGAGCTTGCGACGGAGGCCCCGAGGCGGTACAGAGGCGGTCCTGCGCGTGCCGCTGCGGGGGCGGCGCTAAACTGGCCTCGTGCACACGTGACGACCAGCCTCAGCGGTCTCACGTGGTCATGCGGGAGGGTGTGCAAACAAGAAAAGAACCCGACACCTGGCACGGTGTCGGGTTCTTCTCTATGTGTGCTTGTCGCGGCGAACAGCCTGCTCAGGCGTTGCTGCGGGCGCGCGTGCGAGCGTTGCGGCGCTTGAGAGCGCGACGCTCGTCTTCGCTCATCCCGCCCCAGACGCCGGCGTCCTGGCCGCTCTCCAGTGCCCACGCGAGGCAGTCGGAGACGACGGGGCAACGGCGGCAGACGGTCTTCGCCTCGGCGATCTGAAGCAGCGCGGGACCACTGTTCCCAACGGGGAAGAACAGCTCGGGGTCCTCGTCGCGGCAGATCGCGCGGTGGCGCCAGTCCATTGGAACTACTCCTCAGCCTTGGCGCGCACAAAGGCACGCCGGTTGTCAGCGGTCGTTTTGGGGTGCTTGTGAATGCTTTCACGAACGGCTGGGATGTCAAGGGGTTGGCACCAACCCGGTGAGTGAACTCACCCAAAAGATCGACAGCGTTCACCTGGGGTTTCACGCTCTGCTGTCACTCGATTGCTCTACATCCCGGATGGGTAGCGAGACGGTTACAGAACGATCACGGACCGTCGAGTTCGCCCTGCGTCACACAGCTACGGTCAACGCCTGGGGAACCGCTCGGAACTCCACCTGGGTCGTCGTGCCGAGGAAGTCGCCGTCCACCTGCAGGTTGGCGGGTTCCTCGCTCTTCACTTTGACATATTCGACGTCATCGCGCCGCACGAGTTTCGGGCTCTTCGGGTTCCCGGTGGCCAGCACCTGTGTGATGTAGCGCGCAACGGTCGGCGGTCGCAATGTCGTGAGCGCCGACAGGCCCAGCCCGTTGTCGAACGAGGTGCTCGGGTTCAGGTGGATGTCGTTGTCCCCGAAGTACGTCCACGGGTCCGTGTTGGACACGAACACCATGCCGACGTCGAACTGCGGCTCGTCCGGCACCTCGACGGTGAAGCGCTCCGGCGTGCGCACGAGCCTCGCGTACGCCTTGAGCGCCACCGCCAGGTAGAGCGCCGGGCTCGCGTTGCGGCCGCGGGCGCGCTTGGCCTCGACACCGGCCACGACGTCGGCGTCCAGGCCGATGCCCGCGTTGAAGGTGAACCAGCGGCCCTCGTCACGTCCGATGACGTCGGAGAAGACCTGGCCGAGGCCGATGCGGCGGGTCGTGCCGTTCTCGATGGCCTGCAGCAGGACGTGCGTGGCCTCGACGGGGTCGCGCGGGATGCCCAGCGCGCCCGCGAAGACGTTCGCGGAACCGCCGGGGACGACACCCAGCATCGGGGTGTCGGGGCGGGGGCCGTGCAGCAGGATGCCGTTGACGACCTCGTTGACCGTTCCGTCGCCGCCGTGGGCGATGACCAGGTCGAACCCGTCCTTGACCGCCTGGGCGGCCGCGTCGAGCGCGTGGCCGCGGTAGGAGGTCTGGACGATCTCCAGCTTCACGTCGGAGGCGAGTGCGTGCGCCAGCACGTCGCGACCCGCCGGCGTCGTTGTAGTCGCCTGGGGGTTCACCACGAGAAGAGCGCGCACCACTTGAGGGTAGGACAATGCGTGACCGCTCGCGGTTCGCATGTCCTCCCTCGGAGCGACTCCAGCCTCACGAAAGTGGCGTAGATCTCCCTCCGCTCGCACCGCGCCGAGCCCGCAGGCGAGTGCACCCCGGACGACCGCCGGCTCGCTGAAGGCCCCTTGATCTTCCCCCTCCCGGCGGGCTCGCAGAGCCCTCCAACCGGGTGGCCTACGATCCGTGACCAGTACAGAACGTGAGGAAAGGTCGCCTGTGACTACCGGTACCCCGGCCCCGCCGCGCGCGGTGCGGACCGCCGCCGCACTCACCTTCGTCCAGGGGCTCGGCGGCATCGCGCTGGCCGGCGCGCTCGTCCTGCGGGTGCTGCAGGGCGCTCCCTCCGCAGGTCCGGTGCTCGGAGCCGCCGGTGTGCTCGTGCTGTGGTTCGGCGGGGTGATCTTCGCCTGCGTGATGCTGTTCCGCGGCCGGCACGGCGCCCGCACGCCCGTGATCGTCACGCAGCTGCTGCTCCTGGGCTGCGCCTGGTACGCCTACGGCCCGTCCGAACAGCCGCTCATCGGATCTCTGGGCGGCATTTACTGCGTCGTGGTGCTCGTCCTGCTCTTCACCCGCGACGGCCGGGAGTGGGCGCTCGGTTTGCCGAGCGTCGAAGAAGACAAAGCCGACTAACGGAGGGTGGTCACGGTCACGCAGTCGGGTGAAGCTGTCGGTGGTTGCTTAACCACTCCCTGCACTCACGAGGTGACCAACCATGCGTTTCAAGACCGCGATCGCGAGCGCTTTCCTGGCGGCGCTTTCCCTCGCACCCATGACGGCGACGGCCACGGCCGCGCCGGAAGAGCCGAGCATGTCGCCGATGATCATCGGCGGCAGCTACGCGCAGAACTTCCCGTACGCCGCCCGCCTGTTCTTCAACGGGCGGGAGAACTGCTCCGCCACGAAGATCGCACCTCAGTGGATCCTGACCGCTGAGCACTGCGTCTCGGGCAGCGGCACGTACACGTTCCGCGCGGGCAGCCTGGACCAGACGTCCGGTGGCCAGCTGGTCACCGCGACCCAGATCATCAAGCACCCGTCGGCCGACCTCGCGCTCGCGCGGGTCGGCACGTCGATGTCGGCGCCGTTCGCGCCGCTCGGCACGACGTCGGACGTGGCCAACGGCAACACCGTGCAGCTCTACGGCTGGGGTGCCACCTGCACCAACCAGCCGGAGATCAACTGCCAGTCGCGCTACCTCAAGGTCGCGAACACCCGCGTGACGTCGGTCAACGGTCGTGACTACCGCGGTGGCACCGCGGTGGCCGTGACCCGCGTCGACGGCATCGCCGCCGGCGGTGACTCGGGTGGCCCGATGTTCTCCAACGGCAAGCAGGTCGGTGTCGCCTCGACGTCGGACCGCTCGACGCGGTCCAACTACACCCACGTCGGCGTGTACCGCTCCTGGATCCGCCAGTACGCGGGCGTCTGATCCCGAAGTAACGCGGGGGCCCCGCGTTCCTCTCAGGGGAACGCGGGGCTCCCGCGTGTCACGTGGAAGCACGTGCGTATGTCACCGAGCGTGTTCACGAATGGTGGATGGACACGAACGGAGTAGCCAGCTACCGTGCTGCCAGCGTTCGCGCCGCTCGGGAGCAGGGTGAGGTGCGCAGTGCAGGACGGCCCGCAGCGGGTGACGACAGGCAGCAGTTCCGAACGACCCAACGAGGCGCGCCTCTTCGACTACTACCTCGGCGGCGCCCACAACTTCGCGGTTGACCGGGCTCTCGCCGAGGAGACGATCAAGCAGTTCCCCATCGCCGAGATGGCCCGCACGATCAGGTCGTTCTCCCGCCGGGTGGTGCGCTTCTGCGCCGAGGACCTCGGCATCCGCCAGTTCCTCGACCTCGGCAGCGGCATCCCGACCGTCGGCAACGTCCACGAGGTGGCCCAGGCCGTCGACCCCTCGTGCCACGTCGTGTACGTGGACCGCGACCCGGTCGCCGTCGCCCACTCCCGCACGATGCTGCGCGAGAACCTCAACGCCGCCATCGTCCAGGCCGACATCTGCGACGTCGGCGCCGTGCTGCGCGACCGGGAGACCCGCCGCCTGCTCGACTTCGAGAAGCCGGTGGCCGTCCTGATGATCGGCATCCTCCCGTACGTCCACGAGGACCCCACCGGTGTCGTCGCGCGCTACCGGGCCGCGGTGAGCGGGGGGAGCGTGCTGGCGCTGACCCACCTGACCCGCGACGTGGAACCCGAGCTCGTCGACAAGCTCGTGACCCTGGCGGACGGCCTGCAGACGCCCCTCGTGCCGCGCACGAAGCAGGACGTCGAGGAGTTCATCTGCGGCCTGGAGCTGCTCGAACCGGGCCTCGTGCTCGCCGCGCACTGGCGGGCCGACGGTGAGCTGCCCGGCGGTTCGGCGGCGGCCGACGCGTCGACCTACGGTGCCGTCGCGCTCATCCGGGACTGACGAGCAGGTAGCGCTCGACCCAGAAGCTCGTCACGGCGCGCGGCTCCTCCTCCGGCGGGAACGGCGAAGGCCGGGCCCCAGAGGTGGGCCCGGCCTGGTCGTTTTGCTGCCGCGTCAGCCCCGGTAGGCGCCGCCGGCCGCGGCCGGGCCCTGGTACTGCGCGCTGCCGAAGCCGAGCATCGGGTAGCCGATGAAGCCGAACAGCCACAGCCCGAAGAACCCGAACACGCCGCTCTTGCCGAACGACTTCGCGATGTCGAGCGACACGATGATCGAGATCACGAGGTTGACGAGCGGGATGATCATCAGGATCAGCCACCAGCCCGGACGGCCGGCGACCTTCAGCCAGACGTAGATGTTGTAGATCGGGATGATGGCGGCCCAGCCGGGCTTGCCGGCCTTGCTGAACGTCGCCCACATGCCGGCGATGACGAGCACCGCGAACACGAGGCTGAAGATCAGGGAGCCGGTGCTCGAGCCGGAGTCTTCGTACACGGTAGGTCCTTCCAGGATTTGCCGGGGATCGGCGACGCGGGACGCTGCCAGCACCGAGCACCGGTCCTCAGTGGAATTCCCGTTTCGTGAGCCTTTCGAGACCTTCCGTCAACCTTCAGCGTGCAGCGCCGAGCTCCCGCAGCGCGTGATCGGCCACCCGCATCACCGTCCACTCGTCCATCGGGACGGCACCCAGCGACTTGTAGAACCCGATCGACGGCTCGTTCCAGTTGAGCACCCACCACTGCAGCCGGGTGTACCCGCGCTCGACGCACTCCCGCGCGAGCACCTCCAGCAGCTGCTTGCCGAGACCCTTGCCGCGCTGCTCCGGCGTGACGTAGAGGTCTTCGAGGTAGATGCCGTGCACGCCGTCCCACGTCGAGAAGTTGAGGAACCACAACGCCATGCCGACGACCTGACCGTCCACTTCGGCCACGTGCCCGAACAGCGCGGGGTGCTCGCCGAACAGCGCCGTCCGCAGCTGCTCGGCCGTGAGGTGGCACTGCTCCGGCGCCCGTTCGTAGAGCGCGAGCTCGTGCACCAGCCGCACGACCGCGTCGACGTCGCGCGGTTCCACCCGCCGGATCATCACACCTCCCAGGCAGGCACGTTGAGCCTGCGCACCTGCGGGTCGCCCCGCTCGTCGCCCAGCTGGCAGGTGCCGGCCGGGTCCAGTCCGAAGTGGACGCCCTGGTCGGGCGCCAGCCCCAGCCACGCGGCGATCAGCACGCGGCTGAAGTGGCCGTGGCCGACCAGCACCACATCACCACCGGGCAGGACGCGGCGCACCTCGGCGAGCACCTTGCGGGCCCGCTCCTGCACCTCCGCGTGCGTCTCGCCGCCGGGCATCGGGTGCGTCCACACGGTCCAGCCCGGCACGCGCTCGCGGATCTGCGGCGTGGTGATGCCCTCGTAGTCGCCGTAGTCCCACTCGGCCAGGTCCTCGGTCGTCGCCGTGATCTCCAGTCCGGCCAGCTCCGCCGTCCTGGTGGCGCGTTGCCGCGGGCTCGTCAGCACGAGCGCGGGCGCCTGGTCCGTCGCTCTGAGCCGGGCGAGCGTGGCGCCCGCCCTGCGTGCCTGCTGCTCGCCCTCGGGCGTCAGCTCGATGTCGGTGCGTCCCGTGTGCCTGCCGCTCTCGGACCACTCGGTCTGGCCGTGGCGCAGCAGGTAGAGGTGGGTGCTCACCTGTTCGATCCTAAGGAGTGGCCGCGACCACGTTTGGGGGAGTCTCCGTTCGAGGTACCCCGCTCGCCATGACCTCCGAGCCCCACGACCACGGCGAGCCCGACGAGGTGGATGCCCGGGAGATCCGCGAAGCGTTCGGGGTGCGCGTCGCGCGCATCCGGGCCGAGCTCACGTCGACGTGGAACAAGCTGCGGCAGAACGAACGCGACGCCGACAACAGGGGAGAATGACCTCCTGGCGCTCGACTCTGGGGCGCATAGGTCGTCGAACAACCCGCAGACGCAAAACGACGCTGGCCCGCGAACGAATTCGCAGGCCAGCGTCGTTCACAAGGCTGAGGGAATCAGCCCTGCTTGGTCTCCCAGAAGATCTTGTCGATCTGCGCGATCAGGTCCAGCAGCTGCTGCCCCGTCGCCGGGTCCATCGAGCCCTTGGTGCCCGACGCACCCGCCGCCTTGGTGGCGCGGTTGAAGAGGTCGTGCAGCTCGGGGTACTTCTCGAAGTGCGGCGGCTTGAAGTAGTCCGTCCACAGCACCCACAGGTGGTGCTTGACGAGCTCGCTGCGCTGCTCCTTGATCAGGACGGCGCGCTCCCGGAACTCCGGGTCCTCGTTGGCCTGGTACTTCTCCTGGACCGCCTTGACGGACTCGGCCTCGATGCGGGCCTGCGCGGGGTCGTAGACGCCGCAGGGCAGGTCGCAGTGCGCGGTGGCTTCGACGCGCGGGCGGAGAATGCGCGACACGAGTCGCATCGTTCCTCCCAGAGTGAAAACAGTGGATGCTCCGACAAGTAGGACCCTACTCCGGCTGACCGAAGGGTGATCGTTGAGACCGCGCCTTTCCACCGTGCTCGTCCGCGGGCCGTCGATGGCACCAACGCTGCGCAGTGAGGACGTCGTGCTGGTCAGCTGGGGTGCGCGGCCCAGGGCCGGTGACGTCGTGCTGGTCAGGTGGGCGCAGCGACCTGATCAGCTGTCGGTCAAGCGCGCCTCCCACCTGGTGGACGGCGGGTGGCACGTGGTGGGGGACAACCCGTTCGCCAGCACGGACTCCGGGCAGCTCGGGCCGGCCGAGGTGCTCGGGGTCGTCAGGGCGCGGTTGTGGCCGCGGCCGCGGTTCAGGCTTTGAGGGACGCGTACAGGGCCACGCAGTCCTCGTAGCGGGGGAGGACGCCGGCCTCGTAGGCCTCGGCCAGGGTCGGGGCGGCGGTGTCCTTCTCCGAGAGCAGGAACTCGATCTCGCGCGGCCACGGCAGGTCGAGGGCCGGGTCGAGCGGGGTGAGGCCGTGTTCGCCGGAGGGGTTGTACGGGGTGGAGCACAGGTAGTTCATGGTCGTGTCGTCCTCCAGCGCGATCATCGCGTGGCCGAGGCCCTCCGCCAGGTAGACGGCGTTGCACTTCTGCGCCGTCACCAGCACCGCGTCGAACTGGGCGAACGTCGGCGAGCCCACCCGGATGTCGACGACCACGTCGATGAACGAGCCGCGCGGGCAGAACACGTACTTCGCCTGGGAGGGCGGGACGTCCGCGTAGTGGATGCCGCGGATCGTCCCGGCGCGCGAGACGCTGTGGTTGGTCTGGGCGACCCGCAGCGGGTGGCCGACCGCCTCGACGAACGCCGCCTCCTGGTACGGCGAGACGAACACGCCGCGGTCGTCGGGGAAGGTCCGGGGCGTGAACTCGAAAGCGCCGTCGATTTTCAGCGAACTCGCCTGCATGCCGTCACTCTAAGGCGTCATGTTTTCTTGACCGATCGGGTGCTTCCTGCCTGCATAAACCGACCGGTCGGTGCAGAAAACCGGACGGACGTCTTGCTACATGCCCTCTGACCTGCGGAAAAAGTGTGATCCCCGCCGCAGACAGGTCGGTCCGGTCCTGCCACACTTCGCTCCACCCGCAGCACTCGGACTGTTCCCGGACGCAACTCGTCGGAGGACGTCGACCGAGTTTCCAGGCCCCGTGTACCCGGTGTGACAACGCTGGGCCGGTGCGCCGTTTGGTGATGAGCCCACAGCTAGATGGGCCACTACGCCGCCCGCACCGCAGGAGGGACGCCGTGACAGCAGTGAACGAAGCCCGTACCGAGAACTCCGATCCGACGCAGCTGACGGACGAGGAGATCTTCACCGCGCACCTGGGCGGGAAGCTCGAGGTGGGTGCGACCGCCTCGCTCGCTGACCCCAAAGCGCTGTCCATCGCTTACACCCCCGGTGTCGCTCGGGTGAGCAGGGCGATCGCGCAGGACGCGAGCCTCGCCGCCCGGTACACCTGGGCGCACCGGCTGGTCGTCGTCGTGAGCGACGGCACCGCCGTGCTCGGCCTCGGCGACATCGGCCCCAGCGCGTCGCTGCCCGTCATGGAGGGCAAGTCGGCGCTGTTCAAGACCTTCGGCGGCCTCGACTCCATCCCGCTCGTGCTCAACACGACCGACGTGGACGAGATCGTCGAGACGCTCGTGCGGCTGCGCCCGTCGTTCGGCGCGGTCAACCTGGAGGACGTCTCCGCACCGCGCTGCTTCGAGCTGGAGCGGAAGCTGGTCGAGGCGCTCGACTGCCCGGTCATGCACGACGACCAGCACGGCACCGCCGTGGTGTCGCTGGCCGCGCTCAACGGCGCGAACGAGGTCCTCGGCAAGGGCATCGGCGACCAGCGGGTGGTCATCTCCGGTGCGGGTGCCGCCGGCATCGCCATCGCCAAGATCCTCATCGCCGCCGGCGCCGGTGACATCACGCTGCTCGACTCGCGCGGCATCGTCCGCACGGGCAGGGCCGGTCTCAACCCCGTCAAGGAGGAGATCGCGGCGCTCACCAACACCTCCGGCCTCGACGGCGGCATCGACGTGGCCCTGCGCGGCGCGGACGTCTTCATCGGCGTCTCGTCGTCGAAGGTGCCGGAGGACCTGATCGCGAGCATGGCGAGCGGCTCGATCGTGTTCGCGCTCTCCAACCCGGACCCCGAGGTGCACCCGGAGGTCGCCGCACGGCACGCCGCGATCGTCGCGACCGGCCGCAGCGACTTCCCCAACCAGATCAACAACGTGCTCGCGTTCCCCGGCATCTTCCGCGGCGCATTGGACGCGGGCGCGCGCCGGATCACCGAGGGCATGAAACTCGCCGCGGCCGACGCCATTCTGGCGGTCGCGAAAGATGATTTGGGCCCAGACCGAATTGTTCCGTCCGCGCTCGACCCGCGGGTCGGTCCCGAGGTCGCCGCGGCCGTCGCGGTGGCGGCGAAGGCCGACGGCGTGGTCTGATCTCGGCGAACGCCACAGCGGAGCGGCGCGCGTATTTGCCACCTTTGTGCATCACGCGGTTGAGCGGAACCACGAACGTGGCTTTTCGTTAACCCGTGCAGGGGTGGGCGATGACGCTCCGAAGCGCTACCGTCCCTCTCCTCGGGTGTTCACCCGGGGAGAGGGTTCGTGTTTGCCGCCGTTCGGGTGCCGTTGTCGTGCCCACCCGAATTGCCGCGGGCGGCTAATGCGGGAGAGGGTGGGCCGGTGCCCAAGTGGGTGGGACGCGCGACGGTGGTGAACGGCCGTGCCAGATCGGCGGCTGCTCAGGAGGCGGAGAAGCCGCCGGTGACGCTGGACGGGCTGACCCTGCCCGACGCGCCGTCGTTGCTGGTCGACACCAAGGGCGTCGTCATGCGGGCGAACCCGGCCGCCGTCGGGCTGGCCGGCGCGCAGGGGGCCGACGACCTCGTCGGGCACCCGCTGGGCGAACTGCTGCTGGGCAACTCCTCCGACCTCCGGCTGTCCCGCGCGGACGGCACGCTGCTGCCCGTGCGGGTGGCCCGGCACGCGGTTCCCGGCACCGGGCTGCAGGCCGTCCTCCTGATCGACGTGTCCGACCTCTCCGCGGCGGCGGACGCGCTGCGTGACGAACAGCGGCGGCTGCGCAAGGTCCAGCGGGTCGCCCAGCTCGGGTCGTGGGAGTACGACCCCGAGACCGGTCTGACGGTGTGGTCGGACACCCACTACGAGCTGCTCGGCATCACCCGCGGCAAGGTCGTCCCCGGCGCGCAGGCCGTGCTCGACGTCGTGCACCCCGACGACTACGACATGGTCGAGTCGTACTGGCACGGCCGCGAGATCACCGGCGACCCGATAGACATCGAGTACCGGATCGTCCGCCCGGACGGCCAGCTGCGGTGGATCCGCGGCGTGGCCGAGGCGCGGCTCACCGACGGCAGGCTCGACAAGATCACCGGCTACATCCGCGACATCACCGAGTCGAAGCGCGCGGCCACCGATCTCGCCCAGGAACGCGCACGGCTGCTGGAGGCCCAGCGCATCGCCAGGATCGGCAGCTGGGCCTACGAGACCGGCACCCGCGCCGTGCACCGCAGCGAGGTGCTGCTGGAGATGTACGCCGAGCTGGGCATGACACCGGACGACGACCTGCTCTGCGGCGTGCACCCGGACGACCGCCAGGCCGTCACCGACCTGCGCCACCGGCTGCTGCACGCGCAGGACAACGACCCGGTGGAGGTCGAGGTCCGCAGCGAGTCCGGCGACCGCGTCTACATCTGCCGCGCCCGCGCGGAGATCTCCTCGTTCGGCCGGATCGAGCGCTTCCACGGCACCATCCAGGACGTCACCGAGGCCCGCGCGCTGGAACGCCAGCTGCGCGACGACCGCCGAAGATTGGCCGATGCCCAGCAGGCGGCACGGCTGGGCACGTGGGAGTGGAACCCGGCCACCGACGAGACGGTGTGGTCGGACATGCTGCGCGAGCTCTACGGCCTGCCCGAGGACGCGAGCAGCCGTTACGAGACCTACCTCGACCTGATCCACCCGGAGGACCGCGGCTGGGTGGACGACCTGTGGCGCCAGCTCGCCCGCGACGAGGTGCCCGTCCAGTGCGAGCACCGGCTCGTGCGCCACGACGGCCAGACCCGCGTCTTCCGCTGCCACGGCATGATCGTCCGCGACAACCACGGCCAGCAGCTCGCCGTCGGCACCGCCCAGGACGTCACCGAGCAGCGTGCCGCCGAGGCGCGCATGAAGCGTTCCTCGCAGCGCTTCACCGACCTCGTGTCCGTGACGCCGGTGGGCATCGGCCTGTTCGACGAGGGCGAACGGCTCGTGGACGCCAACGACGCGTTGTGCGACCTGCTCGGCATGGAGCTGGAACAGCTGCGCGGCATGACCGCGGAGCAGCTCACGCACCCCGAGGACACCTCGCCCGGCCTGCAGTGGGCCGCCGAGCGCACGCAGAAGATCCCGCAGCGCATCCTCGTCCGCCCCGACGGCGAGAAGGTGTACTGCGAGCTGCACATCGCGTTGTCCGTGCAGGACGACGGCCGCCGCTTCTGGCTGATCGTGTTCCTCGACATCACCGAACGCCGCCGCGCCGCCGAGGCCCTGCGCCACCAGGCCACCCACGACGAGCTGACCGGCCTGCCGAACCGCGCGCTGGTGAAGGAGATCCTCGGCCGGCTCCTGGACGGCCCCGGCCGGTCGAAGGTCGCCGTCTTCTTCTGCGACATCGACAACTTCAAGCGCGTCAACGACTCCCTCGGCCACGACGCCGGCGACGAGCTGCTGGTCGCCTTGGCGCGCAGGCTGGAGGGCGGCCTTCCGGACGGGTGCACGGCCGCGCGGTTGTCCGGCGACGAGTACGTGATCATCTGTGAGGACATCGACGCCGTGGGCGGTGTCGACGCACTCGCGACCCGCGTGGCGTCCCTGTTGCGGACCGCGGTCCCCGTGCACGGCCAGCTCGTCCGCGTGTCCGCCTCCATCGGCGCCGCGGTGCCGAACGGTTCCCGCGCGAACGGCGCGGACCTGCTGCGTTTCGCGGACGCGGCGATGTTCGAGGCCAAGCGCAACGGCGCCGGTCGCGTGTCCCTCGCCTCTGCCGCGCTGATCGCTTCCGCCGACCGCCAGGTGCACCTGGAGGGCCAGCTGCGCGAGGCACTGCAGCACGACGGCCTCGCACTGCACTACCAGCCGGTCGTCGGCGTCGACGGCTCGGTCCTGACCGCCGAGGCCCTCGTCCGCTGGCCGCACCCCGACCGCGGCCTGCTGCCACCCGACGTGTTCCTGCCGGTCGCCGAACAGGGCGACCTGATGCGCGAGCTCGACCGCTGGGTGCTCCGCACCGCGCTGAAGGAGGCCGCGACCTGGCCCGCACCCGACGGCCGCCCGGTGTCGGTGGCCGTGAACCTCGCCGGCCTGGTGCCCGGTGACCCCGAGTTCGTCGACATCGTGTCGACCGCGATCCTCGAGTCCGGCGTGCCGTGGGACCGGGTCGTGCTGGAACTGGTCGAGACCGCACTGGTCGACCTGCCCTCGCGGGTCCGCCAGTCGATGGACGAGCTGGTGCAGCGCGGCGTCCAGTTCGCGGTGGACGACTTCGGCACCGGCTACTCGTCGCTGGCGCGCCTGAAGGACCTGCCGGCCCAGATCATCAAGGTGGACCGCCGCTTCGTCTCCGGCGTGGGCAACGACTCCTCCGACTTCGCCGTCGCACGCGCGGTCGTCGACATGGCGCGGGCGATGGGGCGCAAGTGCGTGGCCGAGGGCGTGGAGACGGCGACGCAGTTCCACGTGCTGCGCGGGGTCGGGGTGGACGCGTACCAGGGGTGGCTGTTCTCCCGGCCGGTGCCGCCGAAGGAGTTCAGGGCGATACTGGCCCTCGGGCCCCTGCACATCCCCCGTGCGGGGTGAGCAGTTCCCTCACCTGCGTTTTTACAGTAACCCCCACCTAATGCGGGGTATACTGTAAATCGGAGGACAGCGGATGAGCTTGGTCGGATGGCTTTCGGTCGCCGAAGCGGCCCAACGGCTCGGGGTGTCCGCTGCGCAGGTCCGGGACCTGGTGGCAGCAGGACGGCTGAACGCCGTCAAACCCGGGCGCGACCTGCTGGTCGACGCTGACGCGGTCCACCGGCGGCTGCACGTCGAGAAGCCGCAGCGCGGACAACCGTGGTCGCCGCGGATCGCTTGGGCCGTGCTCGCTCACGCGTCAGGTGCGCACGTGGACTGGCTCTCCCCTTCGGAACTGGTTCGCGTGAAGCGCTATGCGCAACGACCCCTGAGCGACTGGCCCCGATTGCTGGCCAGGCGTGCGGACGTCCGCTGTGCGCGCATGCTGGCGAACGTTCTTCGTCGTGCCGAGGAGTTGCCGGGCGTCGCGATCGGCGGCGTCCGAGCCGCGAACCACCACGGGGCCGCACTGGTCTCGGCGGACGAGCCGCGCGCGGAGCTGCTGACCTCTGTCGAGGCGTTCGACGCGCTTGCGCGCATGAGGGGCAGCAGTTGGGATTCGCCGAAGCCGAATGTGACTGTGCGTGTCCTTCCTGGAGGGCTGCCCCGGTCTGTCGAGGAGATGGTGTTCGGCGCGCCGTACGTGCCGAAAGCCGTTGCCGCAGCGGATTTGCTGGACTTGGGCGACGAACGGTCACGTGGAGCTGCTCAGGAACTGCTCACCCATATTAGGTAACGTTGCGCGATGATCTTCGCGCGTTGGCCTGATCTGCACGTCGCGGGAACGGCCGTGCTGCCCGAACTCGGCGACTCGACGCTGTGGCCGAGCCTGCTCGATCTGAGCGAGGCGCTGCCGGCGGACCACGTGATCATCGGCGGGGTGATGGTCTACCTGCACGGTGCAGTCCTGGGGCGTCAACCTGTCAGGGTCACCCGGGACGTGGACGTGCTCTTCGACGTGCAGTTGGTCCCGTCATGCCTGCGCGATGCCGTCGAGGTGTTGCAAGGCCTGGGATACCGGGTCGATCCGGCGAGCCCGGACGCCTCGACGCACAGGTACATCGGTGCGAACGACGAACGCGTCGACGTTCTCGCGCCGGCCGGGGTCCGGCCACCGCCCGACCTGACCACGACGCCGCCGGGGCGGACGATCGAGGTGTACGGCGGCCTCGCCGCGCTGCGCAACCGTGTCGCCGTGCGTGCCGAGTACCGAGGGCGGACGGGCGCCGTTGTGCTTCCGGACCTGGCCCGAGCCCTCTGTCTCAAGGTCGCCGCCTACGCGGGCGAGGCGCACCGGTCGCCCGCTGCGGCCTTCGGCTCCCGGCATCTGGAGGACCTGGCGTTCCTCACCTCGCTGGTGGACGACGCCGACGTGCTGCTGGAGCAGTTGGGTCCGCCTCCGGCGAACGGCCGTTTCGCACAGGCCTCCGTGTTGGACGAACCGGAGCACCACGCATGGCGTGCCGTGGGCGACGACGCCGAGGACGCTCGGCTGACCTGGGACCTCCTGCGCCACGGTGACTAGCCCTCCGGCCGCTCCACGTACCGCGCGCTGGCCGACACCTCCGGCAGCAACGCCGCGATCCGGTGCTTCGGCAGGTCGATCAACCGCAGCTCCAGGTCCTCCGAGTCCGCCGCGGCGTTGTCGACGACCTCGGCCGCCTGCCGCTTGGTCAGCAGGCCCTGCGAGGCCGTGATCAGCGCCTCGCGCCAGACGTTGCGCAACTTGCCGTGCGCCTTCATCAGCACCTCGCGCACGACCCGGTCGCCGAGGGACAGCGAGCCGTGCAGGACCTGGTCGGCGACCACGATCGTGGTCTTGCCGTCCGGCTTGTTGCGCAGGAACTTGAGCGTGAAGCGGGTGCGCACGAGCGACTGCAGCTCCTGCTGGCCCGCCGCCGACGACACGGCCGGGTGGTTGTTCGGCACCAGGCAGGCCAGGCGGGCGGGGGAGGACGCCAGCAGGGTCCGCAGCAGCCACGGGCCTGGGTCCGCGGACAGGTCAACGGCCAGGGACGCCGCGCCCTTGCCGACCGGTTCGGCCCACCCGGCGGCGCGCGGCTTCGGGGGTGGGGAGGACTCGGGGCGGGGGGCCAGTTCGGACAGGGCGGCGAGGGCCTCGCGGGACGGGCCGGTGGACTCCACGGACTGCGCGCCGTGGGTGTAGATGCGGGTGCCGCCGGTCACCGCGCGGCGGCCCGTCGGGCGGCAGACGTACAGGTCGGCGGCCGAGCCGATGGCCTGGGCGCCGTCGAAGCGGTGGAACGCGGGCAGGATCGCCTCGAAGACGAGGCCGAGCTTCTGCAGTTCCTGCTGCACCTTCAGGCCCAGTGCCGGGGTGCGGTCGGAGAAGCCGTAGGCGAGCAGCACGCGGCCCGAAGCGATGTCGGACAAGGCCTCCACCGCGCGGCCGGCGAACAGGGCCATGCCCTCCGGCGTGTACGGCGGGTCGGAGAACACGAGGTCCGCCGACTCCAGCACGGACGCGGGCAGGCCGAAACGCATGTCGCAGTGCAAGGTTCTGATGGTGAGGCCGCGGTCGCGGGCGCGCGAGTCGATGAACTCCAGCAGGCGCTCGTCGAGGTCCACGACGGTGATGGACACCGCGGGGTTCACCGCGGCGACCGCCAGCGAGGTCAGGTCGTGGTCGCCCAGGCACAGCAGGTGCTTGCCCGCGAGGTCGTAGACCGAGTTCAGGTGCACGGCGCGGTGGAGTGCGGTCTCCGCGGTGGCCTGCACGTGGTCCAACGAGGACAACGGCGGTGGCACGTCGGCGATGTCGACGAGGATCTGGCGCAGCACGTCGGTGTGGTCGCGCACGCCGGCGACGGCGAACGCCTCGCGGTAGGCGGGGACCAGCTTCGGCGCGATGCGGTAACGATCACCTGAAGATTCGGCGTCGTCGCCGAGGGCTTTCAGCAGGTCCTGGACCGTGCGGCGGGGGACAGCGGGCAGGCGCACCAGCTCCGCCAGCGGGTGCCAGTCCTGGCTGAGCAGGGACAACACCTCGCGGAGCTTGCGCGCGTGCACGCCGCGGTCGGACAGCAGCGTGCGCACCTGGTCGATCGTCACAAGCGGTAAACCATACGGGCTGTCACATTCTGGAACGCTGTGCCGGGGTACGCCGAACGAGTTAAGGTCTCAGGGATCTGCATCCAGGGCGGTCCGAACCGGGGAGACCGTCACGACCGGAGGGATCCGAAGGGTGATCGAGTTCCGGGCCGTCACCAAGCGGTTCGAGGACGGGACCATCGCTGTCGATCAGCTCGACCTCGTGGTCGAGGCGGGCACCATCACGGTGTTCGTCGGTCCTTCCGGATGTGGCAAGACGACGTCGCTGCGCATGGTCAACCGCATGATCGACCCCACCTCGGGCACGATCCTGGTCGACGGCGAGGACGTGCTCGAGGTCGACCCGCCCACGTTGCGGCGCGGCATCGGCTACGTCATCCAGCAGGCCGGGCTGTTCCCGCACCGCACCGTCCTCGACAACGTCGCCACGGTGCCGCTGCTGTCCGGTTGGGACAGACGCAAGGCCCGCACGCGCGCCGCGGAGCTGCTGGAGATCGTCGGGCTGGACCCGAGCTTCGGCAAGCGGTACCCGGCGCAGCTCTCCGGCGGCCAGCAGCAGCGCGTCGGCGTCGCCCGCGCGCTCGCCGCCGACCCGCCGGTGCTGCTGATGGACGAGCCGTTCAGCGCCGTCGACCCGGTCGTGCGCGAGGACCTGCAGAACGAGCTGCTGCGGTTGCAGGCCGAGCTCGACAAGACCATCGTGTTCGTCACCCACGACATCGACGAGGCGCTCAAGCTCGGCGAACGGGTCGCCGTGTTCCAGACCGGCGGCCACCTGGCGCAGTACGCGCGGCCGGCCGAGCTGCTGAGCGCGCCCGCCAACGACTTCGTGGCGTCGTTCGTCGGCAGGGACCGCGGCTACCGCACCCTGACGTTCCTGCACGCGGACGTGCCCGTGCACCCCGTCGCCACCGCCAGGATCGGCGAACGCGTCACCGTCACCGACTGGACGCTCGCCGTCGACGAACAGAACAGGCCGAAGGGCTGGCTGTCCGGAGTGGACGGTGAGGTGCTGGTCAGCGAGGACCACCTCGTCTCCGGCGGGTCCCTCTACGACGGCGGCTCGTTGCGCGGCGCGCTCGACGCGGCGCTCAGCTCGCCGTCCGCGCTCGGCGTCACCGTCGACGGCTCCGGCGCGGTGATCGGCGTCGTGCGGGCCGACGACGTGATCAAGGCCCTCGCGAAGGCCCGCGCGGCGGGTGAGGTCCCCAAGTGAACTGGATTTTCGAGAACTGGGAGAAGTTCTGGGAAGTCACGGAGGTTCACGTCCGGCTCGCCCTCCTGCCGGTGGTGATCGGGTTCGTGCTCTCGATCCCGCTCGGGTGGTGGGCCAGCCGGTCGCAGCCGGCGCGCGCGGTGCTGTTCCCGCTCTCCAACATCCTGTTCACGATCCCGTCCATCGCGCTGATCGTGATCACGCCGGTGCTGCTCGGCGTGCAGATCCTCGACGAGATCAACGTCATCGTGCCGCTGGTGGTCTACACGGTGGCGCTGATGGTGCGCTCGGTCGCCGACGCGCTCGCCGCGGTGCCCGGCAACGTGGTGGCGGCGGCGAACGCGATGGGCTACCGGCCGTTGCGCCGGTTCCTCACCGTCGAGTTCCCGCTGGCGCTGCCGGTCACGGTGGCGGGCCTGCGGGTCGCGACGGTGTCGAACATCAGCATGGTCAGCGTCGGCGCGCTCGTCGGCCTCGGCGGGTACGGCCAGCTCTTCACCGAGGGCTACCAGAACGACCACACCGAGAAGGTCGTCGCGGGCCTCATCGGCACGGTGGTGCTGGCGGTGCTCGCGGACGGGGTGCTGCTGCTGGCCGGACGGCTGCTCACGCCGTGGGCACGGGTGGGGAGGTGAGCTGAGCGATGGGCTGGCTCTTCGACCCCGCGCACTGGAGCGGTGAGACCGGGATTCCGGTGCGGCTGCTGGAACACCTCGGGTTCACGTTCTTCACGCTGCTGATCGCGGCCGTGATCGCCGTGCCGCTCGGTGCGTTCGTCGGCCACACCGGCCGTGGCGGGTTCGTCGTCGTCGGGCTGTCGAACGCGCTGCGGGCGCTGCCGACGACGGCAGTGCTGATCCTCGTCGTGCTGTGGGCGGGGCTGGGCGACTTCCCCGTGTACGTCGCGCTGGTGCTGCTGGCGATCCCGCCGATCATGGCGGGCGCGTACGCGGGCATCCGCGCGGTGGACCCGGCGATCGTCGACGCCGCGCGCGGTGTCGGCATGCGCGAGTCGGGCGTGCTGCTGAAGGTGGAGATTCCGAACGCTCTTCCCTTGATCTACGGCGGTTTCCGGGGCGCCGCGCTCCAGGTCGTCGCCACGGCCACCATCGCCGCCTACACCGGCGCGGGTGGTCTGGGCAGGTTCGTCTTCGACGGCCTCGCCCTCCAGGAATTCGGTCAGATGCTCGCCGGCGCGGTGCTCGTCGCACTGCTCGCCGTCCTCGTCGACCTGGCGTTCGCCGGCCTGCAACGGCTGACGGTCTCGCCAGGGCTGCGTCCAGTGGGAACCGGAGGAAAGAAATGAAGCGCATCGCCACGGCTGTTGCTGCGGTCGTGCTCCTGTCGGCGTGCGGTGGTGACCCGTTGTCCGGCGGAGGTGGCAACAACCCGGCCCCGACGGACACGATCGTCGTGGGCTCCGGCAACTTCCCGGAGTCCCGCCTGCTCGCCGAGATCTACGCGGAAGCCCTGTCCGCCAAGGGCGTCAAGGTCTCCAAGAAGCTCAACATCGGCAACCGGGAGCTGTACTTCAAGGGCGTCCAGGACGGTTCCATCGACCTGATCCCCGAGTACACCGGCGTGTTGCTCAAGCACGTCAACAAGAACGCGACCGAGGTGGCCGCGGAAGAGGTCTACACGGCGCTGAAGAAGTCGCTGCCGCAGGGCCTGACCGTGCTGGACAAGTCCGCGGCCGAGGACAAGGACGCGGTCGTCGTCACCAAGCAGACCGCTGCCCAGTACAGCCTCAAGTCGATCGAGGACCTCGTCCCGTACTGCAAGGAGATGGTCTTCGGCGGCCCGCCGGAGTTCCAGACCCGTCCCGACGGCCTGCCCGGCCTGAAGGAGAAGTACAACTGCGAGTTCAAGTCCTTCAAGGCGCTCGACGTCGGCGGCCCGGTCACCGTCGCGGGCCTGAAGGACGGCACGGTGCAGGCCGCCGACCTCTTCACCACCGACACCGCCATCTCGGCCAACGAGTTCGTGGCGCTGGAGGACCCGAAGAGCGTGTTCGCGGCGCAGAACGTGCTGCCGCTGATCAACGAGAAGAAGGCGTCGGAGCAGGTCCGCGGGATTCTCAACGGCATCTCGAAGAAGCTCGACACGAAGACGCTGCTCGACCTGAACGCCAAGCTGGCGGCGCCGGACAAGCCGGAGCCGGACAAGGTCGCGAAGGACTGGCTGGCCTCGGTCGGTCTCTGACGCTCTGCCTCTCGGGCGTCTGCAAGTACTACCAACACGCTGTTGGTGGTACTTGCAGACGCCCTTGTCACGTGTGCGCCGCGTGACCGCCGATCCGCAGCGTCAGCTCCTCGGCGGCCTTGCGGACCTCCTTCGCCAGGTCCGGCCACGTCTGACCGCACGGCGTGTCGCACAGGTGGCGGAACGTCAGCGTGATCGCCGCGATCGGGCGCTCGCCGTGGTCGAACACCGGGGCCGCCACGGAGGCGAAGCCGGCTGTCACGAACCCGTCCTCGACGGCCCAGCCCTGCCGTCGTTCTACGGTCAGCAGCCGCCGCAGCGCCGGGAGGTTGTGCGGGCCGCGGCCGGTGCGGTCGACGAATGCCGCCACCGACGGGAACACCGCCCTGACCTGCGCCGGGGGCAGGTGGGCGAGCATCGCGCGGCCGGAGGCGGTCAGGTGGGCGGGCAGGCGGACGCCGACGTCGGAGACGATCGACTGGGGTTGCCGGGGCTGTTCGCGGACCAGGTACAGCGCCTCCGAGCCGTGCAGGACGCCCAGGTGGGCGACCTTCTCCATCCGGTCGGCGAGCTTGCGCAGCAACGGGCGCGCGAGCCGTTCCAGCGGGTCGTGGCGCAGGTAGGCGGAGCCGAGCTCGAACGACGCGACGCCCAGGCCGTACCGCTTCTCCTCGGGGAAGTGCGTCGCGAAACCGGCCTCGGTCAGCTCCGAGAGCAGGTGGTAGGTCGTTGACCTGGGCAGGTTGAGCTCACGCGCCACCGACGCCGCGGAGACCGGGCCCGGACGGCCGGCCAGCAGGCGCAGGACCGCGAGCCCTCGCCGCAACGCGGGAACATCACTGCTGCTGCCCACACCGGTGATTTTCCCACGTGATCCAGCCCACGCCGATCCGCCGTCAGTGCACACTCAACAGAACGGGCCGCGGGTGCGTTGGAGTGGTGTGACGGTTTTGAAGGGGGTCGGGATTGACACCGAGTTTCGATGACTTCGTGGCAGAACAGGTGACCCCGTTGCTGCGCTACGCCACCGTGCTCACGTGCGACCCACACCTGGCCCAGGACGTGGTCCAGGAAGTCCTGCTGCGCGCGCAGCAGAAGTGGGACCGCATCGGTTCAGTCGACCTCCCTCACGCCTACGTCAAGCGCATGGTGACCAACGAGTACCTCTCGTGGCGCAGACGCAGGGCCGCCAAGGACGTCGCCCTCTGCACGACCACCCTGGAGTCCGTCACACCGCCGGTCGGGGACACGACGCACCACTACGACGAGCGGGAAGCCATGTTGCAGCGGATCGCCAGGCTGCCCCGCAAACAGCGGGCGGCCGTGGTGCTCCGCTACTACGAGAACTACGAGGACTCGGAGATCGCACAGATGCTCGGTTGTGCCGAGGGAACCGTGCGCAGCCACATCTCACGTGCGCTGGCCACACTCCGGATGGACCACACGCCGCAGCCCGCTGGTGTCGGGTTGCGGCTCGGGGAGGGCCTGTCGTGAACGACACCGAACAGCTGATCAAGGAGGCGCTCGGCCAGCTCGCCGAACGCACCCCGCACCCCGGACCGACGTTGAACGCGCTGCGCCGCAAGCGCAAAAGGCAGCGCAACGTCTTCCTCATCGCCACCGCCGGAGTCGCCGCCGTCGCCGTCCTGATCTTCACGGGACTCGTCGCGAGCGAGCGGTACACCCCGCCGAACCCGAACGACGCCGCCGCGGCGCTCGCGCAGGACGCCGGCAAGGACGTTCCGTTCAAGTACGCACCGCACTGGCTGCCGGCCGGGTTCGTCGAGAGCCTCCGCGCCACGAACGCGGGGCCCACCAGGGTGTGGGGTCCCGCGGGCGCCGCGCCCTACGGCAACCCGGGCCTCGTGCTCAGGGTGCACGGCGAGATGCCGGACGTCCGCGGGTGGGACCTGACCCGTGTTCGCGGCCTGGAGGCCAGGGTGCAGGTCAGGAGTGACGCCGCCACCGTCGTCTGGCAGGCGCAGGACGTCCTGGACGTGTCCGTGACCGGGGTGGGCGACGCGCGGGAGATCGCCCTGCGCGTGGCCGAGTCGGTGCGGGCCGACGCCAAGATCACGCACGCGCCGCCGTTCAAGCTCGACGGCAGGTACGCCGAGGTCGTGCGCGGCACCGCACCGGACAGGTGGCACTCGTCGCTGGGCAGGAACTCGGTGTCCGTGCAGGTGGCGACGGACAAGCCGGAGCTGCCCGCGCCGAACGAACCGCTGACCGTGCGCGGCAAGCAGGGCGTGCGCAACGGCAACACCGTGGCGGTCCAGGACGGCGGCCTGTGGATCTCGGCGACGGCCGGCTCCTGGTCCGACGAGCTGGTCGAGCTGGTCAACGAGGTCGAGGTCGTCGAGCAGCCGGACACGGCCTGGATCGGCCGCGGCCTGTAGGCGTCTGGAGTCCCAGACACGATCGAGCGCTCCGGGGTCGCTGAGGCGGTCCCGGAGCGCTGTGATGTCTGCATGACACAACCGGTGGAGCTGGGTCCGAAGCCGCTGACCCTGGAGGACGTCCACGCCGTCGCCCGCGACGGTGCGCCGGTGGCGATCACCGAGGCGGCCCGCGAGGCGGTCAGCACGGCCCGCGGCCACATCGAGCAGCTCGCCACGGCCGAACGCCCCACCTACGGCGTCTCGACCGGGTTCGGCGCGCTCGCCGTCCGGCACATCCCGCCGGACCGCCGCGCCCAGCTGCAGCGTTCGCTGATCCGCTCGCACGCGGCTGGCTCCGGCCCCGAGGTGGAGCGCGAGGTCGTGCGGGCGCTGATGCTGCTGCGGCTGCGCACCCTCGCGACCGGCCACACCGGTGTCCGGCTGTCCACCGTCGACGCGATGGCCGGGATGCTGAACGCCGGCATCACGCCGGTGGTGCACGAGTTCGGCTCGCTGGGCTGCTCCGGCGACCTGGCGCCGCTGTCGGCCAGCGCGCTCGCGCTGATGGGCGAGGGCATGGTCCGCACCGCAGCCGGCGAGCTCGTCCCGGCCGCCGACGCGCTCAGGGCCGCGGGCATCGAGCCGGTGCGGCTGGCCGAGAAGGAAGGCCTCGCGCTGATCAACGGCACCGACGGCATGCTCGGCATGCTGTCGCTCGCGATCGCCGACCTGACCAGGTTGCTCGACGTCGCCGACCTCACCGCCGCGATGAGCGTCGAGGCCCTGCTCGGCACCGACCGCGTCTTCGAGCCGGAGCTGCACGCGCTGCGCCCGCACCCCGGTCAGAACCTCTCGGCGGCCAGGATGCTCGCGTTCCTGCGGGACTCCGAGATCGTCGCCTCGCACCGCGGCCCCGACTGCACCCGCGTGCAGGACGCGTACTCGCTGCGCTGCTCCCCGCAGGTGCACGGCGCCGCCCGCGACACCGTGGCGTACGCGGCGACGGTGGCCGACCGCGAGCTGTCGTCGGTCGTCGACAACCCGGTGGTGCTGGCCGACGGCCGGGTCGAGTCCAACGGCAACTTCCACGGCGCGCCCGTCGCGTACGTGCTGGACTTCCTCGCCATCCCGGTCGCGGACGTGGCCTCGATCGCCGAGCGCCGCACCGACCGCATGCTCGACGTCTCCCGCTCGCACGGCCTGCCGCCGTTCCTCGCAGACGACCCCGGTGTCGACTCGGGCCACATGATCGCCCAGTACACCCAGGCGGCGATCGTGTCCGAGCTCAAGCGCCTGGCCGTGCCCGCCTCCGTCGACTCCATCCCGTCGTCGGCGATGCAGGAGGACCACGTGTCGATGGGCTGGTCCGCCGCGCGCAAGCTGCGCAAGGCCGTGGACGGGCTCACGACCGTGCTGGCCGTCGAACTGCTCACCGCCGCGCGGGCCCTCGACCTGCGCGCGCCCCTCAAGCCCGCCCCCGCGACCGCCGCCGCCGTGGCGAAGCTGCGCGAGACCGTCCAGGGCCCCGGCCCCGACCGCCACCTCGCGCCCGAGATCGCCGCCGCCGAGGCCCTGATTCGAAGTGGAGCTCTGTGATGACCACCGTTCGCGCCGACCGCGGCACCGAACTGACCGCGAAGAGCTGGCCGACCGAGGCCGCACTGCGGATGTTCCACAACAACCTCGACCCCGACGTCGCCGAGCGCCCCGAGGACCTCGTGGTCTACGGCGGCACCGGCAAGGCGGCGCGCGACTGGCCGTCGTTCGAGGCGATCTCGCGTGAGCTGAGGAACCTGGAGGCCGACGAGACGCTGCTCGTGCAGTCCGGCCGCCCGGTCGGCGTCATGCGCACGCACGAGTGGGCGCCGCGGGTGCTCATCGCGAACTCGAACCTCGTGCCGGACTGGGCGAACTGGCCCGAGTTCCGCCGCCTGGAGGCCGAGGGCCTCACGATGTACGGGCAGATGACCGCCGGGTCGTGGATCTACATCGGCACCCAGGGCATCCTGCAGGGCACGTTCGAGACGTTCGCCGCCGTCGCCACCAAGCGCTTCAACGGCACGCTCAAGGGCACGCTGACCGTCACCGCGGGCCTCGGCGGCATGGGTGGCGCGCAGCCGCTCGCCGTGACGATGAACGAGGGCGTCGCGCTGTGCGTCGAGGTCGACCCGCACCGCGCCCAGCGCCGCCTGGAGACCCGCTACCTCGACGAGATCGCGGACGACCTGGACTCGGCGATCGAACGCGTGCTGGCCGCGAAGGCCGCCGGTGAGGCCGTGTCCGTCGGCGTCGTGGGCAACGCGGCGGAGGTCCTGCCCGAGCTGCTGCGCCGCGAGGTCCCCGTCGACATCGTCACGGACCAGACCTCGGCGCACGACCCGCTGGCGTACCTGCCGGTCGGCGTCCCGCTCGACGAGTGGCAGGACTACGCGGCCGCGAAGCCGGACGAGTTCACCGACCGCGCGCGCAAGTCGATGGCCGACCACGTCGAGGCCATGGTCGGGTTCCTCGACCGCGGCGCCGAGGTGTTCGACTACGGCAACTCGATCCGCGGTGAGGCGCAGCTCGGCGGCTACGACCGGGCGTTCGCGTTCCCCGGCTTCGTGCCCGCCTACATCCGGCCGCTGTTCTGCGAGGGCAAGGGCCCGTTCCGCTGGGCCGCGCTGTCCGGCGACCCGGCCGACATCGCGAAGACCGACAGGGCGATCCTGGAGCTGTTCCCGGAGAACGAGCAGCTGCACCGCTGGATCAAGATGGCCGGTGAGCGGGTCGAGTTCCAGGGCCTGCCCGCCCGCATCTGCTGGCTCGGCTACGGCGAACGGCACCTGGCGGGCCTCAAGTTCAACGAGATGGTCGCCTCCGGTGAGCTGTCCGCGCCGATCGTCATCGGCCGCGACCACCTCGACTGCGGCTCGGTCGCCTCGCCGTACCGCGAGACCGAGGCGATGGCCGACGGCTCCGACGCGATCGCCGACTGGCCGCTGCTGAACGCCCTGGTCAACACGGCCTCGGGTGCGACGTGGGTGTCGCTGCACCACGGTGGTGGCGTGGGCATCGGGCGGTCCATCCACGCCGGCCAGGTCACCGTCGCCGACGGCACCGAGCTGGCCGCGCAGAAGATCGAGCGCGTGCTGACCAACGACCCCGGCATGGGCGTCATCCGGCACGTGGACGCCGGGTACGACGAGGCGAAGACCGTGGCCGCGGACAAGGGCGTCCGCATCCCGATGATGCACAGTCCGGTGGAGGGTTGATGCTCGACCAGATCGCGGACGTCGGCAGGGACTCGAAGCGCGGCGGCTACTCGCGGCACGGGTACGACAAGCCCGAGCTGGAGCTGCGGCACTGGTTCGTGGAGCAGGCGGTCCGGCGCGGTCTCGGCGTGGAGACCGACCGGAACGGCAACCTGTGGGCGTGGTGGGGCGAGCCCGGCGACGACGCGCTCGTCACCGGCAGCCACCTCGACTCCGTGCCCGGTGGCGGCGCGTTCGACGGCCCGCTCGGCGTCACGTCGGCGCTGGAGGCCGTTGACCTGTTGCAGGCCAAGGGCTTCCAGCCCGCACGACCGTTCGCGATCGCGGTCTTCGCCGAGGAGGAGGGCGGCCGGTTCGGCGTCGCCTGCCTCGGCAGCAGGCTCCTGACCGGGGCCATCCCGCCCGGGAAGGCGCTGGCGCTCAAGGACCCGGACGGCGTCACCCTGGCCGAGGCCATGAAGGCGGCCGGCCACGACCCGGACCTGGTCGGGCGCGACGAACGGGCGTTGCGGCGCATCGGCCGGTTCGTCGAGCTGCACGTCGAACAGGGCCGCGGCCTGACCGTGCCGGTGGGCGTGGCCAGCAGCATCCTCGCGCACGGCCGGTGGCGCTTCACGTTCTCCGGCGAGGGCAACCACGCCGGGGCGACGTTGATCGAGGACCGCCGCGACCCGATGCTCCCCGCGTCCCGGCTCGTCCTCGCCGCCAGGAAGGCGGCCAGGGGTGGCGGCCGTGCCACCGTGGGAAGGCTCGTCCCCAACCCCGGTGGCACCAACGTCATCGCGTCCACCGTGGACGTCTGGCTCGACGCGCGGGACAGCGACGACGCACGCACCCGCGCGATGGTCGCGGAGATCTCCGAGGCAGCCGGCCAGGCGGCCGAGGAGGAGGGCTGCGAGCTGCGGATCACCGAGGAGTCGTACGGCGACACGGTGCACTTCGACAGCGCGCTGCGGGACGACATCGCGGGTGCGCTCGGCGGCGTTCCGGCGTTGCCGACGGGGGCGGGCCACGACGCCGGCATCCTCGCCGCCCACGTGCCGACGGCGATGCTGTTCGTGCGCAACCCGACCGGCGTGAGCCACGCGCCGGAGGAGTTCGCCGAGCAGGCCGACGTCGACGAGGGCGTGCGCGCCCTCGCCGCCACGATCGAACACCTCGGGTCATGAACTTCTGGTGCGAGCGGGCCTGGTTGCCCGACGGCCTCGCGGACCGGGTGCTGATCAGGGTCGAGGACGGGAAGATCGCGAGTGTGTCCACCGTGGACACGATCCCGCTGGGCGTGCGCCGGTTGTACGGCGTCGTCGTGCCGGGCTTCGCGAACGCCCACTCGCACGCGTTCCACCGCGCGCTCCGGGGCCGTACGCACGACGGCGGCGGCACGTTCTGGACGTGGCGCGAGGGCATGTACGCCCTCGCGTCCAAGCTGACGCCGCAGTCCTACTACCGCCTGGCCCGCGCGGTCTACGCGGAGATGGCGCTCGCCGGGGTCTCGGCCGTCGGCGAGTTCCACTACGTGCACGACCGCTCGAACGAGTTCGGGTACGCGCTGCGGGAAGCCGCGGCGGACGCGGGCATCCGGCTCACCCTGCTCGACACCTGCTACCTCGCCGGCGGCATCGACCAGCCGGTCAACGAGGTGCAGCAGCGGTTCTCCGACGGCACCGCCGAGGCGTGGGCGAACCGCGTCGCGGAGCTGAAGGCCGACGACGTGATGCTGGTCGGTGCCGCGATCCACTCCGTGCGGGCCGTCCCGCGCGCGGAGCTTCCCGTGGTGGCGCAAGCGTTTCCGGACGCGCCGCTGCACGTGCACCTCTCCGAGCAGCCCGCGGAGAACGAGGCCTGCCTCGCCGCCTACGGCCTGACGCCGACCGCGTTGCTGGCCGAGGCGGGGGCGCTGGGCCCGCGCACCACCGCCGTGCACGCCACCCACCTCACGGCAGAGGACATCGCCACCCTGGGCGGCACCGGCACCGGCGCGTGCTTCTGCCCGACCACCGAGGCCGACCTGGCGGACGGCATCGGACCGGCCCGCGAGCTCGCCGACGCGGGCAGCCCGCTGTCGCTGGGCAGCGACCAGCACGCCGTCGTCGACCCGCTGCTCGAAACGCGGGCGCTGGAGCACGGCGAACGCCTCCGCACCGGGCAGCGCGGCCGGTTCTCGCCGGTCGAGCTGCGCGCCGCCGCCACCCGGCACTCGGCGCTCGGCCGCGACGGCGGGCGGATCGAACCGGGCGCGCCCTGCGACCTGGTGGCGATCAGCTGCTCGACCCCGCGCACCGCCGGGTCGTTGCCGGAGCAGGTGTTCCTGTCCGCGACGGCGTCCGACGTGGACACCGTCGTGGTCGGCGGCCGGGTGGTGGCCTCCGGTGGCGTGCACGAGACCCTGGGAGACGTCGGCCGGCTGCTGGCGTCCGCGATCGAGGAGCTGTGGGCATGAGCGTGTTGATCACCGGCATCGGTGAGCTCACCACGAACACCGACGACACCGGGGACGCGCTGGTCGTCGACGGCGACCGGATCGCGTGGGTCGGGTCCGCCGCACACGCCCCCGCCGCCGACGTGAAGGTCGACGTCGAGGGCCGCGCGGTGCTGCCCGGCTGGGTCGACTCGCACACCCACCTGGTCTTCGCGGGCGACCGCACCGCCGAGTTCGGCGCGCGCATGGCCGGTCAGCCCTACACCGCGGGCGGCATCGCGGTCACCGTCGGCGCGACCCGCGGGGCGTCGGACCAGGAGCTGTCCGAGGGGGTGCGCCGGCACGTCGCCGAGGCGTTGCGGCAGGGCACCACGTTCCTGGAGACCAAGACCGGCTACGGCCTGAACGTCCGCGACGAGGTGCGGTCGGCCCGCATCGCCGCCGAGCACGTCGAGGAGGTCACGTTCCTCGGTGCCCACCTCGTCCCGCCCGGCGAGGACGCCGACACCTACGTCGACCTGGTGCGCGGCGAGATGCTCGACGCCGTGGCGCCGCTGGTGCGCTGGGCCGACGTGTTCTGCGAGAAGGGCGCGTTCGACCACGACCAGTCCAGGGCGGTGCTGCTCGCGGCACGGGAGAAGGGCCTCGGCCTGCGCGTGCACGGCAACCAGCTCGGCGAGGGCCCCGGCGTCCGGCTGGCCGTCGAGCTCGGCGCCGCCTCCGTCGACCACTGCACCTACCTCTCGGCCGCCGACGTCGACGCACTGGCGTCGTCGGACACGGTCGCCACGCTGCTGCCGGCCTGCGACCTGTCCACCCGCCAGCCGCTGCCTCCGGCACGGGCCCTGCTCGACGCGGGCGCGACCGTGGCGCTGGCCAGCAACTGCAACCCCGGCTCGTCCTACACCTCGTCGATGGCGTTCTGCGTGGCGACCGCGGTGCTGCAGATGTTCCTGAGCGTCGAGGAGGCCGTCCGCGCCGCCACGCTCGGCGGTGCGCTGGCCCTGCGCCGCGACGACGTAGGCGTGATCCGCGCCGGTGCCCGCGCCGACCTGCACGTGCTGGACGCGCCGTCGATCACCCACCTCGCCTACCGGCCCGGCGTGCCGCTCACGCACGCCGTCTGGAAGAACGGCGAACAGGTGATCTGGCACCGAACGAGATAGCGATCTTGTAACCCTCCGGGTGGGCCTACTGGCGCAGGGTCCGGCGGCCGTATGGTTCCACCCGTGGCGGATTTCGCGGACGCGCTGACCAGGGCCGTCGACGACAGCGGGCTCAGCCTCGAACGGATCCAGCACCACCTGGCCGCCCGCGGCATGCAGGTGAGCGTGTCGACGCTCAGCTACTGGCGCCGCGGCCGCAGCCGCCCGGAACGCCCCGAGTCGCTGAAGGTCGTCACGGCGCTGGAGGAGCTCCTCGGGCTGGCGGAGGGCCACCTCACCGACCGCCTCGGCGACAAGCGCCCCCGCGGCCGCTGGGTCGGGCAGGCGATGTCGCTGGAGGACATGTGGGACTCGCGGGCCACCGACCTCGGTGAGGTCATGGCGCGGATCGACCGCCTGCAACCCACCGCGTCGACCTACCTGACCGTGCGCGACCGGCAGGTGATCGGGCCGGACCGGCGTGAGGTCGAGATGCACTGCACCGGTGTCGTGCAGGCACTGGAGGACGGGGTCGACCGGTTCCTCGCGATCCAGCTGGCCGACGCCACCGACCTCGGTGTCGCGACGGTCGAGGCGGGTCCGCCGTGCCGGCTCGGGCGCGTGCGCAGCGACGACACCACCGGGTTCCTCGTCGCGGAGATCCTGTTCGACCGGATGCTGCGGGCGGGGGAGACCGCCCTGGTCGACTACACGGCCAAGATGCGGCCCGGCGCGGAGAGCGAGGTCTGCGACCGGCGGTTCCTGCGGCCGGTGGGCGACTACGTGCTGCAGATCGACTTCCACCCCGACGCCGTGCCCGCGCGGTGCTTCGAGTTCACCCGGCCCTCGCTGCACGAACCGGAGACCGCGGTGTCCGACCTGTGGATCGGGACCACCGCGTCCACCCACATCCACGTGCGCAACGCGAAGCCGGGCATCTACGGAGTGCGGTGGGAGTGGGACTAGTACCCACTCCCACCGCGAGGCGCCCCCGGTGGATCGACGCTCACGGCCGAGCCGCATTCGGCCGGAGCATCAAGGGCGCAGGATGGCCGTCGCCGGTGCAGGGAGTGACGACGACGGCATGTCTCACACCTTCAGCAGCAGGTTCGGCGAACCGGTCCTGGTGTCGGTGAGCTTGTTCGGCGTCGCCGCGCCGACCAGTGCGTTGCGCACCTGGGCGGGCGTCGCCGACGGGTTGGCGCTCAGGTACAGCGCCGCGGCACCCGCCACGTGCGGGGAGGCCATCGAGGTGCCGCCCATCGAGCGCGTGCCGGTGTCGCTGCTGTGCGACGCGGACACGATCTCGCTGCCCGGCGCCCAGATGTCCAGGCACCGGCCGTAGTTCGACGAGCCCGCCGACCAGATCGACCGCCGGTCGTTGCGGTCCGACGCACCCACGGTGATCGCCTCGGGGGTGCGGGCGGGGGTGAAGCCGCACGCGTCCTGGCCGCTGTTGCCGCCGGCGAGCACGTAGGTGGTGCCGGAGCTGATCGAGCGCCGCACCGCGTTCTCCAACGAGCTGTTCGTGCCGCTGCCACCGAGGCTCATGTTCACCACGGCCGGCTTCTTCGCGTTCTGCGTGACCCAGTCGATCGCGCGGATGATGCCGTCCCACGGGCCGCTGCCCGCGCAGTCGAGCACCCGCACGCCGACGAGCTTCACCTGCTTGGCAACGCCGTAGGACTTACCGCCGACGGTGCCCGCGACATGTGTTCCGTGGCCGTTGCAGTCCTGCGCCACTGAATCGTTGTCGATGAAGTCGTAACCGTCCGAGGCGCGGTTCTCGAAATCGACGTGCGTTTTGCGGATGCCGGTGTCGAGAATGTACGCCGTCACGTTCCCGGCGGTGTTCGGGTAGGTGTAGGAGCGGTTCAGCGGCAGGCTCGCCTGGTCGATCCGGTCGAGTCCCCAGGTCGGGTTGGCCTGGGTGCCCTGGATCGTCGCGAACGTGTTGCGCTCGACGAAGTCGACGGCGGGGTCGGCCGCCAGCCTGCGGGCCTGCTGCTCGGACAGACCGGCCACGGAGAAGCCGTTCAGCGCGGTCGTGAAGGTGTGCCGGACCGTGCCGCGGTAGCGGGAGGCCAGCGTCGCGGCAGGGGTGTGCGCGCCGTCCTTCAGCACCACGATGTAGCTGCCCTCGACGGCCTTCTCGCCGGCACCGGGCAGCACGGCCTGCTCAGCGACCGCGGTGGGCGCCCAGATCGCCGTGGAAGCGATGCCGAGTGCCGCCGCAACCGCTACACGACCTCGTTGTCGTGCCATTGGTTCCTCCTGGCAGGGAATGAACTTGGGGAACGTGACGAACTTAACCGCACCAACGGGTGAAATGGGAGGTTCGAAAATTCAGCCGGCAATACTGTCAAAACTGTGGCCGAGCTGTGGCGGCTGTGAAGGGCCGCGGCGGGCGCACCTGGAGCAGCTCCACGTGGCCAAGCACTGCCGGGAGGGGCAGGGTTGAGCCATGGACTACACGAACCTCGGCCGCAGCGGCCTCTCTGTCTCCCGCCTGTGCCTCGGCACCATGAACTTCGGCCCCGAGACGACCGAGGCCGACAGCCACGCGATCATGGACCGCGCCCACGAGCACGGCTTGAACTTCTTCGACACCGCCAACGTCTACGGCTGGAAGATGGGCGAGGGCGTCACCGAGCAGATCATCGGCCGGTGGTTCGCGCAGGGCGGTGGCCGGCGCGAGAAGACCGTCATCGCCACCAAGCTCTACGGCAGCATGGGCGAGTGGCCGAACGAGACGAAGCTGTCGGCGTTGAACATCCGCCGCGCCGCCGACGCCTCGTTGAAGCGCCTGCAGACCGACTACATCGACCTGTACCAGATGCACCACGTCGACCGGGACACGCCGTGGGACGAGATCTGGGAGGCCTTCTCGGTCCTGCGCCAGCAGGGCAAGGTCATCTACTTCGGCTCGTCGAACTTCGCCGGCTGGCACCTCGCCCAGGCGCAGGAAGCCGCGCGCACCCGCGGGTTCCTCGGCCTGGTGTCCGAGCAGTCGATCTACAACCTGATGACCCGCTGGATCGAGCTGGAGGTGCTGCCGGCCGCGCGCCACTACGGCCTCGGCGTCATCCCGTGGTCACCGCTGCACGGCGGCCTGCTCGGCGGCGTGCTGCGCAAGCAGCGCGAAGGCGGTGCCTCCCGCAGCGCCTCCGGCCGTTCCTCGGACGCGCTGGAGAAGCACCGCGACGCCATCGACGCCTACGAGAAGCTCTGCGCGGAGATCGGTGAGGACCCGGCGAACGTCGGTCTCGCGTGGCTGCTGCACCAGGAGGGCGTGACCGCGCCGATCATCGGCCCGCGCACCGGCGAGCAGCTCGACAGCTCGCTGCGGGCGGCGGAGCTGAAGCTCGACGCGGACGTTCTCTCGAAGCTCGACGAACTCTTCCCGGCCCCCGCTCCCAACGGCTCCAAGCCGGCCCCCGAGGCCTACGCCTGGTGATGCCGATCAGTCAGTAGCCAGGAGGATCGTCTCGTTCGCGGGGAGCCTGCCGTCGGCGCGTCGTTGCATGACCGACACGCCGACGGCGATCCACCAGAAATCTGATTCGTTTCTAGCGGTTTCTTCCGACAGGCAGATCGCGGCGATCCGCAACTCGGCCGCCAGTGTCGGTGTGAGCGGAGTGGCTCGAGAGAGCGCCTTCTCCGCTACAGCGGCGAAGTTCATGACTGAGCGTTTTCCCCAACGGCTCATCGGTGCAGTCCGTACCGCTGTGATTGAGGCGGCTATCAAGCTGGGGATCGCCAGGTAGTTGCCGCTTCCCTTGCGGCGGATCACGTCGACGAAAGCCCGTGGGAAACTTTCCGCGAAAGCGGCTCTTGATTGGGCGTCCGAGCGTTTGAGCGCTTCATTGATCGTGCGGCCCACCGCAGCTGCGTAGTCGGTGGTTGGGGGGTGTTCAAAATTCAGGGTTTCAAGCTCGAGGTAGGGGAGGTAAAGATTTTGGGCGCCGTCGTGCGCAATTCTTGCTCGGTATGCGCAATCTGTCACGTCAGGTAACAGGCTGAAATCTTTTTGTAAATCAGCATGTAGCTCTGCCAGTGTGATCCCGAACTGGGTGGACCGGCGAAGGACCCAGTCTTCAGTTGTTGCCCCGTTGTCTTCTGCGGTCCATGGAAGCAGTGGACCTGGCTTTGTTGCCAGCGGTGACGACTTCAGCTCACTGTCGCTTGGCAGGCGAAAGGTCGTCTCGCTGGCGGTCTTGCTGTTGAGCCATGCGGCGAAGTCAAGTGTATCCTCAAGCCTTACTCCGCGAACGGGCTGGTCAGGAGCGTCCAAGGGCGCATCGGGCACGCATTGCGGGTGGGACTCGAGGAACAACTTGTAAATGTGCACGGGTACTGGACTGGCGCACAGGCGTGTTCCCTGCTCTGCGCGGACGAAGTTGTGCAAGTTCCGTTGCAATACGACAAAAATCATGAGCTCGCGTAGTTGGGTGTCGGCCTCCGGATCGGTCACGGTGTCCAGCATCCGGTCAAGTTCGGCTCGTAGTTCCGGTGCCAGTTCACTGCCTTGCTCGGCGCAGTCGAACGCCAGCGACAACGCGCGGATCGATCCCGAGTCCAAGCATGCCTGAACTATCGGATCGGCGCTCGTGCGCGCCACGTACAACAGAATCGTCTCACGCCACCACACGTCATCGACCTTGTCGACCAGTACGCGGGTCAACTGCTTCTCCCGCACGTGATGAGCGGCAAGATATTCCTGAAAGGTCATGTGCGCGAAAGCGAAGGAATCCCGCTCACGTTCCAAAAGGAGTCCGTTGGACGTCATGTCGGCGAGGAAGCCGATCTCGTCCATGTCGCGTGCCATTCGCTTGAGGGACGTGCGGAACTCCGTCTCGATTTGTTCTCGGCTGATGTCGCGAAGCTTGCGGCTCATCATTGAAAAGGCGAGCCCGCTCAGGAGTGTCATCTTCTGTTCGCCATTCAGCTCTGACGAGAGCTTCTTGGCTTCCTGGCGCCGCCACAGCAGCACCTGGCAGATCTCACTGTAGAGATCAACGCGACTGCCGGGTAGCGCGCCCCGGAACTTGTGCACATTAGCGATCATGGTGAGCAACAAGGGGTTCACGGTCAGCTCGTAGAGTGCGGGGGTCTCGTGCAGTCGTTTAAGGAGGTCGGCCGCCTCGCTTTCGGCTCGGCGGGCCACCTCGGAGGACTTCTTGCCGGTGCTGCGCTGTTCGAACGCCAGGTACCAGCTCCGCGCGAACGTTGTGACTTGCTTGTCGGTGAAGCCGCGTACCTGCACGATGGCGGCGCCCGAGATTGGCGCCGATTGGTACCCGTGTGGACGAGACGTGATCACGAAGTCATTCGAGGGGTAGCGGTTTACCTGGCGCTCCACCCAGTCGGACACCTCGTGCCTGTTGTTCTGGTCCGCTACCTCGTCGAGCCCGTCGAGGAGAATTACGCATGAACCGGCGCGCAGCTTTCGCTCGAACCATCCAGTCGGGGCAGCCTTGTCGATCAGATCCGGTAGTGGAGTGCCATCTGTGATGGCCTGGAGGTGGTCGCGCAGGTAGAGCAGCACCGGAATCCTGCGGCGGCGGTGCCGTTGGCGGCACATGCGCAACGCGGTGTGGCGGAGCAACGTCGTCTTGCCGCAGCCGGGTGGGCCGATCACAGCGAGCACTGCAGGCTTCGACTGGTCAACAAGATCACCGATGAAATGCCTGTCCGGGTGGACTTGCGATCGTCCCAAGACGTCGGACGGGATCGTCGAGGGATCGCTGTACACGAGGCTTACGTCAACGAAGACCTCATCAAGTTCTGGCGTGTAGAATCCTATTGTTGCAAGGCCTTTGAGGTCGATGTACCTCAAGTTGCCGAAGACGAAATCGCGGTAACGGCGCTCATAGCGCGACAGTCGTCGGCGAGCGCCCTCGTCGATCGTCTTCGCGAGGGGGTCTTTCCAGCGCTTGTTCAGCTCATCCGCAGTTCCGCCGACGAGCTTGCTCACGAAGCCGATACCGAGGATTACGGCCTCGTAGCCCACCAAAGCCGCGAGAGCCAGCGCTGGGTGCGTCTTCGCCCAAGTCTGCAGCGCTTGTAAGAAGGTGAACGCGGCGACCGGTGGAGCGATGGCCGCACCAAGCAGACCGAGGATCTTTCCCATGCCTTCTATTCGTTCTGAAGGCATGGGACGTCACCTTATTCGCCTCGGGTGGGACTAGTCCTCGAAGTCGTCGTCGTCGCGCGCCAGGAACGTGGCGAAGCGCTCGATCGGCGTCTCGAAGTCGGGGTTGGCGTCGACGAACTCCCGCAGCTTGTCGGCGAGCCACGCGAACGTGACCTCCTCCTCGCCGCGCCGCTTCTCGAGCTCCTCGATGCCGCGATCGGTGTGGTACATGGCCTGAACTCCTGTGAGGGCTGGAAAAACGAGCCGCCGGACCCAGTCGGATCCGGCGGCTCGTTCGGGCGTACTCGGGTTTACTCGAACGCGCGGTTGATGATCTCGCGCTGCTCGACCTCGTGCACCTTGCTCGAACCGGCCGACGGCGCGGCCATCGGGCGGCGCGACACCCGCTTCACACCGGACAGGTGCGCGGGCAGCAGCTCCGGCAGGGCGAGACCGTAGAACGGCCACGCACCCTGGTTCGCCGGCTCCTCCTGCACCCAGCGGATGTCCTTCGCGTTCGGGTAGCTCTCCAGGGTCTCGGTCAGCTTGCGGGCCGGAACCGGGTAGAGCTGCTCGACGCGCACGATCGCCACGTCGCTCGCCGCGCGCTTCTCCCGCTCCGAGTGGAGCTCGTAGGAGATCTTGCCGCTGCACAGCAGGACCTTCGTGACCGCGTTGCGGTCCTTGACGGTCGGGTCGTCCATCACCGACTGGAAGCGGTCGTTGATGAACTCGTCCGTGCCGCTGACGGCCGCCTTGAGGCGCAGCATCGACTTCGGCGTGAAGACGATCAGCGGCCGGTCGACGCCGTCGAGGGCGTGGCGGCGCAGCAGGTGGAAGTAGTTCGCCGGCGTCGACGGCACCGCGACGGTCATGGAGCCCTCGGCGCACAGCTGCAGCCAGCGCTCGATGCGGCCCGACGTGTGGTCGGGGCCCTGGCCCTCGTGGCCGTGCGGCAGCAGGATCACGACGTCGGAACGCTGACCCCACTTGGCCTCACCGGACGAGATGAACTCGTCGATGATCGGCTGCGCGCCGTTGACGAAGTCGCCGAACTGCGCCTCCCACAGCACCAGCGCCTGCGGGTTCGCCACCGAGTAGCCGTACTCGAAGCCGACCGCCGCGAACTCCGACAGCACCGAGTCGTAGACCATGAACTTGCCCTGGTCCGGCGACAGGTTCTGCAGCGGCGTGTACTCCTCGCCGGTCTTGCGGTCGATCAGGGTCGCGTGGCGCTGCACGAACGTGCCGCGGCGCGAGTCCTGGCCCGCCAGGCGGACCTTGCGGCCCTCCAGGGCGAGCGAGCCGAACGCGAGCAGCTCCGCGAACGCCCAGTCGATGCCGCCCTCGCGCGCCATCTTGGCGCGGCGGTCGAGCACCGGCTTGACGCGGGCGTGCGGCGTGAAGCCCTCCGGGAGGTTCACGTGCGCGTCGGCGATGTGCTCCAGCACCTCACGGGTGATGCCCGTGGGCAGCTTCGCCGGGACCTGCTGCTCGGACTCGACCGACGGGCTCGCGACGATCGGGTGCTTCTCGAGCTCGCGGACCTCGTTGAAGACGTGCTCCAGCTGGCTGGAGAAGTCCTGCAGCGCCTTCTCGGCCTCCTCGACCGTGATGTCGCCGCGGCCGATCAGGGACTCGGTGTAGGTCTTGCGCACCGAGCGCTTCTGGTCGATCACGTCGTACATCGCCGGCTGGGTCATCGAGGGGTCGTCGCCCTCGTTGTGACCGCGGCGGCGGTAGCAGACCATGTCGATCACGACGTCCTTGCGGAACCGCTGGCGGTAGTCGACAGCGAGCTTCGCGACCCAGTAGCAGGCCTCGGGGTCGTCGCCGTTCACGTGGAAGATCGGCGAGCCGATCATCTTCGCGACGTCGGTCGAGTACTTCGACGACCGCGAGTGCTCCGGCGCGGTGGTGAAGCCGACCTGGTTGTTCACGACGATGTGGACCGTGCCGCCGGTGCGGTAACCGCGCACCAGGGCCAGGTTCAGCGTCTCGGCCACGACGCCCTGACCGGCGAACGCCGCGTCACCGTGCATGGCGACCGGCAGCACCGGGAAGGTGTCGCCGCCGATGCCGATGAGGTCCTGCTTGGCGCGCACGATGCCTTCGAGCACCGGGTCGACCGCTTCGAGGTGCGACGGGTTCGCCGTCAGCGACACCTTGGTCTCGCCGTCGCCGAACATCCGGAAGTACTTGCCCTCGGCACCGAGGTGGTACTTCACGTCGCCGGAGCCGTGCGCCTGACCGGGGTCGAGGTTGCCCTCGAACTCGCGGAAGATCTGCGAGATCGGCTTGCCGACGATGTTCGCGAGGACGTTCAGGCGGCCGCGGTGCGGCATCGCGATGACGACCTCGTCGAGCTCGTGCTCGGCTGCCTTGTCCAGCACCGCGTCGAGCAGCGGGATGACGGTCTCGCCGCCCTCCAGCGAGAAGCGCTTCTGCCCGACGTACTTGGTCTGCAGGAACGTCTCGAACGCCTCAGCCGCGTTGAGCTTGCTGAGGATGTACTTCTGCACGGTGGCCGGGGGCTTCTCGTGCGGGACCTCGACGCGCTCCTGGATCCACTGCCGCTCCTCCGGCTCCAGGATGTGCATGTACTCGACGCCGACCGTGCGGCAGTACGAGTTGCGCAGCACACCGAGGATGTCGCGGAGCTTCATCCGCTCCTGACCGGCGAACCCGCCGACCGGGAACTCCCGGTCGAGGTCCCACAGCGTCAGGCCGTGGCTCAGGACGTCGAGGTCCTGGTGGCTGCGCTGGCGGTAGTTCAACGGGTCCGTGTCGGCCATCAGGTGGCCGCGGGTGCGGAACGCGTCGATCAGCTCGATCACGCGGGCGGTCTTGTCGACGGCGCCCTCGGGGATGTCGGCGACCCAGCGGATGGGCTCGTACGGCAGCCGCAGCGACGCGAAGATGTCGTCGTAGAAGCCGTCCTCGCCGAGCAGCAGCTGGTGGATCCGCTTGAGGAACTCACCGGACTCCGCACCCTGGATGATGCGGTGGTCGTAGGTGCTGGTCAGCGTGATGATCTTGCTGACGCCCATGTCGGTGAGCGCCTGCTCGCTGGTGCCCTGGAAGTGCGCGGGGTACTCCATCGCGCCGACGCCGACGATCGTGCCCTGACCCGCGGTCAGCCGCGGCACCGAGTGGTTCGTGCCGATCGTGCCGGGGTTGGTCAGCGAGATCGTGGTGCCGGAGAAGTCCTCCGACGTGAGCGACCCACCGCGGGCCTTGCGGATCAGGTCCTCGTAGGCCTGCCAGAACTGCGTGAACGTCATGTTCTCGCAGCCCTTGACCGAGGCGACGACCAGCGTGCGCTGCCCGTCCTTGCCGGGCAGGTCGATCGCCAGGCCGAAGTTCACGTGCTCCGGCGTGACGACGAACGGCTTGCCGTCCACCTCGGCGTAGTGGCGGTTCATGTTCGGGAACGCCTGCAGCGCCCGCACGACCGCGTAGCCGATGACGTGGGTGAAGGAGACCTTCCCGCCACGCGTCCGCTTCAGGTGGTTGTTGATGACGATGCGGTTGTCGGCCAGCAGCTTGGCGGGCACGGCACGCACGCTGGTCGCGGTCGGAACGGTGAGCGACAGCTCCATGTTCTTCGCGATGGCGGCGGCGGCACCGCGCAGCTGCTTCTGCTCGGGCTGCGCGCTCGGCGTGACCGGGGCGGCCTTCGCGGCCTGCTGCGGCGCCGGCTTGGCAGCCGCGGGCTTGGCGGCGGCGGGCTTCGCGGCGGCGGGCTTGGCGGCCGCCGGCTTCGCGGCCGCGGGCTGCGGCGCGGCCTTGACCTCGGCCTGGGCTTTGCCGGTGTCAGCGGCAGGTGGCGTCACGGTCGTGGTGGTCGTCGTGCCACCCGCGCTCGCCGAGGCGGCGTTCCCGTTCCCGCCCGATCGCTTGTAGTCGGCAAAGAAGTCATGCCATGCCGGGTCTACGGATGACGGGTCCGCGAGGAACTGCTCGTACATCTCCTCGACGAGCCACTCGTTCGGCCCGAACTGTGACGCAGGACTGCTGCTGGACACGGCTGGCGCTCGCCTCTATCCATCTCGCTCTTGGTGGTGACTCATGCGGTAGTCAGGTTAGTCCCCTCAGCGTGGCCCTTCACACGCTGGAGGCACCTGGCAAGGAGTGCTCTGTCACAGGATCGATCAGGACGGCCTTCACGTCACCCGCAGTTGAGCATCCCTTGAGGTGAAACTCGCTGTGAAGCATCCCATCGTGCTTTTCCACCGCGCTCCCGGACCGGGGACGGACACCGAACGCAGTGATCAGATCACGACGGGTACGACGACTTCGCTCAGAGGAATGATCCCGCTCTTCCGGTCAGCCGGCCGAACCGGTGATCGACTTGACCACGGCCTCGACGAACCGGTCCCTCGTCCGCTCAGGTACCCGGTCCAGCGACAGGTACGGGTTGAGGTCCTCCAGCTCGACCAGCAACAGCTCCCCGTCCCGCGTCCGGCACGCGTCGACCCGCTGAATGCCGTGCTCCAGCCCGTTCCACTCGACGAACCTCTCCGCGAACGCGAGGTCCGCACCGGTCGGCCGGTACTCGACCAGCTCCCAGCGCCGCGCGGGATCGGGTGCGTTCAACGCGTACTGGAACTCGCGGTCGACGTAATAGAACGACACCTCGTATTTGAAGTCGACCTTCGGTTGGATCAGCATGTCGCTCTCGTCCCGGATTTTCTCGCGCGGGACGATTTCCAGCCCGTGAGAATCCGCTCCCGCTTTCGGCTTCACGACGTACAGCTCCGCCTCCGGCAACCGCCCGACGTCCGCGACCCGCTCCACCGTGGGAATGACCGGCAACCCCAGCGCGGTCAGGTCGACCAGGTACTGCTTGCCCGCCATGTCGCCCTTGCCGGTGAGCGGGTTGTAGACGGTGATGCCACTCGCCAGTGCCGCCTCCCTGAACTCCCGGTACGCCTCCGGGTAGTCGATCACCGGCCCGCTGTTGCGCACGACCACGACGTCGAACCCGCCACCGCCGCGGATGAACGCGGCGGCGTCCCGGGGGTTGCACAGCGCGATGTCGAAGTGCTCGCGCAGGCGGGACGTCAGGTGGATGTCCTCGTCGCAGTACCGGCGGCCGCGGGCGGGGTAGGAGAGGTCGGTGACGTAGAGGACCTTGAGGCGACCGGGCACGGCGAGCTCCTGGGGGTGGGGGTGTTCGCTTTGTACGTGAGGACGGGGCCGATCACGAGGGTTTCGTGGGGGGCGCCACGGGCGGGGTTGGTGTTGTGGGGCGGGTGGGCGGTCGGGGCGGAGGTTGCCGCGGTGCGGCGATGGACCCCGAACGCATGGTCCGTGGCTGTTCGACCTGGGTGCCGATGTGGCGGGCGACGTGCCCGGCCCGCATGCCGACGTGGCGGGTGACGTGGCCGACCGCTGTGCCGGCGTGACAGGCAACGTGCCCAGCCCGCGTGCCGGCACAGCGGTCGACGTGGCCGACCGCTGTGCCGACGTGACAGAGAACGTGCCTGGCCCCTGGCGCCAAGACTGCGGGCGACGTGCCCATTCGCGGTGCGAAGGCGCAAGCGAGCGCCTTGCGCGATCACCCCTCCCGAGGTGACCGGCAGCGTGCTCGCCTGAACCCGGTGCCGCCCGCATCCGGCGCGCGCCTACCTCACCGCGGTGCGAGGCGCAGGTGAACGCTTTGCGTGACCATCCCTCCCGAGGTGACCGGCAGCGTGCTCGCCTCAACCCGGTGCCGCCCGCATCCGGCGCGCGCCTACCTCACCGCGGTGCGAGGCGCAGGTGAACGCTTTGCGTGACCACCCCTCCCGAGGTGACCGGCAGCGTGTCCGGCTCAACCCGGTGCCGACCGCAAACGGCACGCGCCCGCCTACCGCGGTGCGAAGGCGCGGGCGAGTGCCTGCGCGGCCGACCTCGCGGGCGAGCGGCAGCGTGTACGCGTTGGCCGCCCCAAGCGGTGGGCGGCGGGAGCAGGGGCGAGGGGTCAGGGGGTTGAGGTGCCGTGGCGCCAGAGGCGGGCGTAGGCGCCGTTGGCGGCCAGGAGGGTGTCGTGTGTGCCGACTTCGGCGACGCGGCCTGCTTCCAGCACCACGATGCGGTCCGCGCGGGCCGCGGTGGCCAGGCGGTGGGCGACCACGAAGGTCGTGCGGGAGCCGGCCAGGTGGTCGCTGGCCGCGAGGACCGCGGACTCGGTGGCCGGGTCCAGGGCTGCGGTTGCCTCGTCCAGGAGCAGGAGGTCGGGGTGCACGAGCTCGGCGCGGGCGAGGGCGACCAGTTGGCGTTGGCCGGCGGACAGGCGGTTGCCGCGTTCGCCGACGGGCTGGTGGAAGCCCGAGGGGAGGGTGGCGACCATCGGCAGGGCGCCGACCGAGGTCACGGCCTGCTCGATCTCGTCGTGGGTGGCGGTCGGGCGGCCGTAGGCCACGTTCTCCGCCACGTCGCCGCCGAACAGGTGGGCTTCCTGCGGGACGACGCCGAGGCGTTGGCGGTAGGCCTGGAGGTCGTAGGTGCGGATGTCGACGCCATCGACCAGGACGGTGCCCGCGGTGGCGTCGTAGAAGCGGGCCACCAGCTTGACGAGGGTCGACTTGCCGGCGCCGGTCTCGCCGACCAGTGCCACGGTCTCGCCGGGGCGGACGTGCAGGGAGACGTCGGCGAGGGCCGGCTGGTCGGTGCCGGGGTAGGCGAAGGAGACGCCGCGCAGCTCCACCTCGCCGCGCAGGTGCGCCGGGACCGGCACCGGGGACGCCGGTGGGGAGACGGTGGTCGGGGTGCGCAGCAGGTCGCCGATGCGGCGCAGGCCCACGCGGGCCTGCTGGTAGCCGTCGAAGACACCGGACAGCTGCTGCAACGGGCTGAAGAACATGCCGAGGTACAGCAGGAACGCCAGCAGCACGCCGGGGCTGAGGCTGCCCGTGGCGACGCGGTGGGCGCCGGCGGCGAGGGCGATGGCCTGGGCCACGCCGGACAGCATGGCGACGAACGGGAAGTACGTCGCGATGTACCGCTGCGCGCGCAGGCGGGTGCGGCGGTAGGCGTCGCTGCGTTCGGCGAAGGCCTCCGCGGAACGGCGTTCGCGGGTGTAGGCCTGGGCGACGCGCAGGCCGGAGACGTTCTCCTGCAGGTCGGCGTTGACGGCGCTCACGCGTTCGCGGGCCTCCGCGTAGGCCGCCGAGGACAGGCGCTGGAAGACGATCGTCGCGACCACCAGCAGCGGCAGCACGGCCAGCGCGATCAGGGCCAGCGACGGGTCGGTCACCACCAGGGCGACGGTCACGCCGACGACGGTCAGCAGGCTGATCACGGCGGTGACCAGGCCGGTCTGCAGGAACGTCGACAGGGCGTCCACGTCCGTCGTCATCCTGGTCATGATCCGGCCGGCCATCTCGCGCTCGTAGTAGTCGAGCCCGAGCCGCTGCAGGTGGGCGTAGCTGCGGATGCGCAGCAGGTACAGCAGCCGCTCGCCGAGCCGGGCGGCGAGCACGGTGCTGCCGGCCGTCGTCAGCCAGCCGGCCACCACGAGCCCCACGCCCAGTGCGACCGCGAGCCACAGCGACGACGTCTCGCCGCCCACCACACCGCCGTCCACGCCGAGCCGGACCAGCGCGGGCAGACCCATGCCGACCAGCGCGTCCAGGACCACCAGCGCGCCCACGCCGAACAACGCCCACCGCACCGGCCGCACCAGGCGGGCCAGCCGGAAGCCGGGGTCGGGTGTGGTCGGGTCCTCGGTCAGCACCGGCTCCTCCGTCGCGGGCGGCAACGCGCGCACCTGTGCCAGCAGCTCCGGCGTCGGCGGGCCACCGGCCAGCGCGGACGCGGCGCCCCCGCCACCACCGCGGCGACCGGACAGCGCGGCGGCACCGGAGCCACCGGCCGGCCGGGCGTCCTCGACCAGGCGCTGGTCGAGCTCCTCCTGCGACACCTCCGGCCACAGGTCACCGGTGGGTGCCGGGGCCGCCGACTCGATCGCCTCGCCGGGACCGGCCAGCAGGTCGCGGTACAGCGCGCACCGCTCGGTCAGCTCCTCGTGCGTGCCCACGTCGACCACCCGGCCCGCGTCCAGCACGGCGATCCGGTCGGCCAGCGAGAGCGTGGAACGGCGGTGCGCCACCAGCAACGTCGTGCGGGAGGCCGTGACCGACGCCAGCGTCGCGTGGATCGCGGCCTCGGTCGCGTTGTCCACCGCCGACGTCGCGTCGTCCAGCACCAGGATCCGCGGGTCCGACAGCAGCGCCCGCGCCAGCGCCACCCGCTGGCGCTGACCACCGGACAACGTCAGCCCGCGTTCGCCGACCACCGTGTCGTACCCGTCCGGCAGCGCCTGGATGAAGTCGTGCGCCTCCGCGGCCTTCGCCGCCCGCTCGACCTCCTCGCGCGAGGCGTCGGGACTGCCGTAGGCGATGTTCGAGAACACGCTGGAGGAGAACAGGAAGGCCTCCTCGAACACCACGCCCACCGCGCCGCGCAACGACTCCAGCCGCAACGTCCGCACGTCCGCGCCGCCCACCGCGACCGCACCCGAGTGCACGTCGTAGAACCGGGGCAGCAGCAGCGACACCGTCGACTTGCCCGACCCGGCGGTGCCGACCAGCGCCAGCGTCTCGCCCGGCTCCACCGAGATCGAGAAGTCCGTCAGCACCGGCTCGCTGCGCGTGTAGCCGAACGTGACGCCCGAGAACGACACCCCGAGTGGACCCGGCGGCACCTCGTCGGGCCCGTCGGTGACGTCCGGCTGCGAGTCGATCAGCTCGTAGACCCGCTCCACGCCGGCCCGCGCGAGCTGCGCGGACACCACCAGGCTCGACAGCAGCCTGGTCGGTCCGACCAGGTTCGCCACGTACGCCGAGAACGCCAGGAACGTGCCCAGCGTGACCTGCCCGTGCAACGCGAGCCAGCCGCCCAGCCCGAGCACGCCGACCTGCCCCAGCAGCGGCAGCGCCGTGACGGTCGCCAGCGGCCGCGACGACAGCTTCGCGGCCCGCATCCGCTCGGCGAACAGCCACCGCGCGTGCTTCTCCAGCCGGGCGACCTCGCGCGCCTCCTGGCCGAAGCCCTTCACGACGCGCACGCCGGTGACGGTCTCCTCGACGTGCTGCGCGAGGTCGGCTGCGCGCTGCTGGGCCGACCAGGTGGCCGGGAACAGCGTGAGCCGGGTCCGCCCCGCCAGCCACGCCACCAGCGGCAGCACGACCAGCGCGACGATCGTGAGCGGCACCGACAGGTAGAGCATCGCGGCGAGCGCGGCCAGCGCGAACACGACGGTGCCCACCGCCAGCGGCACCATCATCAGCAGCGACTGCACCAGCTGCAGGTCGGTGATCGACCGGGACACGATCTGCCCGGTGCGCAGCTCGTCCTGCTTCGCGCCGTCCAGCCGCTGCACCGAGGAGAACACCGACCGCCGCAGGTCGTGCTGCACGTCGAGCGCCAGCCGCCCGCCGACGTAGCGCCGCACGAAGGCCGACGCGAACGTCAGCACCTCCAGCACGACCAGGGCGACGACCAGCATCACCAACCGGTCCGTGCGCCCCGCCGTCGAGTCGTCGACCGCGACCTTGAGCAGCAACGGCCCGGCCGCCTGCAGACCCACGCCGAGGACGGCGGCGACCACTGACAGCACCACCAGCCGCGGGTGCTGCCAACACGCCGCCACCAGTCGGCGGACCCAGCCCTGTTTCACACGGATGAGGCTACGGACCAGGTCTGACAATCGTGATAACCGCAGTTCAGGTGATGTCCTTGGACTGGGTCGCCGCCCAGCCGCCCGCGAAGACCACGCCGGCCCACGCCACGAACACCAGTCCCGACCACCACCAGTCGAGCGCGCCGGACGCACCCGCGATGGCGCGCAGCACGTCCTCGATCTCCGGCGGCACGACACCGGCCGTGGACAGGAAGAGGTCGACCGCGACCGACCCGGTCAACCCGTTGATCGACCCGTTCGGCAGGAACCCGATCACCGACGGCACCTCGAGGTAGGCGAGCACGAAGTGCAGCACGTTCTCGATCACCAGGAAGTACAGGATCAGGATCACGACCGAGCCCGCGACGTTCGGGATCAACGCCCCGACGCCGACGCCGAACATCGTCATCAGGATCGACGACAGCACGCAGACCAGCGTGAGCATCGCCCAGCCACCCGCGTCCGGCAGCTGCCCGGAGTTCGAGGTGAGCACCACGCCCAGCGCGATGAAGGCCATGATCGCGAGGCCGTAGATCGCGCCCCACAGGACGTAGACCAGCATCTTGGCCAGCATCGCCTGCATCCGCGACGGCGCGGTCAGGAACGTCGTGGTGATCGTCCGCCGCTGGATCTCACCGGACACCGCCAGCGCACCGAAGATCAACGGGAAGATCGTCGACACGTTGATCGCCCGCGCGATGCCGAAGAGCGAGATCTTCCACTGGTCCGGCGTCACGCCTAGGAAGTCCGACACCTCGTCCACGTCCGACGACGACGCGAGGTCGACGAAGAACTGCCCGAGCAGACCGGTCGCGAGCCCCCAGCCCAGCGCCAGCACGGCGGTCGGGATCAGCAGCCCCCACCACAGCCCGGTCGTGGTCGTCTTGCGGAGCTCCGCCTGTACGAGGTTGCCCATCAGGCCCAACCACCCTGTTGCTGTTGCTGCTGCTGGTACGGCGCCGGCGCGTACCCGGCGTACTGGCCACTGGTGAGCTGGAAGAACAGCTGTTCGAGGTCGACCTGCTCCTCCTGGATGCCGTAGATCGACACGTTCGCCTGCAACGCCGTGTCCGCCACGTACTTGGCGTCCACACCGGACACCGCGAGCCGCCCGTCCGGCAGCTGCTCGACGTGCACGCCGGCCGTGCGCAGGGCGGTCGCCAGCGAGTTGACGTCCGACGGCTGCACGAGGACGCGCTTGCGCTGCGACTGCCGCAGCTGGTCCAGCGGGCCGTAGAACATCGTCTGCCCGCGCGAGATGATCACCACCTGGTCGACGGTCTGCTCGACCTCCGCCAGCAGGTGGCTGGAGATCAGCACCGTGCGCCCCATGCGCGCGTAGGACTGCAGGAACGTCCGCAGCCACGCGATGCCCTCGGGGTCCAGGCCGTTCGCGGGTTCGTCGAGCACGAGCACCTGCGGGTCGCCGAGCAGCGCGGTGGCCAGCGCCAGCCGCTGCTTCATGCCCAGCGAGAACCCGCCGACGTTGCGGTCCGCCGCGGACGCGAGGCCGACGAGTCCGAGGACCTGGTCGGCCTGCGCGTCCGGCACGCCGATCGCCGCCGCGTACACGCGCAGGTGGTTGCGGGCCGTGCGCGCCGGGTGGAAGCCCTGCGCCTCCAGCACCGCGCCCACCACGCGGCCGGGCTGGCCGAGCTGGTGGAACGGCCTGCCGTTGATCGTCGCGATGCCGCTGGTCGGCTTCACCAAGCCCAGCAACATGCGCAGGGTCGTCGTCTTCCCCGCGCCGTTCGGGCCGAGGAAGCCCGTCACGCTGCCGGGTGACACGGTGAAGCTCAGGTTCTGCACCGCGGCGACCGAACCGAACTGCTTGGTCAGGTTCTGCACCGCGATGAGGCCGCTGCCGTCATGCATGCGGCCCATCCTGCCTGATGGTCAGTCGGGCAACGCGTGCTTTGGCCGCGACACGACCGGCGCGCGGTGCACCACCTGCGGTGCGTCGGTCAAGATCGGCAGCTCGGGCGTGGGCTCGGCGGGGGTCCGCGGGGGCACTTCGGCGATCGCACCGGATCGGGTGAACGGGTTGCGCAGCGGCCCGCGGCGTTCCCGGTGCGGCAGCCCCTCTCCGATCAGGTGCCGGTGTGCCGTGTTCCAGACCTGGCACGGCCAGCGCCGCCTCCACCGCAGCCGGCTCGGGCACGTCCGGCACCGGCCGTCCTCGTCGGGCTGGTGCAGCGTGAGCAGCAACCGCCAGCCGTCCGCCAGGCGGTGGATCTCGGTGCGGGCCAACGGGACCAGCGCCTCGGCCGCGCCCTGCTCGGCCACCTCCTCCAGCAGCGCCAACCGGTGCAGCACCGCGTCGCGCAGGACCTCGTCCATCACATCTTCGCCGAGGCCTGGTCGAGCAGGGAGCCGAGCCGGCGCGTCTGGGTGGCGGACATCACAGCGGCCTCGCCCGGTGGTGCGACCAGCAGAACCCGGTCGTTCTCCACCAGAACGGTCATCGACCTGTCTCGACCGAACGGGTCGTGGCAGTGGATCCAGCCCTGTGGTTCAGCCATGGAATCTCCCTTCGAGGGACACCCGACTCCTGCTTCATCGGCCGTCGGCCCTGCTCGGCGCACCGGCAGCGGGGGATTTCACTCGTTTGCCGGATGAGCGGGACACGGGCGGTGGTCTGGGCGAGGCAACTTTTGGGTCGCGTTTCGGCGGGGGTGCTGGGCGCCACCGCCGAAGAGCCGCTATATTTGGTCCCGGCGGCCCCGCTCCCAGTGACCCCCAGGCTGGTTGAGCGCGGCCGCCCTTTATTTTTCCCACTTCTTCCCTCTTGTTCAGAAAAACCCCCTTGCGCCCTGCGTTCTCGTACGCTGTAAGTTGCTCGTACACCGTAAGGGGGAGGTTTTCATGAGTGCGACCACGACAGAAACCGTCGGCGTGCAGCCACATCCGCAGCGCTGGGCCGTGCTCGGCGTGCTCTGCCTGTCCGTGATGGTCGTGGTGCTGGACAACACCGTGCTGAACGTGGCGATCCCGTCCATCTCCACCGGTCTGGGCGCGAGCACCGCCGACATCCAGTGGATGATCAACGCCTACTCGCTGGCGCTGGCGGGCCTGCTGCTCACGACCGGCTCGCTGAGCGACCGGTTCGGCCGCAAACGGGCGTTGCTGGGAGGGCTGGCGCTGTTCGGCGCGGGCAGTGCCGTGGCGGCCTGCGCGGGCTCGTCCGAGGCGCTGATCGCGGCGCGGGGGTTCATGGGCGTCGGGGCGGCGTTGCTGATGCCCGGCACCCTGGCCGTGCTGATGCAGCTGTTCGACGAGGAGGAACGCCCGAAGGCCATCGGCATCTGGGCCGCGGTCACCAGCCTCGGCTTCGCGGCCGGTCCGGTGATCGGCGGCGCGCTGATCAAGCACTTCTGGTGGGGCTCGGTGTTCCTGATCAACGTGCCGGTGGCGCTGCTCGCGATCGCGGCGGTGGCGTTCCTGGTGCCGGAGTCGAAGGACCCGGCCGTGCGCAGGCCGGACGTGCTCGGCTCGGTCCTGTCGATCATCGGCATGGTCTCGCTCGTGTACGCGGTGATCTCGGTGCCGGAGAACGGGTTCGGCTCGCCGCAGTTCGGCGTGCCGCTCGCACTGGGGCTGGTCGCGATGGCCGTGTTCGCGTGGTGGGAGCGGCGCACCACCGACCCGATGCTCGACCTCGGGTTCTTCGCCGACCGCCGGTTCACCGGTGCCGTGGCGTCGGGCGTGCTGGCGGCGTTCGGCATGGCCGGCTCGCTCTTCCTGCTGACGCAACACCTCCAGGGCGTGCTCGGCTACAGCCCGCTGGAGGCGGGCCTGCGCGTCGCGCCGATGGCGATCGCGTTGCTCGTCACCAGCAACACCCTCGGTCAGCTCGTGCTGAAACTGGGTGCCGCCAAGGCGATGCTGCTCGGCATGACGGTCGTCGCGGGCGGCGTGGTGCTGCTCTCGATCGGCACCACCTACCCGCCGACGCTGGCCGGGCTGGTGCTGATCGGCGTCGGTGTCGGTGTGGCCCAACCGGTTGCCGTCAACGCGCTGATGGGCGCGATCCCGCCGGAACGCGCCGGCATCGCCTCCGGCCTGTCGTCCACGCTGACCGAGCTGGGCTCGTCGTTCGGCATCGCGATCCTCGGCGCGCTGCTGTCCGCGCGGTTCGTCGCCGCGCTGCCCGACGGAGTGCCGGGACGGTCGCTGTCGGAGGCGCTGCACAGCGGCGCGGACCTGACCGTGGTGCGCGAGGCGTTCTCGTCGGGCATGAGCGTCAGCCTGGTGGCCGGCGCCGTGTCCGTGTTCCTGGGAGGTGTTGTGGCGAGCGTGCTGCTGCGGCGTGCCTAGTATCGAGCCGTGGACAGCGTGTGGTTCGGCAAACCCAGGCCGGCGAGCGGCCAGCACCTCGGCCTGAGCCGGGAGGCCATCGTCCGCAAGGCGATGGAGGTGCTGGACGAGCACGGCCTGGCGAAGCTGTCCATGCGCAAGCTCGCCGCCGAGCTGGGCGCGGCTCCGATGTCGCTGTACTGGCACGTGCCCACCAAGGACGCGCTCATCGAGCTGTGCCTCGACGAGATCTACGGCGAGTTCCCGCGCCCGGCCCCCGGCGCCGCGTGGGAACCCGCGCTGCGCGAGATGATGCACGCGTTCCGCCGCCTCGCGCTCGCACACCCGTGGTGGGTGCGCGGCATCGGCGAGTTCACCACCATCGGTCCCAACGCCGTCGCCATGGCCGACGCGATGCTCGAACCCATGCGGGCGGCCGGCCTGACGATGGTCCAGGCGTCGCAGGCGATGTCGGCGGTGTCGAGCTTCGTCGTCGGGTACACGACGGCGGAGGCGAACTTCCGCAGCCGCGGCGGCCACGACGAACCGCCACCGGACCTCGGCCGGATCGCGGACCTGTACCGGGAGAAGCACCCCCGCTACGTCGAGATGCTGGACCAGCAGGAGCTGTGGTCGCTGGAGGGGCAGTTCGAGTTCGGGCTGGACTGCGTGATCGACGGGGTCAAGGCGCGGGTGGCCGCGCTGCGGTGACCGCGAGGAGGCGCGCCCGTGAAAGGCGAAACCCCCGCAGCGTGCTCCGCGTGCGGGGGCTCCTCCATCCGACTGGCTCTCAGACCACGGACTCCAGCGGCGTGTGCACCAGGCCGGTCGCCTCGGCCACCGGGCCGTTGGTCAGCTGACCGGCGTGCGCGTTGAGGCCCAGGGCGAGCGAACGGTCGTCCTTCAGCGCCTTCTCCCAGCCCTTGCCGGCCAGCGCGACCGCGTAGGGCAGCGTCACGTTGGTGAGCGCGTAGGTGGAGGTGCGGGGGACGGCGCCGGGCATGTTGGCGACGCAGTAGAACACCGAGTTGTGGACCTCGTAGGTCGGCTCGGCGTGCGTGGTGGCGCGCGAGTCCTCGAAGCAGCCGCCCTGGTCGATGGCGATGTCGACGAGCACCGAACCCGGCTTCATCTCCGCGACCAGCGCGTTCGAGACGAGCTTCGGGGCCGCGGCACCCGGCACCAGGACGGCGCCGATGACCAGGTCGGCCTCGCGGACGGCCTGCTCGATCGCGAACGAGTTGGACGCGAGCGTGCGCAGGCGGCCCTGGAACTGGGCGTCGATCTGGCGCAGGCGGTCGACGTTGGTGTCGAGGATCTGCACGTCGGCGCCCATGCCGACGGCGATGGTGGCGGCGTTGACACCGGCCACACCGCCGCCGATCACGACAACGCGGGCAGGGGCGACACCGGGGACGCCGCCGGGCAGCACGCCGCGGCCACCGGAGGGCTTCATCAGGCTGAACGCGCCCACCTGCGGGGCGAGGCGGCCCGCGACCTCGGACATCGGGGCGAGCAGCGGCAGCGAGCGGTTCGGCAGCTGCACCGTTTCGTAGGCGATGGCCGTGGTGCCGGAGGCCAGCAGGGCCTCGGTCAGCGGCTTGTCGGCGGCGAGGTGCAGGTAGGTGAAGAGGGTCTGGCCGGAGCGCAGGCGGGGGTACTCCTCCGCGATCGGCTCCTTGACCTTGAGGACCAGGTCGCCCTCGGCCCAGACGTCGTCGGCGGTCGGGAGGACCTTCGCACCCGCGGCGAGGTACTCCTCGTCGGTGATCGCGGAGCCCAGACCGGCGCCCTGCTCGACGTACACGTCGTGGCCCCGGCTGGTCAGCTCGTGGGCCCCGGCCGGCGTGAGGGCGACGCGGTACTCGTGGTTCTTGATCTCGCGAGGAACGGCGATCCGCACGATGACTCCTCCGTTTCGGCTGGCTGCTATCTCACAATGTGGGGCAGCCGGGAGGTCATGTCACTGTGCGGGTTGCACTGTTCGGGACCAGGCCGGTTGTGCTGCTGGGACAAAGCGACCTGCGCCACGCCTGTACCGGTCCCGCGTTGACACCCGGTGGCGGGCCCACATAGCGTTCCCACCGGAACTGAATAACGGCCGCGGTGCCCCTGACGGGCACCAGAACCCGGGTGGGAGAGACCTCGACGAGCTGGTCGGGGCGCCGAAGGGGCAAGCTCCCGCACACTCTCAGGCAGCAAGACCACTCGGGGTAGGCAACTCTGCACGGCGGAGGGGGCGCACGTTTCCTGCCCGTCATCTGCCAGAGGAGTCGCCGTGGAGTTCCCCGAGAACCTGCTCTACACCGCCGAACACGAGTGGGTCGACTGGACGCCGGGCACCCAGGACCCGTTGACCTGCGGGATCACCGAGTACGCCGCGGACGCGCTGGGTGACATCGTCTTCGTCCAGCTCCCCGAGGTCGGGGCCGAGGTCGTCTCCAACCAGGTCTGCGGCGAGCTGGAGTCCACCAAGTCCGTCAGCGACCTGTTCTCCCCGGTCACCGGCGAGGTCCTCGAGGTCAACACCGCCGTCGTCGACGACCCGGCGATCATCAACACCGACCCGTACGGCGCCGGCTGGCTGTTCAAGGTGCGCGTGGACTCCGCGGAGGACCTGCTCACCGCGGCCAAGTACGCCGAGCTCACCTCGGACTGACCCGCTCGCACCCACCACGAAGGACTGATCAGTGGCGATCAGCGTTTTCGACCTGTTCTCCGTCGGCATCGGGCCGTCCAGCTCGCACACCGTCGGCCCGATGCGCGCCGCCGCCATGTTCGTCGAGAAGCTCGGTGCCCGCGCGTCCGAAGTGGACCGCGTGCACGTCGAGCTGTTCGGCTCGCTCGGCGCCACCGGGCACGGCCACGGCAGCCCCAAGGCCGTGTTCCTCGGCCTGGAGGGCAACCTCCCGGAGGAGGTGGACCCCGCGGCCGCCGCCCACCGCGTCGAGGAGATCGTCGCGAGTGGACGGCTGCGGCTCGGCGGCACGCACGAGATCGGCTTCGCGCACGACCGCGACCTCGTCATGCACCGCCGCAAGTCGCTCCCGTTGCACCCCAACGGCATGAGCTTCGAGGCGTTCCGCGGTGACGAGCCGGTCGAGCACGCCGTCTACTACTCGATCGGCGGCGGCTTCGTCGTCGACGAGAACGCGTCCGGCAGCGACCGCATCAAACCCGACTCGACCCCGCTGCCGCACCCGTTCCTGACCGGCGACGAGCTGCTCGCGCGCTGCCGAGAGACCGGCCTGTCGATCAGCGAGATCATGATGGCCAACGAGCTGTCGTGGCGCTCGGAGGAGGAGGTGCGGGCCGGGCTCCTGCACATCTGGCACGTGATGCAGGAGTGCGTCGAACGCGGCTGCACCGAGCAGGGCATCCTGCCCGGCGGTCTCAAGGTCCGCCGCCGCGCCGCCGAGATGCGCAAACGGCTGGAGGGCGAGCACTTCGTCACCGACCCGCTGCGCGTCATGGACTGGGTCACGCTCTTCGCGCTGGCCGTCAACGAGGAGAACGCGGCAGGCGGCCGGGTCGTCACCGCACCGACGAACGGCGCGGCCGGCATCGTGCCCGCGGTCCTGCACTACTACACCAGGTTCGTGCCCGGTGCGAACGACGACGGCGTGGTGAGGTTCCTGCTCACCGCGGGCGCCATCGGCGTGCTGTTCAAGGAGAACGCCTCGATCTCCGGCGCCGAGGTCGGCTGCCAGGGCGAGGTCGGCTCCGCGTGCTCGATGGCCGCCGGTGGTCTCGCCGAGGTCCTCGGCGGCACCCCGGAGCAGGTCGAGAACGCCGCCGAGATCGCCATGGAGCACAACCTCGGCCTCACCTGCGACCCGATCGGCGGCCTGGTGCAGATCCCGTGCATCGAACGCAACGCCGTCGCGTCCGTCAAGGCGATCACCGCGGTGCGCATGGCGTTGCGCGGCGACGGCTCGCACTTCGTGTCGCTGGACAAGGTCATCAAGACCATGCGGGACACCGGCAAGGACATGTCGGTGAAGTACAAGGAGACGGCGCGCGGCGGTCTCGCCGTCAACGTCATCGAGTGCTGAGGCTGGTCAGGGCCTGGCGTCGTACCGGCGCTGGGCCTCGATCACGTCCGGCATCCGCGACTCCAGCAGCACGATCAACGCCATCAGCTTCTCCGCCGTCTCGCGCCCGAGCGGCGTGAGGCTGTAGTCGACCCGCGGCGGGTTCGTCGGCTGCGCGTCGCGGTGCACGAGCCCGTCGCGCTCCAGCGCGTGCAACGTCTGGGACAGCATCTTCTCGCTGACGCCGTCGACCCGGCGGCGCAGCTCGTTGAACCGCAGCGACCCGTCGACCAGCGCGCTCAGCGTCAGGCTGCCCCACCGGCCGGTGACGTGCTCCAGCGTGGGACGTGACGGGCACGCCTTCGCGAACACGGTGAACTCCATGTCCGCGAGGGTACCCCATCGCACTTACGAAAAGTTAGTGCTCGCTCGAACGGCAGGCCCGCACACAGCGCGTGTGCGGGCCTGCCTGCTCAGAACGGCCAGTCGGCGTCGCGCCCCGCCTCGATCAGCGGAACCGCGCGGAACGTCGCGTCCGTCAGGCCGCCGAACTCGTGCCGGTTCCCCGTGCCCGACGCGAACGCCCCCTGCCGGTACCCGCCCAGGTTGAACCCGTAGACCGGCACGTGCCGCGGCACGACGTCGTCGACCCCGGCACCGCCCGGCCCGGCGACCGTCTGCATGTCCGAGATGATGAACACCCGGTCGTGCCCTCGGTACGAGCTCTTCAGCGCACCGATGACGTCGGTGCCGTGCCCGACCTCACCGACCCTGCCCAGGAACCGGTCGACCTCGCTGATGACCGACGCCCCTCGCCGCAGCTCGTGGCGGAACACGCCGGTCGCGAACCCGTGGACGTCGACCTGCTCGCCCTTGGCCCCGAGCGCCACGCCGAACACGGCCGCGGCCTTGGCCGGCGTGACCTTCGAACGCGCCGAGTAGCCCGTGCAGGTCATCGACCCCGAGGTGTCGATCAGCACGAGCGACCGGCCCGGCAGCGCCGGCAGGTTGCCCAGCGACGCCTGCAGCGCCCGGTCGAGCGCGTGGCCCCAGCGCAGGCTCGGCGCCGCCTCGTACGCCGAGAGGAAGCGGAACGGGAACTGCCGCGACCGCGCCACCTGGCCGGGGTCGGCCAGCCGGGCCGCGACCTGCGCCGCGACCTCGTCCGACACGCCCGCCTCGTCAAAATTCCTGAGGTTGCGGATCGCGGCCATGAAACCCATCGACGGTGCCAGTGCCTCCCACACCCGCGCCGTCATCGGACCCTGCAACCACCCGGCCACCGACTCCCACGTCATCCCGGCCCGCCGCAGCACGTCCGCCGCGTCCGGTCGCCCGAACAACGCCCGGCGCTGCTCGACCGGCCACGCCATCAGCTCCCGCCGTGCCGCGACGGTCCGCAGCGACTCGGGCACGGTGACGTCCGGGTCGCGGCGGCGGTCGAGCACGTACTGGAACAGGTCCCCCTGCCAGGCCGCGCTCGGCGACGGGTGCACGAGGTTCAGCACATCGGCCACGCGGAAACCGCGCGCCTCGCTGTCCCACTTGAGCACCGACCGCTCGTCGTAGAGCCGCCGCACCGCGTCCGCGATGCCGCGCTTGACGGGCTTCGGCACGGTCCGGCCGTGGACCGCGGTCCAGTAGGCCAGCAGCTCGCCCGGCTCGTCCGCGCGCTGCAGCACCGACGCCACGACCGCGCGGTTCGTCACGCCCGCGTCGGCACCGGCCTCGAGCCGCGCCTTCACGAACTCGGCGGCGCCGACCAGTGCCGCGGTCCGCATGTTCGCCTCGCCGCGCAGCCACGCCAGCATCCGCGCCGTCCACTCGGGATCCTGCAACGCCGCCGTGCGCACCAACTGCGCGTAGCGCTCGTCGCGGGTGCCGCCGCTCTCGTAGAACGTCTGCTCGCCGCCCATGTTCGACACGGCCAGCAGGAACAGCTCGCCCAGCGCGGTGCGCTCGTAGCCGGCGCCGCCCTCGTGGGTGCGGCCGGACCGCTTCGACCCGATGGGGCTCTTCCCGAACGGACGCGCCTTCAGGACGTTGAACTTCGACATGGCTCTTCCCCCTCGGGAGGCGAGACGGGGGAGCGCACAGCGGACAGGAATCCGGCTGACGGGATTCGAACCCGCGACCGCCCCATTTGCGGTGAAAGGTTTCGCACCGGGTGCACGTACAGACAACCACGCCACGCCACCGAATTGTTCTCAGGAACTCGGTGGCGTGGCAGAAGGGTGGCCCGAGGTCAAGGCGCAGAAGGTGACTGCCCACCGGGATGGGCGAAGAGCCGGACTGGCCGGCCTTCAGGAGTCGAACCTGAGATACCGAAGTAACCCTCTGCTGCGCACCGGGCCTGACTACAGGAAACCACACCGCGCAAGCGGTTTACGGTGTTTTCACGAAACGCCGCAGGAGGTAGAACAACCCGGCGGTGGCCAGGAAACCGAATGCGCTGATCATGACGATCTGCTCGACGGTGTCCGCCCGCGACCCGGCGAAGACGTAGGCCGCGCAGATCGGGACGGTTCCCAGCAGGGTGGACGTCATGAAGGTCCCGAACGACACCCGCGACACCCCGGCCGACACGGACACCGTCTCCGCCATCATCGGGATTCCGCGTGCGACCCCGAAGAACCAGGGCCCGAACTGCCGTCCCCACCGCCGCATCTCCCGCAGCTCCTCGATGGTCACGACGCGCCGCACCAGCCACGGGCGTGCGAAGCGGCCCAGTGCGTAGCCCGCCGCGGAGGAGCCCAGGGAGCCCACGACCGCGAGCACCAGGCCGAACGGCAGGCCCAACGCGGTTCCGGCGAGGACGATGAGCGGAGTGGACGGCACGGGCAGGAGGACGTCGACGACGAGCAGGGCGAAGATCACGGCCGCGGCCCACACGGGGTCGATGCCGCGCACCCAGGTGACGACCCCCTCGAAGTCGATCAGGTTCAGCGCCTCGAACACGATCCAGCTCAGCAGCACGAAGCCGAGCACGACGAACGGTATCCACTTCCACCGCACGCCCGTCTCACAACTCATCGGGTGATGGTCGCCCACCGCGGTGCGCCGGACAATCCGCCAGTGGCGCGGGTTCAGCGACTGGAACCCGAACGTGTGTCGTCTCGACGCACCGGGTGCCGCTCCGGTGCTCAGCGCTCACGCCGTGGCTGGTGCACAAAGGACCTAGGCGCGGCGCGGGCGGAACACGGCCACGACGACGCGCAGGCCCAGCAGCACCGAGATGATCAGCAGGTTGTAGCCGAGCACCTGGTGGAGGCCCAGGTCCGGCACGACCTGCGGGCCGCCGCCGGCGCCGAGCAGCAGCACGGCCATCACGCCCGCGGTCGCGCCGAGGACGGTCAGCATCACCTGGTGCAGCAGGCCGGTCACGTAGGCGCGGTCGCGTTCGTCGGCGAACAGGCGCATCGACATGCTCAGGCGGCCCTGTTCCACGGCGCCGGTGATGCGGTCGACGCGCCGCGGCAGCCTGCGCAGCACGGGCAGGACGGCCTGCAGCTCCTCGGTGAGGGTGCGCTGGACCGACTCGGGGGTGAGGCGTTCGGAGATCTGCTCGGCGGCGAACGCGCGTGACTCCACGACGATGTCGAAACCGGGGGAGAGCACGCCGAGGGTGCCCTCCAGGGTCGCCAGGGCGCGGAACACGGCCGCGACCTCCGGCGGGATGCTCAGGCCGAAGCGGGACACGATCAGGAACAGGTCGCCGAACATCTCCACGTCCGGGCGCATGCCGGCGCCGAGGTGGCGGGCCATGAACTGGCCGAGCGAGCGTTCCAGGCGCTGTTCGTCGATGTCCTCCGGGCGGGAGGTCAGCTCCAGCACCGCGTCGGTGAGGCCAGCCGGGTCACCGCGGTCGACGGCGAGCAGCAGCCGTTGCAACGCCGAGCGCAGCGCCGAGTCGATGCGGCCGACCGAGCCGAAGTCGAGCAGGCCCAGGCGGCCGTCGGCGAGCAGCAGGACGTTGCCGGGGTGCGGGTCCGCGTGGAAGACGCCGTCGAGCACGACCTGGCGCAGCACGAACCGCAGCAGCGTGCGCGCGAGGCCCTCGTCCGCCGCGGCACGGCGGACCGGCACGCCGTCGAGGCGGTCCATCACCAGCACGCGCTCGGTCGACAGGTGCACGTGCGGCAGGCCGACGGAGGCGTCCGCGACGGCGGAGACGGCCGTGATGTTGCGCGCCTCCACCCGGAAGTCCAGCTCCTCGCGCAACGCCACCGCGAACCCGTTCGCGAGGTCCCGCACGCCCAGCGCCGCACCCCACCGCGTGCGCTGCAACGTCTCGGCCAGCCGGCCCACGATGTCCAGGTCGCCCTCGGCGACCGCCCGCACGTCCGGGCGCTGCACCTTCACCACGACCTCGGCACCGGTCCTCAGCACCGCCCGGTGCACCTGCGCGATGGACGCCGCCGCCAGCGGTTCGGGATCGACCGAGGTGAACGCGTCCACGCCCACCTCGGCGTCGAGCACCGCGCGCACCGACTCCCAGGACGCGGCGGGCACCTCGTCCTGCAGCAGGCTGAGCTCGGCGACGAAGTCGGCGGGCAGCAGGTCGGAGCGGGTCGACAGCACCTGGCCGAGCTTCACGAACGTCACCCCGGCGTCCTGCAGCGCGAGCCGCAGCGACCGGGCGAGGCCGGTGTCGGTGCGTTCCCGGCCGCGCAGGTAGGGGCCGAGGCCGTGGCGGAACGCGATGGCGGTGATGCGCGAGTACCGGCGGGTGCGGGCGATCCGGCGGCGGAGCAGGCCCCACCACTCGGTGACCGGCGGGATCGAGCCGGTCGGCACCAGCACCTCGGCGAGCGCCAGCAGCCCGATCACGACGAGCAGCGACAGTCCGAGCTGGACGCTCACCAGCGCGGGCGAGGGCTCCGCGGTGGTGGCGCCGAAGAGTCCGGAGGCGATCGACATGGCCAGCAGGCACATGAGCGCGGTGCGGACCAGGCCGACGCGCAGGCCGAGGATGCGGCGCGCGGCCAGCGCCATTCCCAGCACCAGCAGCAGGAAGGTGGCCGGGAAGCCGACCGCGTAGACCAGGAAGTCCCCCATGGCCGCAGCCTAGGCGGAGCGAGCTGAACGCCACCGGTGCTCCAGCACGACGGCGGTGCGCTGGAACACCGGTGGCGCGGTCAGGGGGTCAGAAGTCGAAGACCTTGCCGGTGTGGGCGCGCACGGCGCACGGGTTCGAGTACACCTGCTGGAAGTCGATCCTCTTGCCGCGCCACTTGCCGCGCAGCATCGCCTTCGTCGGGTTCAGCTCCATCGTGCACATCGCGCCGGTGTCCTCCAGCCTGCGGAAGTCGCCGTCGACCGGCGTGAGCTGGTCGCACGCCTGCTGGGCGTGCTTGTGCAGCCCGCCGGCGGGGTCGCACTGCAGCTGCGTGGTGCTGAGGGCGCCCATCTCCGGCTGCACCGTCAGCACCAGGCCGGATGCGGGGAGGAAGGGCGCTGCCTGCGCGGTCGCGGGAACCAGGGGAACGGCGAGCGCGAGGCAGGCGAGCAGAAGTCGGGTCCTTGCCATGCCACCACCATGGCGTGGCGAGGACCCGGAACTCCATTCAACTCAGCGGTAACACCGGATCGTGTAAACCGCCCTCACGGCGTGCAACTAGACGCCCGCGAGCTCCGTCCCGGCGAGCGCGCCGGCGACCTGGTCACCGACCGCCGCCATGCCCTTGGCGTTCGGGTGAACGGGGAACGCGATGCTCGTCGGGATGATGCCCTCGACCCACTTGTCCCACGGAGCGGCGCACGTGTCGCGGCCCGCGCTGATGTCGTAGGGGTTCACGAACGTGGCACCGGCGGCCTGGGCCTGCGCGCCGAGCATGGCGTTGAGCTGCTGCTGCACGCCGTCGAGGTACGGCACGTCGCCGCGCGAGATCGGCACGACCGGCCAGCAGCCGCCGGAGGACGGCAGGATGCGCAGGTAGCCGACCACGACGACCTTCGCGGCGGGCGAGCGCTGCTTGATCCCGGCGAGCACGGCGGCCACCTCGGGGGCGGTCGCGGCGACGCGCTGGGCGAGCTGGTCGCCGTAGGTCGCCTTGCAGGGCGCGCCGTTCGGGTCGAGCACGCTCTTCGCGGCGCACGTGAGGATGATGTCGGAGAAGCCGATGTCGTTGCCGCCGATGGACACCGTGACGAGGTCGGTGGTGGCCTTGAGCGCGGAGAACTGCGGCACGGACTGGCCGGGGACGCCGGATTGCACGCCCAGCATGTCCTTGGTCTGCGCGCCACCGCAGGAGATGTCGGTGAAGCTCGCGACGTTCAGCCGCCGGGCCAGCACCGACGGGTAGTTCTGCGTGGACTTGAAGCAGCTGAGCGGGTCGAGCCGTTGCAGCGGGATGAACGGCCCGGAGACGAACGAGTCGCCCAGCGAGACGTACTCGCGGTACTGCGGCGCGGCGGAGGCCGCGGGCGCCAGGAACGCGGCGACCAGGGCGGTGAGCACGGAGACAACAGTCACTCGGCGCGTCATTGCTACCTCGTTACTGAACAGTAGGAACGTAGGACGAAGGGTGACCGGGCCATTGCGCACTGTCAATCCCTCCACCAGGCTGGAACGATGACGGGGGTACGCAGGGCAGCGTTCGCATCGGCGGTCGGCAACACGATCGAGCTGTACGACTTCCTCTTGTACGGCACGGCTTCCGCGCTCGTGTTCGACAAGGTCTTCTTCCCGCAGTTCGACCCGCGCATCGGCGTGCTGCTCGCCTTCGCCACGTTCGGCGCGGGCTTCCTCGCCCGGCCGCTGGGCGGCGCGGTGATCGGGCACCTCGGTGACCGCGTCGGGCGACGCTCGATGCTCGTGGTCACCCTCTCGGTGACAGGACTGTCGACGGCGTTGATCGGGCTGTTGCCGACCTACGCGCAGGTGGGCATTCTCGCGCCGTTGCTGCTCGTGCTGCTGCGTCTCGTGCAGGGCTTCTTCATGGGCGGTGAACAGGGCGGCGCGTCGCTGATGGCGGTCGAACACGCGCCGCCGGGCCGGTGGGGCTGGTACGGCAGCTGGGTGTTCATCGGGTCGCCGGCGGGTGTGCTGCTGGCGAACCTCGCGATGTACGCGTCGTCGAAGGCGTCCGGGACGGCGTTCCTGGAGTGGGGCTGGCGGTTGCCGTTCCTGTTCTCGGTCGTGCTGGTCGGGATCGGCCTGTACATCCGGCTGCGGGTGGCGGAGAGCCCGCGGTTCGAGCGCGCGGAGAAGTCGCGGCTGCCGATCGCCGAGGTGCTGCGGACGCGGTGGCGGGTCGTGCTGCTGGGCGCGGGCGTCAACCTTGGCTTCACGATCTTCATCTACCTGCTGAGCGTGTTCATGATCGGCTACGGCCGCACGGCGCTGAAGATCACGGCGGACGACCTGCTGGTGGCGACCGTGATCGGGTCGCTCGCGCAGGTGGTCGCGGTGCCGGCGTTCGCGCTGCTGTCGGACCGGATCGGCCGGCTGCCGGTGATGTTCGGCGGCGCGGTCTTCCAGGCCGCGTTCGCGTTCCCGCTGTTCTGGCTCACGGACGCGGGCTGGTTCACCTTCGCGATGGTGCTCGGGTTCATCGGCTCGGCGGCGTTGTTCGGCCCGTCCGCCGCCTACTTCGCCGAGCTGTTCCACACCCGCGTGCGCTACAGCGGTGTGGCGTTGAGCTTCCAGCTCGGTGCCGTGCTGGGCGGTGGTCTCGCGCCGCTGGTCGCGCAGTCGTTGCTGCGCACCGGGACCTGGGCGATCTCGCTCTACCTGGTCGCGGGCGCGGTGCTGTCCGGGGTGTGCCTGCTGGTGATCGGCTCAGCGCACGAGGCGGAGCCGGCGGGCGGCGAGACCGACGGAAAGCCGCTGGCCCCAGCCGAGGCGTAGCGCGTCGCTCTCGATGCCGTCGCCGAACGCCACCAGCCCGTCGGACTCGACGTCGACGTGCAGCGGCCCGTCGGTGATCTCGCCCTCGGTGTGCTCGACACCGGTGCCCGGCGACGGCCACGCCTCGCGCACGAACCACACGAGCCTGCGTTCGGTGGGGGTGGGGAGGGTGAGGGTGCTCCCGCGTTCGCGGTGGGCGGAGGAGCACCAGCCCGTGGCACCGGTGCCGCTGCCGACGAGGATGCCCGACGAGGCCTGGCGTTCGCCGTGCACGCGGTAGCGGCTGGTCTGGTGGCCCGGGTGGCCGACGTAGACCTCGTTGAGCGCCAACAGGACCTGGCCGTCGTCCGACCGCGCCTCGACCATCGTGCGGTCCTCGGTGTTCCCGGTGCCGCGCAGGAGCTCCGCGGCGTCCTTCGGGGCGTGCGTGGCGAGCACGCCCCTGTCGGGGTTGATACCGATCACGGGCTGGCCGTCGAGGTACTTCGCGACGTTCGCGACCAGCCCGTCCTGCCCGACGATGACGACTACGTCCTCGGGCGCGAACAGGAACCGCGACAGGTCTTCCCTCTCGACCACGCCGCGGCGCCAGTCCAGCGGGATCGCGGCGCCGACCTCTCCCAGCGCCCGCCGGGTCTGCTGGTCACGATCCACCACCTCGTCCAGGGTTCGGTTGCGGGACTTCAGGAAGAACTCGACCTGGCCCCGTGTGCCGTGTCGTGCCAGCAACTCTGTCAGCTCGGTGCGCCGGTGCACCACCACAATTCGGGGAGCGAGGCTCATCGCGCGAGCCGCTGCAGGATCGGCTGGATCAGGTCGGGGGTGAGGGTGATGCTGCCGATCTCGGGCAGGTTGCCGGCCAACTCCTTGGCGGCCAACGCGAACAGCGTCTCCTGCGGCACGTCGCGGTAGGCCTCCAGCCGCGCCTTCTCGCCGGCGGCCTCCGCCTCGGCGAGCTTGCGGATGCCCTCGGCCTTGACGTCGTCGGCGATCCGGGCGGCCCGCGCGTTGTCCTCCGCCTTCTTCAGCGCGTTGGCACCGCGCTGCACGACGAGCAGCTCCTCCCGCTTCGCGAGCTCGATCTGGTTCTGCAGCTCGTTCTCGCTGATCGCGCGCTCGCGCTCGACGGCCACCGCACGGCGCTGGTAGGTCGCCTTGTCCGCCTCCTGCTGCACCTGCTCGCGGACGGTGGTCTGCAGCGCCTTCTCCATGTCCGCGTCCGGCCGGATCGCCACGACGCGCACGTCGATGACCTCCAGGCCGATGTGGGCGGCGGTCAGGTTGGCGGCCACGGCCTGCTTGACGCGCTCCACGCCGGTGCGGATCGCGGTCTGCAGGTCGAGCGTGCCGAGGATCTTCAGCGCGTGCTGCTGGGTGCTCTCGGTGAGGGTGTTCGCGATCTGGCTCAACGGGTCCTGCCGCCAGGTGCCGGTGTCCGGGTCGATCGAGAAGTCGATGCGCGCGGTCGCCGTCTCCGGGTCGGTGCAGCGGTACGTGACGGTCAGCTGCACGGTCACGTCCTGGTAGTCCTGCGTGCGGGCGTGGAAGAGCATCGGCAGCTCGCGGTCGTCGACCGGGACCTCGCTCAGCACGGCGGTCCTGGGCCGGAACCAGAAGCTCAGCCCGGTGCCGTCGTGGACCAGCTCGCCGTTGCGGACGTGTCTGATGTGGACCGTCGGGGTGCCGCGCAGGTGGCGGAGTCCGGGGTAGCGGCTGATGTCGGCCATGGGTTCGTCTCCTTGTCGTCAATCTGACGATAATCCTATGCTCGCTGTCGTGTACACGCCAAGTGATTTCCCTCCCTTCGCCGTCACGGTCGACCTGGTGGTGCTGACCGTGCGGTCGGACGCGCTGTGCGCCCTGCTGGTGCGGCGGGGAGAGGCACCGTTCCGGGGGCGGTGGGCGTTGCCGGGCGGGTTCGTGCGCGTGGCCGAGTCGGTGGACGCGGCGGCCGCGCGGGAGCTGCGGGAGGAGACCGGGGTGTCCGGGCTGCACCTGGAGCAGCTCGCGACCTACGGGGAACCCCGGCGGGACCCGCGGATGCGGGTGGTGTCCGTCGCCTACCTGGCCCTCGCACCGGACCTGCCGGTGCCCGTCGCGGGGACGGACGCCGCCGCCGCGTCCTGGGTGCCGGTGGCGGAGGTGTCGTCGCTGGCGTTCGACCACGCGCGGATCTTGGGCGACGGGGTGGAGCGGGCGCGGGCCAAGCTGGAGTACACGCCGCTGGGGACCGCGTTCTGCCCAGCCGAGTTCACGGTCGCCGAGCTGCGGCGGGTGTACGAGATCGTGTGGGGGGTGACGTTGGACCCGCGGAACTTCCACCGGAAGGTGACCGGGGTCCAGGGGATGCTGGAGGCGACGGGGGAGAGCACCGGGCGGGACGGGGGGCGGCCTGCGGCGTTGTTCCGGCGTGGGGTGGCGGAGGTGTTGTACCCGCCGTTGGTGCGGGGGTGAGCCGCGTCTTCGGCCGGGGGAACGGCTCGGCCTCCGCCCCCGGCTCAGAGGCGGACCGAGGTGCCCGTCGCCGCCGACTGCTTCGCGGCCTCGATGACCTCCAGGCCCGTCACGGCGTCGAGCGGCGACACGGGAGCGGTGCCGGCTGCGACGGCCGCGTAGAAGTCCTGGTACGCGCCGGGTTCCGTGCGGTGCGGGGTGCCGCCGAGCGTGCCCCACGCGGACTCCGGTTCCTCGCCCCAGCCGGGGCCGCCGGGGGTCTCGCCCGCCTTCAGGCGGTCCTCCTGGGGGTCCATGCCGTGCTTCACGTACGCGGCGTCGTGGCCGAGGACGCGGAAGCGCGGGCCGAGGTCCGCGGCGAGTGCGCTCATCCAGAGGTGCGAGTGGACGCCGCCCTCGTGGGTCAGTGCGAGGAACACGTCGTCGTCGGTGCGGGCGCCGGGGCGGACGGTCGCGATCTCCGCGTGGACCGAGGACGGGCGGCCGAACAGGGCCACGGACTGGTCGATCAGGTGGGTGCCCAGGTCGAAGAGGATGGAGCCGAGGTCGGCGGGGTCGCCGGACTCCTTCCAGGACGACTTGACCTCCGGGCGGTAGCGCTCGAAGCGCGACTCGAAGCGGTGCACCTTGCCGAGGGCGTCGGTGGCCAGCAGGGACTGGACGGTGCGGAAGTCGCCGTCCCAGCGGCGGTTGTGGAACGGGACCAGCAGCAGGCCGCGGGCCGCCGCGATGGAGGCCAGGGCGCGGGCCTCTGCCGCCGAGGCGGCGAAGGGCTTGTCGACGACCACGTTCAGGCCGTGGTCGAGGACCTGGCGGGCGTGGGTCGCGTGGAAGCGGTTCGGGGTGGTGATGACGACCAGGTCGAAGCCGCCGGACCACACCTCGTCGAGGGAGGACAGCACGCGGGCGGAGGGGTAGCGGGAGCGCACCTCGGACTGGCGGCGGGGGTTGGCGGTGACCACGGCCGAGAGCTCGAGACCGGGGGTCGTCGAGATGAACGGGGCGTGGAAGGCGGCCCCACCGAGTCCGTAGCCGACCAGAGCTGTGCGCATGTGATCAGAGTAAGCGGTCCCACCTGGTGGACGGGGTGTCCCTGCGGCTGTTCGGCCCCCTACGGTTTGCAACCATGACCGTGCTGCTCGTGAGCCGACGCCACGTGGACTACGTGCGCGTCACCAGCATGGCCTGTCGCAGCTCCCGTTGATCCCGACCCCCGTCAACACTCTTTCGGAGCACAGCCATGTCCTGGTCCTTTGAGACGACGCAGATCCACGCGGGCGCAGCGCCCGACCCGGCGACCGGTGCGCGCGCCACGCCGATCTACCAGACCACCTCCTACGTCTTCCGGGACACGCAGCACGGGGCGGACCTGTTCGCACTCGCTGAGCCCGGCAACATCTACACGCGCATCAACAACCCCACGCAGGACGTGCTGGAGCAGCGCGTCGCCGCGCTCGAAGGCGGGGTCGCGGCCGTCGCGTTCGCCTCGGGGCAGGCCGCGGAGACCGCCGCCATCCTCAACCTCGCCAAGGCCGGCGACCACCTCGTGTCCAGCGCGTCGCTCTACGGCGGCACGTACAACCTGTTCCGCTACACGCTGCCCAAGCTGGGCATCGAGGTGTCGTTCGTGCAGGACCCGGACGACCTCGACGAGTGGCGGGCGAAGGTCCAGCCGAACACCAAGCTGCTGTTCGGCGAGTCGCTGGCCAACCCGCGCAGCCACGTGCTCGACATCGAGGGCGTCGCCGCGGTCGCGCACGAGAACGGCATCCCGCTCGTCGTCGACAACACGGTGCCCACGCCGTACCTGCTCAAGCCGCTGGAGCACGGCGCCGACATCGTCGTCCACTCCGCGACCAAGTACCTCGGCGGACACGGCACGGCCATCGCCGGCGTCGTGGTCGACGGCGGGAAGTTCGAGTACGGGCCGGAGAAGTTCCCCGACTTCCACGAGCCGGACCCCAGCTACCATGGTCTGCGGTACTGGCCGGCGCTCGGGCACGGCGCGTTCGCGGCGAAGCTGCGGGTGCAGGGGCTGCGCGACACCGGAGCGGCCATCGCCCCGCTGACGAGCTTCCTGGTGATCCAGGGAATCGAGACGCTGTCGCTGCGCGTCGAGCGGCACGTCCAGAACGCGCAAGCGCTTGCCGAGTGGCTGGAGGGGCGCGACGAGGTGGCGAAGGTCCACTACGCGGGCCTGCCGTCGTCGCCGTTCCACGCCAACGCGCAGAAGTACCTGCCCGGGGGTGCCGGCGCGGTGGTGAGCTTCGAGCTGCGCGGCGGCGTCGAGGCGGGCCGGGCGTTCGTGGACGGGACGTCGTTGTTCAGCCAGCTGGTCAACATCGGTGACGTGCGGTCGCTGATCGTGCACCCGGCCTCCACGACGCACAGCCAGCTCACGCCGGAGGAGCAGCTCGTCGCGGGCGTCACGCCGGGGCTGGTGCGGCTGAGCGTCGGCCTGGAGGGCCTGGAGGACCTCAAGGCCGACCTGGAGGCGGGCTTCACCGCGGCGAAGTCCGAGTTGTAGTGGGCGGCTGGCGCTTCGGCGACCCGAACGGGCGGCGGAAGTGGTTCAGCCACACCGAACCGTTCGCCGGGTTGCCGGGTTTCCAGCTCGCGTACGAGACGTGGGGGACCTTGAACGCGGAGGCCTCCAACGCGGTGCTCGTGCTCCACGCCCTCACCGGTGACAGCCACGTCGCCGGGGGCGTGGAGCCGGGTCACCCCACGCCGGGCTGGTGGGACGCGCTCGTCGGTCCCGGGCCGCTGGACGGGTGCTTCGTGGTGGCGCCCAACGTGCTCGGCGGGTGCCAGGGCAGCACCGGGCCGTGGCAGCACCCGGTGTTCCCCTCGCTCACCATCCGCGACCAGGTCGCGGCGGAGGTGCTCCTGGCCGACGACCTGGGCATCGAGCGGTGGGCCGCGGTGCTCGGCGGGTCGATGGGCGGCATGCGGGCGGTCGAGTGGGCCGTGAGCGAGCCGGAGCGGGTGGAGTCGCTGCTCCTGCTGGCCACGACGGCGGCCGCGTCCGCGGAGCAGATCGCGCTCGCGTCGGCGCAGCTGCACGCGATCAGGGCCGACCCGCTGGAAGGTCTCGGTGTGGCACGGCGGATCGCGCACATCAGCTACCGCAGCGAGCAGGAGCTGCAGGCGCGGTTCGGCCGGCAGGTGCAGGAGGACGGCCGGTTCGAGGTCGAGTCCTATTTGGACCACCACGCGGCCAAGCTCGCCCGGCGGTTCGACGCCGCCAGCTACGTCACGCTCACCGAGGCGATGAACTCGCACGACGTGGGCCGCGACCGCGGTGGTGTGCGGGCCGCGCTGCGCAGGGTGACGGCGCGGACGCTGGTGGCCGGAGTGGACTCCGACCGGCTGTACCCGTTGGGGCAGCAGCAGGAGCTGGCGGCGGGCATCCCCGGCGCCGACGACCTGCGGGTGATCACCTCGCCGTACGGGCACGACGCGTTCCTGATCGAGAGCGAGCAGGTCGGGGCGCTGGTCAGCGAGCTGCTGCCCGCGCACTCAGGTAGTCGTTGAGCCGCGCGGAGGCGGCGAGCACCGCCAGCCCCCGCGCGGTCAGCCTGCGCCGCCAGTCGGCCAGCGCGGCGGTCAGCGTCTCGGTGCCGCCCGCCGTGCGGACCTGCTGCACCACCACCGCGATCCGCGCCAGCGGGTAGCCGCCGCGGCGCAGCAGGTGCGCCAGCTCGGCGTCGCGGACGTCGGCGGCGGAGAACACCCGGTAGCCGGTCGCCGCGCGTTCGGGCGCGAGGACACCCGCCTCCTCCCACGCCCGCAGCGTCGCCGGGGTGACGCCGAGCCGGCGCGCGAGCTCGCCGATCGAGTGCGGCACCACGACCGGTTCCACCTCGGTCAGGTCGGCGACCGCGCGGCTCACCGAGTCGAGCGTCTCGCGGTCGCGCAGCAGCCGGTGGTGGCCGCGGTCGATGGTCACCAGCATGTCTTCGACGGACCCGGCGTGCACCGCGTTCATGATCTGCCCCGCCACCGCGTGCCCGAACGCGGGTATCAGCGCGATGAACGCCCTCAACGCCGACGCGTGCACCTCGGTGTAGACGCGGTAACCGGACTCGGTGCGGTCGGCGGCCGGGATGAACCCGTCCCGCTCGTAGTTGCGCACCGCCTGCGTCGACAGGCCGTGTTCACGTGCTAGGTCGGCTGGACGCACGGTTGAGACTTTAACGCCTGCCTACAGCGACTATGGCGAAAAAGTCTCAACGGAGGTTTCAAAGATACGATTGAGCCACATGAGCCAGGACATCCGCGAGTTCCTCCACCCCTTCACCGAGCTCCTCGCCTTCGGCGAACCGACCCACCTCGAACACGCCCACACGTGGATCCGCAACGAGCTGTTCGAGCAGCTGGCCGCCGCGGGCTTCCGCTCGATCGCGCTGGAGACCTGCCGGGTCAGGGGCCTGCTGGTCGACGACTACGTCAAGGGCGGCCCCGGTGACCTCGACACGGTGCTGGAGGAGGGCTTCAGCCACCGCTTCGGCCAGTGGCCCGCCAACCGCGAGCTGGTCGCCTGGATGCGCGAGTACAACCGGGACCGGCCGGCCGCCGAGCAGCTCGCGTTCCACGGCGCCGACTTCCAGACCGAGACCACCAGCGCGCCCAGCCCGCGCCCGTACCTCGAACACGCCCGCGACTACCTCGGCCTCGACGTCGACCTGAGCACCGACGACGAGAAGTGGAGCCGCGACGAGGCCGTCCTGGACGTGACGAAGTCACCCGGACAGTCCGAAGAGGCCGTCCGGTTCCGCGCGATCGGGCAGGAGATGCTTGCGCGGTTGCACGCCCGGCCGCGCGACGAGGGCTGGGAGCGGGCGGAGACCCACCTGAGCGCCGCGCTGAGCCTCCTGCGCTACCACCGGGAGTGCGCGGAGCCGAACCCGCTCGGCGTGCGCCTGAACCGCCTCTGCCAGCTGCGCGACGGCGTGATGGCCCGCAACCTGCTGGAGATCCGCCGGATCGAGGCGAGCCGCGGGCCGACGTTCGTGTTCATGCACAACGCCCACCTGCAACGCACGAACAGCTCGATGGAGATGGGCGGCGAGCGCATCGAGTGGTCCTCCGCCGGCGCGCTCGTCGCCCCGATCCTCGGCGACCAGTACACGGTCATCGCGGGCACCCTCGGCCGCAACGACAGCTTCGGGCTCGGTGAACCGGACGAAGGCACCTTCGAAGGGTCTCTGCAGGACCGTTTCACCACCTGGGGGTTCGCTGAGAAGCCGACCGGGACCGTGCGCACCGACACGAAGCTGGAGATGGGCTACTTCCCCGTCGACCAGCACCTGCTCGACGGGGTGGACGCCGTGCTGCACGTCAGGGCTGGTCGTCCAGTGACGCGGTGATCCAGGTCGCGACGGGCAGGTCGCGCGTCTCGCACTCGATCGCCAGCTTCAACGTCCACCGCAGGGCTTGCAGCACCACGGTCGCGAGCTCCTGCGGCTGGCCGTTGGCCAGGGCGATCTCGATCTGCTCGGAGGCCGCGTCCTGGTCGCCGTGCACCTCGGCCAGCAACGCGCGGATGGCCGTGCGGACCGGCGGGTCGGCGTCGTCGATCTGGACCTCACGGCCCTCCTCGTCGAAGACCTGCATCTTCACCGGTGTCGCGCCGCCGGAGCCGAGCGAACCGACCATCGAGCTGCACTCGGCGAACAGCAGCAGCACGAGCTCGCGGATCTCCTCGTTGCCCTCGGGCGACCCGCTGAGATAGCCGGTCACGAGGTCCACCGCCACAGCGTCCTCACCGGCCCTGGCAGCCGCCAGCGCCTCGCCGGCCACGGCGGTCAGCCGCGCCCAGCGATCCGGGTCCTGTGGTGGTCTCACAGGTACTGCCTACCGGCGGCCCAACACAATCGCAATGCCCCATCTTGATCAGAGTGCTACCGGGGTATGTCACTCCGCAGGTCAATGTGCGGATGAGGGCGTGCACCTAGTCTCGGGTGGTGTTCCGCACGTTGTACTGGACCCTGCTGGGCGTCGACCGCACCCGCGTGCTCGAACGGGCACTGGGGCGGTTCCGCAAGCCGTTCCACGCCGCGCTGCTGGTCTACGCGCTGGTGTTCGCCATCGTCGGCTCCGCCCGGTTCGTCTCGCTGCAAGATCCGGACGGCTGGTGGCCGGCCCTGTTCGCGTCGGTGTTCCTGCCGTACGTGCTGCTGATCTGGTCGCCGCTCTACGCCTGGCGGGTGGCCGCCCTCGCGCTGTACCCGGTCGCCTCGCTGATCAGCTGGACCGGTGTCGCGGACTTCCAGTACTGGACCCTGCTGCCGCTGGTGGCGGGCGTGGCCGCGTTCTACTCGGGCGGGGTCACCCTGACCGCCACCGTGCTCACCATGGCGGTGGTCGGCTTCTCCGAGTCGCAGCACCACGACGCGATCATGGCCGTGCCGGTCATCACCGGCGTGATCTACCTGTTCGGCGCGCGCGGCCGGGTCGAGCGCGAGCTGGAGGAACAACGCGGCGAGAAGGCGGCGCTGGAGGAACGCGCGCGCATCGCGAGGGAGATGCACGACGTCGTGGCGCACCACATGTCGATGGTGGTCGTCCGGTGCGAGACCGCGCCCTACCGCCTGCCGGGGCTGAACGAGGCCGCGCAGAAGGAGTTCGAGGAGGTCGGGCAGGCCGCGCGGGAGGCCATCACCGACATGCAACGGCTGCTGGGCGTGCTCAGGGCGAACGGCGAGACGCCGGCGAAGGAGCCGCAGCCGGGCATCAGCCGCATCCCCGAGCTGGCACGGCCCGGTGACGAGGCCGAGGTCGACGTGGACGACGTGCCGGAGGCGGTCGGGCTGACCGCATACCGGATCGTGCAGGAAGCGCTCACGAACGCGACCAGGCACGCGCCCGGCTCGAAGGCGTCCGTGCACGTGCACAAGAGAGACGGCCAGCTGGACGTGCTGGTGCGCAACACCGCGGGTGGACCGTCCAGGGGCGGTGGCAGCGGTCAGGGCCTGATAGGCATGCACGAGCGTGTGGCGGTGCATGGCGGCACGTTGACCGTGAAGTCGACCGAGGACGGCGGCTTCCTGGTGCGGGCGCGGATTCCGTTGGGGGACAAGTGATCAGGGTGGTCGTGGTGGACGACCAGGAGATGGTGCGCGAGGGGTTCTCCGCGCTGCTCGACGCTCAGGAGGACATCGAGGTGATCGGCTCGGCGGGCAACGGCGTGGAGGGCGTCGCGCTGGCCCGCCGCACGGAACCGGACGTCGTGCTGATGGACATCCGCATGCCCGAGATGGACGGTCTGCACGCCACCCGGCTCCTGATCGACGGCGGCAGCGAGTCCAAAGTGCTCGTGCTGACCACGTTCGACCTCGACGACTACGTGTACGAGGCGTTGCAGTCCGGTGCGAGCGGGTTCCTGCTCAAGCACGCGCCCGCCCGTGAGCTGCTGAACGCCGTGCGCGTCGTGGCCGCCGGTGAGGCGCTGCTGGCGCCCTCGATCACGAAACGCCTGATCGAGGACTTCGTGAAGGCCCGCCGCAGCGAACGCGTCCGGCCTGCGCAGCTCGCGGCGCTGACCGAGCGCGAGACCGAGATCCTCGTGCTGGTCGCGCAGGGCCTGTCCAACGCCGAGATCGCCGCGAACCTCGTGCTGGCCGAGCAGACGGTCAAGACGCACGTGAGCCGGGTGCTCACGAAACTCGGTCTGCGCGACCGGGCGCAGGCGGTCATCGCGGCCTACGAGAGCGGGCTCGTGGTACCGGGGTAGCACCGGAGAACAGCACGTCAGCGTGATGATCACGGGCGGGTCGCCTCCCTAGCTTTCCGGTCATGCGCCGAACCCTGCTGGTCCTCGTGCTGATCGTGCTGCCGTCCGTCGCGCCGTCGATGGGCGAGTGGCGCTCCGACGCCGCGCGCCGGGTCGCCGTCGTCGGCGACCTGAGCACCGCCCGCGACGTCGTGGTCATCGTTCCGGGGTCCGACGTGGACGTCGACCGGTTCGACCGGACCGTCGGCAAGAACGCCACCGACCTGTACGAGGCCGTGGGCCGCGACGACCTCGCGGTGATCGCCTGGCTCGGCTACGCGACGCCGCAGGGCCTCGGCGTGGACGCGGCGACCGGTCGGCTCGCCAGAGCGGGTGCGACCGCCCTCGTCGACTTCGTGCGCGCGTTGCAGACCAACGCGCGCATCCGCATCTTCGGCCACAGCTACGGCTCGGTGGTCGTCGCACTCGCGGCACCCGAGCTCGACGTCGCCGACATCGTGTTCAACGGCAGCCCCGGCGTGCGGGCGGCATCGGTCGCCGACCTGCGGACGAAGGCCAAGGTGTGGGCGCTGCGCAACGCCGGTGACTGGGCGCGGTTCATCCCCGGCCTGCGGCTGTTCGACCTCGGGCACGGCACCGACCCGGTGTCGGCCCGCTTCGGCGCCACCGTGCTGCGGTTCCCCGGCGGCACCCACGCGAGCTACTACGAACCGGGCACCGACACGCTGGCCGCGCTGGCCCGCATCGCCGTGGGGGAGCAGCCGTGACCAGGAACGTCCTCGTGGGCACCGCGTTGTGCGCGGTCGTGGCGGGCCATTGGCTCACGACCACCCTGGTCGACACGCCGGCCGGGATGGTGCCGGGCCCGCAGCGGCCGTTCTGGGTGAGCCTGGTGCTGAACGCCTTGGTGCTGCCGGTGGTCGTGGCCGGTGCGGCCGTGCCGGTGCGGCGGCTGGTGGGGCAGGTGCTGGTGCTGCTCGGCTGCTGGGCGGCCGTCCTCTTCGGACTCGTGCTGCGCGGCGTCGACCAGGGCACCGCCTGCAACGTCGCCGTCCTGGTGGTGGAGCCGCTGTGGTTCGTCGGCGCCTACCTGGTCGTGAAACCGTTGCTGCGCAAGCAGGTTCCGCGTGATGACTGGCTGGGCCGCACCGCGCTCGGCGTCCTGCTGGTGCACCAGAGCGCGCTCGTCACGGTGTCGCTGGTGTTCAGCGCGTGGGGACCGCTGCCGGGACTGCAGCAGGAACCAGGTCCGGGCTGGGTGTGGCAGCGGCTGCTGTGGCTGCCGGTGTGCGCGGCCGTGACCTGGGGATGGCTGCGAGCACTGCGCACCCGATCGCCACGGCGTGCAGCACCACGACCTGCGGCGCCGGCTGCAACGCCAGCAGTGGTGGCACACACGCCAGTGCCGTGAGCAGCCACGGCAACCGGGTGTCGCAGCTGCCGGTGCGGGCGGTGTGGATCAGGTACCAGCCGAGCAGCAGGTGCAGGACGTTCTGCAGCGGGTCGACCGGCAGCAGCACCAGCACCCCGGCGCCGAGGAACCCGGCCACGACGAACCCGAGCACCCCGAGTGTCCCGAAGCTCACGCCCAGCGCCGTGGCGAGCCGGGTCCGGTGCGACTCGTGCGCGAGCCGCGGGAACCGGACCCCCTTGCGCTCGAACCGGTGGAACAGCAACGTCAGCGGCAGCAACAGCCCCGCGAACCAGCTCGGCGCCGCCGTGAGGCCGAGCAGTCCCACGACCGCGCCGACCCCGGCCAGGTACGCCAGGTAGACGGTCATCGGCGCCCGCCGCGCGAAGCTCACGACGTGCCAGGCCCGGCCCTCGAGCCACGCCGACACGTGCCCGCGGGCCAGCAGCGCGAGGCAGACCTGCGCGACCCCGAGCACCAGCGTCGACCGCGGGTAGTCGCTGAAGAACACCAGCGCCGGCAGGGTGACCGCGCCCAGCGCCGCGAGCACCTTGCGCGGGATGCGCTGCACCGTGCCGTCGGCGTAGAAGAACCCGGCCTGCTGCATCAGCAGCGCGCCGACGACCAGGTTCGCGTACCCGCCGGTCCGCCAGTCCGTGGACGTGCGCGCGACCTCGACCGCCAGCGTGAGCAGCGCGAGGACGACCGGCGTGGCACGGCGGTGGTGGCGGTGCAGCCAGGCCGCGGCCGGTGTCGCCGCCACCGCGAGCAGGTAGACCCCGAGGAACCACAACGGGTGCGTGATCAGCCGGCTGTACGCGTCGACCCGGACGTCCAGCAGGTTCAGCGCGGTGAACAGCACCACCCACAGCAGCACGAACCCGAGCACCGGCCGCAGCAGCCACGACGTCCGGCTCGACACCCAGCACCCGAACCCGCCCTGGTGGGCCTGCCAGCTGCGCAGGTTCGCGTGCCCGCCCGCGAAGAAGAACAACGGCACCGCCTGCAACGCCCACAGCCACGACGTGCCGGAACCGCGCAGATGTGCCACCGTGGCAACGGTTTCGCCGAGCACCAGCAACGCGAGGCTGAACAACCGCAGGAACGTCGCGTACCGGTCCTGCTCGACGCGGGTGGTGACCGCGACCTCCTCGCGGCGTGGCCGGTGCAGCCGGGCCAGCAGCAGGAACACCACGACCGCGCTGCCGAACGCCCACGCCACGACCGGTTCGTGCCCCGGTGGTCCCCAGCGCTGCCGCCACGAGTTGAACTGCAGCCCCAGCGCGTAGGTCTCGGCGACCGCGTGGCAGGTGTGCCGGGCCCCGCGCGGGTTCAGCTCGCACTGCAGGTGCAGGTCCGCCGCGAGCCGGTCGTCGAGCCCCCTGCGGGCCTGCGGTCCCAGCGCGTGGCCCTTGCGTTCGGCGTACCGCAGCAGGTCGTAGCCCATGTCGTGCGCACGGCAGGCGACGCTGAAGTCCCACTCCGTGTCACCGGCCGGCCCGGAGCACCCGCCGGCGACGTCGACCACGCGCAACGTCCCGTCCGGCGCCCGCACGGTCTTGGGGTCGCGCACGATCTCCGCCGCGAAGTCGGCGGGCAGGTCGAGCTGCGGGTCGTGGGTCGCCGACGGCGTGGTGAACGCCTGCACCGCCTTGGCCGCCGCCAGCACGTCACCGCTGGGTGTGCCGTTGTCGCCGGTCGCGGGTCGTGAGGCGACCACCCCCACGACGAACACGGCGAGGGTGATCACCGTGAACCGGAACCAGACCGGGAGGCGGAGGAGGAGCTGACGGGCACCCATGGTCGCGCCAGGTTACGGAACGGTCTCGGCTGATCGCCAGTCCGCCACCCACCGACAACTAGCCGTCTTCACCCACACGTGCCCCACCAGCCTCACTTTTGCCCACGCGGGGAGCTTTCGTACTCCAGGAAAGGACGAAAGGCCCCCGCGTGCGGAAAGCAAGGGGGTGGGGATGACTCTCGGTGAGGGGTCAGGAGGAGACCGCGGCTGGGGTGAGCGAGGCGAGGGCCATGCGCGTCAGCAGGGCCGCCATCTGGTCGCGGTCGAGGTGAGCGCTGTGCGGGGTCGAGTTGATCAGCCCGAACACCGCGTGCGCCGCGGCTCGCGCGGTCGGTTCGTCGAACTCCGGCACGGTCCGGCGGATCGTCTCCACCCACACCTCGACGTAGCGGCGCTGCAGGGCGCGCACCCGCCGGCGGTCCGGGTCGGTGAGGTTGGCGAGGTTGCGCATCTGCACGGTGATGAGCGCCGGGTCGTCGAGCGCGAAGTCGACGTGCCAGCCGACCAGCTCGCGCAACGCCTCGTCGGCGTCCGACGCCGCGTCGACCCGCGATTGACCGCCGTCGAGCAGGCGTTCCGAGATCGACGTCAGCATCTCGCCGAGCATCGCGTCCTTGCTGCGGAAGTGCCGGTACAGCGCGGGCCCGGAGATGCCGACCGCCGCGCCGATGTCGTCGATGCCCACGCCGTGGAAGCCGTGCCGCGCGAACAGTTCCGCGGCGGCGGTGAGGATCTGGTCCCGACGTGAGGGTTTCTCGGCCACGCCGGAAGGTTAGCAGTCGTTCACTTTCAGCCTGATGGGTGAAATTTTCGCAGCCGCAAGTCCCAGTCGTTGACTATTGACCAATGCTTCACACGGGTCTTACTCGTAAGTAACCATGACCGTGCACTGCATCACACCCCTGCGGCCCCTTCGGGAGTCTTCGATGCGTCCTGCTCACCTCATCGCCTCGGTGGTCACCGCCGCCGCGGCAGTCATCGCGCTCGCGAACCCCGCGAGCGCCGCCGCCGTCAACTACGTGGCGCTCGGCGACTCCTACGCCTCCGGCCTCGGCACCGGCAGCTACGACGGCACGAGCGGCAGCTGCAAGCGCGGCCCGCTCGCCTATCCGGCACTGTGGGCCGCCGCGACAGCACCGGCGTCGTTCCGCTCGGTGGCCTGCTCCGGCGCCCGGACGGGCGACGTCGTCACCCAGGCGGCGGCCGTCACCTCGGCCACCAACCTGGTCACCGTGCAGGTCGGCGGCAACGACGCCGGCTTCACCGACGTCATCACCACCTGCACGTTCGGCTCCGACAACGACTGCATCAACCGGGTGAACACGGCCAAGGCCTACGCCGCGAACACGCTTCCCGGCCTGCTCACCAACGTCTACGGCACCATCCGCTCGAAGTCCCCGTCCGCGCGCGTCGTCGTCCTCGGCTACCCGCGCATGTACAAGGTGCCCGGCACCTGCAACGTCGGCCTGAGCGACACCAAGCGCGCCGCCATCAACTCCGGTTCCGACGCGCTGCACGCGACGATCAGCGCACGGGCCGCTGCGGCCGGGTTCAGCTACGTCGACGTGCGCGGGGCGTTCACCGGGCACGAGATCTGCTCGTCGAGCTGGTGGCTCAACAGCCTGAGCTGGCCGGTCGAGGAGTCCTACCACCCGAACCGGGCCGGTCACGCGAGCGGCTACCTGCCCGCTCTGCGGTCGGTCATCGGGTAACGGAATTCCGGTGCGTGGGAGTGTCGTAAGAGCACCTTGACCTGCGACCTGGGTGCTCTCGAACGGCACTGGTGGACCGCCAGGTGAGCGGGCGTTAACATGGCCTTGTTAACGCCCGCTAACCTGAGGTCTGGGGAGCATGGACGCACCGGTCCTGCGCAGCGCAGCCGAGCCATCGGACCGCTACGCCAAGGAGCACACCGCGCTCGTCGAGGAGCTGCGGAGCAAGCTGGCCACCGCCGCGCGAGGCGGGCCCGAGAAGGCGCGGCAGCGCCACGTCGACCGCGGCAAGTTGTTGCCGCGCGAGCGCGTGGACACGCTGGTCGACCCCGGCTCGCCGTTCCTGGAGCTGTCGCCGCTGGCCGCGAACGGCATGTACGGCGACGAGGCCCCGGCCGCGGGCATCATCACCGGCGTCGGGCGGGTGTCCGGGCGCGAGTGCGTGATCGTCGCCAACGACGCCACGGTCAAGGGCGGCACCTACTACCCGGTCACGGTCAAGAAGCACCTGCGCGCGCAGGAAGTCGCGCTGCAGAACAACCTGCCGTGCATCTACCTGGTCGACTCCGGCGGCGCGTTCCTGCCGAAGCAGGACGACGTGTTCCCCGACCGCGAGCACTTCGGCCGCATCTTCTACAACCAGGCCACGATGTCCGCGAAGGGCATCCCGCAGGTCGCCGCGGTCCTGGGCTCGTGCACCGCCGGCGGCGCGTACGTGCCGGCGATGTCCGACGAGGCGGTCATCGTCCGCAACCAGGGCACGATCTTCCTCGGTGGCCCGCCGCTGGTGAAGGCCGCGACCGGTGAGGTCGTGAGCGCCGAGGACCTCGGCGGCGGCGACCTGCACTCGCGCACGTCCGGCGTCACCGACCACCTGGCCGAGAACGACGCGCACGCGCTGCGGATGGTCCGCTCGATCATCTCCACGCTCGGCCCGCGCGCCCGACGGCCCTGGGACGTCACCCAGGTCGAAGCGCCGAAGGTCAACCCGGACGACCTGTACGGCGTCGTGCCGACCGACTCCCGGACGCCCTACGACGTGCGCGAGGTGATCGCGCGGATCGTCGACGGGTCGAAGTTCCAGGAGTTCAAGAAGGAGTACGGCGCCACGCTCGTCACCGGGTTCGCGCGCATCCACGGCCACCCGGTCGGCATCGTCGCGAACAACGGCATCCTGTTCGGCGAGTCCGCCGTCAAGGGCGCGCACTTCATCCAGCTGTGCGACAAGCGGTCCATCCCGCTGGTGTTCCTGCAGAACATCACCGGGTTCATGGTCGGCCGCGAGTACGAGGCCGGCGGCATCGCCAAGCACGGCGCCAAGATGGTGACCGCGGTGGCGTGCGCGCGGGTCCCGAAGTTCACCGTGATCATCGGTGGCTCGTTCGGCGCCGGCAACTACTCGATGTGCGGCCGGGCGTACTCGCCGCGGTTCCTGTGGATGTGGCCGAACGCGCGGATCTCCGTGATGGGCGGTGAACAGGCGGCCTCGGTGCTCGCGACCGTCCGGCGCGACCAGCTCGGTGACGAGTGGTCCGCGGAGGACGAGGAGGCGTTCAAGGCGCCGATCCGCCAGCAGTACGAGGACCAGGGCAACCCGTACTACTCGACCGCGCGGCTGTGGGACGACGGCGTGATCGACCCGCGGGACACCCGCACGGTGCTCGGCCTCGCGTTGTCCAGCGCGGCCAACGCCCCCATCGACGATGTTTCCTACGGCGTCTTCCGGATGTGATCATGTTCGACAGCGTTCTGGTGGCGAACCGCGGGGAGATCGCGGTCAGGGTGATCCGTGCGCTCAAGGCGCTCGGAATCCGTTCCGTCGCCGTGTACTCCGACGCGGACGCCGACGCGCTGCACGTCCGCCTGGCCGACGAGGCCGTGCGGATCGGGCCCGCGGCGGCCCGCGAGAGCTACCTGTCCATCGAGAAGATCGTCCAGGCCGCCGTGTCCACCGGCGCGCAGGCGATCCACCCCGGCTACGGCTTCCTCGCCGAGAACACGGCGTTCGCGAAAGCCTGCGACGACGCCGGAATCGTGTTCGTCGGTCCGCCCGCGGCGGCCATCGACGCGATGGGCGACAAGATCCGCGCGAAGCTCACGGTGTCGGCGGCGGGGGTTCCCGTCGTGCCGGGCCGCACCCGTGAGGGCATGTCGGACGACGAGATCGTCGACGCGGCGGTGGAGATCGGTTTCCCGGTGCTGCTCAAGCCCTCCGCGGGCGGTGGCGGCAAGGGCATGCGGCTCGTGCACGAGGAGTCCGCGCTGCGCGAGGCGATCGAGTCGGCCCGGCGGGAGGCGCGCGGGTCGTTCGGCGACGACACGCTGCTGATCGAGCGGTTCGTCACGAACCCGCGGCACATCGAGATCCAGGTCCTCGCCGACACGCACGGCAACGTGATCCACCTCGGTGAGCGCGAGTGCAGCCTCCAGCGGCGGCACCAGAAGATCATCGAGGAGGCGCCGTCACCGTTCCTCACACCCGAGGTGCGCGAGGCGATGGGGGCCGCGGCGGTCGACGCGGCGAAGTCCTGCGGTTACGTGGGGGCGGGCACCGTCGAGTTCATCGTGGACGGTGCGACCGGCGACTACTTCTTCATGGAGATGAACACCCGGCTGCAGGTCGAGCACCCGGTGACCGAGGAGGTCACGGGCGTCGACCTGGTCGAGTGGCAGCTCCGGGTCGCCTCCGGTGAGGTGCTGGACCTCGACGTCACGATGCGCGGCCACTCGGTCGAAGCGCGCGTCTACGCGGAGGACCCGGCGCGCGGCTTCCTGCCGACCGGTGGCCGGGTGCTGGCGTTGCGCGAACCCACGTCCGTGCGCGTGGACTCCGGGCTGTACGAGGGACTTGTCGTCGGCTCGGACTACGACCCGATGCTCGCCAAGGTGATCGCGCACGGCCGCACGCGCGAAGAGGCGTTGCGGCGCCTGGACCACGCGCTGGGGCAGGTGGTGCTGCTCGGCGTCACGACGAACATCCCGTTCCTGCGGGCACTGCTGCGTGATCCCGACGTCCGTTCCGGCGCGCTGGACACCGGCCTGGTCGAACGCAAGCTGGACGCGTTGACGTCGCAGGACGTCCCGGACGACGTGTACGTGGCGGCCGGCCTGGAGCGCTCGCTCGACCCGCGTGGCGACGACCCGTGGGACCAGCTGTCCGGCTGGCGCGTCGGTGAGCACGCGTGGACGACGTGGCGGATCAACGACGTCGACGTGCGGGTGCGCGGTGACGAGGTCGTCGTGGGCGCCGGAGAACCGGTCAGGGCCCGTGCTCGCCGGGAGGGCGGCGACCTGCTCGTCGGGTCGCGCCGGTACGCGGTCGCCCGTGACGGCGACGTGCTGTGGCTGGGCCACGACGGCGCGTCCTGGGCGTTGACCGAGGCCGAGTTCCTGGTCGGCGCGTCCGGTGGCGCGGCGGCCTCCGGTGGTCCGGTGAAGTCGCCGATGCCCGGCACCGTGCTGGTGGTCCGCGCGCAGCAGGGCGAGGACGTGACCGCCGGTCAAGCGTTGTTCGTGGTCGAGGCCATGAAGATGGAGCACACCGTCACCGCACCGGTCGACGGCGTGCTCGCCGAGGTGAACGTGCAAGCAGGTCAGCAGGTCGCACTCGACCAGGTGCTGGCCACCGTCGTCTCTCACGAGGAGTGACAGCAATGTTGGACTTCAGGCTCCCGAGCGAGTACGAGGACCTGCGCAAGACCGTCGAGGAGTTCGCCCGCGACGAGGTCGCCCCGGTCATCGGCGACTACTACGAGCGCGGCGAGTTCCCGTACCCGGTCGTCGCGAAGATGGGGCAGATGGGCCTGCTCGGCCTGCCGTTCCCCGAGGAGCACGGCGGCATGGGCGGCGACTACTTCGCCCTGTGCCTGACGCTGGAGGAGCTCGCCCGCGTCGACTCGTCCGTCGCGATCACGGTCGAGGCGGCCACGTCGCTGGGCGCCATGCCGATCTACCGGTTCGGCACCGACGAGCAGAAGGCGGAGTGGCTGCCGTCGCTGACCTCCGGCCGGAAGCTGGGCGCGTTCGGTCTCACCGAGCCCGGTTCCGGGTCCGACGCGGGGGCGCTGGCGACCACCGCGCGCCTCGACGGTGACGAGTGGGTCATCAACGGCACCAAGGCGTTCATCACGAACTCCGGCACGGACATCACCGGCCTGGTGACGGTCGCCGCCGTGACGGGCACGCTGCCCGACGGCCGCAAGGAGATCTCGTCGATCATCGTCCCGTCCGGCACGCCGGGCTTCACGGTGTCGAAGAAGTACTCGAAGGTCGGCTGGTGCGCCTCGGACACCCGCGAGCTGTCGTTCGCCGACTGCCGGGTGCCCGCCGCGAACCTGCTGGGGGAGCGTGGCCGCGGCTTCGCCCAGTTCCTGCGGACGCTCGACGAGGGCCGTGTGGCCATCGCCGCGCTGTCGGTGGGCTTGGCGCAGGGCTGTGTCGACGAGTCGGTGCGCTACGCCCACGAGCGTGAGACGTTCGGTGCGAAGATCGGCACCTACCAGGCGATCCAGTTCAAGATCGCCGAGATGGAGGCGCGCGTGCACACGGCGCGGCTGGCCTACTACGAGGCGGCGTCGCGGATGTTGCGCGGTGAGCCGTTCAAGAAGCAGGCGGCCATCGCGAAGCTCGTGTCGTCGGAGGCGGCGATGGACAACGCCCGTGACGCCACGCAGATCTTCGGCGGCTACGGGTTCATGAACGAGTACCCGGTGGGCCGGTTCTACCGCGACGCCAAGATCCTGGAGATCGGCGAGGGCACCTCCGAGGTGCAGAAGATGCTGATCGCCCGCGAACTGGGCCTCTGACCCCTCGCTCTTCCGGCATCTGCGAGTACTGCCAACCGGCCGGTTGGCAGTACTTGCAGATGCGCCGACAGTCAGGGCTTGGGGACGGCGCGGGCGATGATGGTCGCGAAGTCGGTGGACCTGGGGAGCGTGCCGAAAGCGACGCCCCAGTCCCCGCCGAGCCGGGAGGCCACGAACGCGTCGGCGACCGCGGGGTGTCCGTGCTTGACCAGCAGGGCGCCCTGCAGCACCAGGGCCATCCGCTCGACGACCCGGCGGGCCTGCGACTGGTCCACATCGGACAACGTGCCGCCCAGCTCGTTCAGCGCCTTGTCGATGCGCGGGTCCACCCCGCTCACGACGCCCAGGAACTCCTGCACCGACTCGGGTTCCTTCGCCATCGCGCGCAGCACGTCGAGCGCGGCGACGTTGCCGGAACCCTCCCAGATCGACATCAGCGGCGACTCCCTGAACAGCCGCGGCATCCCGCTGTCCTCGATGTAACCGTTGCCGCCCAGGCACTCCAGTGCTTCCGCCGCGTGCACCGGCCCGCGCTTGCACACCCAGTACTTGGTCACCGCGAGCCCGAGCCGCGACCGGTGCTCCGCGAGCCACATGGCCGCCGTGGTCGCCGCCTCCGACTCGACCGCGAGGTCCGCCAGCACGTTGCGCATCGCCGGCTGGTCGACGAGGTACTGCCCGAATGCCTTGCGGTGCGCCGCGTGGTGCGCCGCCTGCCGCAACCCGGCCCGCATCCCGGCCGCCGACCCGAGCACGCAGTCCAGGCGGGTCGTGTTGACCATCTCGATGATCGTCCGCACGCCCCGGCCCTCGTCGCCGACGCGCACCGCGAACGCCTCGTCGTACTCGACCTCCGCCGACGCGTTGGACCTGTTGCCCAGCTTGTCCTTGAGCCGCTGGAGGAAGAACCGGTTGCGCGTGCCGTCCGGCAGCACCCGCGGCACCAGGAAGCACGTCAGCCCGCCCGGTGCCTGCGCGAGAGTCAGGAACACGTCCGACATCGGCGCCGACGTGAACCACTTGTGCCCGGTGAGCACGTACCCGTCGTCCACCGGCCGCGCGACCGTGGTGTTGGCGCGGACGTCCGAGCCGCCCTGCTTCTCGGTCATCGACATGCCGGCGATCAGGCCGCGCTTGGTGAGCGGTGCCCGCAGCCCGAAGTCGTACTCACGGGCGGTGAGCAGCGGTTCGTACTCGGCCACCAATTCGGGTGACACACGCAAAGCGGGCACAGCGGAGTACGTCATCGAGATCGGGCAGCCGTGGCCGGCCTCGACCTGCGACCAGACGTAGAACTTGGCCGCACGCTCCAAGTGCTCACCGTCGACATAAGCGTGCAATCCGTGCGAAACAGCCACATTCATCAGTTCGTGCCACGCCGGGTGGAACTCGACCTCGTCGATCCGGTGGCCGAACCGGTCGTGGGTGTGCAGCACGGGCGGGTGGGCGTTCGCCAGGCGACCGCGCTCCTGCCACTCGTGGCTGCCGGCGAGGCGGCCGAGCTCGTGCAGCTCCGCGGTGTCTGCCCAGCTGAGCAGTGCCGGGTCGGCGGCCAAGTCGTGACCGGCAAGTGGCGGAACCTGGTTGGTCACCTCGTGCGTAGCCATGCCCAGCACGCTACTACTCGGTAGTAACTTTCGGCAGGGTTCGTTGCGGACATCCGGCCCATTGGTGAAATTGGGCGTGCCAACGGCGCTGACGAGGAATAACGTCGCTCTCGTGAGTGACCATGGGCACAGCTCGGCCGTGGCTGCGCTGACCGCGCAGTACGCCGCGATGCGCGAAGGTGCGCCGGTGCGGCTCGCGAAGAAGACGTCGAACCTGTTCCGGTTCCGCGCGGAGCAGTCCGGTGGGCTGGACGTCGGCAGGTTCGACCGGGTGCTGTCGGTGGACCCGGTCGGACGCACCGCACAGGTGCAGGGCATGACCACCTACGAGAACCTCGTCGCCGCGACCCTGCGGCACGGCCTGATGCCGCTGGTCGTGCCGCAGCTCAAGACCATCACGATCGGCGGGGCCGTGGCGGGCCTCGGCATCGAGTCCACGTCCTTCCGCAACGGGCTGCCGCACGAGTCCGTGCGGGAGCTGGAGATCCTCACCGGTGACGGCGAGGTCGTGGTCGCGAAACCGGACGACGACCTGTTCCGGGCGTTCCCGAACTCCTACGGCACGCTCGGGTACGCGTTGCGGCTGGAGGTCGAGCTCGAACCGGTGCGGCAGTACGTGCGGCTGCGGCACGTGCCGTTCGGGTCGTTCGAGGAGTGCGCGGCGGTCATCGAGGAGGTCTGCGCGGACGGCTCGGCGGACTTCGTCGACGGCACCGTGTTCTCGCGCGGCGAGATGTACCTGACGCTGGGGCACTTCGCCGACATCGCGCCCTACACCTCGGACTACACCGGCAACCGGATCTACTACCGCTCCATCCAGCAGCGGCGCACCGACCACCTGACGATCCACGACTACCTGTGGCGCTGGGACACCGACTGGTTCTGGTGCTCGCGGGCGTTCGGCGCGCAGAACCCGGTGGTGCGGCGGCTGTGGCCGAAGCGGTACCTGCGGTCGGACGTGTACCGCAGGCTGGTGGCCAAGCACCGGCAGCTGCGGCCGCGCACAGACGTGGAACCGGTGATCCAGGACGTGGAGATCCCGGTGTCCACGCTGCCGCAGTTCCTCGACTTCTTCGACCGGGAGATCGGCATCTCGCCGGTCTGGCTGTGCCCGGTGCGCCTGCGCGACACCACGGGCTGGCCGCTGTACCCGATGGACCCGGACGTGCTGTACGTCAACGTCGGGTTCTGGTCGGAGGTCCCGGTCCGGCCGGGAGAACGGATGGGTGACCGCAACCGGCTCATCGAGCGCGAGGTGGCGCGGCTGGGCGGCCACAAGTCGCTGTACTCCGACTCCTACTACGAGGAGGACGAGTTCTGGCGGCACTACAACGGTTCGCACTACCGGTCCGTTAAGGCACGGTACGACCAGACGAACCGCCTGCCTGATCTGTACGCCAAGTGTGTCAGGGGACGATGAATGCGGTTGGCCTCTCTCTTTCAGCGCATCACCGGTGGCAACGACGTCCGCTTCCAGGCCTACGACGGCAGCACCGCCGGCCCGGCGTCCGCCCCGGTGTCCATCGACGTGAAAACCCCGGAAGCCCTGTCCTACCTGGCTTCCGCGCCGGGTGAGCTCGGTCTGGCCCGCGCCTACGTGACCGGTCACCTGGAGATACTCGGCGACGTGCACGCGGGTCTGTCGCAGCTCTCGGAGCTCTCGCTGCGGGAGGTCCCCTGGTTGCAGCGCGTCGAGCTGCTGAGGCTGCTCGGCCGCGTCCGGCTGAACCACCGGGTGGTTCCGCCGCCGCAGGAGACCCGGCTGCACGGGCTGCGCCACTCCAAGGCCCGCGACCAGCAGGCCATCGCCCACCACTACGACGTCTCGAACCAGTTCTACGAGTGGATCCTCGGCCCGTCGATGGCCTACACCTGCGCCGTCTACCCGACGGCCGAGTCCACTGTGGAGGAAGCGCAGTTCGCCAAGCACGACCTGGTGGCCCGCAAGCTGGGCCTGAAGCCGGGCATGCGGCTGCTCGACGTCGGCTGCGGCTGGGGCGGCATGGTCATGCACGCCGCCCGCGAGTACGGCGTGCGCGCCATCGGTGTGACGCTGTCGCGCAACCAGGCCGAGTGGGCGCAGAAGGCCATCGTCGAGGCCGGTCTGTCCGACCTGGCCGAGGTGCGCCACCTCGACTACCGCGACGTGCGCGAGTCCGGTTTCGACGCGGTGTCGTCGATCGGCCTGACCGAGCACATCGGCAAGGCCAAGCTGCCCGCCTACTTCGAGTCGCTGTACCGCAAGCTCCGGCCGGGCGGCCGGCTGCTGAACCACTGCATCACCCGGCCGGACAACAAGCAGCGCGCCCTGTCCGGGCCGTTCATCAACCGGTACGTGTTCCCCGACGGCGAGCTGGTCGGGCCGGGTCACCTCGTGTCGCTCATGCACGACACCGGCTTCGAGGTGCGCCACGAGGAGAACCTGCGCGAGCACTACGCGCTGACGCTCGCCGCCTGGAGCCGCAACCTCGACGAGCACTGGGCCGAGGCCGTGGACGAGGTGGGCGAGGCCCGCGCACGGGTGTGGCGGCTGTACCTGGCGGCGTCACGGCTGGGGTTCGACCGGAACAACATCCAGCTGCACCAGGTGCTCGGGGTGAAGCTGGACGGGACGACCTCGCACATGCCGTTGCGCCCCGACTGGCTGTCCTGACCGTCAGGAGGCCGCGGGAGCACTGTTCCCGCGGCCCTGGGGGTTTTGCTGTTCGTCAGCTCAGCTTGTCCACGATCGTCTTGGCCGTGTTCGACGGGATCGCGAACCCGATGCCGACGCTGCCCGCCTCACCGCTGCTCGACGCCGGTGAGTAGATCGCCGAGTTGATGCCGACCAGCTCACCGGCGGCGTTCACCAGCGCACCACCGGAGTTGCCGGGGTTGATCGACGCATCGGTCTGGATCGCCTGGTACGACACGGAAGCCGAGCGCCGGGTCTCGCCGGGGACGGTCACCTTGCGGTCCAGCGCGGACACGATGCCGGTGGTCACGGTGCCCTGCAGGCCCGACGGCGAGCCGATGGCCATCACACCGTCACCGATCTTCACGTCGTCCGAGTTCGCCCACGTGATCGGCGTCAGGCCGGACACCCCGGAGGCCTGCAGCACGGCGAGGTCGGAGGACGGGTCGGTCGAGACCACGGTGGCGGGCACCTCGCGGCCGTCGTTCAGCGTCACCGTGACCGAGCCGCCGGCGGAGGCGACGACGTGGTTGTTGGTGAGGATCCGGCCGTCGGCGGAGAGGACCACGCCGGAGCCGAGGCCGTTGCCGACGTTGACCTGCACGACGGACGGCAGGACCTTCGCGGCCACGGAGCTCCAGTCCGTCGTGGACTGGGTGGAGACCGTCTGCGCCACGACGGAGGACGGTGCCCGCGCGCCGTCCGGGGAGGCGATCACCGCTCCGGTGACACCTCCGAACAACCCGGCGACGAGTGCCGCCGCGGTCAGCACCGGAGCCGTGCGGCGCCAGAACTTCGGCGCGGGCGCAACGGCTGGCTGCGGTGGAACCAGTGTCCCGCTCATCGCGGGGAAGCTCTGCTCGGTCATGGACCAAGAATGGGCCGCGTTCATGTGAGCAACCTGTGCGGGAAGCCGTGCAATCCCTGATAAGAATCACGTGAGAAGGAGCCGGTCCACCTCGTCCGCGGTCAGCACGGCACCGAAGTGCGGCCCCTGCCCGCCGGTCACGCCCAGCGCCGCCAGCCGCTCCGCCTGCACCGCCGTGCGCACCCCGTCGGCGTGCAGCGGCACCCGCAGGATCGACGCCCAGCGCAGCAGCGTCACGGCAGCGCTCTCCTCGACCCGGTTCGCGCCCTCTGCCAGGCCCTGCACCACCGAGCCGGTGAACTTCACGCCGCTCAACGGGAGCAGCCGCAGCCGGTCGACGCCGACGTTGCCGCCGTTCACCTGGTCGAGCACGAGCCCGATGCCGCGTTCGGCGAGGATGGTCAGCTCCTCCAGCTGCACATCGGTCAGCGACGCGTACATGCGCTCGTTCAGCTCGAACCGCAGCCGCGTCGCGGGCAGGCCGGTGCGCTCCAGCACCCGCGCGACCTCGGCCACGAGCTCCGGTTCCTGGCACAGCCGCAGCGGCAGGTCGATCGACAGCACCGGCGCCGCGTCACCGAGCTCGGCGTACCACCGGCCGGCCTGACCGCAGGCCTCCTCCAGCGCCCAGCGCACGAGCCGCACGACCATGCCGTTCGCGGAGCTCTGGTCGAGGAACGCGTCCGGGCACAGCACGCCGTGCACCGGGTGGTCCCAGACGATCTTCGCCTCCAGAGCGGGCACGGAGGAGTCGGTGAGCGAGTGGACCGGCAGGTAGCCGACCCGGAACTGCCCCTCCTCCAGCGCGCCGGGGATGGACGCGGCCAGCGCGTAGCTCTCCCGGTCGCGCAGGTCGCGCTCCCGGTCGTACAGCGCCCACTGCGCCTTGCCGTCGCGCTTGGCCCAGCCGACCGTCACGTCCGCCGCGCGCAGCAGGTCGCCCGCGTCACCGCCGCGGGCCGCCCGTGCCACCACGCCGGCGCTGCACGTGACGCCGACGCCGTTGCCGCCGATCCAGGTCGGTTCCTCCAGCCGCCGGGAGAACTCCTCGACCAGCGCGACCACGCCCGCCACGTCCCGCGGGTCCTTGATCAGCACGCCGAACTCGTCCTCGCCGATCCTGGCGACCTTGCCGACCCCGTCGAACACCGCCCGCAGGTGGCCGGCGACGCCCATCAGCACCCGGTTGCCCACCTCGTGGCCGAACGCGTCGTTCACACCGCGGAACCCGTCGACGTCGACCTGCACGAGCGCGAGCGCCTCCGGGCCCTTCGTGCCGACCGCGCCCTCCAGCCAGCCGAGGAACTGCGCCCGGTTGGGCAGTCCGGTCTGCATGTCGTTGAGGCTCTGCCGCACGAGCTGCGTCTGCAACGCGCGCATCTCGTTCATGTTCTCGATCATGGTGACGAAGTACGGCGGCGACTCGTCGTCCTCGCGCACCAGCGAGATGGCCATGTGCGTCTGAATGGTCTCGCCGTCGCTGCGGACCATCCGCTTCTCGACCACCACGTGGTCGAGGTCGGAGTGGATCAGCCGCTCGCCGATCTCGCGCAGCGCGGCGCGGTCGTCGGGGTGCGCGAGATCGCGGCCGGCCATCCCGACCAGCTCGTCGCGCCGGTAGCCGAGCATCGTCTGCGCGGCCTCGTTCACGTCCGCGACGAGGCCGTCGAGACCCACCACCACGATCGGGAACGCGGAGCCCTGGAAGATCGCGCGGAACTTCGCCTCGCTCGCCCGCACCGCGTTCTCCGCGCGGCGCATCGCGTTGATCGCGGCCGTGCGGCTGAGCTCCTGCTGGTCGAGGGTGCGGTCGCGCAGGCCCTCCGCGAAGCCGGCCGCGAGCGCGCCGAGCTGGGCCGCGCTGACCGGCGCGTGCTCGCCGAGGTGGGTGAGGGTCAGCTCCAGCGTGGCCGAGGAGATGAGGTCGTGCGCGACCATGGACCGGCCGACCCGGCGGGCCTCGTCGACGTCACCGGTGAGCAACCGCTCGACGTAGCCGCCGAGCAGCTGTTCGAGCTTCTCGCGGGTGAGGTTGGCGAGGAGGGTGGTGGAGATCGCCGCCGCCCAGCGGACGGCGGGCTCTCTGCTGTCGACCGTGTTCATTCGGCTCAGGTGGCCATTCGTGGGGACCGGTGTGATCTGGTGATCGATCGTCGGGCGCCAATCGATACGCCCCGCAACCCACTTCCGCCAGATTCGGTCGAACGGGTGACAGCTCCGTTCCGCACCACCACCGGGCGTGGGTCCAACGCTCAAGCTTACTGATCACTTGGAACCTGTCCAACCGAACCGGGAGATTCGGTCCGAGCGCCACAATTTCACTCTTCCGGGCTGTTGAAAATCGGCTGCTGTGCATTTCGGACCGCACGCGGGGCCCTTTCGTGCGCTCCTGGTGCACGAAAGCTCCCCGCGTGCACTTCAAGCGCGTCCGGGTCCTACCGCCGCGCCGCCGCTGTCCGTGTCCACCGCCGATCCGCCATCACCCGATCAGGTGTGTTCGGCGGGATTGAGCTCTGACCGCGGGATCGCTGACGGCTCGACGCCCCACCGCCGCAGGATGCGCTGGTAGGTGCCGTCGGAGATCAGCCGGTCGACCGCCTGCCGCAACGCGGGCGCCAGGTCGGAGCCCTTGGGCAGCGCGAAACCGACGTCGAGCCTGCGGAACTCGCCGAGGAACCGGAAGTCCGGCTGGTTCGCGGTGAGGTGGCGCAGCCCGTTGATGGTGCTCATGATCACGTCCACGTGGCCCTGCTTGAGCGCGAGCTGCGTGGCGCCGGTGTCGGAGAACACCTGCACCTCGTAGGCGGGCTTGCCGGCGTCCGCGCAGACCTCCTTGTTGCGCTCCAGAGTGGTCTGGAACGTCGTGCCGGTGCCGGTGCCGATCTTCAGCCCGCACAGCTGGTCGAGCTTCTTCACGTCCTGCAGCGCACTGTCCTTGCGCGCCGCGAAGCCCTGCCCGTCGTTGATGTAGGTGACGAAGTCGATCGTCTTCTTGCGCTCCTCGGTCACGCCGAAGTTGCCGGTGCCCGCGTCGTACTTGCCGCTGGTCAGCGCGGGCAGGATCGCCTCGAACGACGCGGCCTGGCGCTCGACCTCCAGGCCGAGCAGCTTCGCGGCGGCGTCGGCGACGTCGATGTCCACGCCCTGCGCGGTCTTGCCGTCATCGGCGTAGAACGCGCTGGGCGGCGTGCCGCCGATGCTGGAGGCGATCCGCAGCTTGCCGTTGAGGCGTTGCGGCACGAGCTTCGCGAGCTCGGCGTCCTTCGCCACCCCGCTCGCGATGCCGGGCTCCGGTGCCGCCTGCGGTTGCCCGCACGCGGCGGTCAGCGCGAGCAGACCGGTGAGCAGGACGAGTCTTGAGCGGTGCACGGTCACCCCAGGTGTTTCTCGAAAGCCAGGTGGTCGAGGGTCAGCGGGTCGGCGGTCACGTCGAAGAGCGGCGTGTACCCCGTCGCCAGGTAGAGGTGCTTGGCCTCGGGCTGCCGCGGCCCGGTGGTCAGGAAGATGCGCCGGTAGCCGAACGCCACCGCCTCGCCCTCCAGCTCCACCAGCACCCGCCGCGCGAGCCCGCGCCTGCGGTGCCGCGCGTGCGTCCAGATGCGCTTGAGCTCGGCGGTCTCGTCGTCGAACCGCATGAACGCACCACCCGCCACCGCCTCACCGGCCTCGACGAGCAGCAGGAACTGCCCGTGCGGCGGCTCGAAGACGTGCGCGGCCCGTTTCATCTCACGCGCACCGGAGGCGCCGTAGCGGGTCGTGTACTCCTCGGTGAGGCCGGCCACCAACGGCGCCGCGTCCGGGTCCCACTGCCGGACGCGGCGCACTTCGAGGGTGGTCATGCGGCGCGGGCCCGGTCCCGCTTGGCGACCTCCTCCCGCACCAGCGGGATCACGTACCGGCCGAAGTCGATGGCGTCGTCGAGCAGGTCGTAGCCGCGGGCGGACAGGATGTCCACGCCCAGGTCGTAGTAGTCCAGCAGCGCCTGCGCCACCGTCTCCGGCGTGCCGACCAGCGCGTTGGAGTTGCCCGCTCCGCCGGTCGCCCGCGCCGTGGGTGTCCACAGTGCACGGTCGAAGCGCTCACCGCGGTCCGCCACCGCCAGGAGCCGTTGCGAGCCGGTGTTCTCCGGGCTGGTCAGCGAGTGCCTGCGGCTGAGCGGGCCGGTGGCCTTGCGCGCCTCGATCCGGTCGACCGTGCGGTGCGCCTTCTCCCAGGCCAGCTCCTCGGTCGGGGCGATGATCGGCCGGAACGCGACCTGGATGCGCGGCACGTCGGTGCGGCCCGCCTCCTTCGCCGCCTGCTTGACCGCCTCGATCTGCTGCGCGGTGTCGGCGAGCGGCTCGCCCCACAGGCAGAAGATGTCCGCCTCCGCGCCACCGGCGGCGTACGCGGCGGGGGAGGAGCCGCCGAACGAGACGTTCGGACGTGGTTGCTGCACCGGGAAGACGTCGCTCACGAAGTCCGCGAACCGGTAGTGCTCCCCCTCGTGGTCGAACGCCTCGCGGGACGTCCAGGCCTTCTTCACGATCTGGATGTACTCGCGGGTGCGGCCGTAGCGCTCGTCCTTGGTCAGGTAGTCGCCCTCGCGCTGCTGCTCGTGGTCGGTGCCGCCGGTGATGAAGTGCACGGTCAGCCGGCCGTCGCTGATCTGGTCGAGCGTCGCGAACGTCTTGGCGGCGAACGTCGGGTACGACACGTTCGGCCGGTGCGCCAGCAGGATCTCCAGCCGGTCGAGCTTGCTCGCCAGGTACGCGGCGGCGGACGCGGGTTCCGGGGCACCGGAGCCGTAGGCGAACAGCACCCGGTCCCAGCCGTGGTCCTCGTGCGCGCGAGCGAGCCTGATCGTGTAGTCCTTGTCGAACGCACCGCCGGACCGCGGCGTCGTCTCCGAGCCGTTGTTGGTCGCGGCGATCCCGAGAAACTCGACTGGCATGGCGGATCCCCAGATCGTGGTGGGTGGGTGGCGGAAGCGCGTTGAGGGGAACGCCTTTCGAGTGCAACACCGGCGGCAGGAGCGGTCAACGACGTCCACAGAGCGGGATCTGCTTGCACACGCGGGGTACCGTGGTGGTGTTCGCGTTGAGGGGCGCGGCTTGCTTCCTGTTGCCCTTCAACGGAAAGACTCCGCCCATGAGCGTCCTGGGGGACGTGCGCACGCGTCCCGTTGCTGAGATCGTCCCCGCGCGCAAGCCGGGCCGGGTGGTCACCGCGGTGCTCGCGCTGGCCGCGGTCGGCTGGCTCGTGCACGCCGCCGCCACCGGCCTCGACTGGGGTGTCGTCGCGCGCTACTTCACCGCGACCGCCGTGGTCGACGGTCTGGTCACCACGCTGTGGCTGACCGCGGTCACGCTGGTGCTCGGCTTCCTGCTCGGTGTCGTGCTGGCGACGTTCCGGCTGTCCGGCAACCCGGTGCTGTCCGCGCTGGGGTGGGGGTACGTCTGGCTCTTCCGGTCCGTGCCGCTGATCGTGCAGCTGCTGTTCTGGTTCAACTTCGGCGCCGGGATCAGCCCGCTGCTCGCCGCGGTGATCGGCCTCACGCTGCACGAGGCGGCCTACGCGGCGGAGATCGTGCGCGGCGGCATCCTGTCGGTCGACGCCGGTCAGGTCGAGGCCGCGCGGGCGCTGGGCTTCGGCCGGGTCCGCGTCCTGCGCAGGATCGTGCTGCCGCAGGCGATGCGCGCCATCGTGCCGGCCGCGGGCAACCTGCTGATCGGCACGCTGAAGGGCACGTCGATCGTGTCCGTGCTGGCCGTGCAGGACCTGCTGCACTCGGTGCAGCTGATCTACGCCCGCACCTACGAGGTCATCCCGCTGCTCGTCGTCGCCACGGTCTGGTACGTGATCGTCACCAGCCTGCTCAGCCTCGCGCAGCACCACGTCGAGCGGTACTTCGCGCGAGGAGTGCGGTCGTGATCGAGATCAGGGACGTGCACAAGTCGTTCGGCACCACCGAGGTGCTGCGCGGGGTCGACCTGTCGGTGCCCGCCGGGTCCGTGACGTGCGTGATCGGGCCGTCCGGGTCGGGCAAGTCCACGTTGCTGCGGGTGCTGAACCACCTGGAGCGGCTCGACGCGGGCGAGGTGGAGATCGACGGCGAGCTGATCGGCTACCGGCGCCACCGCGGCAAGCTGCACGAACTGCCGGACCGGGTGGTGCAGCGGCAGCGCGCCGCGATCGGGTTCGTGTTCCAGAACTTCAACCTGTTCGGCCACCTGACGGCGCTGGAGAACGTGGCCGAGGCGCCGATCGGGGTGCTCGGCGTGCCGAAGGACGTTGCGCTGCAACGGGGTCGCGCGCTGATCGCCCGCGTCGGCCTGGCCGGGCGCGAGGGCGCGTACCCGTCGGAGCTGTCCGGCGGGCAGCAGCAGCGGATCGCCATCGCCCGCGCCCTCGCGATGGAGCCCAAGGTCCTGCTCTTCGACGAACCGACCTCCGCGCTCGACCCGGAGCTGGTCGGCGAGGTGCTGGACGTGCTGCGCGACCTCGCCGCGGCCGGTCAGACGATGGTCGTGGTGACGCACGAGATCGGCTTCGCCCGCGAGGTCGCCGACACCGTGGTGTTCCTGGACGCGGGGCAGGTCGTCGAGTCGGGCCCGCCGTCGACCGTGCTGGTGGCACCGTCGCACCCGCGCACGAGGGAGTTCCTGGCCCGTGTCCTCTGACCTCGTCGTCATCGGCGGCGGCCCGCGCGCGGCCGGGCTGCTGGAACGCATCGCCGCGCTGGCACCGGCGCTGGACCTGGTCGTGCACGTCGTCGACCCGTTCCCCGCTGGCGCCGGCCGGGTGTGGCGGCACGCGCAGTCACCGTTGCTGCGCATGAACTCCATGGCCGAGGACGTCACCGTGTTCACCGACTCCAGCTTCACCGGTCTCGGCCCGGTGCGCGAAGGCCCGTCGCTGGCGCAGTGGGGTGACGTCGACCCGACGTCGTTCCCGTCGCGGCAGGTGCAGAGCGGGTACCTGGAGTGGTTCTTCGAGCACGTCGTCTCCTCGATGCCGCCGAACGTCACCGTGCGGGTGCACCGGGCGCGCGCGGTGAAGGCCGTCGGCAACCGGGTGCACCTCGACGACGGCACCTCGCTGGTCGCCGACGTGCTGGTGCTGGCCCTCGGCCACCTCGACGCCGAACCGGAGCCGGAACACCGCAAGCTCGCCGACCACGCCGCCGCGCACGGCCTGGTCTACGTGCCGCCGCTCTACTCGGCGGACGCGGACCTCTCGCAGGTGACCGGCGACGTGGTGCTGCGCGGCTTCGGGCTGGCGTTCATCGACCTGATGGTGCTGCTGACCCAGGGCCGCGGCGGCCGGTTCGAGGGTTCCGGTGCCGACATGCGTTACGTGCCATCGGGTTCCGAGCCGCGGCTGTTCGTCGGTTCGCGGCGCGGGGTGCCGTACCACTCGAAGACCGGCTACCGGTTGCAGGGCGAACGCCCGGTGCTGCCGCGCTTCTTCACCGCGGAGGCGCTGCGGGGCCACCGCTGGGACTTCCGCGCCGACGTGTGGCCGTTGATCACCAAGGAGGTCGCCTGGGGCCACTACCACGAGCTGTTCACCGGCCATCCCGACCGCGTGCGGGTGCCGTTCGCCGAGTTCACCGCCGCGTTCGCCGCGGTGCCCTGGTACAGCGGGGAGATGCGCGCGCTGGAGGCCCGCGCCGTTCCCGACCCGGCCGACCGCATCGACTTCGAACGCCTGGACCGCCCGCTGGACGGCCGCACGTTCGAGACCGGCGAGGAGTTCCAGGAGCACCTGCGCGAGTACATAGCCGCCGACGTCGCCCGCCGGTCGGACCCGCGGCACAGCGCCGACCTGGGCGCGTTCCTCGCACTGCTGTCGGTCTACGGCCAGCTGCCGGAGGTGCGGCTGCGCGAGACCGACGGCTGGTGGCACGGCTACTTCAGCTACCTCGCGTCCGGCCCGCCACCGGACCGCCTGGAGGAGCTGCTCGCCCTGTCGCGGGCGGGGGTCGTGCGGTTCCTCGGCGCGGACATGTGGGTCGAGGCGGTCGACGGCGCGTTCCTCGCGGGCAGCGCCACCACCCCGGAGGTCGTGCGCGCCAACGGGTTGGTCGAGGCCCGCCTGCCCGCGCACGTCCTGTCGCGCACGGCGGACCCGGTGCTGAAGTCGTTGCGGGCGGTCGGCGACGTCTCCGAGGACACGGCCGGGCAGGTGCGCGTGTCCGCGGAGGGCCGGTTGGTCAACGAGCGCGGAGAGGAGGACCCGGTCCGGTTCGCCGTCGGCCCGTACACGACCGGGAAGGCGTTCGCCGCGTTCTCCCGGCCGCAGACGAACGCCCCGGCCTTCCGCCAGAACGACGCGATGGCCAGGGCGGTCCTGCGGCAGCTGGGCGAGGGGTCAGGCCACTGAGGTGTAGCGCCCCTGGTGCCGCACCAGGGGCGCCGCGAGGTCGGAGTGCGTGATGTCCAGCGGTTCCCCGACCAGCGCGACGTGGTCGCCGACCGCGATCCGCCGCACCGTCCGGCACCGCAGCCGCACCGGCGCGTCCAGCAGGTGCGGCACCCCGTCGGCGTCGGACTCCCAGCGGGTGCCGGCGCCGAACCGGTCGACCCCCTTGGTGGCGAACAGGTCCGCGAGGCCCGTCTGCGCCGTGCCCAGCAGGTGCACGGCGAACAGCGGTGCCGTCCGCAGCACCGGCCACACCGACGCGCCCTCGCCGATCCACACCACCACGAGCGGTGGTTCGAAGGACACCGAGGTGAACGAGCTGACGGTCGTGCCCACCGGGCCGTCCTGGCCGGTGGCGGTGACGATGGTGACGGCCTGGGCGTGGTGGCGCAGGGCGGTGCGCAGCTGGTCCTTCACCGGACCAGCGCCTTCAGGACACCGGCGTGCAGCGCGAAGTCGGTGGCGTGTGCGGGGAGCGCGCTCTCGTTCAGGAACAACGCCTGCGGCACCACGGCCCCGAGCTCGGTCAGCACCGGCCGCAGGTGCACCTCCACGGCCAGCGCGTGCTTGTCCGCGGCCGCGATCTGCAGCGGCACCACGACCTTGCCGCTCAACCACCCCGGTGGTGCCTGGTCCAGCACCGCTTTCAGCAGGCCGGTGTAGGCGGCCTTGTAGGTCGGGGTCGCCACCACGAGCACCTCGGCCGCACCCAGCGCCGCCAGCGCCGCCTTGACGGTCTCCGGCCGGGTGAACACGTCGGCGGCGATCGTCGCCGCGTCCACCACCGGTCCGTCGCCGGGCACGCCCAGTGCCGCCGCGATGGCCTCGCGCAGGGCGAGCGCCGCCTGCAGGGTGCGCGAGGCGGGCCGCGGGTTGCCGACCAGAACACCGATCTGCGTCATGCCTCCAGCACAGCCGCAAGCCGGGGGACCGTCAACCCGCGTCCACCACGCGGGAGCCCCTTGCCCTTCCTAGGAAACCGCGTCAGCGGCGGCGCGTCCGGCGACCCGCCCGGAGAACAGGCAGCCGCCGAGGAACGTGCCCTCCAGCGCCCGGTACCCGTGCACGCCACCACCGCCGAACCCGGCCGCCTCGCCCGCCGCGTACAGGCCGGGCAACGGCCGGCCGTCGTTGTCGAGCACCCGCGAGGACAGGTCGGTGTGCAGGCCGCCCAGCGTCTTGCGGGTGATCACCGACAGCCGCACGGCGATCAGCGGGCCCGCCTTCGGGTCCAGCAGCCGGTGCGGTTCGACGACGCGGATCAGCTTGTCGGTCAGGAAGTGCCGGGACTCGCGGATCGCGTTGACCTGCATGTCCTTGCCCAGGCCCGAGGTGACCTGCCGGTCGCGCTCGACGATGATCTTCTCCAGCGCCGCCGCGTCGATGCGCGTGTCGCCGGTGAGCGCGTTCATGCCGCGGGCGAGGTCCGCGACCGTACGGGCCTGGATGAACTCCTTGGAGCGCTTGGCGAACTCCTCGACCGGCGCCACCGCACCCGGCAGCGCGCGCTTGAGCACGGCGCGGGTGTCCTTGCCGGTGAGGTCGGGGTTCTGCTCGGAGCCCGAGAGCGCGAACTCCTTGCCGATGATCCTCTTGTTCAGCACGAACCACGAGTGCCCGTGGCCGTTCGAGGTGATGTGCTGCAACGCACCCAGCGCGTCGAAACCGGGGAACAGCGGGATCGGCAACCGGTTGCCGTCCGCGTCGAGCCACAGCGGCGACGGGCCGGGCAGGATGCGGATGCCGTGGTTCGACCACACCGGGGCGTAGTTCGCGATGCCCTCGGGGTAGTGCCACATGCGGTCGGCGTTGATGATCGCGCCGCCGGCCTTCTGGGTGATCTCCAGCATGTGCCCGTCCACGAAGTCCGGCACACCCGCGAGCATGAACTCCGGCGGCGTGCCCATCCGCTCGGGCCAGTTGCGGCGCACCAGGTCGTGGTTGCCGCCGATGCCGCCGGACGTGACGACGACGGCCTGGGCGCTCAGCGAGAAGTCCCCGGCGACCGTCCGCGACGACGGCTGGGAGCGCTCCACCGACGACGGCTCCAGCACCTCGCCGGACACGCCGTCGCACACGCCGTTCGTGACGTTGAGCGCGGTGACGCGGTGCCGGAACCGGAGCGTCACGAGCCCCTTGGCGACACCCTCGCGCACCCGGCGCTCGAACGGCTCCACCACGCCCGGCCCGGTGCCCCACGTCACGTGGAAGCGCGGCACCGAGTTGCCGTGCCCGTTCGCCAGGTAGCCGCCGCGTTCGGCCCACTGCACGAACGGGAACCAGCGCACCCCCATGTTGTGCAGCCACGGGCGCTTCTCGCCGGCGGCGAAGTCCACATAGGCCTGGGCCCACAGCCGCGGCCAGTGGTCGCTGTCCCGGTCGAACGCCGCAGAGCCCATCCAGTCCTGCAGTGCGAGGTCGTACGAGTCCTTGACCCGCAACCGGCGCTGCTCGGGCGTGTCCACCAGGAACAACCCGCCGAACGACCACCACGCCTGACCGCCGATCGACGCCTCCGGCTCCTGGTCGAGCAGGATGACCCTGCGCCCCGCGTCGGCGAGCTCCGCTGTCGCGACGAGACCTGCGAGGCCCGCGCCGACGACGATGACATCCGCGTCATGTGCCATCGGGCGAGTCTAGATCCACCGCTGGTGGGCCACGAGACCTGAATCAAGTTCACTTTCTCTGGGAGGGGCTGCGACCGCCCCGGCGAGTTTGTGAAGTGCGGTGCCCTGGGGGGAATGGGCACCGCACTTTCCGGTGCCGCCGACCGCCACCACCGGTGAGGGGGGTTTCCGGTGTGCCGGTCGACGGCGGGTTGACCGCGGCGCGAGTGCACAACGCCTGCGGAAGGGCTTTTCCGGCCTGGGGGTGCCGGATCGCCCTGGCGCGGACTCGAGCGTCCGCGGCCAACCACATTGTTGAACGTACAACCGGCGGACCGTGTTCCGGTCGGCTTTCGATGTGACCGGGCTCAAATCCTTCAGGTTCTCTTCAGGAACGCACGCCTAGGTCGGCTTTTCCCGGGTACGTGAGCAGGTGTGACCGATGAGCTTCCGACGATCACGGAACTCGCCGAGCTGGTCGCCCTGCTCGGCGACGACGTCTACGTGCGCTGGTCGAAGGGACCGGCCGCCGACTCCGCCGCCACGTCCCGCGACTCGCTGACCGGCGTGGAGCTGCCCGGCCTGTCCGCGAGCCCGCTGCACGTCGAACCCTGGTGGGACGACCGCTCGCGCGAGCTGTGGGTGGCCCGCCGCCTGTACGACTACCGCCACCTGCGCGACCTGCGCGGGCCCGACGTGCGCGCCTGGGTGCTGCGCGGCGAGGAGGTGGGCCGGGGTCCCGACAACGAGCCGCTGGTCCGCTGCGTGACACCGCTGGCGTGGGTCGACGACGACCTGCTGAACACCTGCGAGGACCTCGTCGCGGCCCAGCGCTCCTCGGAGTGGGGCCCGCTGGACCGCTCTACGACAGGTCACCCAGGCGCTTCTCCGCCGCCTTCCGCGCCTTCTCCGCCGCCGCCGTGACCCGTTTGGCGTCCTCCAGCCGCTCGGCGGCCCGGTCGAACGCCCGCTGGGCCGCCAGCTGGTCGGCCTGCGCCTCCCCGAGCGCCTGCTCCGCCTCGTCCAACGCCTGCTGCGCCTCGGCCCGCTTGCGCTCCTGCCGTTCCCGTCGCTTGCGGGCCAGCGCGTCCTCACCGTCGTCCCCGGCGGGTTCGGGCACCGGCGGGGCGAACCCGAACCCCGAGTACTCCAGGCCCCTGGTCAGGTGCCCCGCGCGCACCAGCTCCGCCGACTCGGGGTCCGACATCGCCGCGGTCAGCGTGTTGCGCACCTGCGTGACCGCGTCGTCGGTGATCGGCCCGGTCAGCTCCAGCGTGCGGTAGACCAGCGCCTCCAGCAGCTCCTTGCGCTTGTGCCCCAGCTCCCGCATGGTCAGCCGGGCCGTGGACAGCCCCAGCGCCTCCTGAAGGCCCGGTGGCGCGTCCCGCACGAGCCGGTTGACCGCCCACGCGCCCACGGTCGGCTTGCGCAGCTCGGAGATGGCCTTGGCCAGGTCCTGGTCGTCCGCCTGCTTGGCCGCGGCGTTCCTCGCCGCGGTGAACTCCTTCGGGGTCAGCCCGTAGAGCTCGTCGGCGACCGGCGTGAGGTCCATGGGCGCAAGGTAGCGCCTGATCAGCCGTCAGTCGTGTCGAACGACCCGGTCGCGTTCGTCGGAACGGGACGAATCCGGTACACCTGGAGGGGAGATGCACACCAGGTGGAGATGGGTTCTCTTCGGGCTCGGCGCCGCGGTCGCCGCTGCCGGACCGGTCGCGGCCGCGGGTGGCCCCTGGTACGGCTACCTCTTCGGCGGCCTGTGGTTCCTGATGGGCGCGACCGTCGCGTGGCGCAGCTTCCGGCTGGGCACGAAGCTCACCCCCGACGCCATCGAGTCGACCAGCCTCGACCACACCAGCGCCATCCAGTGGTGCGACGTGCGGGCCATCGAGCCCGACCGCAGGCGCAGCCTGATCGTGTTCCACGCCATCGCGCCGGCCGTGCACGCGGCGGGCAGGAAGCGGCCGCTGACCGAGCTCTCGCTGCTCTCGGTCAAGAAGGACGTCGTGCCCGCGCGGACCCTGAAGCAGGTCGCCGAGCTCCAGCAGGCGTTGGCGCAGCACCGGGAAACCTGCACCGCGTGCGGCGCGCAGCCGAAAGCGCAAAAACAGGCGCGGCTGTGGACCCGGCTGCGCCGCGCGATTTCTCGGAAATAACATCGCTCTGGACGGGGATGCCGTTACGCCGCAAGCACGTTCACCGTTGACACACCTCTTGACATTCCCCTCCATCAGCCCTTGACTGGAAGGCACCTGCTCGTTCCACTGCGAAGAAGAAACGCGCAGCACTTCAAGCGCGCCTTTTCAAGCGGCTGAACAGTCCAATGTGGAACTCGGCAATGCTCCGTTGAACCTATTGCCACTCGTCGTGGGAAGAGATGTGCTTCCACACACTCTTTACCCCACGAAGGGCACACGCGCCGTGAAGAACTGGAGACGCCGCACCGGAACGGTCTTGTTGACCGCGGTGCTGGGCACTGCCGGGCTCGGCTTCGCCGCCACCCCCGCTGCCACCGCGCAGCAGCAGAACCCCGCGAACGAGGCTCCCAAGCAGCTCGACAAGGTCGACCGCGAGCTGGTCGACAAGGCAGCCGCCGAAGGCAAGGCCACCGTCGACCTGCTGGTCGCGGCCGAGAAGGGCAAGACCGACGCCGCGGTCAACGACCTGAAGGCGCTCGGCGCCACGGTCCAGAAGACCGAGAAGGACGTCGACTACGTCAAGGTCACCATCCCGCGTGACAACGCGGCGAAGGCCGCCAAGCTCGCCTCCGTCAGCACGGTGGACGTCGACGGGCTGATCCAGCTCGACGACCCGCGTCCGCAGGGCATGGAGCAGCCGGCCCCGCAGAAGGCGCCGGACGCGAAGACCCCGCGCACCAACCCGTACATGCCGACGCAGGACACGCAGGCGGCGCAGTTCGCCACCGCGCACCCGAAGTGGGACGGCCGCGGCACCACGATCGCCGTGATCGACTCCGGCATCGACCTGGAGAACCCGGCGCTGCAGACCACCAGCACCGGTGAGCGCAAGATCATCGACTGGTACAACGCGAACGCCACCAACTCCGGTGACGGCACCTGGGTCGCCATGACCAAGACCGGCCGCGTCGGCAAGTTCACCGAGGGCGGTCGCGAGTGGACCGCTCCGGCGACCGGTGGCCCCTACTCGTTCGGCCTCTTCAGCGAGACCGCGGGCGACCTCTCCCTGAGCAACAGCGAGACCGGCGGTGACATCAACCGCGACGGCGACCGCGTCGACTCGTTCGGTGTCATCCAGGACATCACCACGAAGGAAGTCTTCGTCGACACCGACGGCGACGGCAACTTCACCAACAACGCCCGCATGATCGACTACAAGGTCAAGAAGGACGTCGGCTTCTTCGGCACCGACAACCCCGCGACCGACGTCGTCGACCGCGTCGCGTTCGTCGTGCAGACCGACCGCTCGGTCTACGACAACCAGGGCACGCCGTACGTGAACCTGGGCATCGCGGGCGCCGCGCACGGCACCCACGTCGCCGGCATCACCGCGGCGCACAAGATGTTCGACGGCAAGATGGCCGGTGCCGCACCCGGTGCGAAGCTGATGGCCATCAAGGCCTGCCTCTCCACGCCGTCCTGCACCAGCTCCGGCCTGATCGACGGTGTCCTCTACGCCGCGCGCAACGGCGCCGACGTCGTGAACATCTCCATCGGTGGCCTCCCGGCGCTCAACGACGGCAACAACGCCCGCGCCGAGCTCTACAACCGCACCATCAACGAGTACAACGTCCAGCTGTTCATCTCGGCGGGCAACTCGGGTGCGGGTGCGAACACGGTCGGCGACCCGTCGGTCGCGACGGACGCGGTCAGCGTCGGTTCGTACATCACCAAGGAGACCTGGCTCTCCAACTACGGCTCGAAGACCGAGCAGAAGCAGAGCCTGCACGGCTTCTCGTCGCGCGGTCCCGCCGAGGACGGCGGCTTCAAGCCGAACATCATCGCGCCCGGCTCGGCGATCTCCACCACGCCGCGCTGGCAGGCCCCCGGTCCTGTGGCGGGCACCTACGCCCTCCCGCCCGGCTACGCCATGTTCAACGGCACCTCGATGGCCGCCCCGCAGGCGACCGGTGCCGCCGCGCTGCTCGTGAGCGCGTACAAGGCCGAGCACAACGGTGAGCGTCCGACCAGCGCCGAGCTGCGGTACGCGATCCAGCGCAGCGCGAACTACGTGAAGACCCTCGGTGCCTACGAGCAGGGCGCCGGTCTGTTCAACACGAACGCCGCGTGGTCGCTGCTGGACAAGCACGCCAAGCCGAACAAGCTGAACGTCTCGGTCCCTGTCAACACGGTCCTGAGCGGCCTGCTGGCCACCCCGAACGTCGGTGTCGGCATCCACGACCGCGAGGGCGTCACCGTGGGCCAGGAGTACACCCGCGTGTACACCCTGACCCGCACCACCGGTGAGGACCACGTCGAGGGCTGGCGGGTCACCTGGAAGGGCGACGACGGCACGTTCCGCGCCGACGGCTGGGTCTTCCTGCCGCTGAACACCCCGGTTCAGTTCCCGGTCACGGTCAAGGCGAAGACGCCCGGCGTGCACAGCGCCGTGCTGCAGCTCGACGACGTCGAGACCCCCGGTGTCGACGTGCAGACCCTGAACACCGTGTTCGCGGCGCAGAAGTTCACCGCCGCCAACAAGTTCTCGGTCACCAAGTCGGGCACCATCGCGCGCAACCAGTCGACCAGCCTCTTCGTGGACGTCCCCAAGGGCACGACCGCGCTGAAGGTCGACATGGCCGCCGGTGGCGCCGAGGCCGGCAAGGGCCAGGTCCGCTTCCTGCGCTACACCCCGCAGGGCGTCGGTGCCGACTCGAACACCTCGACCAACTGCTACAACCCGGACGCGGGCGCCGGCTGTGCCGGTGGCACCCCGACCAGCCGCACGGTCACCAACCCGATGGCCGGTGTCTGGGAGATCGTCGTCGAGGCGCGCCGCACCTCCGACGCCGACGTGGCGCCGTACTCGGTGACCGCCTCGGTGCTCGGCACCTCGATCAGCCCGAACCCGGACGTCATCGCCTCGGCGGCGGCGGGCACCCCGGTCGAGCGCAGCTACACCGTCACGAACACGCAGGCCGCGTTCACCGGCCGGCTCGCGGCGGGTGCGGTCGGCAGCGCCAAGACGGCCCGCCCGACGATCGAGAACCTCGCGTCGCAGCAGTACCAGGTCGTCGTCGGTGCCGGCGCGTCGAAGCTGACCGCCACGATCGGCAACACCGCCGACCAGGCTGCCGACCTCGACCTGTCCGTCTACAACTGCACGACGGGCAGCTGCGTCCTCGCCGGTCAGTCGGCCGACGCGGACTCCGAGGAGTCGGTGACGATCGCCAACCCGGCCGCCGGTACGTGGATCGTCCTGGTCGACGGCTACGCGGTGCCCGCGGGCACCACTGCCTACGACTACTTCGACGTCTACACCTCGGCCGCGCTGGGCACGCTCAGCGTGACCGACGCCAACGCCGACCGCGCCGCCGGTGCGTCGTGGAACGCCACGGGCGTCATCACCCCGCTGGGCCAGCCGGGTGCCGGCCGCGTCCTGCGCGGTGAGCTCGAGGTGCGCACGGCGGACGAGAACGTCGTCGGCCGCGGCGCGGTGATCGTCCAGGCAGTCAGCTAGTCAGGACAGCACCAGCCAGAAACCGCAGAAGCCCCGGGGTCCACGTGATCCCGGGGCTTCTCACGGTTCCGGGAGCCGGTTGTGCAGCGGCTCGTCCACATCCACTTTGGACACACCGGTGACCCGGTAGGCGTCCTCCACCTTGTCGACCGGCATCTCGGCCCGCAGGTAACCGATCCTGGGATCGCGCGCCTCGACGGCCGCGCCCAGCGCCACCAGCGCCCGCTCGACCTCCTCGTCGCGTCCCGGCTGCACGGAGATCATCAGTGGCACGGTGGGGTGGCCGTCGCGCTTCGCCTGCTCGATCCGGTTCTGGTCCGGCTTCGCTGAGGACACGGTCGGCACCTCCGCCATCGGAACGGCTGGAGCCCCGTTCGCACCACAGCTGCTGAGCGCCAGCGCGCAAAACGCGACGGCGAGCGGTCTTCTCCCAAGCCGCGGTCGTCTCATGATCCTAGGACGGAACGGCCTCCGCGAGCGGTTGCATCCGCGTTTCGGGCACCACGAACATCATCACGACCACGGCTGCCACCACCAGTGCGCCGATGACCGCGAAAGTCCAGGCCATGCCCAGCACCGGCCACAGCAGCGCTCCGAACAGGACGGGCACGAAACCCGCGCCGACCCGGCTGACCGTGGACGCCCAGCCGAACCCGCTGGCCCGCAGGTGCGTCGGGTAGAGCTCCGGCGCGAACGCGTACAGCGCGGGGATCGTGACCTGGATCAGCACCCCGTACACGGTGATCCACGTCTTCGCGGCACCGCCGACGTCGAGCTGCACCGCGAACAGCACCAGCGCCACCGCCGCGAGGGGCGCGCTGATCGCGATGACCCACTTGCGCCCGAACACGTCCACGAGCCATGCGCTGACCAGCGCGCTCACGATGCCCACCGCCACCGTGAGCGTCGTGACCATGAACGCCGCGTACGTGCCGTACCCCTGCGCCTTCAGGATGCTCGGCAGCCACGTGACGGCGCCGTAGTACAGCAGGAACACCGCGAGGAACAGCACCCACAGCGCCGCCGTGCGCCGCGGGTCGTACCGCCAGATGTCCTTGAGCTGCGCGAACATCACCCTGGGGGAGAGGCGTTGCAGCTGCTGCGGCGCGGGCAGCCGCCAGTCCTCGTGCGGTGCGCCGGTCTTGGCGACCAGGTCGTCGATGACCTTCTTGGCCTCGTGCGTGCGTCCCTTCGCGACCAGGAACATCGGTGACTCGGGCACCGAGCGCCGGATCCAGAACAGCAGCAGCGCCGGCAGCACCATCGTGAGCATCAGCAGCCGCCAGCTGCCCAGGCCGGCCAGGTGGGCGGCGGTCAGCCCGCACAGCGTCGCCCCGAGCGGCCAGAACGCGTCCATCGCCGCCAGCACCCGCCCGCGCACCTTCGCCGGCGTGAACTCGCCGACCAGCGCGTAGTCGACCGGGATGCACCCGCCGAGCCCCACGCCGGCCAGGAACCGGAACACGCAGAACGTGACGAAGTCCGGTGACGCCGCGCCCGCGACCGTGAACACCGAGAACATCAGGATCGTGAGGCTGAACGCCTTCTTGCGCCCGATGGTGTCCGCGATCGCGCCCCACGCGAACGCCCCGACCGCCATGCCGATCAGGTTCGCCGTGCCGACCCAGCCGCGCTGGCCGAGGCTCAGCCCCCACTCGGCGCCGACCAGCGGGATCAGGAACGCGTTGAGCGTGACGTCCCACGCGTCGAACAGGAACCCGAGGCCGCCGATGACGAAGATCGTGCCCTGCGCACGCCACCGCCACGGCAGGCCCTGCACGACCTGGTCACCGGTTCTCATGGGTCCAGTGTGGTGGATCAACCCTCCCGCGGTCGCGGCGAGCGGCACCCGATCCGCGACATGCGCTCTACTTGGGCCCCGCAAACGCTTGCTCGCGCTGCGCCCCGTCCGCGCTCTCGCCGAACACCCGTGCGTCGGTGTGCTGGTCGGTCTGCGGCTGCACCCGCCTGACGGTGCTGACCGCGCGCGTCCTGATCTGCGGCAACGCGCCGTCGTGCTGGCGCTGCACCCAGTCGACCAGGTGCTCGCGCACGAGACACCGCAGGTCCCACAGCTTGCCGGCGTCCGCCGCGCTGACCAGTGCCCTGACCCGCACGAACCCCTGCGTCGCCTGCGTCACCTGCAGCACGGACACCCGCCCGTCCCACAGGTCGCTGCCCTCCAGCATGGACCGCAGCTCGTGCCGCATCGCCTCGACCGGCACCGTCCAGTCCAGGTCCAGCTCCACCGTGCCGAGCAGCGCCGACTGCGTGCGCGTCCAGTTCTCGAACGGCGTCTTCAGGAAGTACGAGGTCGGCAGCACCAGCCGCCGGTCGTCCCACAGGTGCAGCACCACGTACGTCAGCGTGATGTCCTCGACCCGGCCCCACTCGCCCTCGACGACCACGACGTCGTCGAGCCGCACCGCGTCGCTGAACGCGATCTGCAGCCCGGAGATCAGGTTGCCCAGCAACGACTGCGCCGAGAACGCCGCGACCGCGCCGATCACCGCCGCCGAGGCGAGCACCGTCGACCCGACCGCCCGCGCACCGGGGAACGTCATCAGGATCGCGCCGACCGCCAGCACGCCGATGACCACCAGCACCAGCCGCCGCACCAGCGTGACCTGCGTGTGCACCCGCCGCGCGTGCCGGTTGTCCGTGACGTCCGTGCGGATGCGCGCCAGTGACACGTCCACGAGCGTGCTGATGAGCGCGGCCAGCAACCACGCTCCGGCGAGGATCAGCGCTATGCCGAGGACGTGCTGCGTGACCGGCGCGTCGACCGGGTACACGCTGAGGCTTATCTGAGTGGCCAGCACCGCCGCGAACGCCTGCCCGGGACGGTACATCCGCCCGCTGTGGGTGAAGCGCCGCACCAGCCGGTGCACCACCTCCACCACCAGCAACGAGAAGACCACCGAACACCCGAGCACCACGAACAGCACCTGTTTCCTCCTTCCGTTCCGGACCGGTTACCCGTGGTCCCGACGGCGGAACACCATGAGCCGCCTCACTCGTACAGGGGAAGGTCGTCCGGATCACACCGGTCACCCGGCCGTTGCAATCCGAGTTTGAGTCTCTTAGACTCAAACCATGCTCACGACGACCGAGGCCCTGGACCAGGTGGAAGGTGCCGCGACCCCCGAAGCCCTCTTCGGCCCGCGGACCACCGACCCGGCCGGCCGCAGGCAGGCCAAGCGCCGGTACCACGCCCTGGCCTCGGTCCTGCACCCCGACGTGGTGGGCCCGCACCACCCGCGGGCCCACGCCGCGGCGGCGAAGCTGACCGGCCTGCACCACGACTGGGCGCACGGCACCCGCGTCGAGCTCAGGACCAGGACGGGCCTCTACCGCATCGGGGAGCCGTTCGCGCGGGGCAGCATCGCCAACCTGTACGAGTCGGACGGCCCGCACGTGGTGAAGGTCGTGCGCAACCCGGCGCTCAACCCGCTGCTGCACGGCGAGTGGCAGGCGCTGCGGCGGCTGGAGCGGTTCACCGACCACAACCAGTGGCTGCGGCCGTTCTACCCGCGGCTGCTCGACACCTCCGGCGACGTCGCCAAGGGGTCGCGCGCCTTCACCGTGCTCGACCCGCTGCGGGACGGGTTCGTGACGCTCGCCGAGGTCAGGAAGGCCTTCCCGGCGGGCCTCGACGGCCGCGACTACGCGTGGATGCACCGCAGGCTGCTCAAAGCGCTGGCCGGCGCGCACCAGGCCGGTCTCGTGCACGGCGCCGTCACCGCGGACAACGTCCTGGTCCACCCGCGGCAGCACGGCATCGTGCTGGCCGGCTGGTCGTTCGCCGTCGAGGAGGGCCAGCGGCTCCTCGCCACCAGCCGCACGACCACCTACCCGCCGGAGATCGGCCTGGGCCACCCGGCCACGGCGGCCACCGACGTCCACATGGCACACCTGCTGATGCGGGAGGTGCTGCGGCCGGACGAGAAACGCCAGCTCGCGTTCGCCGGCGGGTGCCTGCAGGACCAGCCGCGGCGCCGCCCGGACGCCGTCGACCTGCTCGGCGAGTACGACGACCTGCTCGAAGACCTCTACGGGCCACGGGTGTTCCGCCCGTTCGCCCTCCCCGAGACTGGAGAATGACCATGGGACACGGCAAGTGGGACGACAACGCCTACGCGGCGGCCAAGACCTTCCGCGCCGCCAAGGGGATCGCAGACTTCGGCTACACCGCGTCGGTCCGGTCGCGGCCGCGGGACGACTGGAAGGCCGCACCCGCGCTCGACCCGTTCAAGGTCGCGGTCCGCGAGTGCCGCGACTCGCCCGACCACGCCGACTCGACACCCATCGCGGTGCTGTTCGACGTGACCGGGTCGATGGGCAGCGTGCCGCGGATCATGCAGGGCAAGCTCGGCAAGCTGCACGGGTTGTTGCAGCGCAAGGGGTACCTCACCGACCCGCAGCTGATGTTCGGCGGCATCGGCGACGCCGACAGCGACCGGGTCCCGCTGCAGGTCGGGCAGTTCGAGTCGGACAACCGCATGGACGAGCAGCTGCGCGACATCTTCCTCGAAGGCAACGGCGGCGGGCAGAAGAGCGAGTCGTACGAGCTGGCCGCGTACTTCATCGCGCGGCACGTGGTCACCGACGCCTGGCAGAAGCGCGGACGCAAGGGCTACCTGTTCATCATCGGCGACGAGCTGAACAAGCGGCGGCTGAAGGCCGAGCACATCCGCCGGGTCATCGGCGACGACGTCCATCAGGACATCGACCCCGTGTCGGTGTACCGGGAGCTCGCCCGCAGGTGGAACGTCTACTTCATCCTGCCCAACCAGTCGTCGTACTTCAACGACGACAGCATCGCCGAGCACTGGCGGTCGATCCTCGGGCAGAACTTCCTCAAGCTCGACGACCCCGGCGCGGTGTGCGAGCTGATCGCCGCCACGATCGGCATGGAGGAGCAGGTCGTCGACCTCGACCAGGCGCTCGTCGACCTCGCCGAGATCGGGTCGGTCGCCGAGAGCAGGTCGGTCGGCAAGGCGCTGGTCGCCGTCGGTGCCACCGCCCGCCCGGTCACCGCCGCGCCGCTCGCCATCGACGGCCCCGACGACGTGACGCTGACGTGACCGGCCACGTGGTCGTCGTCGGGCTCGGGTTCGGCGACGAGGGCAAGGGCGCCGTGGTCGACGCCCTGTGCGCGGACGGGTCGGTGTCGAAGGTCGTGCGGTTCAACGGGGGAGCGCAGGCCGCGCACAACGTCGTCGTCGGCGACCGGCACCACACGTTCAGCCAGTTCGGGTCGGGCACGCTCGCGGGCGTGCCGACCTGGCTGTCGCGCCACGTGCTCGTCGAACCGATCGCGCTCGCCACCGAGTCGCGCGAGCTGGAAGCCATCGGTGTCGCGGACCCGCTGTCGCTGATGTCGGTCGACGCGCGGGCACTGCTCACCACGCCGGTCCACGTCGCCGCGAACCGGGCCAGGGAGAGGGCCAGGGGCGCCGACCGGCACGGCTCGTGCGGCAAGGGCATCGGCGAGACCGCCTGGTACGGGCTGCTCGCCGGGAGGAACGCGTGGGAGGTGGTCGAGGGGCAGCGGGTGCTCGGCGAACCGGGCCCCGCCCCCACCGTCGGCGACTGCCTGGACCCGAGGGCGTTGCGGCACAAGCTGGACGCGCTCGCCCGGTTCTACGAGCCGCTGACCGGCGCCACCGCCGACGTCGACGGGCTCGTCGCGCTCTACCGGTCCTTCGCCGACGCCGTGCGCATCACGACCGGTGACGAGCTCGACGGTGCCGGCCGGGTCGTCTTCGAAGGCGCCCAAGGCGTTCTGCTCGACGAGACCCACGGGTTCCACCCGCACACGACGTGGTCGACCGTGACGCCGCGCAACGCCAGGGAGCTGCTGAACGGCCGCCCGGCCCGGGTGATCGGCGTGACCAGGACCTACCAGACCAGGCACGGCGCCGGCCCGCTGCCGACGGAGGACCCGGCCGTTCTCGCCCGGTTCCCGGAGCGGCACAACGGCACGGGGGAGTTCCAGGGCGCCTGGCGGGCCGGTCACCTCGACGCCCGGCTGCTCCAGTACTCGGTGCGGTGCTGCGGTGGCGTCGACGGGCTGGCCGTGACGCACCTGGACGCCGACGGCCTCCAGGTCGCCACCCACGAGGGCCTGGAGGAGATGCCGGACCCGGTGGCGTACCTGGAACACCTGCTCGACGTCGAGGTGCTGGTCACCGGGGCGGGCCCGGCCAGGGCGGACTACGCGGTGCGGGAGAATTCACGCCATGATCGAGTCGACGCTGGTGTCGGTGGACGTGATCGCACTCCGGTTCGACCCGGACGCGCGCGCGGTGCTCCTGGGGGTGGCACCGCGGGCGCACGACCCGTTCGCCGGTGAGCTCGCCCTGCCCGGTGTGCTGCTGGGCAAGGGCGAACGCCTGCGGGACGCGACCACCAGGGCCGTCACCGGGAAGCTGGGCCTGGCCGAGGAGTCCGTGACCGCCACCGGCCAGCTCGCGATGTTCGACGAGCCGTCCCGCGACCCGCGCGGCCCGACGCTGTCGATCGCGCTGTGGGCCACGCTCACCCGCCCCGGCCGGAACGACCTGACCTGGACCACGCTGGACGCCGTGCCCGCGCTGGCCTTCGACCACAACCGGATCGTCGCCGACTGCCGCCCGCTGCTCGCCGACAAGCTCTGGCGCGACGTGGCGTTCACCGCGGGCCTGCTCGGACCGGAGTTCACGACGGCACAGGCGCTCGACGTGACCGAGTCGCTGACCGGCGACCGCCCCTACCCGGCCAACCTGGGCCGCACGATGGACCGCGTACCCGGTCTGGAACGCACCACCCAGCACGCGTCGGCACTGCCCAAGGGCGGCCGTCCACCGCTGGTGTGGCGCTTCACCGCCTGATCCCCCTGCTTCCCGGGCATCTGCAAGTACCGAGCCTTTTCCATCCTGGTTCCGCTGGTGGTGGCGAGGTGTGACCGACGGGTCTGCCGCAAGCGGCTCGAGTCGGCGGTGCTGGGTCGTTGCGATCAGGAGTCATCGTTTCCCTGACGTTCGCAATCTTGATGGTCGCGCTCTCACCGGTGTCCACCGACCAGTTGGCGGTAGTTGAGGTGATCTGACAACGTTGTCTTCTGCCTGTAACTACAACCAACTCAGCGCGGTAGCGGCGTGAGAGCGGTTCCACACGTCGATGACGCGCAGAGCTTTCGCGACAGCGCCCTGACCTGCCAGAACAAGTTGGAAAAGGCTCACCACCAACTCAACATCAACAAGCACTTTTCCACTACCAACTGCGGCACCGAGGTCTCAGCGCGGTAGCTCCGGCTTGAACAACCACCGGGTCAGCAGGTCCCGGTGCCCGGCCAGCGCCAGGAAGTCCTCCGTCGTCACCACGCCGTGCCGGTGGCGCGCGCACCACTCCCGCAGCAACGCGAAGAACGAGTCGTCGCCCATCTCCCGGCGCAGCGCGTGCAACGTCAACGCCCCGCGCTTGTAGACCCGGTCGTCAAACCAGTCGGCCCGGTCCGGCCGGCCGATCACGACGTCCTGCGGCAGCCGTCGCAGCAGGTCACGAGCCCCGGTCGCGCACGCGTCCGCCGACCGGCCGCCCGAGGCCTCCGACCACAGCCACTCCGAGTAGCAGGCGAAGCCCTCGTTCAGCCAGATGTGCTCCCACTCCGCGACACCCACGGAGTTGCCGAACCACTGGTGCGCCAGCTCGTGCGCCACCAGCCGCTCCGAGCCGCGACGGCCGTCCACGTGGTTCGCACCGAACGTCGACAACCCCTGCGCCTCAACGGGAACGTCCAGCGCGTCATCGGTCACCACGACCGCGTACCTGGCGAACGGGTACGGCCCGAACAGCGACGAGAACAGCTCGACCATCTGGTTCTGCCGCCCGAAGTCGTGTGCCACCAGGCGCTTCAGCCGCGCCGGCGCCCACACGCCGGGCAGCGCCTCCACGTACTGTCCGATCTGGACGGTCGCGAGGTAGGTGGCCATCGGCGCGGCCATCGAGTAGGTCCACTTCGTCGTGCTGCCGGAGACCTTGCCGTCCACCAGCACCCCGTTGCACACCACGGTGTACGGCGAGGGCGCGGTGACCTCCAGGTGGTAGGAGGCCTTGGACGAGGGGTGGTCGAGGCACGGGAACCACGACGGCGCCCCGATCGGCTGCGAGGCCACGATCGAGCCGTCGGTGAGCTCGTCCCAGCCGAGGTCGCCCCACTCCGGTGTCGAGATCGGCGTCGGCGTGCCCGAGTAGCGGACCTCGACCGAGAACGACCCGCGCACGGCGGCACGCACGTTCAGCACCCCGCCGGCGTGCCCGTAGCGCGCCGGCCTGCCGTTCACCAGGACCTTCGAGATCCGCAGCGAGCCGAAGGACAGCGAGAACGACGACAGCGGCGACGCGCAGGAAGCCTGCAGCACCGCGCGCCCGGACAGGCGCGCGGAGTGCGGCTTGTAGTCAAGCTCCAGTGCGTAATGGTGTACGGAGAAGGTCATGTCCACGCGGAGATCGGGTTGCCCAGCCAACGGGTTCCCGACGGTACATCTTCTCCGCGCATGACCAGCGAGGCGGGTCCGATCGTCGTGTGGTCGCCCACGGACGCGCCGGGCAGCACGATCCCGTGCGGGCCCAGGGTGGACCCGGCGCCCAGCTCCACGCGGTCCATCCGCAGGATGCGATCGTGGAACAGGTGCGTCTGCACGACGCAGCCGCGGTTCACGGTGGCACCGGCGCCCAGCGACACCAGGTCCGCCTCGGGCAGCCAGTACGACTCGCACCACACGCCCCTGCCCACCGACGCGCCCAGCGAGCGCAGCCAGAGGTTCATGACCGGCGTGCCACCGGAGAACCCGATGAGCCACGGCACCGCGAGCACCTCGACGAACGTGTCCGCCAGCTCGTTGCGCCACACGAACGCCGACCACAGCGGGTACTCGCGGACCTTGAACCGCCCGACCAGCACCCACTTCGCGACCGCGGCCACCACGCACGCGGCGACACCGGCGGCGAGCAGCACCACACCGGCCCACCACAGGCCGAACGCCTTCAGCGCGAAGAACACCAGCACGACCAGCGCGACGTTCAGCATCACCGGCACGAACCGGAACAGCTCCACGACGGCCCGCGCCCACAGCAGGTGCGCCGGCGGGTCGTAGGTGCGCGAGTCGTCCGACGCTGCCGCGGTGCGCGGCAGCTTCATCGGCGGCATGCCCAGGTACGACGAACCGGCCTTGGCCCGCTTCGGCGCCGCGGACAGCACGCCGACGAGCCCGCCCTTGGGCACCGCGCGACCGGGTGCGGTCATGCCCGAGTTGCCCAGGAACGCCCGCTTGCCCACACGGGCCGTGGCGATCCGCAGCCAGCCGCCGCCGAGCTCGTAGGAGGCGACCATCGTGTCGTCGGCCAGGAACGCACCGTCACCGACGCGCGTCATCTTCGGCAGCGCCACGACCGTGGACGCCTCGACCCGGCGCCCGACCTTCATGCCGAGCAGCCGCAGCCACACCGGCGTGAACAGCGACGCGTACAGCGGGAACAGCGCCGAACGGGCGATGTTCATCAGCCGCTCGGTCGTCCACGCCTGCCAGGCCACGCGGCTGTGCACGGGGTAGTGGCCCTCGCGCATGCCGATGCCCAGCAACCGCACGGCCATGAGCACCAGCAGGGCGTAGGAGCCGAACCAGATCGCCGAGGCCACCGGCACGTCCCACAGCGCCGACGTGAGCGTCACCGGGCGGCGCAGCACGTACAGCACCGCCGGGGCCGCCGCGAGCAGCGGCAGCGCGCCCAGCAGACCGGACGAGACGCCGTACATGAGGTTCCAGAACCGCGACCGCTCCGGCCGGCGCGACGGGAACGAGCGCGCCGCCTTGCCCTCGCGGATCGCGGGCACACCGGCCCAGCGCTGACCGGTCGGCACCGAGCCGCGCACGCCCGAACCGGGCGCCACCTCGGCCTTCTTGCCGATCCGCGCACCGGGGAACAGCGTGCTGCGGGCACCGACGGTCGCGCCAGCGCCGATCCGGATGCGGCCGATGCGCAGCCGGTCGCCGTCGAGCCACCAGCCGGACAGGTCCACCTCGGGTTCGACGGCGGCACCGCGCCCGACCTTCAGCATGCCCGTGACCGGCGGCAACGAGTGCAGGTCGACACCGGGGCCGATCTTCGCGCCGAGCGCCCGCGCGTAGTGCGTGACCCAGGAGCCGGACAGCTCGGTGGCACGTGACTGCTGAGCCAGCATCTCGGCGGTCCACAGCCGCAGGTGGACGGACCCGCCGCGCGGGTACTCGCCGGGCTTCACGCCGCGCAGCAGCAGCCGGGCGCCGCCCGCGGAGATCGCGAGCCGTCCGGCGGGGCTCAGGAACACCAAGAACCCCGCGGCGACCCACCACCACGACACGGAGGTCCAGCCCAGGACGTTCGACAGCGCCGTCAGGGCCACGACCCAGCGCGCGCCGGCGACGGTGAGCAGCGGGATCATCAGCAGCGTCTGCACGACACCGGTCCAGCGCGGCGTCGGCACGACCTCGCGCACCTCGGCCGTCTGACCGTAGGACTCCAGGCGCCGCGCGAGCTTGTAGAGCGTCGGGTGCTGGTAGACGTCCTGCACGGACGTGCTCGGGTAGCGCGTGCGGATCAGGGAGACCAGCTGTGCGGCGCCCAGCGAGCTGCCGCCGGAGGCGAAGAAGTTCGCGCCCTCGGAGGCGGGACCGGACCCGAGGACGGCGGCCCACTGCTCCGCGAGCCAGCCTTCGAGACCGGAGAACACGACACCCGCGGTGTCCATCGACTCCAGCGGCCACGGCAGCGCGGCCCGGTCGACCTTGCCGGACGTGCGCGTCGGCAGCGTGTCGACCACCGCGACCAGCGGCACCAGCGCCGCGGGCAGCTCGGTGCGCAGCTGCTCGACCGCGGCCTCCTGGTCGAACCCGTCGTCGACGACGACGTAGCCGACGAGGACCTGGTTGCCACCGCGCGTGGTGCGCACGGCGGCGGCGGCACCGGCGACACCGGGCAGCGCCGCGAGCGCCGCGTCGACCTCGCCGAGCTCGATCCGGCGGCCGCCGAGCTTGATCTGCTCGTCCGCGCGGCCGAGGAAGACGAGGCCCTCCGGCTCGGCGCGGACCACGTCACCGCTGCGGTAGGCGCGGTCCCAGCCCATCGACGGCAGCGGCGCGTACTTCTGCGCGTCCTTCTCGACGTCGAGGTAGCGGGCCAGGCCGACGCCGCCGATGACCAGCTCACCGGACTCACCCATCGGCACGACCTCGCCCCGCTGGTCGACGACGACGAGCTCCCAGCCGTCCAGCGGCAGGCCGATGCGGACCGGGCCCTGGCCGGTCAGCTGGGCGGCGCAGGCGACGACGGTCGCCTCCGTCGGCCCGTAGGTGTTCCACACCTCGCGGCCGGGCACGGCGAGCCGCTCGGCCAGCTCCGGCGGGCACGCCTCGCCGCCGAAGATCAGCAGCCGCACGTCGTCCAGCGCCTCGACCGGCCACAGCGCGGCCAGCGTCGGCACCGTGGACACGACGGTGATCTCCTGCTCGACCAGCCACGGGCCGAGGTCCATGCCGGTGCGCACCAACGACCGCGGTGCCGGCACCAGGCAGGCGCCGTAGCGCCACGCGAGCCACATCTCCTCGCAGGAGGCGTCGAACGCGACCGACAGCCCCGCGAGCACGCGGTCGTCCGGCCCGATCGGCTCGTCCCGCAGGAACAGCCGCGCCTCGGCGTCCACGAACGCGGCGGCGCTGCGGTGGGTGACCGCGACGCCCTTGGGCTTGCCGGTGGAACCGGACGTGAAGATGATCCACGCGTCGTTGCCGAGACCGGGCTCGCCGGGCACGCCCAGCGGAGTTCCGCGCAGTGCAACGGATCGGCCTTCACCGAGCACCGCACTCACTTGCGCTTCACCGAAAACGAGCTCGGCGCGCTCGTCCGGGTCCTCGAAGTCGACCGGCACGTAGGCGGCGCCGGCCGCGAGGGTGGCGAGGATCGACACGTAGAGGTCGACGGTGCCGGACGGCACGCGGATGCCGACCCGGTCGCCGACCCCGATGCCCTCGGCGGCCAGCTTCTCCTTCAGCTCGAAGACTTCCGCGAGCAGCGCGCGGTACGTGAGCGCGGTGGTGCCGTCGTCGACGGCCGGCGCGTCCGGGTGCTGTTCGGCACTCGCGCGCAGGATGTCCAGCAGTGTGCGCGGTGCGGGCGCATCCCCTGCCGTGAACATCGATCGAAGGACAACGGGTTCGGCCGCAAGCGTCACGACAGCGTCACTTCTCACCCTCTCGGCAACTGGTGGACCCGCAACTTTACCTCCGCCCAACAACTACCGTTCGGTGTAGTAAGGCGACTCACAGACGCGTTCGCTCACCTTCACGCCTTCGAGTGACTCACGAGCGTTGTGGCGCGCCAGGTTCCACTCCCGCCAATCAGCCTCGGCACCCGGCATCCGCAGGCGCAGCAGGGCGCAGTCCCGTTTGTCCGCGGGAAGTCGCAGCAACGCGGGCACCGCGTCCTCCGACAGCGTCGACAGGTAGTACGTGTCGATCTTCTGCGTGGCCTCGAACCTCGTCACGTTGTACTCGGCCACCACGCGTTCCGGGTCCGCCACCGCGACGGCGAGCAGGAACGCCGCACCCGTCCCGGCCACGGCCCGCGGCAACCAGTTGGCGCGCAACGTGATCCCGCTCGCGATCACCATCAGGTACACCACGCCGAGCCAGATCTCGCACGACGCGACGAGCAGCCGCAGCACCGTCCACCCGTACGCCTGCTGGTAGAACCACATGCGGCTCAACGCACTCGACACGATCACCAGCGTCAGCACCGCCAGCGCCCCGAGCAGGACGCGCAGCCACAGCTGGTCCCGCGCGGTCTGCTTCGCCGCGAACCGCGCCACCCCGGCGATGACCGCGAGCGTCAGGATCGTCACCCACAGCAGCTGCCAGAACCCGGACCGCGCGTACTCGGCGAACGTGACCCCCGCCGTCCGCATCACGTAGGCCTCACCCCCGAACAGCACCGCGACCTGCGTCGCCACGAACCCCGCGAACAGCACCACGAGCGCCCCGACCGGCAGCCCGTAGTCCTTGAGCCGCAACGTCCCCGGCTTGGTCTCCGCGCCCTCGTCGATCTGCGCGGGCGCCGCGACCAGGTAGCACGCACCGACCGCGCCGAACGCCGCCACGGCCCCGTAGAACCCCATGCGCACGTACTCGCCGACCTCCCAGTCCGGCACCAGGCCCTCGAGGAAGTCGTTGAACGCCTTGTCCGCACCCGCGAGCAGTGACCCGAAGACCAGCAACAGCACCAACGCCACACCGGCCGAGATGAACGGCCGCAGGCTCTTCGGCCCGCGCCGGCTCAGGCTGCGCGCCACCCACGGGATCGACCGGAACCCGGCCAGCCCGACCCCGAGCACGCCGAACACCAGTCCCCGCACCGTCTTCCCGCCCGCCATGGCGATCGAACCGCACACCATCGACGCGAGAACGGCCATCGGGAACAACCACTCGGCGGCCCGCAGGAACCCCATGGCGAGGAACGCGAGCGCCGCGGCGAGCCACAACGCCCGTTCGACGGTCGGCTTGCCCGCGTGGAACACCACGGCGCCGACGCCGAACACCCCGGCGAGGAACCAGCCGACGCCGTTGTTCGGCGGGGCGAGCAGGGCGGCGGCGAGACCAGCGACCGCCATGACGCCGAGCACCTTCGCCGGTGCCGCGTCGGTGGGCGGGCGCCACCACGGGAGGACCGGGTTGGGGGAGGGGACGATGACGGGGCCCGCGAGGCGTGGCGCGGGTGGGCCGCCCCAGGGGGACGGTGGCGGCACAGTGGCGGCCGGAGGCTGCTCGACCTGCGGCTTCTCGCTCGGCTCCGGATCTTGTCGGACCTCGTGAGTACGTTGAAACGCAGGGGTTCCCGGTTCGGGGGTACCCCTGCGCGAGCCTGCGTCGGGGCTCTTCGCGACGGGTTCCGGAGCCTGTTTCTCCGCGACGGGTTCCGGAGCCGGTTCCTCCGCTGCGGGTTTCGGAGCCCGTTCCTCCGCAGCCCGTTCCTCCGCCGCGGGTTTCGAAACCGGTTCCTCCGCAGCCCGTTCCTCCGCTGCGGTTTCCGCAGCCGGTTCCGCCGCAGCAGGTTCCGGAGTCGGTTCCGCCGCAGCAGCTTCCGCAGCCCGTTCCTCCGCCGCGCGAACCCGCGGCCGGTAGGCCGCCTTGCGCAGGTGCCGGTACCGCGGCCCGGCACCCCCCGGCTTCTCCGAAGGCTCCAACGGCTCAGAAGAACCGGGCGAACGCGTCGAGTCAGTCATATCCCTCTCCAAGCCCAGAAAAAGGGCGCACTCCACCGGCGCACCGGCCAGCGGTGCGCACGAAAGCCAGAAAAAGTGGTTCAGCTGGGCAACGTCACCCGGATGCACGACCCGGGGTCGACCACGGCGATGGTGCCGCCGTGCAGGTCCACCACCCACCGGGCGATGGCGAGACCGAGCCCGGTCCCACCACCGCCCGCGCGTTCCCCGCGGGTGAACCGCTCGAAGATCCGCGACCGGTCGGCCAGGGCGATCCCCGGCCCCTCGTCGCGCACCTCCAGCACCACCGACCCGCCGGACGCGTGCCCGGACACGGTCACCAACCCCCCGGTGGGACCGTGCCGGGCCGCGTTGTCCACCAGGTTCACCAGCACCTGGTGCAGCCGCTCCCCGTCGGCCAAGACCGTCAGCCCGTCGGCGACCGACACCTCGAAGGACGCCGTGGGGGCGGCGACCGACGCCTCCGCCACCACGTCCGCCACCAGCGCCGCCACCGACAGCGGCTCCCGGTTCAGCGACAGCACCCCGGCGTCGATCTTCGACAGGTCCAGCAGCTCCGTGACCAGCCGGCCCAGCCGTTCGGTCTGGGCCAGCGCGGTCCGCATCGTCGCCGCGTCGGGCTGGGCGACGCCGTCGACGACGTTCTCCAGCACGGCCTGCAACGCCGAGATCGGCGTCCGCAGCTCGTGCGACACGTTGGCGATGAGCTCGCGCCGCTGCTGGTCGGCGGCGGCCAGGTCCGAGGCCATCACCGAGAACGCCTCCGCGAGCTGCCCGACCTCGTCGACCGAGGTCGCGCGCACCCGCAGCGAGTAGTCGCCGGAGGCCATCGACCGGGCCGCCGAGGTCATCTCCCGCAACGGCGAGGTCATGCCGTGCGCCAGCAGCTGCGAGGTGATGAGCCCCAGCACCAGCGCCATCAGCGTGGTGCGCGGCGGCAGCCACCCGGTCGCGTACCGGAAGTAGGCGAACGACACGCACCCGGACACCACGATCACGATCCCGAGCTTCAGCTTGATGGACCGCACCGAGTCCAGCGGACGCGGCAGCAGGTCCAGCAGAGCCAGGACCCTCCTCACCGGGGCACCTCCAGCGCGTACCCGATGCCGTGCACGGTGCGGATGAGGTCGGCCCCGAGCTTGCGCCGCAACGCCTTCACGTGGCTGTCCACCGTCCGCGACGACGCGCCGTCGTGCCACCCGCACGCCTCGGACAGCAACCGGTCGCGGCCCTGCACCGCGGACGGCCGTTCGGCCAGGAACACCAGCAGGTCGTACTCGGTCGGCGTCAGGTGCGCCTCGGTGCCGCCCCGGTGCACGCGCCGTGCCGCGAGGTCGATCGACAGGTCCCCCAGCTCCAGCGTGCGCGACACCGCCGCCCGCGAGACCCGCCGCAGCAGCACGTGCACCCGAGCGGCCAGCTCGCGCATCGAGAACGGCTTGGTCAGGTAGTCGTCCGCCCCCACGGCGAGCCCGACCAGCAGGTCCGTCTCGTCCCCGCGAGCAGTCAGCATCAGCACCGGCACCGTGCGCGCCGCCTGGATGCGGCGGCACACCTCCAGCCCGTCGAACCCCGGCAGCATCACGTCCAGGACCACCAGGTCCGGGACGAACGACGCCGCGGCGGCCACCCCCGACGGACCGTCGTGGGCCACGGACACCTCGAAGCCCTCCGCCCGCAGCCGCGCGGCCACGGACTCGGCGATCGTGATGTCGTCCTCGACCACGAGCACCCGGCGCTGACCTGTCATGACGGCGACTCTAAGACCCGCTCGTGGAGGACGCCGGGACAAGTTGTGAAGATCGTGTGCAGAGCGCTGTAGGTTCACGTCATGAACGTCCTCGAAGCGGTCCTGGAGAGGATCACCTACGCCAACGAGGACAACGGCTACACCGTCGCGAAGGTCGACACCGGCCGCGGTGACCTGGTCACGGTCGTCGGCGCGCTGCTCGGCGCCCAGCCCGGCGAGTCGATCAGGATGCGCGGCCGCTGGGGTTCGCACCCGCAGTACGGCAAGCAGTTCCACGTCGACGACTACACGACCGTCCTGCCCGCCACGATCCAGGGCATCCGCCGCTACCTGGGCTCCGGGCTGATCAAGGGCATCGGCCCGGTCCTCGCCGACAAGATCGTCACGCACTTCGGCGTCGACGCGCTCGACGTCATCGAGCACACGCCCGAGCGCCTCATCGAGGTGCCGAAGCTCGGCCCCAAGCGCACGAAGGCCATCGCGGACGCCTGGGAGGAGCAGAAGGCCATCAAGGAGGTCATGGTCTTCCTCCAAGGGGTCGGCGTCTCCACGTCGCTGGCCGTCCGCATCTACAAGCAGTACACCGACAAGGCCGTCGACGTCGTGCGCGAGGAGCCGTACCGGCTGGCGAGCGACGTGTGGGGCATCGGCTTCAAGACCGCCGACGTGATCGCCAAGGCCGTCGGCATCCCCCACGACAGCCCGCAGCGGGTCAAGGCCGGCCTGCAGTTCACGCTCTCCGAGGCCACCACCGACGGCAACTGCTACCTGCCGGAGCAGGCGCTCATCGCGGAGGCCATCAAGATCCTCCAGGTCGACACCGGGCTCGTCATCGACTGCCTCGCCGAGCTCGTCGAGGAGGAGGGCGTGGTCCGCGAGGAGCTGCCCGACGACGAGATCGCGATCTACCTGGTGCCGTTCCACCGCGCGGAGATCTCACTGGCGGCCCAGCTCAGGCGCCTGCTGCACAGCGACACCGACCGCATGCCGAGCTTCCAGGGCGTGAACTGGGACAGGGCGCTCGCCTGGCTCGGCACCGAGCTGGAGCAGCACCAGCGGGAGGCCGTGCAGCTCGCCCTCACCCGCAAGGTCGCGGTGCTCACCGGCGGACCGGGCTGCGGCAAGAGCTTCACCGTGCGCTCGATCGTCCGGCTGGCGCTGGCCAAGCGCGCGAAGGTCGTCCTGGCCGCCCCGACCGGCCGCGCCGCGAAGCGCCTCACCGAGCTGACCGGCCACGAGGCCCGCACCGTGCACCGGTTGCTGGAGCTCAAGCCCGGCGGTGACGCCGCCTACGACCGCGACCACCCGCTCGACGCCGACCTGGTCGTGGTGGACGAGGCGTCGATGCTGGACCTGCTGCTCGCCAACAAGCTCGTGAAGGCCGTGCCGCCGGGCGCGCACCTGCTGCTGGTGGGCGACGTCGACCAGCTGCCGTCCGTCGGGGCGGGCGAGGTGCTCAGGGACGTGCTGGCCCACGGCAGTCCGGTCCCGAACGTCCGGCTCACGCACATCTTCCGGCAGGCGCAGGAGTCGGGCGTCGTCACGAACGCCCACCGCATCAACAGCGGCGAGTACCCGGTGGTGCAGGGCCTGCCGGACTTCTTCCTCTTCGCCGCCGACGAGGCCGAGGACGCCGCGACCCTCACGGTCGACGTCGTGGCGAACCGCATCCCGCGCAGGTTCCGGCTCGACCCGCGCAAGGACATCCAGGTGCTCGCTCCCATGCACCGCGGTCCTGCCGGTGCCGGCTCGCTGAACGCGGTGCTGCAGGAGGCGCTGACGCCGTCGCGGGAGAACCTGCCGGAGAAGCGCTTCGGCGGCCGGGTGTTCAAGGTGGGGGACAAGGTCACCCAGGTCCGCAACAACTACGACAAGGGCCGCAACGGCGTCTTCAACGGCACCCTGGGCGTCGTCACCGCGCTGGACCCGGTCGAGCAGAAGCTCACCATCCGCACCGACGAGGACGAGGACGTCGACTACGAGTTCTCCGAGCTGGACGAGCTCAGCCACGCCTACGCCATGACCATCCACCGGTCGCAGGGCAGCGAGTACCCGTGCGTGGTCATCCCGATCACGACCAGCGCGTGGATGATGTTGCAGCGCAACCTGCTCTACACCGCCGTCACGCGCGCGAAGAAGCTCGTCGTCCTCGTGGGCTCGAAACGCGCCATCGGCCAGGCCGTGCGCACCGTGGGGGCCGGCCGCCGCCACACCGCGCTGGCCCACCGCCTGCGCACCGGCTGACCCGCCCGATCCCGGCGAGCTCAGTCCAGGCTGCGGACGATCGTGGGCTCCAGCCCCTCGTCGTCGTCGGTGAGGGAGCCGCGCCAGGGGAAGTACAGGTGGTCCGGCAAGCCGAGGTAGGAGATCTCAGCGACGTTGGTGTCGAGGTGGAGATGATCCATGGCTGACGCTCCCGTTGGGTTCCCGTGGGCTGTGTGCGGACCTCGCTGTCGTCGAGTCGGTTTCGGCGTGGAGCACAATAACCGCTGCGATGCTGGGACCGATCTTATTGATTTTCGTCACAGCTCGCCAAGCGGCAGTTTGCGGGTCCCACTGACCGGACGGTAGTCATCCGTCCGGTCGAACGGACTGGCGCGGCTCACCCGGACGGCCGATCATCGGTGGTCATGCGGACCGCCCTCGCCCTGCTCGCCGGCCTGACCCTGCTGCTCAGCCCGGCACCGGCGCCGGCGGACGGTCCACAGGCGACGTACGTGCTGCGGGTCCCGGCCCCGCTGGGGGAATCGGCCGAACGGCTGCTCGGCCTCGGCTATGACGTCGCGGAACACCGCGACGGCGCGGACCTCTTCGTCATCGGGAACGCGCACACCGCCGACGACCTCCGCGCCGACGGTTTCCAGTCCACTGTCGAGTCGGCGCTGCCCGCGTCTCAACAGGTGCCGCGGTCGCCCGACGCCACGACCTACTACGGCGGCTACCGCACGGTCACCGCGCACCTCGCCCACCTCGACGAGGTCGCCGCACAGCACCCGGACCTCGCGACCGTCGTCGACTACGGCGACTCCTGGCGCAAGACCCAGGGCGACGGCGGCCACGACCTGAAAGCCGTCTGCATCACCAGGATGGCGCCCGGCGACTGCGCGCTGACGCCGGCCGCGCCGAAGCCGCGGCTGTTCGTGATGGGGCAGCTGCACGCCCGCGAGATCACCACCGGTGACCTGGCGTGGCGGTTCGTCGACGACCTGGTCGGCTCCGACCTGACCGCGCTGCTCGACGACCTGGAGGTCTGGGTCGTGCCGATCGCGAACCCCGACGGCGTGGACATCGTCGAGTCCGGCGGCGACACCCCCGTGCCGCACCGCAAGAACGCGCAGGGCACCTGCTCCAGCGGTCCGCGCGGCGTCGACCTCAACCGCAACGCCGGCTCGCACTGGGGTGAGGTCGGCAGCTCCGCGAACAGGTGCAGCGAGGTCTACCGCGGCCCGCGCGCCGACTCCGAGGTGGAGACCCAGGCGCTGCAAGCGTTGTGGCACAGCCTCTACCGCGACACCCGCGCGCCCGGTGACACCGCGGCGGCCACACCGGACACGACCGGTGCCGTGATCTCCATGCACAGCTACGGCAACTACGTGCTCTTCCCGTGGGGCTGGAGCACGCAGAAGTCCGGCAACGACGAGGCGCTGCGCAGGATCGCGAACGAGATGGCCGCGCTGTCCGGGTTCCGCGCGGGCCAGCCGGGCGAGCTGCTCTACAACGCCTCCGGTGCCACCGACGACTGGGTGTACGACGACCTGGGCGTGCCGAGTTTCGTCTGGGAGATCGGTGCCTCGTCGGGCACCTGCGGCGGGTTCCTGCCGCCTTTCTCCTGTCAGCAGGACGTGCATTGGCCGAAAGTGCGCGCAATGCTCGTCTCGGCCATGAAAGCGGCGCACAAGCCCTATTGATCCGGCCCGATCAGCCGTCGTTCGCCCCCAAGGGCAGATCACGCCACCTGGAACCGCCGATCTCCGCCCGGTCGGTGACGGCCGATCTCGTTGCCGTGCAAGCGATTCCACACCAGGGCGCCCTCCGGGTCAGGGTCACCCCTAGGGAGGCCGTCCGCCTTGAGGTGGATGCGGCGGTCCCCGCGCCTCGACAAGGTGGTGGACATGGGGATTCGACTGAGAGTTCGACTCGTGGCCGGCATCACGACGGCCGGACTGCTCGCCGCCACCACCGGCACCGCGCTCGCGGCCGACACCACGGCCGACGCCACCGGCGGCGCGATCGACCGCGGGGTCGTGCAGGGGGCGCTCGACCAGATCACGGCGAGCGGGGGAGCGCTCGGCGTCCAGGTCAGGGTGACCGACGGGCGCCACCGCCTCACCGCACGGTCCGGCAAGGCCGAGCTCGACCGCAACCGCCCGGTGCCGGAGAACGGCCGGTTCCGCATCGGCAGCATCACCAAGACGTTCGTGTCGACGGTGCTGCTGCAGCTCGCCGGCGAGGGCAAGCTCGACCTGGACGCGCCGGTCGTGCGCTACCTGCCCGGTTCGATCGACACCCGCATCACCGTGCGGCAGGTGTTGCAGCACACCAGCGGGCTCTACGACTACACCAGCGCGCTGGCGCTCGACCCGGACGGCTTCGAGCAGATCCGCTACAAGCACTGGTCACCGCAGGAGATGCTCAAGATCTCCACGGACCGGCCGCTCGACTTCGAGCCCGGCGCGCAGTGGAGCTACTCCAACACCAACTACGTCGTTGCCGGCCTGCTGGTCGAGAAGATCACCGGCCGCCCGTACGAGAAGGCCGTCGAACAGCGCATCCTCAAGCCGCTGCGGCTGGCCGACACCGAGGTGCCCGGCGACGACCTGGACATCAGGGGCCCGCACGCGCACGGCTACTCGACCGTGAAGGGCAAGCCGACCGACGTCACCCGCCTCAACCCGTCGGTCGCGTGGGCCGCCGGTGAGATGATCTCCACGACGAAGGACCTCGACACGTTCGTCGTCGCGCTGGCGAGCGGCAAGCTGCTCAAGCCCGCGCAGCAGCAGGAGATCAGCAGGACGACCGCGGTCAGTCCCGACTACGGCCTGGGCCTGCAGGTGCAGACCCTGCCGTGCGGCACGAAGGTGTGGGGCCACGGCGGCGGCATCCCCGGCTACTCCTCGGAGCTGCTGACCACGCCGGACACCCGGAAGCGCCTGGAGCTGTCGGCGACCAGCGCACCCACCAGCGGCAACCCCACCGACGCCTACCTGAAGCTGCTCACCGAAGCGTTCTGCTGACCCGGCTGTTTCCGGGCAAACGAAAGGGGAGCTGGGCTGACCAGCTCCCCTCCCGGCGTTGTCGAAGGACTACCCGAGGGCGTTCTTCATCGCGGTGATCAACTCTCCGTTCGCGGTGTCACCCGTGAGCTCCCAGAAGAACGCGCCGCCCAGACCCTGGCCGCGTGCCCACTGGATCTTGCTGGTGATCGTCTGCGGGGTGTCGTAGCTCCACCACTGGCCGTTGCAGAACGCGTAGGCCGTGCCGGCGATCGTGCCGGTGGTGGGGCACTTGGTCTTCAGGACCTTGTAGTCCTCGATGCCCGCCTCGAACGTGCCGGGAGCCGGGCCGGTCGCCGTGCCACCGGGGGTGGCCTGCGTGACGCCCGTCCAGCCGCGGCCGTAGAAGCCGATGCCGAGCAGGAGCTTGCTGGCCGGAACGCCCTTCGAGCGCAGCTTCGAGATCGCGGCCTCGGAGTTGAACCCGGCGGTCGGGATGCCGTTGTACGACGTGAGCGGGGAGTGCGGAGCCGTCGGGCCCTGGGCCGCCCACGCACCGAAGTAGTCGTACGTCATGACGTTGTACCAGTTCAGGTACTGCGCCGCGCCGCCGTAGTCGGCCGCGTCGATCTTGCCGCCGGCGGAGCCGTCAGCCGTGATCGCAGCGGTCACCAGGAAGTTCTGGCCGAACTTGGTGCGCAGCGCCTGCGACATGTTCTTGAACGCCGCCGCACCGCTCGTGTCGCACGACAGGCCACACGCGTTCGGGTACTCCCAGTCGATGTCGATGCCGTCGAACAGACCGGCCCAGCGCGGGTCCTTCAGCAGGTTGTAGCAGGAGTCGACGAACGCGGGCAGGTTCCGCGACGCCTCACCGAAGCCGCCGGACCAGGTCCAGCCGCCGAACGAGTACAGCACCTTGAGGTGCGGGTACTTCTTCTTCAGCTTCATCAGCTGGTTGAAGTTGCCGCGCACCGGCTGGTCCCACGTGTCGGCCACGCCGTCGACGGCTTCCGCCGCGGTCATCGCCTTCTCGATCGCGGGGAAGGCCTCACCGATGGTGCACTTGCCGCCGACCACGTTGCCGAACGAGTAGTTGATGTGCGTGAGCTTCGACGCCGAACCCGAGGTGTCGATGTTCTTCACCTGGTAGTTGCGGGCCGGGTACACACCCCACTCCGTGAAGTAGCCCAGGTTGATCTTCCCGGGAGGCGGCGGCGGACCGGTGGTCGTCGTCGTGGTGGTCGTGGTGGTGGTCGTCGTGCTCGTGGTGGTGCTGGTCGTGGTCGTGGTGGTCGGGTTCGTCCCGCCCGCCTCGCACGAGCCGCCGTTGAGCTTGCAGTTCGTCGGCGCACCGAACGTGCCGGTGTACGAGCCGTTGAAGCCGAAGCTCACCGACCCGCCGGCACCGATGTTGCCGTTCCAGGTGTTCTTGACCGTGACGTTCTGACCGCTCGTCGTGTACGAGCCGTCCCACAGCGAGGTCACGCGGTGGTTGGCCGGGAGCGTGAACTCCACGGTCCACGACGTCAGGGCCGCCGCGCTGTTGTTCGTGATCGTGTACTTGCCCTCGAAGCCCGTTCCCCAGTCCGAACCCTTGGAGAACGTGGCGGAAACGCCACCGGCACCGCTCGCGGCGGGCACGACGACGATTCCGAGGACCATCGCGGCTACTGCCGCGAAGAGAGCAGCTAGATGCCATCGGAACTTGGACATCGGTCTCCTCAGTCGCAGGGGGTGCCTGAACGATGTGGTTTAGACCACTTGAAGGTCAAGGTCTAGACCTCTGCCGTCACTCGAACGGACTAGTGCTGATGCGGTTCAGAAGCCTTTTCCGCCGCCACGCCCTACTGTCGGTCGATGCGCGCAAACCTTTGCGCAGCCCGGTGGCCGGTCAGCCGATGGCGCGTTCCGCGCCCCACGCCGCGATGTCCTCGCGGCTGCTCAGCCCGAGCTTGTCCCGCAGGCGCTGCAACCGGGCCGCCACGGTGCGGACGGACACGTTGAGCCGGTTCGCGATCTGCTGGTTCGTCAGTCCGGCCGACAGCAGCGCGACGACACGCCGTTCGTGGTCGTCCAGCTCGCCGTGCGCGGCCTCCGTGCGGTCGAGCCACACCTCGTCCTGGATGAACGCCTCGATCTCGGTCGGGGTCAAAGGGGTTGCGGCCTCATCGGCGCGCTGGACGGGCAGCATCAGCCGCGCGGTGCTCATCGCACCGGCGACCTTCTCCGCCCAGAACGGGTCCGGCACAACGCCGACCGACCGGCGCATCGCACGCCCGGTCGCTTCCAGCCGCAGCGCGCGCTCAGCCTGACCGCGCAGCATCGCCGCTATGGCGAGGCCTTCCAACGCGTCCGGGGCGCTCAGCGGGTTCACGCCGTCCATCCGCAACGCCTCCCGGAAGGCGTGCGCCGCCTCGTCCAGATCGCCCTGCACCAACGCCACGGCGCCCCGCGTGGTGAGGGCACCGGCGATGCGCGCGGGCACACCCGACGTGCGCGAGATCGGCAACGCCTTCATGACCGCCTTCTCGGCGCGTTCGTGCTTGCCCAGCGACAACGCCGTGCGCGCCAGGTCGACCAGGCACGTCGCGCGCGCAAGGGGTTCACCGAGCAGCTCCGCGACGCGCAGGCACTCGGTGTTGTTCTCGTCCGACGCCTCCCAGTCGCCGCTCGACTGCTGCACCGCCGCGAGCGTGCTGCGGCAGCTCATCACCAGCGCCGGGTGACCGATGCCGCGCACCAGCCGCGACGCCTCACCGGACAGCTCGACGGCCTCGTCGCGGTCACCCTGCTCGGCGGCGAACCTGGCCGCGTGGTTGAGCGCCACACACCGGTAGTCGTCCCTTGTGGACGGTCGCCGCAGCGCGTCCCGCAGCAGCGCCCTGGCCTGGCCGAGCCGCCCCCGCCGGGCAGCGCAGTCGGCGAGCGCCGCGGTGAGCAGCAACAACCGCTCGTCAGCGCGGTCCGCGGCCCACTCGACGGTGCCGAGCAGGCTGTCGACGTGGTTGTCGAGCCGGTCCTGCACCTCCGCCGGCATCGACAGCGGCGCCGTGATCAGCACGTCCGACAGGTCGGTGAACCACCGCGCCAGCGCCTCGAACGCGACGTCCAGCTCACCCGCCACGGCCAGCTTCTCCCTGGCGTGCAGGCGAACCGGCTCCAGCTGCCGGAACCGCGTCGTGCCGGGCACCGCGGTCAGCAGCGACTTGGCCTGCAACCGGGACAGCACGTCCAGCACCGGTTCCGCCGACCGTTCCGTCGAACACACCTCGGTGGCCGCCGCCAGGTCGAACCCGCCGTCGAACACGCTCAGCCTGCGCAGCACGAACTGCTCGTCCGGCTGCAGCAACCGGTAGCTCCAGTCGATCGCCTCCCGCAACGACCGCTGCCGCGCGGGCGACTTGCGGCAGCCCAGCGTCAGCAGCTCCAGCGGCTCGTCCACGCGGTCGCAGATGTCCGCCACCGGCAGCAGCTGCACCCAGCGCGCGGCCAGCTCGATCGCCAGCGGCATGCCCTCCAGCCGCGCGCACAGCAGCGCGACCGCCGCCGTGTTCTCCGGCGTGAGGCGGAAGTCCGGCTTGCGCTCGCGTGCGCGTTCGACGAACAGCTTCACCGCCTCCGACCGCGGCGCCGCCGTCGTGACCAGGTCGCGGTCCGTCGACGGCACCGGCAGGCCCTCCACGTGGAAGCTCACCTCACCGCTGATCCACAGCGCCTCCCGGCTCGTCGCGAGCACCCGCACACCGGGACAGCGGTTCAGCAGCAGGTCGGCCAGCTCCGCGCACGTGTCGAGCAGGTGCTCGCAGTTGTCGAGGACGACGACCACCCTCATGTTCACGAGCGTTTCCAGCACCGTGTCCCGCAACGGCTCGTCCGACTGCTCGACCCCCAGGGCGTGCGCGACGGCCGGCAGCACGGCACCACCGTCGGTCACCTGGCCCAGCTCGACCAGCAGCACCCGGTCCGTGCGCCCGCGCCGCAACCGCCCCGCCACCTCCAGCGCGAGCCGCGTCTTGCCCGCACCCGCACTGCCCACGAGCGTAACGAGACGGTGCCGGCGCAGGAGCTGGTCGAGCTTCGTCAGCTCCTGCTGCCGCCCGACGAACGCGTCCCTCGCCGCGGGCAGGTTCGCCAGCACCCGCGGCTTCTGCCTGGTGGCGGGCGCCCGCACGGCCGAGCTCACCCGCCGCCGGTAAGCCCGTTGGCGGCAGGCGTTGGAGCAGTAGGACCTGCGCTGCTCCGAGGTCGAGGGAGGCAGCGCGCCGGCGCACAGGGCACACCGTCCGGTGCTGGTCATGAGCGCCTCTCCTCCAGCCGTAACGGCAGCCCGGTGCCGTCTCGCGGCGGTGTTCCCGCAGGTGGCGGTGGTTGTTCGAGTGCATGCACCCCGTTACGCCCCGGCCTGCGCGAGACGGTGCGCACCGCGCTCGTTATGCCTGCCTTCCCCCGACCCTCGTTCGGCAACAAACTGGTGGCTGGTCCGGTCTGACGGGGAGAACGCATGACGGTGACGACGAGTGCTTCGCGGACGAACGGCGGGCTGCAACTGGTGAACAAGCCGCGCACGACCACCGTCGGCATCGCCGACGACGAGGTGCTGATCCGCACCGGCGTCCGCGGCGTGCTGGAACGCTCCGGCACCATCGCCGTGGTCGGCGAGGCGAGCGACGGCACCGGCGCACTCGAACTGGCCCGCCGCCACCGCCCGCAGGTCCTGCTGCTGGACGCCGCCCTGCCCGGCATGGAGGGCCTGACCGCCGTCCGCATGATCCGCAGGCACGCCCCCGGCACCCAGGTGATCATGCTCTGCACCCCGCCCACCGAGGAGCTGCTGTTCCCCGCACTGCGCGCCGGAGCAGCGGGCTTCCTGCCCAGGAACGGCGACCCCGACACCCTCGTGACCGCCGTCCGCGCCGTGGCCGCGGGCGAAGCCGTCCTCTCCCCGTCCGCCACCCGCGCCCTCGTGGACCACTTCACCGGCGCCGACTCGGACCGCCGCGACGCCGCCCGCAGCCGCATCGGCCTGCTCACCCGCCGCGAACAGGAGGTGCTGGTGTACCTGGCCCAGGGCATGGCCAACGCCCGCATCGCCCGGCTGATGTACCTGTCGGAAGGGGCGATCAAGGCCCACGTCAGCCGACTGCTGACGAAACTCCGCTGCGACAACCGCGTCCAAGCCGCCCTCATCGCACGCGACGCCGCCCTTCCCTGCTGAAGTCCACCCCTGTCGCAACGGCGCGACAACCAGCCTATCCAGGCCTGATCGCATCGCGAAGCAGGTCACCCGGTTGGCCCCGTCGCGGTGATGTCCCTTTCCCGCCAGCATTCGACGGCGCACACGGGCACTATTGAGGACATGCACCACTCCGCGCCCTCGGCCCGCGCGTCCATCGTCGAGCGCGCAACACTTCTGCTCGCCGACGGTTTCGTCGAACGCTCCGGCGTCCGCGCACTGGCGTCCTACCTGGGTTGCACCACAAGCCATCTGCGCACCCAACTGGTCGACTCCCTGGGCGCCGACGCCCGAACCCTCTCCGCCGCGTTCGCCGCCGGCCGCGCCCTGCCCGCCATCACCGCACTCCCGCACCAGATCCCGCTCCGCCTGCCGTTCCACACCCCGCTGTTCCCCGACAACCTCTTCGGACACCTCATCGCCACCGCCGTCCCCGGCGTGGAGGAGTGGCGCGACAACACCTACCGCCGCACCCTCCGCCTCCCGCACGGCCCGGGAATCGCCGCACTCAGCCCCCGCCCCGACCACGTGGCAGCGGTGTTCGCCCTGACCGACGTCCGCGACCTGCCCGCAGCGGTGGCCCTGTGCCGCTTCCTGCTGGACCTCGACGCCGACCCGTCCGCCATCGACACCGCACTGGCCGCGGACCCGGTCCTCGAACCGTTGGTGCACAAGGCCCCCGGCCGCCGCGTCCCCCGCACCGTCGACGGCGCCGAGTTCGCCGTCCGAGCCGTCCTCGGCCAACAGGTCTCCACCGCCGCGGCCCGCACCCACGCCGCCCGCCTGGTCCAGCGCTTCGGCACCCCGGTCGCCGACCTCCACCTGTTCCCCCTGTCGTTCGACCCGGCGGCCCTGGCCGTGCCGACCTCCCGCCGCACGACCATGGCCGCACTGCTCGGTGCCCTGGAGTCCGGTTTGGACCTGTCGATGTCCGCGGACCCCACCGTCGCCCGGGAGGCTCTGCACGCTTTGCCCGGCTTCGGGCCGTGGACCGTGGAGTCCATCGCGATGCGCGCCCTGGGAGACCCGGACGCCTTCTTGCCGACCGATCTCGGGATCAAGCTGGCGGCTGCGTCACTCGGGTTGCCGGTGACCCCGGCGGCGTTGAGCCGGCGGGCTGCGGAGTGGCGGCCTTGGCGGTCCTATGCGGTGCAACACCTGTGGGCCACCGGGGAGCACGAGGTGAACCGCATCCCGTCGTGATCCGGCCACGGCTCGCACCGCCGGAGTGCGGCTTCCGCGCGCACGTCATGGCTTCCGCCGCTCACGGCGTGATCGCTCCCACCGCGCGGCTTCCGCCTACGACTTGGCTTCTGTGCCCACGGCCTGGCTCGCACCGTCCGCACCGCTTGTGGCGCGGTTCCGCCACCCCTACCGCGTGCCCGCCTACTGCCTGACCCCCGCCACCCGAGGCGCGCCCCCGCCATCCACCGCACGGTTCCCGTACCGCCGCTGCACGTTGGCGTACATCGTCCCCGTCGACCCCTCCGCCACGAACCCCGGCAACGCCGGCACATCCCTCGAAACCCCTTGCAGCGCCTCGAAAACCTCCCGCGCCGACCCCGGCCGTCCGTCCGGTTCCTTGGCCAGCAGCCGCTGCACCACCCCGTTGAGCCCGCCCGCGACGGCTCGCGGCACCTCGCGCACGTGCCGTTCGAACACCGCGTACGCCGTCGGGCCGGTGAACAGCTGTGCGCCGGTCAGCATCTCGTGCAGCACGCACCCCAGCGCGTACAGGTCGCTGCGCGGCTCGGCGACTCCGCGCTGGATCTGCTCGGGCGCCATGTACGAGGGGGTGCCCAGGATCTGGCCGGCGCGGCTGAACGGGGCCACGTCGCTCTCCCGCAGCAGGGCCAGGCCGAAGTCGAGGACCTTCACAGCGCCGTCGGGGCACAGCATCAGGTTCGTGGGCTTGAGGTCGCGGTGGCAGATGCCGCGGTCGTGGGCCGCGGCCAGCACGGCGGCGGTCTGGGCGGCGATGTTGGCGGCCCACGGTTCGGGCAGGGGGCCGAACTCGTCGACCAGGTCGGCGATGGTGACGCCGTCAACGAACTGCATCACCTGGAACAGGCGCTGGTCATACGTGCCGAAGTCGTAGAGCACCGGGACGCCGGGGTGTTCGAGCTTCGCCACGATGCGCGCTTCGCGTGCGAAGCGCTGCTGGACCTCCTCGTCGCTCCCGGGCAGTTGCAGGAGCTTGACCGCCACGCGGCGATCCAGGCGCAGGTCGCGGCCGCGGTGCACGGCGCCCATGCCTCCCCGGCCCAGCGGCAGGTCGTCGATCTCGTAGCGGTCGGCGATCAGCACCGGCGCAGCCTAACCGCCGCCGGCGACGGGCTGTTCCGGTTCGCGTGCGGGTCCCGGTCGCCTGTCCCGCGCGCTTCCTCGTCAGCGAGGCGGGCGAGACCGCGAATCCGGACATCTCGATCGGGTGAATTGAGGTCACGGTGCGTGCTCATCGCCGTGCGCCCTACGCAGGTCCGATCTGGCCGCCGAGCAACCCGTTGTATCCCAAACGGACCAGCTCCGCAGCGCCCTCCAGGCTGTCCTCCAGGTCCCTGAGCTGCACGAACGCGCGGCCATAGCGTCGTTGTTCGTCCAGCGGCAGCGACGGGACCTGGGTGCGGCGGACGTCCAGGCGCGTCGAGCCGGTGGGGGTGCGGGCGAGCGCGGCGCGGAGCAGGCCGGTCAGGTAGTCCGGGTCGAGGCGGGCCGGGTCGATCTCGTAGGTCGCGCCGGTCGGGGACGTGACGACGTGCGGGCCGGGGGCCGCCCGGAGCAGGTCGCCGATGGTCGTCATCGGCGGCAGGACGCGGTCGTGCAGTTCCGGCGGCTCGGGCATCGAGTACTTCGCGCGGGTCTCCACGTAGGCACGGCCGTGCTGGCCGCGCAGGCGGCCGGGGCTCAGGTCGACGTCGTCGTCGAGGAGGTCGAGCACGCGCGTGTTCGGATCGAGCGACTCCGGGCGGTCGACCGAGTCGGGGGAGTCGAGCAGCGTCACGTGCTCGGGTGCGCGGTCGCTCGGGTGCGGGTGGCGCAGCAGCCACAGGTCGCGGCCCGGCTGGACGGTGATCACCGCGGTCACGGCGCCGGCGCGCAGGAGGTTGCCGCGCACGCGTTTGCCGGCCCGGCGGGAGGCTGCGGCGGACGGCATCAGGATCGCGACGGGCGCGCCCGGCCTGGCCAGCGACAGGCAGTGCTGCGCCCAGGCCAGCTCGGGTTCGCCGCGCGGCGGCTGGCCGTGCGTCCAGCGCGGGTCACCGATCAGCTCCTCGTGGCCCCACGCTCGGTCGTGCCACGGCGGGTCGCACAGCACGGCATCCGCCTTCTCGACGATCCCGTTGTGGCGCAACGAGTCGCCGTCCACGACGTAGGCGTCCGGCAGGCGGCGGCGCGCGATCGCGGCCAGCACCGGGTCGAGCTCCTGGCCCACCTTGCGGCGCGCACCGGCCAGCTTCAGCAACGAACCGGTGCCGCACGCCGGGTCGGTCACCGTGCCGTCGTGGGCCTCGGTCAGCGAGACCATCAGCCGCGCGATCTCCGGCGGCGTCGGGTTCAGCAGGCGGGAGTGGGCGGCCGCGTACCGCTCGTGCAGGTACTCGAACGTCACCGCGTCCGCCTCCACGGCCAGCAGCGCCGAACCGAGCTTCAGGTCGTCGACGGTGCGCAGCTGGGTCCAGAGGCGCTCGGCAGGGGAGACGCGGAACGGCTTGCCGTTGCGCCGCAGCCATGCCTCCACGTCGCGCAGCAGGTACAACGGACTGGAGGCCGTGCCACCGACCGGCACCGGGAAGTCGTCGAACCGGCGCCGCCAGTTCGACACGGCCGCGCGGCCCACGTCTGCCAGACGCGCGATGTCACCGGCGTTGACCGTCTCATCCATGTTCACAACCGTATTGCTTGTGAAGTGACTTCACAAGTGATCTACTGGTGGCATGACACACGAGCTGCGCATCGCCGTGGCCACCGATCCGGGGTTGGTCCGTGAGCAGAACGAGGACTCGGTGTACGTCCGCGCGGACCTGCAGGCGGTGGCCGACGGGATGGGCGGCCACGAGCACGGCGAGCTCGCCAGTGCAATCGCGGTGGACGTTCTGGCGCACTGGCAGGGCGACCTCGGCCCGGCCGTCAGCGAGATCGCGCGCCGGCTCGACGAGGAGGCCCCGCAGGGCACCGGCACCACGCTGACGGCGATCCGCTGGGAGGGCTTGGCGTTCCAGCTGGCCCACATCGGCGACTCCCGCGCGTACGTGCTGAGGGAGGGCGAGCTGCGCCAGCTCTCCCACGACCACACCATGGTGCAGGCCCTCGTCGACGCCGGCCGGCTGACGCCGGAGGAGGCCGCCGGGCACCCGCGCCGCGCGTTCGTGCTGCGGGCGCTGCAGTCCGGCAACTCGCACGACCCGGACCTGTCCTGGCACCAGGCGCACCTCGACGACCGCTACCTGCTGTGCAGCGACGGTCTCACCGACTACACCGACCTGGGCGACGTGCACGAGATCCTGCAGTCCACAGAGGACGGCACGGAGGCCGCCTGGCAGCTCGTCGCGCTGGCCAACGGCAACGGCGGCCCGGACAACATCTCGTGCGTCATCGTCGACGTCGTCCGCAAGAAGTGGTGGCAGCGCTAGAAAGCAAGCGCCGAGAACCAAGCATCGCAAAGCAGAAGTGGCCCCCGGGAAGCTTTCCCGGGGGCCACGACCGCAGCTCAGACCGTCAGAGGTTCGACGGCATGCCCGACTCGTCCGCCTGCGCGGTGGACGACGAGCTCAGCAGGTCCTTCACGATCTTGTTGGCCTTCTTCACGGCCGGCGTGATCATCTTGATCTTCACCTTGCCGTTGGAGAGCGTGCCGCCCACCTGGAACGTCTCGGTCTCCCCCGGCAGCGGCAGCGCCTGGCAGCCCGTGAACTGCTTGCGCGGCGTGGCACCGGTCTGGAAGTAGAACGTGATCGGGTCGTCGACGCAGTCCGTGTTGTACGGGAACAGGCCGTGCGAGCCCTCGTTGTCGACGCTGATCAGCTTCGCGCCCGGCAGCGCCTTCGTGGTGGACACGCCACCCTCGTACGGCGTCGCCGCGTCCAGCTCGCTCTGCGCCAGCAGCACGCGCGGGAAGGTCTTCTTGTCCGGCGCGGGCTTCGAGTTCTTGGTCTGCCAGTACGCGCACAGCGGCGTGCTCATGAACGGCGCGATGAACGGCGCGTTCACGGTCAGGTCGGCCTTCCAGTAGTTCCAGTACTGCAGGTTCTGGTTCCACTGGCCGTCCTGGCAGCGGATCGCCTCGAACGTCGCGTCCCAGGTCTCGACCTCGGCGGCGGCCGTCGTGGACTTGACCGCGACGCGCTCCTTCTTCTCGATGGCCGCGAGCGCGTTCGCCTTGGCCTTCGCGATGAACTCGGCGTTCTCCGGCGACAGACCCGGACGCGCCAGCATCTTCGCGACGAGCGCCTCGACGCGCTGGGCGGTGGTGCCCTCGGTCACCGTGCCGGCCACGGTCGCCACCGCGGAGGCCGCGACCTCGTACTGGCTGGTGTCGTACATCGCCGGGATGATGAACCAGGCGGTGAACAGCTGGCCGAGGAAGTCGCGCGTGCCGCCCGCCTTCTCCCAGTTCTTGCGGATCTCGAACGGGTCGGTGCCCGCCTCGTAGATCGCGTTGTTGCGCGCCACGTACGGCAGCAGCGCCTCCTGGAACTGCCGGTCACGGCTGCGCGGCTGCAGGTCCCACGTCTTCTCGAGCGTGGTCTGCGAGGCGTCGACGGCCGAGTCGAGCAGGAAGCGGTGCACCTTGCCCGGGAACACCGTGGCGTACCAGGTGCCCAGCCACGTGCCGTAGGAGTAGCCGATGTACGAGGTCTTCTTCTCCCCGAGCAGCACCCGGATGAAGTCCATGTCGTACGCGGTCTGCTCGGTGGTGATGAACTGCGTGAGCGGGTTCTCCAGGCAGCCGGCGACCTTCGCGCGGTTCAGCACGTCCTCGTCGGTCGAGCTCGGGACCGTGTAGGAGCACTTGAGCGGCGTGGACAGGCCGACGCCGCGCGGGTCGAACCCGATGAAGTCGTACTGGCTCGCCAGAACCGGCGCGCGCAGGGCCATCGCCGCACCCCACGGCAGGCCGGAGCCGCCGGGGCCACCGGGGTTGACCAGCGCGATGCCCTGGCGGGCGGTGCCCTTGTAGGCGGTCTCGGTCTTCGAGACCCTCAGGTCGATCGTGTTGCCGTCCTGCGGGTTGTGCCAGTCGCGCGGCACCTTGACCGTGGCGCACGCGAGCCCCTTGACGGTCTTGAACCGCGCGACCGTCTCCTCCGCGACGCCGGGGAAGGTGCACTCCTCCCACTTGATCGTCTGGGTGGTCAGCGCGCCCGCGAGCGCCGCCGTGTCCGGGTCCGCCTTCGGTGCGGCCTGCGCCCCCGGTGAGAGCGCGAGGCTCGAGACGGCGAGCGCCCCGGCCAACGCGACTCTGAGAGTCTTCGTCACTGTCGATCCCTTCCTGCCCCCGCACGGCCTGATGAGCCCGTGCCTTCAGAGGAGGAGAAAGGTTTTCAACGCCGTTTAACACGTCTGGGTGATGGCAGAAAGTCGCCATGTCTGGAATCCGTCACCAAAGAGTGCCACAGAGTGATGAACGACTGCCGCACGCTAACCCGTTGTGATCAAAGCCAGCCGCGCCGTGACGCCTGCACCCCGAGCTGGAACCGCGTCTGCGCCCCCAGCAACTGCTGAAGCCGGCTCACGCGCCGGTGCACCGTCCGGTCGCTGACGCCGAGCTCCCGCGCGATCGACTCGTCCGTCAGGCCCGCGCTGAGCAGTGACAACAACCGGTGCGTCGCCAGCGTCGGCTCGCCACCGACGCTGTCCTGCCCGCCGGCCGTGATCGGCACGCCCATCCGCCAGAACGCCTCGAACAGCTCGATCAGCGCGCTCAGCAGCACGGACGGGTGAATGAGCAGGGCGACGACGTTCGCGCCCGTCACCGTCGGCACGGCGATCAACGCCCGGTCCGAGTCCGCCACGACGAGCTTCAACGGCACCCCGGGGAACGCCCGCGCCTGCTCGCCGACCGCGATGCTCTCCTGCACCGACGCGAACCCCTGCGGGTCCTGCAAGAGCGACGAGTCGTAGACCACCCGGTAGGAGACCCCGCGGGCCAGCGCCGGCGGCTGCGCGGGACTCGCCTCCGGCTGCGGGCTCAGGTACGAACCGGGGTCGAGCGCCCGCACCTCGGTCTTGGCCTGGCTCTGCATCTCCTCGAACGCGGTGATCACCTCGTCCGCGTCCCTGAGCACCTCGACGAAGTCCGCGTCCAGCCCGCCCCGCCCGGCGTAGGCCCGCGCCAGCACCTCCGCGGTCTCCCTGGCCCGCTGGGCGGCGACCTCGTGCTCGGAGGCGATCGCCGTCAACGCCGACCGCGGCGGCCGCACGTGCCCACCGCGGGTGAGCCCGAGCCGTTCGAGCTCCTCCAGCGCCGCACCGGGATCCGCCCTGCCGCCGCGCAACAACGCCAGGTACAGCCGTTCGGCCTCCGCCGACAAACCCCCGCGCACACCGCTCCCTCCGGTCTGAACCGAAGGTACCTGCTGCGATCAGGCGGCGGCCCGGTTGAGCGCACCGAGGAAGAGCGCGTCGAACGCCCGGTCGGGCAACACCCTGCGGGCGAACAGGATCGGCCGCGCACCGAACCCCGCCGCGTACCGGGTCCTGGGCCTGCGCGCCCGAGCGGCCCTGACGATGACGTCCGCGATCACCTCCGGTTCCGACCCGCGTTCGACCTGTGAGAAGAACGCCGCGAGCGCCTCGGCCTGCTTGCGGTAGGCCCCCTGCCCGGACGTCCTGCGGAGGTTGTCCACCGCGATGCCGCCCCACTCGGTCTTGATCGCACCCGGCTGGATCACCACGACGTCGATCCCGAACGGCTTGAGCTCCAGCCGCAGCGAGTCGCTCAACCCCTCCACCGCGAACTTCGTCGAGTGGTACCACCCGCCCAGTGGCTCGTAGATCCGCCCGCCGATCGACGACACGTTCACGATCCGCCCGCTGCCCGCCTCCCGCATGTGCGGCACGACCAGCTGCACCAACCGCGCCAGCCCGAACACGTTGACCTCGAACTGGTACCGCCCCTCGGCGAGCGGCACGTCCTCGAACGCCCCGTACGACCCGTAGCCGGCGTTGTTGACGAGCAGGTCGATCCGCCCGGTCTCCGCGACCACCCGCTCGACCCCGGCGACCATCGACGCGTCCTCGGTGACGTCCATCCGCACCACCTCGATGCCGCGCTCGGCAAGCCCGTCCATCCGCTCGACCCGTCGTGCCGCGGCGTAAACCGCGTAGCCCGCCTCGTGCAATGCCAGCGCCGTCGCCTCGCCGATGCCCGACGACGCGCCCGTGACCAGTGCGACCTTCATGTCCGCGCTCCTAACTAACCGGTTGGTTGTTAACTCCAGGCAACCACGGTCGCGGTCGACTGTCAACCAACTGGTTGGTTAGAATCGGTCCGTGGTGAGGGACAGGGAAGCAACCAAGGCGAAGCTGCTGGCGGCGGCGCTGACCGAGTTCGCGGCGCACGGCATCGCCGGCGCGCGCGTCGACCGCATCGCCGCCGGTGCCGGGTGCAACAAGGCGATGATCTACGCCTACTTCGGCAGCAAGGAGGACCTGTTCGAGGAGGTCCTGAAGATCCAGATCGCGGCCGTGGTCGAGGCCGTCCCCATCACGCCGGACGACCTGCCGGGGTACGCGGGGCGGTTGTTCGAGACGTACGCGCGTCAGCCCGAGCTGCTCAGCCTCGCCGGGTACCACCGGCTGGAGAACGGGTTCGAGGCGATCTCCCGGGCGGAGGGAGAGGCGCACGTGGCCAAGGTGGCGGCGATCGCCGAGGCGCAGGAGCGCGGGGTGCTGCCGGGGGAGTTCGAGGCCGAGGAGCTGCTCGCGCTGACCGTGCACATGTCGATCCTGGCGTTCTCGACGCCGGTGGCGAGCAGGGAGCTGGTCGAGCGGGCGGTCGCGAAGCTGATCGCCGGCTAGCCCCTGCGCAGCAGGTAGGTGTCCATGATCCACCCCTTGCGCGCACGGGCTTCCTCCCGCACCGCGCGGATCTCGGCGGCCACGTCCCCGACCCGCCCGGACACCAGGACCTCGTCGGGCATCCCCAGGTACGCCCCCCAGTAGATCCACGTGTCGGGGTCGACGCCCTCGAAGGAGTACTTCGCGTCCAGCATCACGGCCACGTCGTCGACGTCGGCGGGCCAACCCTCGGACAGGCGGCGGCCGGTGGTGATCTGCACGGGGCGGCCGACCTGGTTCAGCGCCACGCGGTGGCCGGCGGTCAGCGCGGCCACGGAGGTGACGCCGGGGACGACCTCGACGGTGAACTCCAGGCCGCGGGCCAGGAGGTCGTCGAGGATCGCGAGGGTCGAGTCGTACAGGGAGGGGTCGCCCCACACCAGGAACGCGCCGACCTCGTCGTCGCCGAGCTGGTCGAGGAGGGCTGCGCAGACGTCGGCGCGGTCGCGGCGCCAGGCCTCGATCGTCTGCACGTAGTTGTCGGGGGTGCGGTCGCGGTCGGGGTCGCGGCCTTCGAGGACGCGGTAGGGGCCCGTCGCGTGTTCGGCCACAATGGACTGGCGGAGGTCGACCAGCTCCTGTTTGACGGCGCCCTTGTCGAGCACGAAGAACACGTCGACCGTCCGCAGGGCCTTCACGGCCTGCAGGGTGAGGTGGTCGGGGTTGCCCGCGCCGATGCCGATGACCAGGATCTTTCGCACCACGACACCCTAGACCAGAGGTGGGATCATCCGCGCCGGTCGACGACCGCGACGAGTTTGCCGCGGGTGCGGGTGAAGTCGGCCAGGCCGACGTTCTCCACGCGCACGGTGAGCGGGCGGTCCTGTTCCACGGCGGCCGCCACCTCTGCGTAGCGGGCGAGCAGGGTGCGCCGGCTCGTGGCCGGGTCGGGTGCGCGGCCCTCTTCCAGGCGCACCACCAGTTTCTCGCCTGACGCGGACTCGTCGAGCACGAGCTGCAGTGCGCCGGAGTAGCCGAGCTCGTCCTCGACGATCATTAGGAAACGGCGGTAGTCCAACGTCTGCGCGGCGGTGCGGAACGCGTCACCGGTGCGGTCGAACTCGGTGAGCACTCCGCGGCTCCTCCGTTGCTGGGCGAATGGTTGTACCAATCGGACGTTACTGATCGGTACAACCGCCGTTCAGTCGAGCGAACGGGCCCAGCAGGGATTTTCGGTCCGCGGGGCGACCGGGATCACAGGCAGGGGAACGAGGTTGACCGTTGACCCCGATCGCGAAACGCGGTCAGGCGGCCACGTGGATGATCCGCACCGGCTTCTTCGGTGCGCCGTCGAGCGTTCCGTCCGGCTGCGGCACGATCCCGGCCGCCACGATCCGGTCCAGGGTGTCCATGCCGGACACGACGTGGCCCAGCACCGTGTAGACCGGCTTGATGTTCGCGAACGAGTGCACGACGAAGAACTCGCTGCCGTTGGTGCCCGGCCCCTGGTTGCCGTACGCGATGGTGCCGCGCGGGTAGGTCTCCGCACCGCTGACCTCGTCGGCGAACCGGTAGCCGGGACCGCCCTCCTCCGCCCGGTGGATGTCACCGCACTGCAGCACGCCCAGCCGCGCGGTGTCCGTCAGCCGCCAGCACTGCGTCATCGTGTAGAACCAGCTCCGCGCCAGGTGCGCGAAGTTCGCCACCCCGCACGGCGCGGTGGCGCGGTCCAGCTTCGCGACCACGACGCCGTAGTTCGTCACGATGGTGACCTTCACGGTGCCGCGGGCCGGGACCGTCGACGGCGGTGGCTGCACCGGGCGGGCGGCCGGGTTCTCCGGCGTGGGGATGAACTCGCAGCGCGCGGTCGGCGGTGCCGCGTGTGCGGTGGCGGGGGCGAGGACGACCATCATCAGGACGGCGAGCAGTAGCCTCATGGCCGCCGACCGTAGTCCCGGCTCCACGCCTTGTCAGCACCTCGACGGCGCCTTGGGCAGCTCCCGCGGCACCGCTGCCCGGTGCGTCCATAGCACTGTTGCGCGCCGCTCCCCGCACGCACTGGCCGAAGAGGCAGAAACCCGGAGCCGTGCAGGTGAAGGGCTGCCCCGATAACGATATCGCGCTACTGCCGCGGTAACCGGATTTCAAAACCCAGCAACGGTCAACGACGAAGGTTCCGGAACTCGCGCGAAACGCCGTGCGTCAAGTCAGGTGGAAAGTCGTGACGGCACCGGGCGCGGGAGACCCCCGTTGCGCCCCTCGGGTGTCCGCCAACAGGTGGAGGGCACGGGCACAGCGCGTGGTCGAACGGGGAAAGGTGCCCGAATCCCCGCCGAGCAGCCAAAAGTCGTGCGAAAATCGGCGCGGTCCACCCGTGGGCGGGAACCGGCGACGGACCGGAACCGCCGTCGTCACGCTGTCGGACGAACTCGTGGGGCGGATTGGGTGAGCCGGCTCGCCGGCTGCCGCGACGGTGCTGGGATTTCATTCGCGCGGAAAACAGAACAGTGATTTGCGGTAACGTCGGACTCGTATTGGTTGGTCACCTCATCGGAGTAACGGCGGTGCCGCGGTCATGAGGAGTCGGGCATCATCACCTGGCCCGACCAAGTCGCAGAACGAGGGGTCTCGTGTGACCATCTTCCGTGCCGGCCGGACCGGAGCGTGGTGGATGTACCTGGTGGCAGGTCACCTGCTGCTGGGGGTCTACTACCTCATCCCGGTGAGCCCGGCTGGCACAACGGGGCAGACGGTGCGCGTGGTGCTGTACTGCACGATCTCCGCCTCGGCCGCGATCGCCATGTTCGCCGGCGTCCGCCGCAACCGGCCGCAGTGGCGGCGCCCGTGGGTGCTCCTCGCACTGAGCCAGGTCGTCTACGCGCTGGCCGACCTCACGTTCTACGCCTCGCACTACATCTTCCGGTACACGCTCTACCCGTCGTACGCGGACGTCCTCTACCTGGGCCACTACCCGCTGATGGTGGCCGGCGTGATCATGCTGATCCGCCGCCGCACACCGGGGCTGGACCTGCCGAGCCTGCTCGACGCCGCCGTGCTCGCCGTGGTGGCCGGCATGGCGTCCTGGCTCTACGTCATCGGCCCGCAGGCCCGGCTCACCTCGCCGGCGCTGGTCAAGCTCGCCTCGCTCGGCTACCCGATGATGGACCTCGCGCTGTTCGTCGTGGCCCTGCGGCTGATCTTCGGTGCCGGACCGCGGCCGCGCGCGTTCGTGCTGCTGACGGCGAACCTGCTGGGCATCCTCACCGCGGACACGATCTACGTGCTGCAACGCCTCGACGGCAGCTACCACGCGGGCAACTTCCTCGACGCCATCTGGCTCTCGGCGAACCTGTGCATCGGTGCCGCCGCTCTGCACCCGACGATGGCGCGGCTCGTGGACCGCGCGCACATGAAGGACGTCGGCCTGAGCCGCGGCCGGATCATCGCGCTGTCGTCGGCCGCGCTGGCCGCGCCGGTGCTGATGCTGGTGCACGACGTCGGCGAGTCGTCGCAGGACGTGGTGGTGATCGCGGCGGGCAGCGCGCTGCTGTCGCTGCTGATCATCGCGCGGCTCGCGGGCCTGGTCGCCGACCAGCGCAAGCTCGCGATCACCGACAGCCTCACCGGCCTGCACACCCGCCGGTTCTTCGAGGCGCAGCTGCCGCTGGAGATCTCGCGGGCACGTCGCAACGACGGGTCGGTCGCGGTGTTCATCATCGACGTCGACCGGTTCAAGTCGATCAACGACAACTACGGCCACCCGGCCGGTGACGACGTGCTGATGGAGGTCGCCGCCCGGTTGCGCGCGGCGTCGAGGTCGGGGGAGGTGCTCGCGCGCTACGGCGGTGAGGAGTTCGCCCTGCTCGTCCCGGACGCGGGCCCCAACCGGCTCTCGGTGATCGCGAACCGGCTGCGCGAACGCGTTGCGGAGAAACCCATCCCGGTCAACGCGGGCAACGACGACATCCCGCTGTCGGTCACGGTGTCGGTGGGCTCGGCGAGCTTCCCGACGCACGGCGACGGCCCCGACGACATCGTGGTGATCGCCGACCGCGCGCTGTACGCGGCGAAGGCCGCAGGCCGCAACCGGATCGCGGTCGGCCCCGAGCCGCTGCCCGCCGTCGACCCGGACACCGACGGCGCGATGGCGGAGTTCCTCTGCCAGGTCGCCGACCGCGTGGACGGCTGGCTGCACCGCTACGACCACAGCCGGTCCGTGTCGCGCTGGGCCGGGGTGGCCGCCGGGGAGTTCGGCCTCGACGCACCCACGACCAGGGTCGCCCAGCTGGCCGGCCGGCTGCACGACATCGGCAAGATCATCATTCCGGAGGTCGTGCTGACCAAGCCGGGCGCGTTGTCGGAGGAGGAGTGGCGGCTGCTGCGCCAGCACCCGGACTTCGGCTACCGGCTCGCGCGGATGGTGCCGGGGTTCGCGGGCGTCGCGCACGTGATTCGCCAGCAGCACGAGCGCTACGACGGCACCGGCTACCCCGACGGCCTGAAGGGCGCGGACATCCGGGCCGAGGCGCGCATCCTCTCGGTGTGCGTCGCCTGGGCCGCAATGCGGTCGAACCGTCCACACCAGACCGCGCTGGACGAGAACCGTGCGCGGCGGGAACTCTGGGCAGGGCGCGGCGAACAGTTCGACCCGGACGTCGTGGACATGTTCCTCGACCTGCACACGCAGGGCAGCATCGGAACGCTGCGCCCCTCCGGTCTGTCCGTGCAGGAGGCCGGCTTCCCCGCCGACTTCCGGCCCTGACCCGCGGCGGTTCGTGCGCGAGATCATCCGTTCGGCCGAGCCGGATCCTGCCCAACACCTCCGGAACCACACCGGACAGGTGCGAGACTTCACCTGGTTCGAACCAGGGGGAAGATCGCATGGTCCGCAAGTCGCTGGCGGCACTCGTCGCCGTGCTCACGGTCGTGGCGGGAACGATGCCCGCCGCCTCGTCGTCGGGCGGACCGACCCGGCCGGTGCGGTCGTGCGCGGCGCTGGTGCGCTCGTACCCGGTGCCGGACGCGCGGACGCGGGTCGAGTCGGCCGTGGTCGTGCCGGCCGCGGGCAGGGTGCCGGAGTTCTGCGACGTGCGGGGCACGATCGAACCGGACGTCCGGTTCCAGCTGAAGCTGCCCACCCGGACCTACCGCGGCCGGTACGTCCAGTACGGGTGCGGCGGGTTCTGCGGGTTCCTGGAGCCGGCGAAGTTCCCCCAGTGCGGTCCGGCGTTCGGCGACGCGGCGGTCGCGACCACCGACGCGGGCCACCGGACGCCGCCGGAGGACCCCACGGACACGACGTGGGCGCGGTCGGACCAGCAGGCGCGCGACGACTTCTTCTTCCGCGCACCGCACGTGCTGGCACGGGTGTCGAAGGTGCTCGTGCGGAGCTTCTACGGCGTCGCACCGGCGAAGTCGTACTTCACCGGCTGCTCGAACGGCGGCCGCCAGGCGTTGCAGCTCGCCCAGCGCTACCCGCACGACTTCGACGGCATCGTCGCCGGCTCGCCGGCCGGTTACTTCGGGGCGCTCGTGGGCTACCAGGCGTGGATCACCCGCAACGCCATCCCGAACGACAAGATCGACCTGCTGCACGCCGCCGTGCTGCGCGCGTGCGACGGTCTCGACGGGCTGGTGGACGGCCAGCTCGACGAGCCGCGGCTGTGCCGCTTCGACCCGGCCGTGCTCGCCGGTCAGCTGACCGACGACGAGATCGCCCGCACCCGCCGGCTCTACGCGGGCCCGTCCGACGGCGGTGTCCGGCTCTACCCCGGTGGTCAGTCCTACGGCTCGGAGCTGGGCTGGAAGTACTGGACCAACCCGGTCGACGGCCACTCGATCTCCGGTCAGCTCGCCGACGACGCGCTGAAGAACCTCGTCTACCCCATCGGACAGCCACACTCCTCTGTGGACTCGTTCGAGTTCACCGTGCGCGAGCTGCACCGCGTGGCACGGGAGGCGGTGAAGGCGAACGCGATGTCGCTGGACCTGCGGGAGTTCCGGCGTGCGGGCGGCAAGCTGGTCGTCTGGCACGGTGCCGCAGACCCCGGCATCCCGGTGCAGGGCACGCTGGACTACTGGCAGCGGCTGACCGGCGGCCGGACGCAGGACTGGGCCCGCCTGTTCGTCGTGCCCTCGCTGCACCACTGCGCGCGCGGTGACGAGCTGACCGACTTCGACCCGTTCCCCGCGCTGGTGCGGTGGGTGGAGGGCGGTGCGGCACCGGCGAAGGTGGTCGCGGAGGGACGGGACGGCTCCGGTGCCGTGACCCGCACCCGTCCCGTGTTCCCCTATCCGGCCCGCGCCGTGTACGACGGCACCGGCAGCACCGACGACGCCGCGAACTTCGTGCCGGCGCCGGGCCCCGTGCTGCGCGACCGCATCCTGTGGGCCGGCGAAGGCCTCTACCGCTCCGGCCCCGTCGCCCCCTGACCCCCGCCGCTGGCAAGGCATCTGCAAGTACCACCAACTTGCAGATGCCGGCGGAAGCAGGGTTGGAGGAACTTTGCGATGGCGGCCGTCAACGCGGCGTCCGTGCTGCGCGTGGACTGGTGGCCCGCGTCGCCGACGAACACGAGCTCGGCGTCGGGCCACCGCTGGGCGACCTCCCAGGCGTTCTCCGGCGGACCGCCGAAGTCGTACCGGCCGTGGATGAGCACGCCCGGGATGCCGTGCAGGCGATGGAGGTTGTCCAGGACGTGGTCCGGTTCGAGGAACGCCTCGTTGCCCCAGTAGTGCGTGACGATCCGCGCGAGCGTGTACGACGTCAGCGGGTCCTCGTACCGCGTGCCGGCGAAGTCCGTCGCACCACCGGCCATGAGCGCGAGGTCCCACCTGTTCCAGTCGTGGGCGGCTTTCGCGCGGGTATCGGGATCGTCGGAGTTGAGGAGCCTGTTGTAGGCGACGGCCAGGTTGCCGTCCCGTTCCTCCTCCGGCACCCCGCGCTGGAACTCCGCGAACAGGTCGGGGAAGAACAACCGGGCCCCGCGGGTGAGCCACGCGTGCTCCTGCGGCCGGGACGTGGTGACCGCGCTGATGATGAGCTCGCTGACCCGGTGCGGGTGCTGGATCGCGTACGCCAGCGCGAGCGTCGACCCCCAGGAGGCCCCGGCGATCAGCCACTTGTCGATGCCGAGGTGTTCGCGGAGCTTCTCGGCGTCGTCGATGAGGTGCTGGGTGGTGTTGTGCTCCATGCTCGTGGCGGGGTCACCGGCGTGCGGGGTGCTCTTGCCGCAGCCCCGCTGGTCCCACAGCACCAGCAGCCAGTGCCCGGGGTCGAAGTCCTCGCGCCACCGCCGGTTCAGCCCGCTGCCGGGACCGCCGTGGAACACGACCGCGGGCTTGCCCGCCGGGTTTCCGCTGACCTCGTAGTGGATCCGCTGCCCGTCACCGACGTCCAGCCAGTCCCCGGTCACCGGAACTTCTCGACGGCCGCGGCGATCGCCTCGCTCATGCTGCCGCCCTCCTTCGCCTGGTGCCCGGCGTCACCGAGGACCACCAGCTCGGCGTCCGGCCACCTCTTCGCCACCTCCCACGCGGTCCACAGCGGCCCGCCGAGGTCGTTGCGGCCGTGGATGAGCACGCCGGGGATGCCGTGCAGGCGGTGGAGGTTGTCCAGGACGTGGTCCGGTTCGAGGAACGCCTCGTTGCCCCAGTAGTGCGTGACCACCCGTGCCGTCGTGTAGCGGAAGAGCGGGTCCTCGTAGGGCGTGCCGGTGAAGTCGTTGTCGCCGCCGGTGACCGTGGCGAGGTCCCACTTGCTCCAGTCGTGGGCGGCTTTCGCGCGGGTATTGGGGTCGTCGGAGTTGAGCAGCCTGTTGTAGGCGAGGGCGAGGTTGCCGTCGCGGTCCTCCTCGGGGACGCCGTCGAGGAACCGCTCGAAGTGGTCGGGGAAGAACAGGCTGAGGCCACGGGTGATCCACGCGTGCTCCTGCGGCCGGGACGTGGTGACCGCGGCGATGACCAGCTCGCTGACCCGCTCGGGGTGCTGCTCGGCGTAGGCGAGCGCCAGCGTGGAGCCCCAGGAACCGCCGATGATCAGCCACCGGTCGATGCCGAGGTGTTCGCGGAGCTTTTCGGCGTCGTCGATGAGGTGCTGGGTGGTGTTGTGCTCCATGCTCGTGGCGGGGTCGCCGGCGTGCGGGGTGCTGTTGCCGCAGCCGCGCTGGTGCCAGATGACGAGCTTCCAGTGCTCCGGGTCGAAGTCGCGGCGCCAGCGGGCGCTGTTCCCGGGGGCACCGGGGCCGCCGTGGAAGACCACGGCGGGTTTGCCGTCCGGGTTTCCGCTGATCTCCCAGTGGACGCGGTTGCCGTCGCCCACGTCGAGGAGGCCCTGGTCGTAGGGCTCTGGATGGGGGTGCATGCAGTCAGGCTATTGCCGGGAACGGGGGAGGGCCCGTGGTTTTCCGCCGCCCCGCGCACGACGCGGTGGCGGGTCCGCCGCCCTTCGAGAGGGACCCGCCACCGGTGCGGCCACGTCAGGACTTCTGCCGGGCGCCGATCTGGTCCAGCACCTCGGTCTGCGACACGATGATCTTGCCGGCCAACGCCTTCGAGCCCACGTGCACGCCCTTCGCCTGGGCGTCCTTCGCCATGTCCACGCCGCTGCGCAGGTGGCGGGACAACGTGGCCAGGTAGAGCGTGTCGAACTGGGTGCCCTGCGCGGCCTTGAGCGCCTCGACGTCCTTGGCGGTCATCATGCCCGCCATCTTGTGCGTCTCGTGGGGGGCGTCGCCGGGGACCTGGATGTTCCACGTGCGCAGGTAGGTCGACATCTGCTCGATCTCACCCGCCTCCGCGGCGGCGATCCGGTCGGCCACGTCGACGACGAAGGAGTCCTTGGAGCGTTCGACGGCGAGCTTCGAGATCTCGATCGTCTGCCGGTGGTGGGGGATCATGCGCAACGAGAACGTCGCATCCGCCTCGTTGGCCGCCGGTTCGCCGGAGCCGCCCCCGCCGAACGCCGAACAGCCCGTCAGTGCCAGCAGCCCCAGCACCACGATGAGCAGACGCGCACGCATGAAGCCTCCCGTCCTCGGTTCCCTGCCGAGGCATACGGAGGGGCGTTCTGCCCGGTTCAGAAGTTCCGCTGGCCGAGCTGCTCGGTCACCGCGGACACCACGTCGGGGTGGCCGAGGGGCAGCGGTGCGGGGATGCGGTCGTCGGCGCTGTCGTCGCTGCGCGCGATGACGCGGGCGAACGGCGCGGTGACCTCGGTCTCCGGGTCCACCAGCAGGACCGAGTTCACGAGGTGCTCGTGCCGGCCCACCAGGTCGACGACGTCGGCGGCGAGGGGTCCGCTGCACACCACGTCGAGGCGCACCGGCGCGTCGTCGTCGTGGTGGGCGGCGAGCACCTTGTCCACTGTGGACTTCCACTCGGGTGCGGCGGGGACGCGCAGCCACACCACGCGCAGGGTGTCGGTGAACGGGCGCCAGGTGGCGGGGATGCCCTCGTGCGGGGCCTCGCCTGCTGGATCGATCACGAGGACCGTTGGGGCACCTGCGGGTCCGTCGACGACGACGCCGGGGCCACTGGCTCGGGAGGGCTGGTCGAAATCACGCATGACGCGGGGATTCCCCGTCCGGAGGCGACTTACTCGGCTGACAGGACCAGTTGTCCCGGTGGACCGGCTGGTGCGGAACTCGTCGAACTTCGCTCCGGGTGACTCCTTGACCACTTTCGAAACGTCGGTTTATGGTCTAGACCACACCGATACTTGATCGGCGAGCGATCAGAAACGCCGTCGGTTCCCGCCCCTGCAACGGGGGTCCACCCCGCCTGGGAACGATCCAAGGAGTTCGGAAGAATGAAACTCACCAGGAAAGCGGCGCTCGTCATGGCCGCGGTCCCCGCAATCGTGCTCGTCACGCCCGTCGGTTCGGCCAGTGCGCACGGGTACGTGTCGTCACCGCCGAGCCGGTCGGCGCAGTGTGCGCAGAAGACCGTTCCCTGCGGTGCGCCCACGTACGAGCCGCAGAGCGCTGAAGGCCCCAAGGGCCTGATGAACTGCAACGGAGCGCGCGGCGACTTCGACGAGCTCAACGACGACAGCAAGGGCTGGCGGGCCACCAGCACCGGCACCAGCCTGACGGTGAGCTGGACGTTCACCGCCCGCCACCGCACGCGCGACTACGAGTACTACATCAACGGCTCGCGCGTCGGGTACGTCAACGGCAACAACGCGGCTCCGGCCGACCCGGTGCGGCACACGATCAACCTGAGCGGCTTCTCCGGCCGCCAGAAGATCTTCGCCATCTGGAACATCGCCGACACCGGCGCCGCGTTCTACTCCTGCATCGACGTCAACGTGAACGGTGGCGGCACCCCGCCGCCCACCACCACGCCGCCGACGACGCAGCCGCCGACGACCACCCCGCCCACCACGACCCCGCCGACCACGCAGCCGCCCGCGGGTGGCACATGGGCCGCGAACACGTCCTACGCCGCGGGCGCCCAGGTCACCTACGGCGGCTCGACGTACCGCTGCCGGCAGGCGCACACCGCGCTGACCGGCTGGGAGCCGCCGAACGCGGTCGCGTTGTGGGAGAAGATCTGATCCGATGAGGCGCCTGGTGATCGCGGTCGCGGTCCTGGCGCTGGCGGGGTGCGGTGGAGGTGCCGCCGTGCCGGAGGCCCAGCAGCAACACCAGCAGGGCCACGGGCACGGTGCGGCGACCTCCACCGCACCACCTCCCGCTGCCACCGCGAGGTTCAACGACGCGGACGTCATGTTCGCGCAGATGATGGTCGCCCACCTGCAACAGGGCATCGACCTCGCGGTGGTGGCGAAGGCCATGGCCACCGCGCCGAAGGTCAAGGAGCTCGCCGGCGCGGTCGACGTGACCCAGCGCGAGGAGCTGGAGATGCTCAAGGGCTGGCTGAAGCTCTGGGGCAAGCCGGAGCAGCCGTCGAGCGACCCGAACGTGCACGCCGCCCACGGCGGCATGCCGCTGCTCGACGCCAAGGTCATCGCCGAGGTCAAGGACAGGAGCAAGGAGGAGTTCGACCTCGCCTACCTCAACCTGATGACCGGCCACCAGGGCGGCGCCGTCGAGATGGCGCAGACGGAGCTGAAGGACGGCTCCAACCCGGAGACCACCGCCTACGCCCAGCGCGTGCGGGACTCGCGGTCCGGTCAGATCCAGCAGATGCTGACGTTGATCAACGGGCAGTAGCCGGTCAGCGTCCGGTCAGCGGCCCGGTGTTGCCTGCCGGGCCATGGACGTGTTGATCTCGGGGGCCGGCGTGGCCGGCCCCGCACTGGCCTTCTGGTTGTCCCGCTTCGGGATCTCGGCCACGGTCGTCGAACGCGCGCCCTCGCTGCGGACCGGCGGCCAGGCCGTCGACTTCCGCGGCGAGGCGCACCTGTCCGTGCTGCGGCGGATGGGTCTGCTCGACGCCGTCCGCGCCGCCGCGACGACCCCACGCGACATGGTGTTCCGCGGTGTCGACGGACGGGAGCGCGCCCGGCTGCCCGCGTCGTTCACCGCGGGTGAGGTCGAGGTCCTCCGAGGGGACCTGTCCCGCCTGCTGCACGACGCGAGCGCCGCGGACGCGGAGTACGTGTTCGGTGACTGGGTCACGGCGCTGCACGACGACGGCGCCGGCGTGGACGTGGAGTTCGCCCGCGGCCGGCCGCGGCGGTTCGACTTCGTCGTCGGCGCGGACGGGATGCGCTCCGGCGTGCGGCGGCTCACCTTCCCGGACTACCGGCCGCGGTTCCAGGGCTACTACTTCGCCCTCTGGCCCGCCGACGGCGACGACCGGGACCTGACCTGCGCGCCGGGGGTGCTCAGCGCACCGGGCTGGGTGCTGTTCAAGTCGCCGGTGCCGCCGGAGCTGCTGCCCGACGAGCTGATCGCGCCCGACGTCTACTTCGACTCGATCAGCCAGGTGCGGATGCCGGCCGTCAGCTCGGGGCGGGTCACCCTGCTCGGTGACGCCGGGTACGGCTCGACGCTGGGCGGCATGGGCACCGGGCTCGCGGTCGTGAGCGCGTACGTGCTGGCCGGGGAGCTGGCCGCGGGCGGTGACGCGTTCGCCCGCTACGAGGCCCTGGTCGGCCCGTACGCCCGCGGCTGCCAGGGCAACCCGGGACCGTTCCTCGCGCCGGGCACGCGGCTCGGCATGTGGGTGCGCGACCGGGTGTTCGGGTTCCTGGGCAAGGCGCCGGTGTTCGCGCGCATGGACCTCAGGGCCGCGACCGCGATCAAGCTCCCCGAGTACGCGCGAGTGCGCTGAGCGCCGCCTCCACCTGCTGCTTGGCGTTCGCGTGCATCCACCCGAACCCGAGCTCCCGGTCGGCGGCCAGCAGCAACCGCTCCGCCTCCGCCGGGTCGTCCCGGCGGCGGGCGATCTCCGCGAGACCCACGTGGGCCAGTGCCCTGGTCGCGGCGAGACCCGCGCGGGTCGCCAGGTCCAGCGCCTCGCGGTAGTCGCGTTCGGCGGCGTCCTGGTCGAGGTCGAGCAACCGGTCGGCGCGGCGGCCGCGCAGCTCGGCCAGCTCCTCGGTGGCACCCAGCTCACCGACGGCGCGCAGGGCCTCGTCGGTGAGGGCCAGCGCCTCGTGCGGGTCGTCGGTCAGGGTGGCGAGCACGTCGAGGACCTGGGCCGCGCCCCAGCGCTCACCGAGGTCCTGGAACCGGCGCAGGGCCTCCCGGGACCGTTCGACGGCCAGGGCGCGGTCGCCGTTCACCGCCCACTCGGTGTAGGCGGTGCTGAACGCGATCAGGCCCCGCACCCACGGGTCGGTGCTGTTCTCGACCGCCTCCTGCAACGGGGTGCGCGGGCGGTCGCGGTCGGGCGGCCCGGCCAGCATGGCCCACGCGATCAGCACGAACGGCTGGCGCACCGGGCCGCGCAGCTGCTCCAGGACACCGCGGACGCGTTCGGGTGCGGCCAGTGCCAGCAGGATCGCGTACTCCTCGCTCACCTGCTCGGGCACCACGCCGAGCAGGGTGCGCGCGATCGGCTCGACCTCGGTGCGGCTGCCCTTCACGTACAGGTACCAGGACAGGTCCGCGAGCAGGCGCAGAGCGGCCGCCGGCTCGTGGGCGGTGGTCCAGGTCAGCGCCTGCAGGAGGTTGGCGTGCTCCGCGCTCATCGCGGCGAGCCAGCGCAGCTGGCCGGGGCCGCGCAGCTCGGGGTCGGCGCGGCGGGCCAGTGCGCTGTAGAACGCGGCGTGCCCGGCGTCGGCGCGACCGTGCCGCGCGCAGAACTCGCGGATCGTCTCCAGCATGCGGTAACGGCCGTCGGCGGCTTCGACCAGCGACTTGTCCACCAGCGCTGCCAGCACCTCCAGGTCGTGCCCGCCCACCTGTTCCACGGCGTCGAGGGTGGCGCCACCGCTGAACGTCGCGACCGCCGTGGCGAGGTCGCGTTCGTCGGGCGTGAGCAGGTCCCAGCTCCACCCCACGACCGCGCTCAACGTCTGGTGGCGGGGTGCCGCGGCGCGGTTCCCCTTGGACAGCAGGCGGAACCGGTCGCCCAGCCGCCGCGCGATGTCCTCGGTGCTGAGGGTGCGGACGCGGGCGGCGGCCAGCTCGATGGCGAGGGGGAGGCCGTCGAGCTCGCGGCAGATGCGGTCGGTGTGCTCGTCGCGGGTGAACGACGGCCGCACGGCCCTGGCGCGCTGGACGAACAGCGCCACGCTCTGCTCGGGGTCGAGCGGCGGCACCGGGCACAGCGTCTCGCCGGTGATGCCCAGCGCCTCCCGGCTGGTCGCGAGGACCCGCAGCCGCGGGCACGTGCTGAGCAGGTGCTGGACCAGCCGCGCCGCCTGCTCGACGACGTGCTCGCAGTTGTCGAGGACGAGCTGGACCGCGCGGTCCTTCAGCGCGAGCGTCAGCCGTTCCTCCGGTGGCAGCACGGTTTCCTTGAGCCCCAACGCCTGCAGCGTCGCCGCGGCCACGTCGTGCACCGGTGCCAGGTCCACGAACACGGCGTCGTCGGCCGCCGCCCGCAGCGCGAGCCGGGTCTTGCCCGCCCCGCCCGGACCGGTGAGCGTGACCAGCCGGGCCTCGGTCAGTCCCGCGAGCCGCTCCAGCTCCGCCTGCCTGCCCACGAAACCGGTGAGCTGGGCGGGCAGCTCCCGCGGTGCCTGACCGCGCAGCAGCTGCACGTGGATCGCGCGCAGCTCGGCGGACGGGTCGGTGCCGAGCTCCTCGGCCAGCACGGCGCGGGCGTCCTCGAAGGCCTGCAACGCCTCGGCCGACCGGCCCTGCTGGTGCAGCGCCTGCATCAGGAAACCGCGCAGCCGTTCGTCCAGCGGGTGCTGCCGCACGAGGTCCTGGATCTCCTGCACGTCCGCCCTGTGCAACCGGACTCGCGCGGCGATCAACCCGTGCGCGGCGCTCCGGCGTTGCCGTTCAAGGCGGTCGGCGTGCCCGGTCGCGGTCGTGCCGCCCAGTGCGGGCCCGCGCCACAACGCCAGCGCGTCGGCCAGCAGTGCCTCCGCCGCCTGCGGGTCACCCCGGTCGAGCGCCTGCTGCCCGGCCGCCGCCAGCGCCGCGAACCGGTGCGCGTCAACGGTGTCCGGGTCGAGCGCGAGGCGGTACCCGGCCGGGTGCAGCTCGACCAGCTCGGCCGCCCCGAGCGCCCGGCGCAGCCGCGACACCTGGCCCTGCAACGCGTTCGCCGCGTCGGACGGCGGTGCCTCGCCGTACAGCTCGTCGATCAGCCGGTCGACGGGCACGACCTCACCGGCCCGCAGCGCCAGCAACGCGAGCAGGGTGCGCGGCCGCGGACCGCCCACCGCGACCTTGCCCGCTGCGGTGCGGGCCTCCACCGGACCGAGGACGTCGACGTGCACCGGCTGATTCTGTCAGCGCGCGAACCGTCCCGGGCTGGTACCGAGCACGCGCCGGAAGTGCCGGGTCAGGTGCGACTGGTCGTGGAACCCGGCCAGCACCGCCGCCTCGGCCGCGGGCCGCCCCTCCAGCAGGTGCCGGCGGGCCAGGTCGACCCGCCGCCCGGTCAGGTAGCGGTGCGGCGGCAACCCGAACCGCCGGCTGAACGCGCGCACCAGGTGCGTGGGGCTGCTCTGCAGCTCGGCCGCCGCCTCCGCCAGCGTGAGACCCGCGGGCAGCGACGCGTCGAGCAGCTCCCGCAGCCGGTCGGCCAGCGTCGGGTCGGCGAACACCTGCGGTGCGGTCCCGGCGAAGTGGTGCGTGATCCGCTCGGTGATCAGCGCCAGCCGGCTCTGCGCCTCCAGCGGCTCGTCCAGCACCAGGTGCAGCTGGTCCACCCGCCTGCGCAACAAGGGGTCGACGAGCATCGGGGTGTCGACGGACTTGCCGACGAGCCCGGCGGGCAGCACGTCGCCGTCGAGGTACAGCACCCGTTTGCGGAAGCCCGACTCGTGCGCGGACCGGCCGTCGTGCGGCACGTGCGGCGGCAGCAGCGTCACCCCGTCGACCAGCGCGCCGTGTTCGTGCCGGTCCAGCTCGTAGCGCACCGCACCCGTGTCTATCAGCAACAACGTCCACGCGTCGTGCGTGTGCGCCGGGTAGACGTGGGTGGTGAACTCGGCGTGGAAGACCTCCCGGATGCCGTCCACCGCCGGGCGCCAGGCGGTGCTGCTCATGTCAGGAACGTACAAGACCGGCGGCGGCCCCACCCGCGATGGTGGACGCCATGTTCGACACCAAGATCGCTGTGCTGCTGCGGGACGACCTGGCCTCCTGGCAGGCGCTGAACGTCACCGCCTTCCTCGTCAGCGGCCTCCCGCAGGAGCTGCGCGGTGAGCCGTACACCGACGCCGACGACGTCACCTACCTGCCGATGTTCGGCCAGCCCGTCGTGGTCCTGCAAGGTGACCGGGACGTGCTCACGAAGGCCCACCAGCGCGCGCTGACCCGCGACCAGGCCATGTCGATCTTCACGGCCGACCTGTTCTCGACCGGCAACGACGCCGACAACCGCGCCGCCGTGCGCAAGGTGCACACCCGGGACCTCGACCTGGTCGGCCTCGCGGTGCACGGCCAGAAGAACGCGGTCGACAAGATCCTCAAGGGCGCGCGGATGCACCCCTGACCGATCCGAATTGGCCCAGAGAAGCAGCGCGGTCTTGTCCCAAGGTCAGGGCCAATCAGCGTCCTACGGTCGTTCCATGACCCGGCGACTCGCGTACGCGCAGCTGACCAACTCGATCGGTGACGGCGGCTTCCTCGTCTGCTCGGCCCTCTACTTCACGCTCGTGGCCGGCCTGAGCCCGGCGCAGGTCGGCCTCGGCCTCACCGTCGCGTGGGGTGCCGGCGCGGCGGCCGGTGTCGCCCTCGGCTCGCTCGCCGACCGGTGGGGGCCGCGCACCACCGCGGTCGTGCTGGCGGCGCTGACCGCGGCGAGCATCGGCGTTCTGCTCGTCGCACGGGGCCACCTGGCGTTCGTGCTGGTCATGTGCCTGTACGCGAGCTTCCAGAGCGGGTTGCAGGCGGCCAGGCAGGCGTTGCTCGCGGGACTGACGACGCCCGAGGAGCGCACGCGGGTGCGGGCGCGGATCCAGTCGACCGCCAACGCGGGCATCGCGATCGGCGCGGCGGCGGGCGGGTTCGCGCTGCACCTCGGCACGGAGCTCGCCTACACGGCGGTGTTCGCGCTGGACGCCCTGAGCTTCCTCGCCGCCGCGGCGATCCTCGCGACATCGCCGGAGACCGCGACGACCCGTGCACCCGGCCGGTTCGAGGTGCTCAGGGACCGGCCATACGCGCTGGTCACGCTGGTCAACGCGGTGATGCTGCTGTACATGCCGCTGCTCAGCCTGGTCATCCCGCTGTGGATCGTGCAGCGCACCGAGGCGCCGACGTGGCTCGCGGCCGCGCTGCTGGTGCTCAACACCGCGGCCGTCGTCCTGTTCCAGGTCCGCATCGCCCGCCGGGCCACCGGGCTCACGCGGGCCGCGGGGCTGGTGCGGCACGCCGGGCTGGTGCTGGGCGCGTCCTGCGTGGTCTTCGCGGCCACGGCGTTCGGCATCGGGGCGTGGCCCGCGGCGGCGCTGCTGGTCGCGGCCGCCGCGCTGCAGGTGCTCGGCGAGATGATGCTCGCCTCCGGGGCCTGGGAGATCGGCTTCTCCCTCGCGCCCGCCGACCGCCAGGGCCAGTACCAGGGCTTCTTCGGCACCGGCACGGCGGTCGCGCGCATGGTCGGTCCGGCCCTGCTCACGACCGTCGTGCTCGGGTGGGGGAGCCTCGGCTGGCTGCTGGTCGGCGGGCTGTTCGTGCTGGCCGGCTACGCGATGGGACCGGCGGTGCGCTGGGCCCGCGAGAAGAACTCCACCAGCTCCGGCGCCATCACCGAGGACTTGTACATGTGCGTCTGACCGGCGAGCGTGCGGTGCTCGGCGCCCTTGACGACCTCCGCGACGTTCTTCATCGCGTTGCGGAGGTACACGGGCGACTTGCCGCCGTCCAGGGCGAGCGTCGGCACCTCGACGTGCCAGCGGTCAGCCGGCAGCGGCTCGCCACGGCCGTCGTCGCCGAGGATGCGCAGGTCCCACGGCAGCGTGTGCGCCACGGCCTTGAGCTTCTTCCACACCGGCGTCAGCTTCATGACCGCGACGGCGAAACCGGGCGTGCCGACGAGCTTCATGAACGACGACAGCGCGCCGGACCGGTCGCCGCGCGCGATGAGGTCGTCCACCGTCCGCACGTAGTCGGCGGGACGGGCCGGGTGGGTGTCGTCCACGACGAACGGCGCCTCGTAGACCGCGAGCCGGGTGATCGACGGCAGCTTCGACGCGGCTTCGAGCGCCAGCACCGCGCCGGAGGAGACGCCGAAGACGAACGCGGACCCGCCGGCCTCCCCGATGACGGCCTCGATGTCCTCCACCTCGCGCTCCAGCGACCACGGCGTGGCGCCGTCCCCGGTCTCGCCCCGGCCGCGGCGGTCGTAGGTGTGGACGGTGAAGTCCTTGTCCAGCACGGACGCGAGCTCCGTGCTGGGCCCGAACCTCCGATGGCACAGTGCGCCGTCGACGAGCAGCAGCGCGGGACCGGAGCCGGTGGTCGAGCAGGCGACCTGCGTGCCGTCGGCCGAGGTGGTGAAGCGGGTCATTTCTGCTCTCCCAGGGTGTTCTCGAGCCAGAGCTGCCAGTCCTGTTCGGACTCGTCGCCCGCGAAGACGTGGTGCGCGGCGATCATCGGGCCGTGGAAGCCGCGCAGGAAGCGGTACATGCCGTTCTCGGTGCGCAGCCCGAGGGTGTGCGAGTTGCGGTGGTACTCCACGGCACCGGGGAGCTTCGCCTCGATCGCGTCGTCGAGCCTGCGCCACGCCTCGTCCCAGTCGGTGACCTCGGGCCCGAAGACGGTCAACGGCTGCGCGGTGCGGCCGGCGAAGTGGCCCAGGTACTCGACCAGCGTGCGCCAGAACAGCGCGCCGCCCAGCCGCATCGCCTCGAACTCGTCGGCCCAGTCGTCACCGGGCAGGAAACCGCTCGTGACCATCCGCAGCACCGTGCTGCCGTGGTCACGGCCCTCGACCAGGAACTCGTAGGCGATGAACCGGCCGTCCCCGGCCTTGCCGCTGTCGTGCGCGAAGTGCTTCGGCGGGTCCCACGCGGTGATCTCCGAAGTCGGCCGGTAGGCGCCGAAGGCCATCGTGACCTGGTCGTTCCGCACCTCGTTGCGGCCCATGTACCACGAGTCGATGCCCGGCCCGGTGGCGATCGCCTCCCAGACCTCGTCGACCGAGGCCGGTACCTCGGCGCTGTCGGTCGCTTCGAACGCGTGGCCCATCAGCTGCTCTCCCTCTCCTGCGGCATGGTGTCATCCTGCCGCCGAAGAAACTTGTCGTCAAGAAGAAAAGATTTGTCGGTTGAGGAGAGCGCGGGCGTAGGCTCGGAGGATGGCTGACGGTGATGACCGTCCCGGTCCGCTCGGTCGCGACGAGCGGCTGGCCGTGGACCTCGGCGGCGCCGGTTCGAGTGCGTGCTTCCTCGACCTGGTCTGCCCCGAGTGCGGGCGCGTCACCACCGACGCGGACGCGCCCGGCTGCGCCGCCTGTCAGACGCCCGCGCCCAGCTGATGCGCGTGGGTGGAGCTGATGTCGTAGGCGACACCGCAGAACGTGCACTGCATCCCGTACCTGCGGCTGATCGTGAACAGCGGGATGAAGAAGACCGTGGGCTTCGTGACCCGGCGCGTGAGGCTGTGCGCCGCCTGGTGACCGCAGTGGCCGCACACCAGCGTCAGCATGACGAGCTGCTGGACCGTCGTTCGCCAGCCGAAGATGACCATCCGCGTGCTCCCTGGGGGTTGGGGTTGTCCCTATGACGTCCCGCGGGCCCGCTGAGTTGCAGCCGGTCCGCCATCTTCAGAAGGTGGACAGGTGGACGACCTGTTGCGACCCTGGCGGCCCGACGACGCCCCCGTGCTCCTCGCCGCCGCCCGCGAACCCCTGATGGACCGCCAGTTCACCACCGAGATCACCTCCCTGGAGGACGCCGTCTCGTGGATCGACCTGCTCGCCGTGCGGCGCGTGGACGACGTGGCCTACACCTTCGCCGTGCTCCTGGACGGCGAACCGGCCGGGAACATCGCCGTGTCGAGTGTGGAACGACGCCACCAGACCGGCTGGGTGTCGTACTGGGTGCGCGAGCACGCACGCGGCAGAGGACTCGCGACCCGCGCCTGCCGCGCGGTCAGCGACTGGGCGTTCACGGAGCTCGGGCTGTTCCGCCTGGAGCTCGCCCACCGGGTGGACAACCCCGCCTCCTGTCGCGTGGCCACCCGCGCCGGCTACGCGGTGGAAGGCGTCGAACGGGGCCGGCTCCTGCACGACGGGCAGCGGTTCGACGCGGAACGGCACGCCCGGCTCGCCACTGATCGGGTGTGAGGTTCACCGCGCGGGCAACGCGGGTAACCGCTGACATGAGCGACGTGCAGGACGAGTTGCTGCGGACGCTGACCAAAGTCGCGAACGCGTTACGCAGCGAAGGGATTCCGTTCGCCCTGACCGGAGGGTGTGCCGGCTACGCGCGCGGCGGCCCGACGAGCGAGCACGACGTCGACCTGCTCGTGCGCGAGCAGGACGCGACGGAAGCCGTGCGGGTGCTGGTCGCGCGCGGGCTGAGGGCCGCGGAACCGCCGGAGGACTGGCTGCTGAAGGTCTACGACGGCGACTCGCTGGTGGACCTGCTGTTCCGGCCCAACGAGCGGCCCGTGACCGACGACCTCCTCGCGATGGCGGAGGAGATGCCGGTCGGTTCGGTGATGCTGCCGGTGATGCCGGCGACGTACGTGCTGATCAGCAAGCTGCTGGTGCTCGACGGGCACCGCTGCGACTTCAGCGAGCTGCTGCCGTTCGCCCGCGCGCTCAGGGAGCAGATCGACTGGCAGCAGGTGCGCGACGAGACCAAGAACTCGCCGTACGCGGAGGCGTTCCTGGTGCTCATCGAACGCCTGGACATCATCGGGAGGGACCATGGGCTCCGAGCAGTACCTCGCGGCGAATCTGCGTAGGGCGGTCGCGGAGGACCCGAGAACGGCCGAGCTCGGCGTGCGCGTCACCGTGCGCGGCGACAACGTGATGCTCTCCGGCGACGTCGCGTGCGCGGACCGCAAGGCCGCGTTGGAGGAGGTGCTGCACGAGGCAGCGCCCGAGCTGACGATCCTCAACGACGTGCGCGTGACACCGGCCGGTGAACCGGAGGGTGAGGAGGACCTGCGATGATCCGGATCGCCGCCGTCGGCGACGTCCACCTGGGCGAGGACATGCGCGGCCACCTGCGGCCCGCGCTGGAGAAGGTCGGCGAGCACGCCGACGTGCTGCTGCTGGCCGGTGACCTGACCCGGCACGGCACGGTCGCCGAGGCCGAGGTCGTCGCCGACGAGTTCGCGGACCTCCCGGTGCCCGTCATCGCCGTGCTCGGCAACCACGACCACCAGGACGACAAACCGCTCGAAGTCACCAAGACGTTGCAGGACAAGGGCATCCACGTCCTGGAGGGCACGACCTTCGAAACGCGCATCAACGGCTGCACCCTCGGCGTCGCCGGGGTGAAGGGCTTCGGCGGCGGGTTCGCCGGCAAGTGCGGCAGCGCGTTCGGTGAACGCGAGATGAAGGCGTTCATCCAGCACACCTGCGACATCGCCGGGACGCTGGAAAGCGCACTGTCCGAACTGGAAACCGACATCAAGGTGGCGCTCACGCACTACGCGCCGGTGCCCGACACGTTGCGCGGCGAGCCACCGGAGATCTACCCGTTCCTCGGCTCGTACCTGCTCGGCGAGGCGATCGACAAGACCGGCACGCACCTCGCGATCCACGGGCACGCGCACTTCGGCACCGAACAGGGCATGACCCCCGGCGGCGTGCGGGTCCGCAACGTCGCCCAGCCGATCATCCGCTCCGCCTACGCGGTGTACGTGCTCGAAGGGGCGTCGGCATGACCGTCGGAGACTTCATCGTGCAACGCCTGCGCGACTGGAAGGTCGCGCAGGTGTTCGCCTACCCCGGTGACGGCATCAACGGCATCGTGGCCGCGTTCGGCAAAGCGGACAACGACCCGAAGTTCATCCAGACCCGGCACGAGGAGATGGCCGCGTTCGCCGCCGTCGGCTACGCCAAGTTCAGCGGCGACGTCGGCGTGTGCCTCGCGACCTCGGGACCGGGCGCGATCCACCTGCTCAACGGCCTGTACGACGCGAAGCTCGACCACGTGCCGGTCGTCGCGATCGTCGGCCAGACCGCGCGCACCGCGCAGGGCGGCAGCTTCCAGCAGGAGGTCGACCTGCACGCGCTTTTCCGCGACGTCGCCTCGTTCCTGATCGACGTCACGGTGCCCGAGCAGCTGCCGAACGCCCTCGACCGGGCGTTCCGCACCGCCGCCACCGAACGCGCGCCTGCCGTGGTGATCATCCCGAACGACGTGCAGGAACAGGAGTACGAACCTCCCAAGCACGAGTTCAAGCACATCCCGTCCAGCCCGCCGTCCCGGCCGTCGTCCGTCGTCGTGCCGGCCGACGACGAGGTGCGCCGCGCCGCCGAGGTCCTGAACAGCGGCTCGAAGGTCGCCATCCTGATCGGCCAGGGCGCGCGCGGTGCCGCCGCCGAGGTCGGCGAGGTCGCGGAACTGCTCGGCGCCGGCGTCGCGAAGGCGTTGCTGGGCAAGGACGTCCTGTCCGACGAGCTGCCGTACGTGACCGGGTCCATCGGCCTGCTCGGAACACGACCGAGCTACGAGCTGATGCGCGACTGCGACCGGCTGCTGATCGTCGGGTCGAACTTCCCCTACTCGCAGTTCCTGCCGAAGCCCGGTGCCGCGCGGGGAGTGCAGATCGATGCCGACGGCAGTACCATCGGCATGCGCTACCCAACCGAGGTCAACCTCGTCGGCGACGCCCGCGCGACGCTGCGCGCCCTCATCCCGTTGCTCGAACGGAAGACCGACCGCTCGTGGCGGGAGACGATCGAGAAGAACGTCGAACGCTGGTGGGAGGTGCTGGAACGGCAGGCGCTCGTCCCGGCCGACCCGGTCAACCCCATGCGGATCGTGCACGAGCTGTCCCAGCGCCTGCCGCACAACGCGATCGTCACCGCCGACTCCGGTTCCGCGACCAACTGGTACGCGCGCCTGCTGAAGATCCGCGGCGACGTGCGGTCCTCGCTGTCCGGCACGCTGGCCACCATGGGCTGCGCCGTGCCGTACGCCCTTGGCGCCGCGTTCGCCCAGCCGAACCGGCCGCTCATCGCACTCGTCGGCGACGGCGCGATGCAGATGAACGGCATGGCCGAACTCCTCACGCTGCGGCACCACAACATCCGCTGCGTCGTGTGCGTGTTCCACAACAACGACCTCAACCAGGTCACCTGGGAACTGCGCGCCATGGGCGGCGCCCCGAAGTTCGAGCCGTCCCAGGACCTCCCGGACCTCTCGTACGCGCAGTTCGCCCGGTCCATCGGCCTGCAGGGCATCGAGGTCGACGACCCCGACCAGCTCGGCCCCGCCTGGGACACCGCACTCGCCTACGAGGGCACCACCGTCCTCGACGTGCGCTGCGACCCGGACGTGCCACCGATCCCGCCACACGCCACGTTCGAGCAGATCAAGGACATGACCGAAGCAGTGCTGCGCGGCGACCCCGACGCCTGGGGCCTCATCACGCGCGGCCTGCGCACCAAGATCCAGGAGTTGCTGCCGTGAAGCTCGGTTACTTCCTCTCCTCAGAAGAACACGGCCCGCGCGAGCTGGTCCGCAACGCCCGCCTGGCCGACCAGCACGGCTTCGAGGCCCTGTGGATCTCCGACCACTACCACCCGTGGAACGACGAACAGGGCCAGTCCCCGTTCGTCTGGGGCACCATCGGCGCCCTCTCCGAAGCCGTGTCCATCCCGATCACCACCGCGGTGACCTGCCCGACCGTCCGCATCCACCCGGCCGTCATCGCCCAGGCCGCCGCCACCGCCGCGGTCCAGTGCGAAGGCCGCTTCGTGCTCGGCGTCGGCAGCGGCGAGGCCCTGAACGAACACGTCCTCGGCGACCACTGGCCGTCCGCCGACGTGCGCCTGGAGATGCTGGAGGAGGCCATCGGCATCATCCGCACCCTCCACCAGGGCGAGGAGCTCACCCACCACGGCAAGCACTACACCGTCGAGAACGCCCGCATCTACACCCTCCCCGACCGCCCGGTCCCGATCTACGTCTCCGCCTTCGGCCCGAAAGCCGTCCGCCTCGCCGCCCGCGCCGGCGACGGCTACATGTGCGTCGGCCCCTCCGGCGACCTCCTGGAGAAGTACCGCGCCGAAGGTGGCCGCGGCCCCTCCCAGAGTGCCCTCAAGGTCTGCTACGCACCGTCCGAAGAGGACGCCGTCACCACCGCGCACCGCCTGTGGCCCAACGACGGCCTGCCCGGTGAGCTCGCCCAGGTCCTCCCGACCCCGCGCCACTTCGAACAGGCCTCCCAGCTCGTGACCCCCGACATGATCCGCGAGTCGATCCCGTGCGGCCCCGACCCCGAGCGCTACGCCGAGAAGGTCAAGGAGTTCGTCGACGCCGGGTTCGACGAGCTGTACGTCCAGCAGATCGGGCCCGGCCAGGAGGCGTTCTTCGAGTTCTGGGCCAAGGAGGTCGTGCCGCTCCTCGAGGTGTGAGCGGGCTGCTTTCGCGGTTGGTGTCGCCCGTCGAAGTCGGAGCCGGTCCACGAAGTGTGGGCCGGCTCCTCGCGGGCCACACCGACTACAACGACCGCCAGGCCGCGCTCGGCCAGCCCCTCCTGACCCTCGGCTCCTACCTGGTCTCCGCGGACTTCCTCGTCGACGTCGTCGAGAACTGGCAGTCCGAGTACCTCCAGTTCTTCCTCTACGTGTGGGCCACCGTCTGGCTCGTGCAACGCGGCTCCCCGGAGTCCAAACCCGCCGACAAGACGGGTCCGGGGTCCGACGAGGACCAGCAACTCGGCGCCCACACCACCGAGTCGTCCCCGCGCTGGGCCCGTGCCGGCGGCTGGCGCACCTCCCTCTACTCGAAGTCGCTCGGTCTCGCGATGCTGACGCTGTTCCTCTTCTCGTGGACCATGCAGTGGGTCGCCGGGTGGTTCGCCAACAACTCCGACCCGCTGGCCACCCGGATGGGACTGTTCGAGTACTTCCTGAGCTCGGACTTCTGGAGCCGGTCGTTGCAGAACTGGCAGTCGGAGTTCCTGGCGATCGCCTCCATGGCTTTCTTGAGCGTCTACCTGCGGCAGCGCGGATCACCGGAGTCGAAGCCCGTCGGGGCGCCGCACTCGGTGAGCGACCGGTCGGGGTGACGGCTCGGCGGGTCGAGTCCGCCGGGTACCGAGAACCCCCAGTCACCTGCCAAAACGGAAGGGCGTGACGAGAGCCGGAAGCCCTCGTCACGCCCTCCTGCCAGGCAGCGCGACCACCTTCTCGGGCCGTCGCCGCCGCCTTAGGCGAGGATCTCGCCGACCGTGCCCGCGCCCACGGTCTTGCCGCCCTCGCGGATCGCGAACCCGAGGCCGGTGTCCATCGCCACCGCCTTGCCGAGCTCCACGGTGACCTCGACGGTGTCACCGGGCAGGGCCGGCGCGTCGAGGTGCACCACGCCCACCACGTCGCCGGTGCGGAAGTGGAACTGCGGGCGGTAGTTCGTGGCGATGCCGGTGTGCCGGCCGCCCTCCTCGTGCGACAGCAGGTACACCGACGCGCGGAAGCGGGTGTGCGGGGCGACGGTGCCGGGCCGGGCCAGGACCTGGCCGCGGCGGACGTCGCCGCGGCGGACGCCGCGCAGCAGGACCGCCGCGTTGTCGCCCGCCTGTGCCTGGTGCATCGGCTTGCCGAAGGTCTCGATGCCGGTGGCGACGGACGTCACCGCGGCGCCGAGGCCGATCACCTCCACCTGGTCGCCCAGGCCGAGCACGCCGCGTTCCACCGCGCCGGTCACGACGGTGCCGCGGCCGCTGATGGTCAGGACGTTCTCGACCGGCATCAGGAACGGGCTCGTCACGTCCCGCTCCGGCACGGGGACGTGGGTGTCCACGGCCTCCAGCAGCGCCAGCACCGACCGCGTCCACACCGGGTCGCCCTGCAGCGCCCGCAGGCCCGAGACGCGCACCACCGGGGTGGCGTCGCCGTCGAAACCGTAGCGGGACAACAGGTCGCGGATCTCCAGCTCCACCAGGTCGAGCAGCTCGGGGTCGGTGACCGCGTCGGCCTTGTTCAGCGCCACCACCACGTGCGGCACGCCCACGCGCCGCGCCAGCACCACGTGCTCGCGGGTTTGCGGCATGGAGCCGTCCTCGGCGGAGACCACCAGGATCGCGCCGTCGAGCTGCGCCGCACCCGTGATCATGTTCTTCACGTAGTCGGCGTGGCCGGGCATGTCGACGTGGGCGTAGTGCCGCGTCGGCGTCTCGTACTCGACGTGCGCGATGTTGATGGTGATGCCGCGGGCCAGCTCCTCCGGGGCGCGGTCGATGCGGTCGAACGCGGTGAAGGACGTGGCCGACGGGTCCACTTCGGACAGGACCTTGGTGATGGCGGCGGTCAGGGTGGTCTTGCCGTGGTCGACGTGACCCATCGTGCCGATGTTGAGGTGCGGCTTGGCGCGCACGAACTCCTGCTTCATCATTCCCTCGAGAACACAGCCGGGTTGCCCAGAACCGATCGACCACCACGACCCTCCCCCAGCGGTCCTGGAGGAACGGACTGGAGAAGGGTCAGAGTCGGGCGCCGGCCGGCTGTGCCGAGGCGACGGCGAGCGCGCCCGCAGGAACACCTGCGTGCATCGCGTTCTCAGCCGTCACGAACATGCCGCAGATCGTGGCAGACTCACAGATCCGCTGTCACCCGGTTTTCCGCGAGCCTGATCAACGCCCGCGCGGCCGGGCTGTGCGGGCCGCCGGTCCGCCACGCCAGCGCCAACCGGCTGTGCGGCACCGGGTCCGTGATCCGCACCGGGTGCAGACCGGACACCATCGAGCCCGCCAGGATCGCCGGCCCGAGACCGCGCTGCGCCAGCGTGATCACCATCGGCGGCGCCGAGGCCTCGAACGCGATCCGCGGCCGCCGCGTGCCGCAGGCCGCGTCCAACGCCCCGCGCAGGCCCGTCCCGACCGGCAGGCTGATCAACCTGCGCTCCAGCAGCTCGTCCAGCGGCACCGATTCCTTGCCGTACCAGGGATCTGACTCCGACACCGCCGCCACGAGCGGCTCGTCGGCCAGCACCCGCACCGACAACCCGGCCGGCGTCCCTCCCGCGTACCCGACGAGCGCGAGGTCGAGCCGTCCCTCCACAAGAGACTCGACCAGCTCGTCGGAGTTGGCCTCCGCCAACGTGATCTCCACGCCCGGATGCGCCGAGTGGAACGCCGACAGCAGCTCCGGCAGGTCCTCGATCCCGCACGACACCACCATCCCCACCCGCACGGTCCCGCGCACCAGCCCGGCCAGCTCCTCCACGGTCCGCCGCGCCGACTCCACCGACCGCAACGCCGCCCGCGCCAGCGGCAGCACCGCCGCGCCCACGTCGGTCACCGTCACCGACCGCCCCGACCGGTCCAGCAGGTCGTGCCCGAGCTCGCGCTCCAGCCGCCGGATCTGCGCGCTCACCCCGGGCTGCGCGACGTGCACCCGTTCCGCGGCCCGCGTGAACGACCCCTCCTCGACGACCGCGACGAAGTACTCAAGCTGCCGAAGCTCCATAACGAACGATTCTATCCACGAGCACAACCAGCTCTTGGACATATAACCGCAGCTCAACAACGATGAGATCATGCACATCCTGCACCCAGGAGACCCCGGCTACGACGACGAGCGCAGCGGCTTCCAGACCGGCCTGCGCCACGAACCACAGGTCGTCTTCGTCGTGGAGACCGCCCACGACGTCGAGAAGGCGGTCGAGTACGCCGAGACCAACGGCCTGCCGTACGAGGTGCAGGCCACCGGCCACGGCCTCACGACCCCCACCACCGGCGTCCTCATCTCCACCAGGCGGATGAACGCCGTCCACGTCGACCCGGACCGCCGCACCGCCACCGTCGAGGCCGGCGCGGTCTGGCAGCAGGTGCTCGACGCCGCCGCCCCGCACGGCCTCGCCCCGCTCAGCGGTGACGCGGCCGGCGTCGGCGTCGTCGGCTACACCCTCGGCGGCGGGTACGGGCTGCTCGCCCGCGAGTTCGGCCTGGCAGCGGACCGCGTCCTGGGCACGACCGAGGTCGGCGATGTCGTGACGACGATGGAGTTCGGGCTTCTGCCTGTGAACCGGGTTCACAGCGGTGAGATGTACTTCGACGCGACACACGCGGAAGCGGTGTTCGACGCGTTCCACGGCTGGGACCTGCCCGACCACGTCACACCGCAGCTCGCCACCATCGCGTTCCCCGACCTGCCGATGCTCCCGCCACCGCTCCGGGGCAGGAACACCGTGCGCATCACCTTCGCGAGCACGCGGCCGTTCGACGTCGAGGGCCTGAAGGTCGCGCCACGCCTCACCGAGGACTTCGGTGTGAAGCCGTTTCACAAGGCGCTCGGCGCACAACTGCCGCCACACACCTACCAGGGCGACAACGTGCTGCTCGGCGAACTGCCCGCGGAGACGTTGCACAGCGTCCGCGTGAAAGCCGCCACCGCCGACGTCCCGATCTTCCTCGGCCTCCTCCCGCTCGGCGCCGGCATCGGCGGGCCCGCCTCTCACCTGCTCAAGCTGATCTCACCGCGGCTGGGCGCCGAACGGGCGCACGCCGAGGTGTTCGACCTGGTCCGGCCCTTCGTCGTCGGCCGGTCGCGCAACTTCCGCTTCGCCGTGCGCTGACGACCATGACGCCCTCACCGACGTCCGGCGCACGGCACCCGACCGCAGGAGCAGGAACGCAGGCGGATCGCCTGGGACGTCCACGACGACCCCCTCCAGGTCGTGATCGCCGTCGGCCTGCGGCTCCAGCTGCTCGCCCGCACGCTCCCCGACAAGCACCGCCACACCGCCGAACAGCTCGACGACGACGTGCGCGAGGCCGTCGTGCGCGAGGCCGTCGACCGGCTGCGCGACCTGGTCCTCCAGGTCCGCCCGCCCGGCATCGAACGCGGCCATGACCGCCCTCCGCATCTGCCAGGAGGCACTCACCGACGTCCGCAAGCACGCGCGGGCCGCGGCGGTGCTCGTGGACATGTCCACTGTGGACCGGGGCTTCCTCGTGCGGGTGACCGGCGACGGCATCGGACTGCCCGCCGGTGACCAGGTCACCGGGCACTTCGGGCTGGTCGAGACGCGCGAACACGCCGAGGCGGCCGGTGGCCGGTGCACCGTCGTGCGACCGCCCGACGGAGGGACCCTCGTGGAGTTCTGGCTGCCGGATGTGCGACCGTGATCTCCGAGCGCCGACCGGGGAGGCAGGGCGGTCGCCGCCGTTCGACGGAGGGGTTTGCAATAGGTTGTGGTCCGAAAGCAACAGCCGTAACGTCGATGACGCAGCCGGGTTCAGCAGCGTGCTCGGAGTCAGGGTCATACGCGCTTCGGCCACCGGGGAGTGCTGGTGAACGAAGATCAGTTCAATGAGTCGCCGCTGCTGACCGTGCGGGCGGACGAGGTCGCCGGGGTGGTGGTCGTCGCGGTGGAGGGTGAGATCGACGTCGACACCGCGGACGTCGTGCTGGACGCGCTGCGCCTGGGCTTCGAGACGAGCGGGTCGGCCCTGGTCGCCGACCTGACCGAGGTCAGCTTCTTCGGGTCGACCGGCATCTCGACCCTGATCACCGCCCACGAGCTCGCCGACGAGCACGGCAAGGACCTCCGCGTCGTGGCACCGCACCGGGCTGTGCGCAGGCCGTTGCAGGTCACCGGGGTCGCGGACGTCCTCCTGCTGCACGACTCGGTGCCGGAGGCCCTCACCGCGCTGAAGCCGGTGCCCAGCGAGTGACCCCCGCCGGGCACCCGCGCGCCTAACCGGCCAGGTCGACCAGCCTGGGCACCACGTCCGCGGGCGACGGCATCGCCGCGATCTCCAGCCGGATGCGCTCCACGGCGTCGTGCACGGTCGCGTCGTTCAGCAGCTTCGCCGCCGTCTCGTGCACGGCGTCGGCGGTGAACTGGTCGTCGACCAGGTGGGAACCGAGGTTCTCCGCCGCCACCAGCTCGCCGTTGCGGAACTGGTCGGCGCCCTGCGGCAGCACGAGCTGCGGCACCCCGGCCGTCATGGCGCTCACCGTGGTGCCGCTGCCGCCGTGGTGCACGACGAGATCCGCGTGCGCGAGCAGATCCGCCTGGGGCACCCACGACAGGACGTGCACGTTGTCCGGCACGCCGTCGACCAGCGACGCCTCCACCAGCGGTCCGGTGGCGACGAGGACCTCGGCGTCCAACCGGGACAGCCCGGCGATCGCGCGCTGGATCAGCTCAAGACCCGCGAACGCCGTGCCGAACGTCAGGTACACCAGCGGCCTGCGGTGTTCGAGCACCCAGTCCGGCAGCGGCTGCGGCTCGGCGAACGGCACCGGCCGCACCGGGATGCGCTCGACGCCCCTCAGGTGGTCGAGGTCCTGCAACGACGGCGGGAAGATGTCGAGATAAGGCGAACCGAGACCGAAGTTCTGCCCATTCGGCAGCGTTATGCCGAGTTCCGCGAGGTACGCCAGCAACGGGTCCACCATGGTCGCCGGGATCATCTGGTCGTCGACCTTGCCGAATCCGTGGCACACGGTCGGAATTCCCGCCTGCATGGCCGCGATGCCCGCACCGGGGTTGATGATCTCGAAGACGACGAGGTCCGGCTTGTCCCTTTCCATGACCGGCGCCAGGTCCTGGGCGTAGGCGCGGGGGAGCACCGAACCGAAGGCGTCCGAGGCGGTCTGCCGCAGCATGTCGCGGGTGAACCGGTCGGTGCCGTGCAGGCTGTTGGCCTGGTGGAACGCGTCGAAGATGCTCAGGCCCGCATCGACGACCGTGAACCCCAGCGGCGCCAGCGGGGCGTGGAAACCGGAGTCCACGGCGTAGAGGACGTCATGTCCCTGCTCGCGGGCGGCGACCGCGAGCGGGAGCAACGGATAGGTGTGTCCGTGCGAGCCCAGGCTCGAGAAGAGAATGCGCACGCGATCACAGTAGGTGCTGCCCCGTTGAACCGGGTGCGGTTCAGCTTGCTCGATCTAGGTGATGATGTTTTCCCATTCGGCGGCAATATCAGCGGGTGAAGGCATCTTCGCGAGTTCGGTGCTCACCTCCAGCGCGGCCGCCTGCAGAGCCGGGGCGGTGATCAGCGTGGTCAGCAGTTCCGGGGTGACGTCACCGGCCGCCGCCTTCAGCCCGGCGCCGCGCTCGGCGACCGCGGTGGCGTGCACCGTCCGGTCGCCGGGGCCGGGCTCGACCAGCTGCGGGACGCCCGCGGCCAGCGCCGCCAGCAGCGTGCCCGCGCCGCCGTGGTGGACGATGCCGTCGCAGAACGGCAGCACCGCCGGGACGGGCACCCAGCCGGTGGTGCGCACGTTGTCCGGCAGCCCGCCGGTGCGGTCCGGGCGGACCAGCACGAACTCGGCGTCGACGTGGGCGGCGGCCCGCACCACCGCGGCCATCATCGCGCCGGCACCGGGACCCGGCGCGGTGCTGCGGCTGACGAGGATGCGCGGCGTGCCGGACGGTTCGGCGAGCCAGCCCGGCACGTCCCCCGCGCCGCTGTGCGGCACGAACCGCATCGGCCGGCCACCGGGGAACTCCGCGAGACTCGCGGGAGCGGTGCGCAGAACCGTTGCGGGAGAACGGGTCTCGGCGTCCATACGAGCGCTGACGGCGGCGGTGAGCCGCAGCCCGTCGAACAGCGAGACGTCCTGCACGACCGACGGCACGCCCAGCGCCGAACCCGCGGCGGCCAGCGGTTCGTGCAGCACCACGTCCGGGCGCCAGCGTGCGGCGAGCTCCCGCAACGGTGCCGTCATCGCGTTGCCGACGGCGCCGAAGAGGCGGGAGACGAACCCCAGCTCACCGCTGCCCCGCAGCTCCCTGCGCGCCACCAGCGGGTGCGTGACCACGATCCGGGCCGCGATCCGGCCGAAGTGGACCCCGGCCGGGACGACGTCCTCGACCGGCAGGCCCGACTCCGCGGCCTTCAGCGCCTCACCACCGGTGGCGACGACCACCTCGTGACCGGCCTCGCGCAGCGCCAGCGCCAGCGGCACCAGCGGGAAGACGTGCCCGAGCAGAGGGGCCGACACCACGAGAACACGCATATGGCCAGGTTAGACGCGTTGGGTGAGAGCAGTCTGAGAACAACGCCGCGAGGGCCGTGCCCCTGGGGAGCACGGCCCTCGCGGTCCGGTGTCACTTGGCCATGTCGAACCAGTTGAAGGCCTCGACCATCGGACGGGTGGTGCCGACGTAGCGCGGACCGGTCAGCTCCCAGCGGGTCACCGTGCGGTACGTGCCGGGCTGCAGCGACTCGTCCACGTCGGTGTTCTCGTCGTCCGCGACCGGGACGTACTGCTTGATCGACTTCTTGGTCAGCGTCACGTCGAGCGCCTCGTAGGCGGACTGGGTCTTCAGGTAGTCGCCCTCGCCGTGGTCCCCCGCACGGCCCGGGTCGGCCAGCTTCAGCTGGACCGTGTTGCCGCCGAAGGAACCCGTGGCGGACACGACGGTCACGATGTGACCACCGCTGCGCTGCAGGGACCCGGTCGTCGGGCCCTCCTTGTAGCGGCCGTAGACGAGCTGCAGCGGGCCCTCGTTGAGCTTCTTGGCGAGCTCACCGGCGAAGTCGGGGGAGTTCTTGGTGTCGACCGCGCCCGTCGTGGTGGTCCAGCCGGCGTCACGGGCCGGCTTGGTGGCGATGGTCCACGCCGTGCGCAGGTTGGTGAGGTTGGTGCTGCCGTTGTACTTCGCGTCGACGCCGATCCGGCCGATCGAGTTGGTGATCACGCCGTAGTCGGCCTGGTCCTTCGGGTTCAGGTTGGCGACCTTGGTGGTGATCCAGCCGACCGGGGCGTCCTTCTCATGAGCCCAGTAGTGCAGGACGTTGTAGAGCGAGGTGGGCCCGCAGTAGGCGCCGCCGTTGTTCTCCAGCCCGGCGCGGAACTGGTCCACGTCGCTCACACCGCACTTGCGGACGGTGAAGTCCGGTCCGGCCAGGTCGGAGGCGCTCACACACGGCGGCGGCGTGCCGATGACCGGGTCGGCCGACGCCATCGGGGCGAAGACGGAGGCGATGGTGGCGGTCGCGGCAGTGGCGATCAGAGCGTTGCGGATCATGTCGGTGTCCCCTTCGAGTTCCTGTGTTCCCCTGCGGTGGCACAAGATTCGCCGAGACGGACCCCCAAGGGCATGAGGGGAGAACCCTCAACCCTCCAGCGCGGAAGTTGGGTGTATCAGGGACACCCCCACGTGCATCTGCTTCAGGCGAGAACGCGGGAGAGGTCCCTGCGACCCGCGATCCCGAGCTTCGTGTAGATGCGGCCGAGGTGGTTCTCCACCGTCTTCGGCGTCACGAACAGCTCCTGCGCGATCTCCCGGTTCGCCCGCCCCGCCGCGGCCAGGTCGGCGACCCGGCGTTCCGAGGCGGTCAACGCCTCCGCACCCACCACGACCTGCCGGCGCGGCCGGTCGCCGAGCGCCTCCAAGGCCTCGGTGGCGCGCGTCCGGAGCACCGCGGAGCCGCACTCACCGGCCAGCTCGATCGCCTTGTACAGCGGTTCGCGCCCGTCGGAGCGCTTGCGGGCCACCCGCAGCGCCTCGCCGAGGTCGACCAGCGACCGGGCCAGCTCCAGACGGGCGGGGGAGCCCTCCAGGACCTCGACGGACTCGGTCAGCAGGTCCAGGCGCGCGGTGGCGTCGGCGTGGGCGAGCAGCCGCAGCGCGGCCCCCACCTCGGTGGCGGCCCCCCACGCGCGGGCGACCTCCAGCTGTTCGGTGGCGAGCTCCACCGCCAGCTCGTGCTCACCCAGCAGCAGCGCGGCCCTCGTCGCCGGTGCGCGCCACGGGATCGTGGGCGGGTCGACGTGCACCTCGTGCATCGCGTCGCGTTGGCGGTAGGCCTCGAACATCGCCTTGCGCGGGTCGTTCTCCGCCAACGCGATGAGCGCGCGCACCTCGTGCAACCAGATCGTCGGCATGGTCGGGCGTGCGTGGGCGTGTGCCCGGTCGAAGGCGTCGATGAGCGACGCTGCTGCTGTCGTGTCGCCACGTTCCAGTGCGGCGTACACGGCGAAGTGGGTGGAGGTCGCGCGCAGGCTGATCACCGTGGACGTGGGGTCCTCCTGGGCGACGGCGGCCAGCGCGGCCTCGGCCTCCGCCTCGACCGCGCGCATGGTGCCTTTGCGCCAGCTCAGGAACGAGGTCGCGTTCGCCACCATCGCGAACTCGATCGGTGAACCGTGGGTGCGCACCTTGAGCCGTGCGCGTTCGATCTCCCGTTGCGCCGTGTCGACCCCGTCCGCGGCCATCAGCGCGAGGAGCGCCACGAGCCACGCGACCATCTCGTCGGTGCTTCCGGTCGCGTCGTCCAGATATGCGCCGTTGGCCAACGCACGCGTCGCGGTCGCGGCCACCTCGTCGTGCGGCCACACCTCGTAGCGGCCCATCTGCGCGAGAAGACCCAGCAGCGTGCGTTCGTCGGGGGTGCCTCCGGCGAGGTGCTGGTAGCTGCTCAGGTGCGCGGACGCGGTCTGGCGCTGGTCCGGCAGGAACGAGCGGAACACCGCGAGCCGTGCCTCCAGGTGCAGCCGCGACTCGCCGACCGGCCGCTGGGCGATGGCCTCGGTGAGCTCCGCTATCGCCGCCGCGGGCCCCTCGACCACCGCCGTCGCGGAAGCAGCGGCGGCCACCAGCTCGGCGTCCGGGAGCCCCGCCGCGGCGGCCTTCAGGTGGCGGTGGGCGTTGACCGCGTCACCGGTGCGCAGCAACGCCCGGCCGAGCTCCGCGCGCAACGCGGCGTCGTCGGGCCGTTCGTCCACGGCCCGTGCGAGGTGTGCGGCGGCCGTACGTGCGTCACCGGCGGCCATCAGCGCCGACGCAGCCTTCCTGAGCACGTCGGCGGCGTTCGGCAGCGTGCCCTTCGGAGCGTGGACGAGGTGCGCGGCGATCCGGTCTGCCGGTGCGTGGGCTTCGGCCAACGCCGTCGCAGCGCGCGCGTGCAACGACCCGCGCGCAATCGGGCCGAGACTGCTCAACACCGCCTCACGCACCACGGGGTGCACGAACTCCAGGTGGTCGCCGGGGACGATCACGTTTGCCGCCACCAACGCCTCGACCGCGGCCGTCAGGTCCTCGGTCCGCGCGAGTGCCGCGGCCTGCCACGGATCTGCGTGCGTGCCGAGAACCGCGACCGCACCCGCGAGAGAGACGGCGTCCGCCGGCAGACGACCGAGCGTGGCGCGGAAGACCGTGCTGGGCCCCAGCCCACCGACCTCTGCCGCCGTGTCCGGGTCGTCGATCGGCAACCCGAGCGCCGCCAGCTCGTCGACCAGCACCCCGGCCAGGAACGGGTTGCCGCCGCTGGCCGCGTGCACGGCCTTCACCACCTCGGCGTGCCCACCGACCAGCCTGCCGATCGCGTCCGGGGTGAGCGGCCGCGGCAGCAACCGGTCGGCCGACATGCTGAGCTGCGCGAGCGGGCCCGCGTTGTCCGCGGGCGGCCGGGTGGCCACGACCAGCGCGATCGGCAGGTCGGAGATCCGGCGCGCCAGGTAGCCGAGGAACCGCAGCGACGACAGGTCGGCCCAGTGCGCGTCGTCCACGGTGATCAGCAGCGGCCGGGTGGAGGAGAGGTCCACCGCCACCCACCACAGCGAGTGCAACGTGCGCGCGAGCTCGGCCTCGCTCGGGTCGAGCGCCGCGTCGTCGAGGGCCCTGAGCGCGGCCCCCGACGGCCCGGCGAGGATCTTCTCCCTCACCTCACCCGAGTAGCGCGAGATCGACCGCTCGACCAGCTGCCGCACGACCCCCCACGCCATGGCGCTCTCCAGGGCGTCGCCGACCGCCTGCAACCGCCCGAACCCGCGCTCCTTGGCCAGCTCACGGCACTCGTGCACGAGCCGCGTCTTGCCGATGCCCGCACGCCCCTCGATGACGACGACACGACCCTCACCACGGGTGGCTGCGTCCAGGGCTTCGCGGATGTGCGCGATCTCGTCATCTCGTTCAAGCGGTTCGCGCACACAGTGATCGTAGCGGCCCTCCGGCGGGCTACATGCTGGTCATCGGCGTCGCGGACGGGCGACTTGATGCTCCATCGGGGTGAACGCACATCAGTACACGCAGTCGTCCGCCGAGGGCCGCCGCGGGACCGGCCGACAGCATGATCATCTGATTCGGTCTGCCCGCCGCACGACCCGCCCGCCCCCCATACCGCTTCGGCAGATCACGCCACGACACCCCGGTCTTGGAGGAGGGAAAAGCGCCCGGCTCGATCAGCGCGGTCGCCTGCTCAGCACCACCTCGTGCACGCGGGCGGCCGCGGCTGCGGCGTCCTCGTGTTCCCACACGCGCACCGCCAGCCAGCCGGCATCGGTGAGCTTCGCGTCCGTGTCGAGGTCACGGCGGCGGTTGGTCTCGATCTTCGTCCGCCAGAACTCGGCGTTGTTCCTGGGCCACGTGGCGTGCTCGGGGCAGCCGTGCCAGAAGCACCCGTCGACGAAGACCGCGACCTTCGCGCCGGTGAAGACGATGTCGGCCTCCCTGCGCACGCTCTTCAGGGGCCGGCGGTGCACGCGGTAGCGCAGGCCCGCGGCGAACAGCGCCCTGCGCAGCTCGATCTCGATCTGCGTGTCGCGGGACTTCTGCTTGCTCATCCGTGCCCGCACACCCGGCGCGGTCTCGAGCGGCTCCACGGAGGCCATTCTCCCGTGGTGGTGCTCAGAGCTTGCGGGCGAGTCCCACGTAGACGTCCTCGGGGCCGCCTTCTCCGGCGGGGCCGAGCTCGGGGTGCCAGTGCGGTGCCGCGACGACGCCCGGTTCCAGGACCTCCATGCCCTCGAACATGGGGAGGAACTCGTCGCGCGAGCGGAAGTACATGGGGTCGCGGCTGTGCTGCATGGCCTCGACGACGGACCCCATCTCCTGCGGCTTGAAGTCGGCCGTGAGGTGCGATAACGCGATGAGGCTGCCCTGCGGCATGGCGTCGCGATAACGCGCGACGACGTCGGCGGGACCCTTCTCGTCGGGCACGAAGTGCAGCACGGCCACCATCAGCAGGCCGACGGGCCGGGACAGGTCGATGAGGTCCTCCACGACCGGGTCGGACAGCACGTCCCGCGGGGAGCACATGTCGGCCTGCACGACGCCGGCGTTCGGGTTGCCCTCCAGGATCAGCTGGCTGTGCGAGACGGCGACCTCGTCGTAGTCGACGTAGACCACGCGCGCGTCCGGGTTCTCCTGCTGCACGATCTCGTGCACGTTGCCGACCGTCGGGATGCCCGAGCCCAGGTCCAGGAACTGCGTGATGCCCTGCTGCATCATCATCAGCACGGCCCGGCGCATGAACGACCGGTTCGACGCGGCGATGGCCCGGCCGTCGCGCAGCACGCCGAGGACCTTCTCGCCGACCACGCGGTCGGAGGCGAAGTTGTGGCCACCTCCCAGCAGGAAGTCGTAGACGCGCGCCGCGCTGGGCACGTCGGTGTTGATTCCTGCGGGCACCCACGAGAACGGCTCGGACATGCCGGTCAACCTACCGGGTTGCATGCACGCGTGTGTGACCCCGGAACGGGTGAACCGCTACGGGAGCAAATGGCGGAACGCGGCGATGAGCAGCAGCCGTTGCTGGTCGACGTCGAGCGCGTCCTCGGGGCCCAGCCACTCGACCCTGATGCCGAGGTCGACCGCTGTCAGGTCCACAGTGGACTCATCCCGCGCGATCGGGCTGTCCTGGTGCAACAGCTGGTAGGAGAACCGGATCGCGACCGTGCCGTCGAAGCTGACCTGCTCCTCCGGCAACCGCAAGGCGGTGTGCACGGCCCCGTGCAGGGCCTCGCCGGTCAGGTGCAGCGGCGCCATCACCACGTGCGTGATGCCGAGGTCGTGGCTGCGCACCGACACCGCGACCGTGGGCCCGTCCGCGACCGGTGGCCGCGGCTGCGGGAACACCGGCAACGCCGACTTGCGGTCCGACCGCCACGCCGTGACCAGCCGCTCGACCGCGTCCACCAGGTCCACGTGCTTGCGCGGCGTCAGCAACGGCAGCGGTTCCTCGTCCACGCGCACGATGAACAGGAACGCGCGGCGGCGGGTCAGCTCCGCGGCGAAGTCGGCGATCCAGGTGTCCGTGGCCCACTCGCGCGACGGTGTGTGGGACGACCACAGCAGGACGTAGTAGTCCGACGACGCGATCGCGTCGGGCACCGGTGCGTCGGTCAGCTCGGTGAGGGAGGTGGTGACGTTGCGGGCTTCCAGGCCGGCTTGCAGGGCGTCGGCGTGCTGGCGGTCCTTGTGGGCGTACGCCAGGAACACCTTCGGGTGGATGTCTAAGGGCACGGGAGTCACCGTTCTTCCGCTGTGCCTTGGGGGGTCTGCGGACAGTTGCCGTGGGTCGCAGGTTAACGATCCAGGTGGGGTTCAGATCGTTTGTCATGTTTCTGTCCTTGAACCGGCGCCTATCGAGTGGGTGATGCGGGCCGCCACCCTGCGCAGGTGGTCGACCAGCGGCCCCGGTCCGTGCACCGTGAAGTCGCAGTCCAGCAACGTCAACCGGAACGCCAGGTACTCGACGGTGTCCTCCCCGCTCTCCCACCGGCACGACGCCGCGTCGAGTGCCCGCAGCTCCCCGGCGGCGTCACCGAGGCGGGCCCGCGCCACCTCCACCGGCAACCGCAGCGTCGCGGAAGCCCGGTGCACCGGCACCGAGTCGTACATCCGCTGTGCCACGTACGCCACGGCGTCGCCGCCGGGTGCGGTGCGCGGGGTGGAACGGGCGCCGGTCGCGAGGGCCGACGTGATCCGGTCCAGGCGGAAGACGCGCCAGTCGGCGCGGTCGAGGTCGTGGGCGAGCAGGTACCAGCGGCGGCCGAGTGCGACGAGGCGGGTGGGTTCCACGTGGCGTTTCGAGGTCACGCCCTCGGTGGAGACGTAGGAGAAGCGCAGGCGTTCGCAGGCGTGTGCGGCGGCGGCGACCACGGTCAGCTGGGCGGGGTCGACCAGTGCGGCCGCGGGGACCGGCGAGGACGAGGTCGTGGCGGTCAGGGTCGCCACGCGGCGGGCCAGGCGCGGGGGCAGGACCTGGCGCAGTTTCGCGAGGGCGCGCAGGGAGGCGTCGGCGATGCCGGACACGGGCTGGCGGGCCGCGGTGTGCAGGCCCAGGGTGATGGCGACGGCCTCCTCGTCGTCGAGGAGCAGCGGGGGCATGGCCTGGCCGGCGACCAGGCGGTAGCCGCCGAGGGTGCCGAGGGTCGCCTCCACCGGGTAGCCGAGGTCGCGCAGGCGGTCGACGTCGCGGCGGATCGTGCGGCCGGTGACGCCGAGGCGGGTGGCGAGCTCGCTGCCCGGCCACTCGCGCGGGGTTTGCAGCAGGGACAACAGGCGCAGGAGCCGGGCGGCGTCGCTCATGCCGGAAACCTAGGCCAGAAGTAGGACCGATGTCGTCCTACATCGGCCATACGGTCGGGCCATGAACGTTGTGCCGGAGGGCTACCACACCGTCACGCCGTGGCTGATCACGCGCGGCCGCACGGTGGAGCTGATCGAGTTCGTCGTCGAGGTGTTCGGGGCGGTGGAGCTGGGGCGCGTCGGGCAGGCCGGGGCGATCGGCCACGCCGAGGTGCGGATCGGGGACTCGGTGGTGATGATGTTCGACCATCCGGACTGGCCGGCCACACCGGGGTTCCTGCGGTTGTACGTCGCCGACGACGCGGCCGTTCTCCTGCGGGCGGTGGAGAACGGCGCGCGGGTGCTCACCGAGCCGACCGAGCTGTTCTGGGGTGACCGGGTGAGCAGGTTCGCCGACCCGTTCGGCAACCTGTGGTGGGTGCACCAGCGGGTCGCCGAACCGGCCCCGGACGAGCTGGACGCCAGGATGCGCGACCCGGAGTTCAGCCGGGCGATGGAGTACGTGCAGAGCCTGGACTTCACGCCGGGCCGGTGACGCGGGCGCGTTCCTCCGCGGTCAGCGTCAGGGCGGGGGCAGCGGTGCGCGGGCCGCGCAAGGTCGCCAGGAACACCCTCGGGCTCATCAGGTTCGTCATCGGGCCGGAGAGGGTGAACGCGTCGATGAACGCGCGGGTCACCGCCGGTTCGGAGGTCGCGGTGCGGACCAGGCGGTCGACGTAGCGCTGCAGGACGCGGCCCGCCAGCGGCAGCGGCTTGCCGATCGCGTCGGGGTAGAGGATGTCCTGGTTGGTGGCCATGGCCCAGGCGCCGTCGACGACCTTCGCGATGGCGCGCTGCACCTGCTGCGCGGTGGCACCGGAGCGCAGGCCCGCGTCGAGGGCCAGCGCGCTCTGCGCGGCGATCGACATGCCGTGGCCGTACACCGGGTTGTAGGTGGCGACCGAGTCGCCGAGCGCGAGCACGCCCGTGGGCCAGGGCTTCAGGCGTTCGAAGAACAGGCGGCGGTTCGCGGTGCCGTGGGCGCCGTAGACCGGGGTCAGCGGCTCGGCGTCGGCGATGAGGTCGCCGACGACCGGGTTGCGGACCGAGCGGGCGAAGTCGACGAACCGCGACTCGTCGGTGGTGGGCTCGCCGCCGCGGGTGCCGGAGAGCGTCACGAGCCAGCGCCCGCCCTCGATCGGCAGCAGCGTCGCCGTGCAACCGGGGTGCGGGTCGCGCGGGTTGGCCTGCACGTTGACGATCGGGAAGTCCGTCGCGGCCGAGGCGGGGGCGCGGAACACGCGCGTGGCGTAGGCGAGACCGGAGTCGACCGTCTCCTGCGGCACCTCGGGCAGCCCGAAGTCCGCGAGCCACCGCGCGAGCTTCGAGGCGCGGCCGGTGGCGTCGAGGACGAGGTTCGCCTCCAGCGAGACGCGCTCGCGGGAGACGCGGTCCTCCACCAGCACCCCGGTCACGGCGTCGCCGTCACCCAGCAACGACACCGGTTCCGTGCCGGTCAGCACCGAGATCTTGTTGTCCCGCAACGCCTGGCTGCGCACGACCCAGTCGAGCAGGCTGCGGCTGCACGAGACGATGTACTGCATCTCCGGGAACCGCGGCACCCAGCCCTGCGCGCTCAGCGACACCAGCGCGTTGGGCACGCCGATGCGGTGCGCGCCGGCGGCGAGGAGCTCGTCCAGCGTGCCGGGCAGCAGCTCCTCGATCGCGCGGGCACCACCGGACATCAGCAGGTGTGCGTGCCGGGCCTGCGGCACGCCGGTGCGCGGCTCGGGGCCGTCCGGCAGCTGGTCCCGCTCGACCACGGTGACCTCGTCGTAGTGCTTGACGAGGACGGTCGCGGCGAGCATCCCGGCGAGTCCTCCGCCGAGGACCACGGCGTGTGTCGGTGCCATCTAGTCGTTTCCCCCTGCTGCGTGCACGCGGGCGGCGTCGGCCACCGCGGCGTCGACGATGGGCGAGTGCTGGAACGCGCGCGAGATGCGCACCCACCGGTCGTGTTCGGTCGAGAGGTCCGTCCCGTCGACGATCTCGGCGGCGGGACGGCGCTGAGGTGGCCTGCGGCGGGCCTCGGCGGTGCCGGCGGCGCGCAGCTGGGCGGCCTCGACCACGGCGGCCAGCTCGTCGGCGGGCAGCTCGGCCGCGCGGGCCAGGGTGGTGGCCGACTCGCCCACGGACAGGTCGTAGTACGGCGTCAGCGCCCAGCGCCAGTCGTTCAGCTCGATGATCTGCCTGCGCACCCGGTGGTGCGGGTTCAGGAACTTGCCCGGCGCGACCAGCACGATGTGCGGGTTCACGTGCGCCAGCGACCGGTGCAGCGGCCGCAGCAGGAAGTACGTCCGCCACCGGCGCAGCCACAGCCGCGGCGACGGGCGGCGCGGCCCGAACACCGGCAACGCCATCGCGATCACCAGCGGGACGATGCTGAGCGCCGCCACCAGCGGTGCGGCCGTGCTCAGGACGTCGAAGCTGCGCTCACCGGCCCAGTTCATCAGCAGCACGAACAGCTTGACCACAGCGAACGCCACCGGCCCCAGACCGGTGAGCGCGTACCAGCGCAGCCCCCGCGCGAGCCACGGCCGCGCCGAGATCGCCTCGTCACGCGCACCCTGCCAGCAGTGGTAGGCCTGCCCGCCGCAGCCGACCGCCGTGGCCACGAAGTAGACGAACAGGAACACCGCCACCGTCGGCTGCGTGGCGTAGAACGTGTCGAAGTCGACCTGGCGCTCGTCGCCGACCTCGGACTTGAAGAACAGCACCACCATCGCCGCGATGATCGTGCCGTAGCCGATGAGGATCAGCCGGACCCGTTGCCACGCCTGGACCGGTGGGCAACGCCAGTACAGCACCAACGCGAACGACGAGCCGGAGAACCCGACCACGAGCGAGTACACCAGCAGCGCCGCGAAGTTCGGCACGCCCGACACCCAGTTGATCCAGGTGATGTTCGCGGGCGCGGCGAAGAACACGGCGAACGCGGAGAACGACACCGTCGAGATCAGCGCGACGACCCTGGGGCTGCCCCAGTTCGAGCGCAGCGCCCGGATCTTGTAGGCGAGCAGGAGCAGACCGGTCAGACCGCTGGAGAGGTAGGCCAGGTCAAAGATCGCCACGACGCACCCAGCGGGATCGCCCCTCGAGCGACTCGGCGATCCGCCGCACGTGCGGAGCGGTGTCGGTGCCCGCCGTGTCCGCCCACACGTGGTGCTCGGTCAGGCGCTCCAGCAGGTGGTCGGCGAGGTTCTCGGCCTGGCGCTCCTCGTCCTCGGTGAGCGTGGTGCGCCCGGCGATGATCTGCGCCATCCGCGGCAGCAGGTTCGGGGCGAGCTTGCGCATGCCCTCGGCCTTGGTCAGCGCCACCGGCTCGTGCCGCAGCAACGCGTGCGCGAACTCGTGCAGCAGCACGTGCAGGCGGTGGTACCACGACGGCGAGTCGGCGCAGAGCACGAGGTACGTGCCGTTCTCCAGCAACGCCGTCGCGCCGCTCAGGCACGTCGTCCCGGTGATCTGCGCGAAGCGCACCTCGACCGGGCTCCCGAGCCGTTCGCCCATGAGCTCGCAGACCCGGCGGCTCGCGTCCCGGTGCGTCGCGTCAGGCGGCAGGTCGAGGTCGCGGGTGACCTCGTCGACGAGCTCGCGCAGCTTCCTGCGGTTCACCCGGCGCCTCCTCTCGTCCTCGGCAGCAGCGGTCCAGATCGCGATCTTCACGCGTTCTCGGGCGGGGTGCGGCGGCCCTTCATCGGGAACGTCCAGCCCTCGCCGACCTCCAGCGCCTGCCGGAACCCTTCTACCGCAGCGGCTCTGGCCTGCGGGGAGAGTTCACCCGTCCGCTCGGCCAGGCGGGTGACGAACTCGACCACGCCGAGCTCGCGCAGCGCCAGGAAGTCGGTCAGCTCCGAGTCGACCTTCGCCGCGACGTCGTCGTCGAAGAAGTACGCGGGATCGGCGCCGAAGTGGTCGGCGAGCCCGAGGATGTGCTTGAGCCGCGGGTTCGCGCTGGCCTGGCTGAGCAGCTCGCGGATGTAGCTCGCGGAGATGCTGCCGTAGTGGCCGGCGCTGCTGATCGACGCCGCGACCTCCTCCGGCGACCACGGGCCGCGGTCGGGCGGGTGCACCGCCTCGAACAGCGTGCTCAGCGCGGTGGCGCGCCAGCCGGGGCGTTCACCGCGGTAGAGCTCGCGCCGTCCGCCCAGGAACACGGCGGGGTGCACGCCGAGCGCGCCGGCGAGGTCGACGACGGCCTGGCAGGTCGGGTTGTCCTTGACGCCGAGCCGCAGCTGCGAGATGTAGCCGTGCCCGATGTCCCCGCCGCGTTCCCTGACCGCCGCCGCGAGCGCCACGTTGGTCATCTTGCCGGGGTGGTTGGGCGGGTTGTTGCACAGCTCGTTGAGGACCTCGGCGAACGGCCTCACGCCACACCTCCGCTGGAGCGACCCTACGGCCGGCAATCATTCCACTGCTGTGGAACCTCGCGAGCATATGGCATCACAAGGGTTGAATCCACCAGTGCGTAGCCCTATGCTCACAGTCCGCCGCTTCCACTGCTGTGTCGCGTTTGATCCGAACGACGTCACTTCAGTTGAACGTGGCAGCTGAGGCCAGTCAGGGCTGACGTCTGGGGGGACTGATGACGACGGCGCGGATGGGGCTGACTGTGAACGACGGTGCTGCTCGTTCCCTTGTCCTGCACGACGAGAGCGCTCCCTCGCGGTGCGGTTCCTGCGCTCAGCCGCTCGGTGCCTGGGCCACGGACCGCCTCACCGGCCTGCTCGGCCGCTGGGGCTGGGACGACCAGGCGCCCGCGCTGTACCGCAGGGCGCAGCGCCGCTGGGAGCAGGTCGCGCTGCTCATGATCGACCTCGACCGGTTCAAGAAGATCAACGACGACTACGGCCACCCGGCCGGAGACGTGGTGCTGACCGATGTGGCGGGCGTGCTGACGACGCACACCCGCTCCGCGGACCTGGTCTGCCGGTACGGCGGCGACGAGTTCCTGGTCCTGCTGCCGCGCACCACACCGGGCGAGGCCGCCGTGGTCGCCGAGCGGATCCTGCGCGGCATCAGGGCGTTGCGGACCGACATCACCACGAACGACGGCTACGGCCTCACGCTGACCGGCCAGACCGCCTCGATCGGCGTCGGCGCGCACGTCCCCGACCCCGGTGCCACGGTGGTCGACCTGGTCCGCGAGGCCGACGCCGCACTGCAGCTCGCCAAGCGCGGCGGCCGGGCGCGCGTCCAGGTGCACGACCCCGGCTCGTTCGCGGAACGCCGCACGGACACCGCGGCGCTGCACCACCTGCTCGCGTTGCAGGAGCTGATGGGCAGCGACCTGCTGCCGCACGTGCTCGTGGAGCTGTCAGAGGGTCCGAAGGCGTTCGAGGAGCTCGTCGCCACGGCGGGGCCGACCGTGCACCGGACGTTGGAACGCCTGCAGGACAACGGTTTCGTGATCCGCCGGGCGGCGAGGTACGAGCTGACGGCCGCGGCACGCGAGTGGATGACCGACGTGCTGCCGGTCGTGGGGGCCTGGGCCGGACGCCACCACGTGCACGTGAGCTGAACCGCCGCGCGAACCTCGGGGCGTCGAAGGCACAACATCTGGCACCCTGCTCAGCGGATGGCCGCGAGCCGTTCCTCGACCTCCTCGGCCGTCGCGTGCCCGCGGGCGAGCGCGTACCCGTTCGTCCCGTCGAGCGCGATCAGCGTCGGGTAGCCGCTGACGCCGAACCGCGCCGCGCGCACGAAGTCCGCCTCCGGCTGCGCGCTGTGGAACGCCGCGACCACCGCGTCGCCGTCGAGCCCGAAGTCGGTGGCGATCCCGCGGAACGTCTCCGGGTCGGACAGGCTCCTGCCGTCGTGGAAGAACGCCTGCTGCACCGCGATGGCCAGCTCAGCGGCCCGCTCCGGCGCGGCTTCGCGCACCGCGGCCACCCCGCGGGCGGCACCCTCGGAGTCCATCACGAACTCGCCCTCGTCGAGCAGCCGGTTGAACGCGTCGCCGAACCGCGCGCCCGTACGTGCGGTCACCTCCACGTTCGCGTCCTTGATGAACCCGAACTCGCGGATCGGCACGCGCCGCGACCCGGTGAACAGCCCACCGGAGACGACCTCCACCGGCAGGTCGGGATGGCGTTCGGTGAGGGCGCGCAGCGTGCCGGAGAAGGCGTGCGACCAGCCGCAGTAGGCGTCGAAGACGTAGACGAGCTTCACGACCGGGTACAAGCGCCGGTCCGGCCAGGACATTCCCGCCGGACCTGTCGGCTCCGCACGGGACGGGTCAGGCGGTCGAGCCGACTCCCTTGATCCGGCCGTCCCGGAACGCGTCCACGAACAGCCGGTGGTCCTCCCGGGTCTGCTGCGCGTAGTCCAGCGCGAACGTCACGATCGACTCGGTGAGTTCGCGCTCGCGCGACCCGATGACCTCGGCGATGGCCTCCTCGCACTGGAAGTCCACCAGGGTCTGCTCGGAGTCCTCGTCGGCGACGCAGTGCATCTTGGCGGTGGCGCGGCCGAGGTAGTCGAGCACGGGCAGCATGTCGGCGGGCTCGGTGAGGTCGGACCAGTCGAGGTCGGCCTCGTACGGGGAGAGCTCGGCGACGACGTAGCCGACGCCGTCGATCTCGGTGTGGCCGAGCCACGGGTCGGCGTGGGCCTGCAGTGCGCGTTGGGAGACGGCGGTGCGGTGGCCGTGGTCGGTGAAGTACGCGCGGATGCGGTCGTCGGGGACGATGCGGCTCGGGGCGGCGACGTTGGCCTGCTTCATCGACAGCACCACGTCGTTCTCCAGCGCCTGGGTGCGGCCCTCGACGAGGATGTTGTAGGCGTGCAGGCCGGCGGAGCCGATGCCGAAACCGCTGCGGCCCACCACGTCCTTCACGGTGTAGGTGCGGCTGCTGGCGCGTTTGCCCTGCGGGATCGTGTCGAGGTAGGCGGCGTAGGCCTGTTCGACGGCGGCGCGGACCTCGTCGGACAGTTCGTGGGTGCCTTCGCGGTCACGGCGGAACGTCCGCTCGTAGTCGCGGATCGTGGTCTTCTCGCGCAGCAGGTCGATGCGGGTGGCGAGGCGGGCGCGCTGCAGGACGCGGTGCAGGGCGCCCTCCGTGCTGTCGAGGCCGAGGCTGAACAGCTCGTCGCCGGGTTTCTCGGCGAACGTGCGGACCTGCGTCACGTAGGCGGCCACGTAGGTGCCGATCAGCTCGGTGATCGCGCTGTCGGGCAACGCCTTGCGCCAGCCGAGCAACGCCATGGAGGCGGCGAAGCGGCGCAGGTCCCACGTGAACGAGCCGAGGTAGGCCTCGTCGAAGTCGTTGACGTCGAAGACGAGCGTGCCCTCGGAGTCCATGTAGGTGCCGAAGTTCTGCGCGTGCAGGTCGCCCTGGATCCAGATGCGGCCGGTGCGGTCGTCGGCCCACTCGTCCGGCAGCTCCGCCATGTCCGCGTAGAACAGGCAGGCGCTGCCGCGGTAGAACGCGAACGGTTCCGCCGCCATCTTGCGGAACTTGTGCCGGAACGCGGCCGGGTCGGCCGTCATCAGGTCGGTGAACGCCTCTTCGAGCACGCTCACGATGCGGTCGCCACGATCGGTCACGGCGGCACCCCCTTGTCTCCCGGCCGGCCGTGTCTCCCGTCCGGCAGGACGCACAGCCCACCACGCCGGTGCCCTCCGCGCACGGTGCGCGTGCAAATTTCGCCGGCCGTTCCACCGGAGTTGCCCCGAGCCGGGACGAACCGGGCAGGAATCGAGAAGCCGACGGCCCGCGCCGCCCCCTAGCGTCGCGGGCATGTGCTTCATGTTCGGTGCCAGCCAGGAGCAGATCCGGCACGCGCTCGGCCCCGCGGAGGCGGGCCCCGGCGAGGCCGAGCGGGACGATCCGGACGAGGGGACGGGCTACGCCTTGCACTCCAGCAACGTCTGCGCGGAGCTGCCGCCGTAGAGCGACGGATCGACGGCGGAGCAGTGCTGCGTGATCCACTCCTGGCGGCCGTTGTCCGTGCCGCCGGGACCGCGCATGCCCATGCCGCCCCCGTTGCCGAGCACGAACTTCAGCCTGCCCCCGCTCACCCAGGCCTGGAGCTGGTCGACCGACGGCGCGTCGTCCGAACCGGAGAACCCGCCCATGCCGATCACCACCTCGTCGGAGCCCATGATGAACGGCGCCGCCGCCTGCGCCGAGCCCGCGACGGCCAGGGTGATCGCGGCGCCACCGCTGTTCTCCTTGGCATAGGCCAGGATCTTGCGCTGTTCCTCGGTGAGCTCACGACTGCCGGGGCCGGGGCCGCGCATCTGCTGGCCGTGGTCAGCACGACCGTCAGGCGCCTGCCGGGTCCCGTTCGGCGGCATCTGGCCAGGCGTCTGCCCACCGGGCATCTGGCCGGGAGCCTGCCCACCTGGCACCGGCCCGTCGCGGAAGAACTGCCCACCACCGTCAGCCGGTCCGGCCGCGGGCATCACCCCGTTGTCCGTCGCGGTCGCCGCCGTCGCGGTGGACCACACGGCCGGCACCAGCAGCACCGCCACCACCGCCGCGACCAGCCCGGTCCGGCGCAGCCCTGCCAGCAGCACGACGACCGCCACCGCGGCCACCCCGACGACCGCCCAGCGCGCCCACCCGTGCCACGACGTGTCCCGCGAGACCACCACGAACGCCCAGGCCGCCGTGAGCACGACCGAGACCGGCAGCAGGAACCGCACGACGCTCCTGGCCCGCCAGAACATCACCAGCCCCGCAGCGCTGATCGCGGCGACGGCCGGTGCCAGCATCGTCGTGTAGTACGGGTGGAAGATGCCCTGCGCGAAGCTGAACACCGCCATCGTCACGAGCAGCCAACTGCCCCACAGGAACCAGCCCGCGCGCTCGGCCGCGTCACCCGGCACCTCGCGCCGCAGCCGCAGCACCCCGCCGACGACGACCGCGACCAGCACGAGCAGGCTCAACGGCAGCAGCCACGAGATCTGCCCGCCGACCGCGTTGTCGAACATGCGGGTGACGCCCGCCTGACCGCCGAACATCGCGCCGCCACCGGGACCGGCGACCTCCATCCCCGCCGGCGGCGTCCCGATCATCCGCTCGCCACCGCCACCGCGGTTGCCGGAGCCGCCGAACACCCGGCCCAGGCCGTTGTAGTCGATGATCAGGTCCCACGCGCCGCCGTCGGTGGACCCGCCGATGTACGGCTTGGCCCCCGGCCAGAACGCGTGCAGCGCCACCCACCAGAACGACGACACGACCAGCACCACCCCGGCGCCCAGGAGGTCGGCGACCCGCCGCTTCAGCGGTGAGCCCGTCGCCACCAGGTACGCCAGCGCGAAGCCCGGCACCACGATCCACGCCTGCAGCATCTTCGTGAGGAACCCGCAGCCGATGAAGAAAGCGCACCACAGCAACCACGTCGTCCGCACCCGGCTCTCGGGGGCCTGCACCGACCGCGTGAGCGCGTAGGCCGCCGCGACGAGCGTCAGCACCAGCAGCGTGTCCGGGTTGTTGTCGCGGTTGATCGCCACGGTGATCGGCGTCAGCGCGAAGATCAACGCCGCGAGCAGCGCCACGTGCTCGCCCGCCCACCGCCGGACCGTCCGGTGCAGCAGGAACACCGCCGCGACGCCCTCGACGACCTGCGGCAGCAGCACCGCCCAGCCGTGGAACCCGAAGAGCCACACGGAGACCGCCTGCGGCCACAGCGCCATCGGCGGCTTGTCGACGGTCACCACGCCGGCCGGGTCGAACGAGCCGAACAGGAAGTTCGTGAACGACGTCGACATCGACTTGGCTGCGGCCGCGTAGTAGGAGTTGCCCACCTGGCCCGCGCCGATCCGCCACGCGTACAGCGCACCGGCGGCCGCGCAGATCGCCGCGAGCGCCCAGGCAGGCCAGCGCGCCGGACGGGTGTCCGCGGGCGTGGCGGCGGGTGCGGCCACCTCGGCAGTGGCGGTCATGCTGGTTCCTTTCGGTCGTCCCGGCGGAACACCCAGCTCCGCAGCAGGAAGAAGCGTCCCGCCGTGCCGAGCGCCGACGAGCCGAGCAGCACCGCCAGCTCCAGCAGCCGGGACGGGTCGGGGGTGGCCGCGTGCAGCACGAGCAGCGCGGCCGACGTGAACGCGTAGTACAGGCCGAACACCACGAGGCCCTGCAGGTGCGTCCGGCCGCGGGCGGTGTTGCGGGCGGTGAACGTGAAGCGCCGGTTGGCCTCCGTGTTGACCAGGGTGGTGATCACGAGCGCCAGCAGGTTCGCCGTCAGCACCGGCCACCACGTGCGGAAGACGCCGTACAGCGCCAGGTTCGCGAGCGTGGAGACCACGCCGATCACCGCGAACGACAGCACCTGCCAGGACAGCCCGCCCTCGCTGCGGCTGAGCACCGCGTCGGGGTGGATCGCCCGCGGCTCCGGGCGCCGCGGCAGGTCCGGCACGCGCGCGGTGCCGTTCGCCTTGGCCCTCGCCACCCGGATGAGCCCCTTCACGTCGTCGAGCGCGGTGCCGAGCACGTCGACCCGGCTGTCCACGTCCTCGACCCAGTCCACCGGCACCTCGTGCACCCGCAAACCGTTGTGCTCGGCCAGGAGCAGCAGCTCGGTGTCGAAGAACCACGCGTCGTCGCCGGCCCGTTCGAGCAACGGCCGGACCACCTCCAGCCGTGCCGCCTTGAACCCGCACTGGGCGTCGCTGAACCGGGCGCCGTGCGTGAGCCGGATCAACGCGTTGTAGCCGCGCGACACGATCTCGCGCCGCGGCCCGCGCACGGTGCGCGAACCCGGTGCCAGCCGTGAGCCGATCGCGAGGTCGGAGTGGCCGTTGACCAGCGGCGCGACCAGCGGCAGCAGCCCGTCGAGACCGGTGGACAGGTCGACGTCCATGTAGACGACGACGGCCGCCTCACTCGCTCCCCACGCCTCCTTCAGCGCGCGTCCCCGGCCCTTGCGGTCGAGGTGGTGCACGCGCACCCGGTCGAACCGCGCGGCCAGGTCGTGCGCCGTGGCCAGGGTCGCGTCGGTGCTCGCGTTGTCGACGACCACGATCGACCAGTCGAACGGGAACTGCTCGCGCAGGAACCCGTGCAGCACCTCGACGCACCCCGGCAGCGCGCGTTCCTCGTTGTGGACGGGGATCATGATGTCCACGGTCGTCGTGGTCCTGTCGTCACGGCGCCGCACCGCGGCTGGCGCCCCGCTGACCGCCATCTGCTCTCCGTTCCACTGTGGACACGTTGCGTCGTTCCCGTTCCAGGGTTCTGGTGCGGTCGTGAGAACGTCCTTGGCTTCTGCTGAGAGGTTCGTGAGAGCCCGCGTGCTCACACAGCGGGCTCACAGGTCGCGGCCCTACCGTCACCGCCATGCGACTGCTGGTGGTGGACGACGACCCGGACGTGCGGGACAGCCTGCGGCGCAGCCTGGAGTTCGAGGGCTACGACGTCACCACGGCCGCGGACGGGGCGGAGGCGCTGCGCCGGCTGAGCGGGATCGACCTGGCGATCCTCGACCTGATGATGCCGAACGTCGACGGCTCGGAGGCGTGCCGCCGGTTGCGCGCGGCCGGCGAGCGGCTGCCGGTGCTGATGCTGACCGCACGTGACGCGTTGGGGGACAAGGTGACCGGGTTGGACGCCGGTGCCGACGACTACCTCGTCAAGCCGTTCGCGCTGGAGGAGCTGCTGGCCCGCGTGCGCGCGTTGCTCAAGCAGAACCGCCACCGCGCGGAGCCGTCGCTGCTGCAGTTCGCCGACCTGCGGATGGACCCGGTCGAACGCGCGGTCTGCCGCGGCGGCACCCGGCTCGACCTGACGCCGACCGAGTTCGACCTGCTCGCGGTGTTCCTCGCCGATCCGGGGCGGCTGCTCACCAAGCAGCACCTCAAGCACGCGGTGTGGGGCCACGACCAGGGCACCAACAACCTCGACGTGTACATCGGCTACCTGCGCCGCAAGACGGAGGCCGGTGGCCGGTCGCGGCTGCTGCACACCGTGCGCGGCCTGGGTTTCATCCTGCGCGAGTCGCTGTGAGGGGCCCGGTGCTGCTGCGGAGCAAGCTCGCGGTCATCACCGCGTGCGTGGTCGCGGTCGCGATAGCGGGCATCAGCGTCGTCACGTGGGTGGTCACCGAGCACAACCTGCGCTCCGAGCTCGACAAGTCGCTGGTGGCGAGCCTGCCGCCACCGGTGCGGCTCCCGCAGCGGCCGGGCGAGGTCCGGTTCTTCAAGCTGCGCTGCGACGAGGGCGTACCGGGCGAGGGGTTGCAGCAGGTGCTCCAGGGCATCCAGGAGCTCCGCCCGGACGGCACGAGCTGCGCACCGCCCGGCGTCGACCCGGTCGTCACGACCGCCGCCGACCTCCAGGCGCTGTCCACGACGTTCCGCGACGGCGTGACCCGGTCCGGCACGGCGGCGCGGGTGCTGCTGCAACCGCTGGACAACGGCACCGTCCTGGTGCTCAGCCGGAGCCTCGCCGAGATCGACAGCACCCTCACCACGCTGGCCGGTGTGCTCGCGAGCGTCGCCGTGCTCGGCGCGTTGCTGGTCGCCGCCGGCGGTTTGTGGCTCACGAGGCGCGCGCTCGCACCGATGGAACGCCTCACGGAGACGGCCGAGCACATAGCCCGCACCGAGGACCTGACCACGCCGGTCACCGTCTCCGGCCAGGACGAGGTGGGCCGCCTGGGCCGGGCGTTCACCGCGATGACCACCGCGCTCGCCGAGTCCCGCCGCCGGCAGCGCGACCTGGTCAACGACGCCGCGCACGAGCTGCGCACGCCGTTGACGAGCCTGCGCACCAACATCGACCTGCTGGTCCGCGCCGAGCGCACCGGCCGCGAGCTGCCCGGCCGCGCTGAGGTGCTGGACCGGGTGCAGGCGCAGAGCCGCGAGTTCGGCGACCTGGTCAACGAGCTGGTGCTGCTCGCCCGCGACGAACGCGAGCTGGCGCGCGAACCGGTCGAGGTCTCCGGCGTCGTCGACCGGGCGGTCCGGCGCGCCCGCAGCCGGGCCCACGAGCACGTCTTCGACGTCGAACGCGCGGAGTGGTCGGTGCTCGGTGACGCGGCCGCGTTGGAGCGCAGCGTGCTGAACCTGCTGGACAACGCGGTGAAGTTCGCACCGGCCGGGTCCATGATCACCGTGCGGTCGCGGCCGGGCTGGCTCACGGTCACCGACGAGGGCCCCGGCCTGCCCGTGGAGCACCGGTCCGCCGCGTTCGAACGGTTCTGGCGCGCGCCCGACGCCCGGCGCCTGCCCGGTTCCGGCCTGGGACTCGCGATCGTGGCGGACATCGTCGCCGTGCACGGCGGATCGGTCCGGTTCGTGCCCAACGGCCGTGGCGCCTCGGTCCGCGTCGAGCTGCCGCCACAGCGGCACCAGGTTCGCCGTCAGTGGCGCAACGGTATGCGCGCCATGGGTTCGACGAGCTCGCGTTCTTCGTAGGACAGGTGGGACAGCAGCGTGTCCGTCAGCACGTCGACCGCTGCTTGCAGCTCCACGATCTTGTGCGGATCGGCGACCGTGGCGACCAATGCGGCGTCCACGCGTTCAAGCACGTCGTGGATGACACGGTGTTCTTCGCTCAGGCGGTCGAGCACGGGCCCAAGACGTTCATCGCCTCTGCGCAGCTGCGGGTAGAGCGTCCGGTCTTCGAGCGTGTGGTGCACGGTGACCAGACGGCAGTAGCTCTCGCAGTACGCGCCCATCGTCCAGTTGTTCTGGCGCATGGTCATCGTGTTGATCTCCGACCGCGCCCGGCCGACGTCGAGCGTGCCGCTCGCGACCTGCTGCACCAGCGAGCGGACCTTCGCCAGCTCCTCGCGCAGGTGGTCGTGCACGTCGATCAACTGCCGGCCCATGGCCTTGCCGGCCGCGGTGTAGACGGAGTCGCCCTGCGGCGCGGGGCTGGTCGGACGTGCGCCCTCGTCCCACAGCCGCTCCCGCGAGAGCCGCGTGCCGTCGTCCGGCGTCGGGGTGACGCCGAGGCTGTCGGCCACCTGCGGGGCCGGCCTGCGTTCGCCCGCGACCAGCTCCCGCACCGCGGGCGCGACCTCCTCGGCGAACCGGCGCAGCTCCTCGTCGCCGTCGGCCTCGACCATGAGGACGAAGCCGCTGATGCCGTGCTCCAGCGCCAGGCCGGCGAGCTGCTCGGCGGTGAGGTCGCCCGTGATGTTGTAGAGCCGGCGGATCGCGGCGGGGGAGCGGCCGGCGGCGACGGCGGCGTCGTCGATGACCCGGTTCATCGCGCCGAGCCGCTCGGGCGGTGCGTACGGGCTCGACGGCAGCCACCCGTCGGCCAGGCGCCCGGTCAGCTGCAGCATCCGCTTCTTGTAGGCGCCCACCCAGATGCCGATGTCGTGCGCGGGGAACGGACCCGGCCGCGCACCGTTCAGCGAGTAGTGCTTGCCGTGCAGGTGAACCCCGCGTCCCGGCGTCCACAGCGCCCTGATCACCCCGATGGCCTCTTCGAGCGCCTCGACCGACTGCGGCGGCGTGCGGTGCGGCCCGTCCATGGCGGCGATGGCGTCCCAGAACGCCCCCGCGCCAAGCCCGAGCTCCACGCGCCCACCGGTGATGAGGTCGAGACTCGCGGCCGCACGCGCAAGGACGGCCGGTGGCCTGAGCGGGAGATTCGCGACGTTGGGGAACACGCGCACGTTGCTGGTCGCCGCGGCGATGACCGACAACGACGTCCACGTGTCGAGGTGCGTCGCGTTGTACGGGTGGTCCTGAAGGCTGACCAGGTCGAGTCCGAGCACGTCAGCGGCCTGGGCGAGGCGCAACGTGTCCGAGAACCGCTCGGCGGTGGGCGGCAGGAAGACACCGAACTCAAGCGGGTGGCCATACTCTGTCATGCCGAAAGTATGCCACACAGATCTTCTACTGAGCAGACGTTCTGTTCGGGCTAGCATTGGTCGGGTGACCGCTCTCGACGAAGACTTCGGCTGGACCCTCGGCGTGGTCTTCCGCGCCTACGTCAAGGCCACCGGCGCCGCGGTCGGCGACCTGCCCGGCGGCCACCGCGGCTACCAGGTCCTCACCGCCGCGACCCGCGACCGGCCGGAGAGCCAGTCCGCGCTGTGCCAGCAACTGGGCATCGACCGCACGGTCATGACGTACCTCCTCGACGACCTCGAACGCGCCGCGCTGGTCACCCGCAGGCCCGCCCCGACCGACCGCCGCACGCGCCTGGTGGTGGCGACGGACGCCGGCCGCGCACGCCTGGAGGACCTCGACCGGCGGCTGCGGCACGCCGAGGCGCACGTGCTGTCGGCGTTGCCGGAAGAGGAGAGGGAGACGTTCAAGCGGCTGCTGTGCCGGTTGGCCGGGCACGTGAACTCGCTCGACCCCGTGCCGAGCGCGTGCCAGGTCGTGCAGGACATCGCGGCGAGCACGCCGTGAGCCCCGACCTCGCGAAGGTGGTGTACGTCGGCATCGCACTGCTGGTGGCGGTGGCCTGCGGGCTGGCCGCGGTGGCGGTGCGGAGGCGGGACGGGCACAGCGGGTTCTGGCTGTGGACGACCGGCGCGTGGGTGTTCGTGATCGTCGGGTTCATCGGTGTGCTGGCCTTCATGAGCGCGGGTCTGCTCTGATCCGTCCACGACGAGGACCGCACCTGTCAGCGAGGGCACTGCGGCTGTGGCGGGAGGTCCGCTGCTCGCGAGGCTTGGCACCATGATCGGCCGTGATGGTGAGTCAGAGCACGGTGCGGGAGCTGGCCGGCGCGAAGTCGTTCGAGCGAGGTCAGCGGTACTTCGCGGCGGGTCAGGTCCGGCGGGTCGCGGTGAGCGGCTCGACCGTGAACGCCACGGTGGACGGCACTCGCTCCTACCGCGTGCGGCTGGACCTGACGCGCACGGGCCTGCGCGGAAGCTGCTTGTGCCCGTACGGAGCTGACGGGATGTTCTGCAAGCACTGCGTCGCCGCCTCGCTGGCCTGGCTGGAACAAGGCGGCGAAGTGGGGGAGCCGCGCTCGGCACCGTTGACCGAGAAGCGCCTGCGGGCGTTCCTGCGCGGTTGTGACCAGGAGTGGCTGGTCGAGCAGTTGATGACGGCCGCGAAGTCGGACCGGCTGCTGCGTGCCCGGCTCGCCGCCGCGGCCGGGCACGCGGACGCGTTCGACGACCAGGACATCAGAAATCGCCTGGAACGTGCCATCGACATCCCGGACTACGTCGAGTACGCCGAGGCGTACGGCTACTTCCTGCACGTCGGTGAGGCCCTGGACGAGGTCGAGCGCTTGATCGGCGCCGGTTTCGCCGATGCCGCGATCACCCTCGCCGAGTACGCGCTGGAGCTGCTGGAGTCCTCGGGAGAGCACGTGGACGACTCCGACGGCGGGTTGTCGGAGGCGATCGCCCGCGCGGAGGAGATCCACCTGGCGGCGTGCGAGGCGGGTTCACCGGACCCGGTGGAGCTGGCCGAGCGGCTGTTCACGCGTGCGGTCGACAGCGAGTACGAGGTGTTCTTCGGCGCGCTCCCCGAGTACGAGGAGGTGCTGGGCGCAGCGGGGACGGCCCGGTACCGGGAACTGGTCGAGAAGGCGTGGCAGGAGCTGCCGCCGAAGAGACCGGGCGACCACAACGCCCGCCGCTTCGTCATCACCCACCTCATGGAGGACCTGGCGGAGTCGTCAGGAGGCGCGGACCGGCTGGTCGAGGTGCTGGCGAGGGACGTGACCAGCGCCTACGACGTGCTCCGCGTCGCAGAGCGGCTGTGCGCGGACGGCCGCGACGACGAAGCGCTGACCTGGCTGGAACGCGGCCTGGCCGACTTCGAGCCCGATCGTCGCCTGCGCGCCCTGGCCGCCGAGATCCACGTGCGCGCGGGCAGGCGCGACCAGGCGGGCGAGGTGCTGTGGGCCGAGTTCACCGAGCGCCCGGCCCAGGAGTCCTACCTCGCCCTCCGGCACGCCACCGCCGAGGGCTTCGCACCCTGGCGGGGACGCGCACTCGCCTTCCTCGCCGAGACACCGCCCGCCACCACCCCCTGGTCGCCGGGCCGTTCGACGCTGGTGGAGATCCTGCTGGCGGACGGCGAGATCGACGCCGCCTGGCAGGCCGCCGTCGACGGCGGCTGCTCGGACGGCCTGTGGCTCCGCCTCGCGCGGGCCCGTGCCGCCGACCACCCGGCCGACGCGGCCCCCGTCCTGCTGCGGGCCGCAGACCAGGCGATCGAGCTCCGCAACCGCGACTCCTACCGTGCAGCGGCTCGCCTGTTGGCCGAGGCTCAGGCCCTGTTCGACCGTTGCGACCGCGACGGTGACTTCCGCGACCACATGGCCGCGCTGCGGCACGCACACCGCACGAAGTGGGCCCTGCGCCAGGAACTCGACTGGGCGCGCCTGCCCTGATCCGACGAGATCGAGGTGGTCACCCGCCGCGAGGGGCAGCAGGAGTTGATCGACACCGGTCTGGTCGTTCGCCAGCCGACCGGCGGCCATCGCGCACTAGAGTTGTTGCATGGCGCGGGATGCGGTGTCGTACAGGGGTGCGCTGAAGATCCTCGGCAAGGACGATCCACCGTGGCTGAAGGTGCTCGACATCGTGACCGGCGGCGTCGTGCTCGGGTCCGGGGTCCTGTCGCTGGACGGGCTGTTCGCGATGGTCGACCAGAAGAACGAGACCGTGCGGATCGTGCGGGAGGGCATCGGGCGGCTGACCAACCGGATCTCCGAGGCGTCCGGTTACCGGCGGCACGAGCTGGTGATCGCCGCGCACACCACGATCGTCCTCACCGCCTTCTTCGACGCGGCCCGTTCCACCTACGGGACCTTCTTCGCCCGAGCCCGTGTGACCGAGGAGGAGAAGCTCGCCGTCGCCGACTCCTCGAACAACCGGGGGCTCCTCGCCACCCTGTTCACGGCCCCCCTCCCCACCCCGTCGTCGTCGGTGACGGCGGGACAGGTCGAGGAGGAGGTCGAGCGGTGGGCACAGACCGTGAGTGACCAGCTGTACGAGTTCCTGGCCGGTCTCTCGCACACGGCCGGGATCCGGCGTGCGGATCTGAGCACCGCCACGGTCGGCAACTACCGGTCGTACTACCTCCAGCTGCAGACCGACGTCCCGGAGTTCGCCGTCTGGGCGGGTCAAATCGCCCACGCGGCCACGCACACCTCGCTGAGCAGGCTGGAACGCCTGCTCAAGGTCGGGCCGGGTGCTGTGGGACGGCCCAGCACCGAGATGATCGCCGAGCTGAACCGGGCCGAGCTCGGCCGCCCCGTCCTGGACACCAGCACCGACTACGGCTTCCCGCTCACCATGCCGACGGTCGACCAGATCTTCGTGAGCCCCCACTACGTCCCCCGCGGTGCCGCGGACGAACCGCCCTCGCGTGACCTCGAGTTCATGCTGGCCCGCCACTTCACCACGGCCGACGCCACCACCCGTCCGCTGGTCGTCCTCGGACAGCCGGGCGCCGGCAAGTCGTTGCTGTCGCGGGTGCTCGCCGCTCGCCTGTCCGGCTCCGGCTACACCGTCGTCCTGGTGCGGCTGCGGGACGTGCGCGCGAACGCGGCCATCGCCGACCAGATCGACCAGTCGCTGCGGGCCGCCACCCACCGCCGGGTCGGCTGGCCCACCCTGACCGAGGATGCCGCGGACACCATCCGCGTCGTCATCCTCGACGGTCTCGACGAGTTGCTCAGGGCCAGCCCCACCGATCGGCTCGACTACCTGCACCAGGTCGCCGAGTTCCAGCGCGTCGAGGCCGTCCTGGGGCGTCCGGTGGCGGTGGTGGTCACCTCGCGCACGGTCGTCGCCGATCGGGTGGAGATCCCGGAGGGCTCCCCCGTGGTCACCATCGCCGACTTCACCGATGCCCAGGTCCGGGTGTGGCTGAGCAGGTGGAACAGGGTCAACGCCGGAGGCCGGCCGTTGCCCTTCGAGGTCGTGACCGCGCAGCCGGAGATCTCCCGGCAGCCCCTGCTGCTGTTGCTGCTCGCGCTGTACTACGCCAACCCCAGCGTCGACCACGACGCCGAGCTGTCCACAACGGAGCTGTACGAGCGCCTGCTCACGATCTACGCGGATCGCGAGGTCGGCAAGCACGGCCCGCCGCCCACCGCCGCTGCCAGGGCCGACGACGTCGAGGCGGTGCTGCGCCGGCTGTCCATCGCGGCGCTCGGCATGGTCAACCGGGGCCGCCAGAGCCTCAGCGAGGCCGAGCTGACCGCGGACCTGGCCGCGCTGGACGAGCAGACCGGCACCGGCAGGCACGTCTTCGGCGAGTTCTTCTTCATCCACACCAGCACAGCGCGCGAGGCGACGACCGTCCACGCCTACGAGTTCCTGCACCTCACCTTCGCCGAGCACCTGGCAGCCCGGCACATCCACGCCACCCTCCTCGACCTGGCCACCGCCACCTTCGCGGTCCGCAACCACGTGCCCGACGACGACCTCCTGCACGCCCTCCTCTCGCACCAGCCGCTGTCCTCCCAGGCACCGATCCTGTTCTTCCTCGACGACATGCTCAAGGAGTGCCCCGAGTCCGTCCGGGACACCCTGCGCCTGCTGATCCGCGACCACGCGTACCGCCCGCCCTCGCGCCGCTACACCACCTATGTGACCGAGCGGCGCAACATGGTGCGCACCGCCGCCATCTACTCGGCCAACCTCCTGGCGATCTACGTCAGGACGTTCGGCCCGTTCTCGGTGGCGGACATCTGGCCGGAGCAGGAGCACGGCTGGAACGACACGGTCGCGTTGTGGCGAGCGGGGCTGACCTTCGACGAACTCCCCGACCTCCTCGTCGAGTTCGCCCGAGCCCACTCCACGATCAGCACGTCGGGCTCCGGTGTCTTCGACTCCGAGTTCGTGCTGAGCTCCTACGTCCACCTCCTCATGGGGGACAGGAACACGGCGGTCGAGGCCGTGCTCGGCCGCGCCATCCTGCGGGGTCAGGGGGTGGAGTGGTGGATCGGCTTCGGGAAGAACGACTTCTTCGAGTTCATCCCACCCCTGCTCGCCGCGACCCCGGTCACCACCTGGGACGACGTGAGGCGGCTGCTCTCCCCGGAACTCATCGGTGACCCGTCGTTCCGAGACACCGCGTGGATATGGGACCTCTTGTGCACGAAGAGCGGACAGTGGCCGGCCAAGACCACGGCAGCGCTGGCCGCCATCGCGTTCCGCAACAAGGCGGAACCGCAGCCGGCTCGGATCGCCGCAGCCGCCTTCCGGCACAGGGAGGTCTACGACAGGGTGCGGGACACCAGGAACTGGCCGGACACCGCGCTTCGGGTGCTCCAGCTCGCCAAGGCCCGCCACGAGGGCGCCGAGGAGGTGCAGCCCACGATCGAGCTGGTCCACGCCCTGCTGGACGACCACCCGCGGCATCCTGGCCAGAGGCTGTGAACGAGCGGTTCCACCCCCTGCTCTTCCCGCGCGCTGCGAGGTGCCCGGCAGGGATGCGCGACCGGCTCCGCACCCGGGCCCGTCCCGGTCGTGCGGCGCTACGCCGGGTTCTCCGCGACGGCGAGGTAGTCCGTGTAGATCTGCGGCGAGCCCGAGAACGAGGCCAGCTGCTTCCACTCCTCGTACATCTGCTTGGTGTCGCGGTGGGCGGCCGCGAACTCCGCGGCCTCACCGGTGGCGATGTCGGGCTCGGGGTAGAAGACGTCCAGCGCGTCCAGGCTCGCGATCTCCATCATCATCACGTACTGGTCGAGGCGGTTGCCCCGCTCGCCCTTGAGCACGTGGAACCGCCAGTCCGGGTAGTCGTCGATCCGGTGGTGGTTCTCGGCGATGAAGCGGTCGAACACCTCCTCGGTCACGCCGGCGCGCAACGCCAGGTTGTGAATCCCGATGACCCTGGCGACGGGCTCCTCGCCGGGGCGGTCGCGGTAGCGGGGGCCGGGCGTGACGGTGCTCCGCGGGTTGTCGGCCAGCAGCCGGTAGTCGGTGAACAACGTCGGCAGCTCGCCGTACGTGCCCAGCCGCCGCCACCGCGCCAGCACGGCCTCCGCCTCGGGGTGCCGCGCCCAGAACTGCCGCGCCTGCTCGGTCTGCTCACCCCTGGCCGTGACGTAGCGGTCGTGCTGCTCGGCGCTCTCGATCTCGTACAACATCAGGTACTGCCCGGTCCGCTCCCCGCGCAACCCGCGCAGCAGCGTCCACCGCCACCCCGGGTACAGGGGCAGGTGAACGCCCTCAGCACGCACGAAGGCCTCGAACTCCTCCGGCGTGACACCGGCCTCCGTGTCGATGGCGATGTACTGGAACGTGAACACCGACGAGCGTGTCATTGCGTCCAATCCTCGGGCCGGCAAGGGGAACGCGCGTCCGACGAGCACGACTCCCCGCACCACATCCTGCCAGTTCCCGGGCAACGGGAGGCGGTGCTGAGCCGCGGAGATGTGCTTGAGGCCAGCATCATCACGGCGGCAGCCACTGCCGTCCACGGTTCGGGCGTCAGCATGGTGCACCGGTCCGGGCAGTGCCTGCTCGGCTTTGCCTCGGTTACAGTGTGGGTGCAGGGTCGTTGATCGGCCTGTCCACTCGCTTCGTCACCTCCGCGGTCTGCATGCGCTCGGTCGCGGCTCCGCAGCGATCTGAGGAAGAAGACGGGTCAGCATGGTGGTCACCACGTCAGAGGGTACGCATTTGCTGTCCGGAGCCCTTGAGCGTTACGTGTTCAAGGTCGCCGAGGTGCTCTCCGTGCCGCGCGACGGTGTCAGCTTCGAGGTCACCGACACCGCCACGGCCTACATCGCGCTGGGCTGCCGTGCGGTGGCACATCCGAACCGCGATGTCATGCTCGTCTGGAGTGCGACGCAGGGATGGGCGGTGTCGATCGAGACCGGTCCCACGGAGCCGTTGATCGTGCTCGCCCGGCTTGCCGGCGACGTCGTGCAGGCTCCCGAGGCGGTGGCCGGGCTGGTGGCCGAGTCCATGACGCGGCCCGGTGGTGGTCGGTTGCCGGTGCCGGCAGCTCGGCCGCTGGGCTGGTCGGACCTCGCCGAGTGCATGGCGCGCTACGCGCCCTGACGCTGCACGACTGCGACCCGGAGTTCGCGCAGAATGGTGGGTCACGGTTTTGGGAACAAACCACTGTTTTCAGTCGATCACGCCGGATCGCCGTCGCCGACCCGCTTCACGACGACGTGGTGGGTGAATCCACTGTGGACTTCGTGGAGGCCGGTGCGCTGAACCCGCGCCATCGCCACACCCGCGTCGTGCCGCCCGCCGATCTGTCCGCACTGCACTGGAGCGTGCTGGGCGACGATCGCGGTGACACTCCACCAGGACGACGTCGTCGGTGTGCTCAGCGGTTCGAGGACGGGAAGCGGCCGTCCGGGCTGCCGAGCCCGACCAGGTCCGTGTACTGGTCCTGCCACGAACGTTCGGTCGCCAGCAAATCGGCGAGCCGCTGCACCCAGTTGTCGTCCACGGTCCGAGGGGCACCCGTCGCCAGGTGGCCGGCCGTCTCCTTGCGTGCCTTGAGCCATTCGGACAACGTGGGTTCCAGCGCGGGGCCGCCTTGTTCTTCCGGCATGGCTCACGACACTACGCGTGATGCGTGCCCGTGTCCGGGTTCGTTCGGCCGGTCCTCGCTCGCTGCGCCATCGCTCGACGATGCTCAGCAGGGCCGTGACCAGCGCGAACAAAAATGGGAACAAGATCGCCAGCTACGGCTGATCTTGTTCCCGTCTTCGTGGTGCCCCCGGCAGGATTCGAACCTGCGCACCCGCCTCCGGAGGGCGGTGCTCTATCCCCTGAGCTACGGGGGCGCTACCAACACGGAAGATCCTAGCGCACGCCCGCACCACCCCCGCACACCCACCCCCCATGAACTCCCGTCGGGTGGTGTCCGTCACGTCCGTCCCAGGTCAGGAATACGCCGGATTGCACTCATGCGCATGTCGCTATATGTTCCGAACATGGGTCACGGGCATGGGCACGGATCGGCGTCCGCGAGTGGGCGGCACGCCGGCAGGCTGTGGGTCGCGTTCGGGATCGGCGCGGTCTTCATGGTGGTGGAGTTCGTCGTGGGGTTCGCGACGTCCTCGCTGGCGCTCATCTCCGATGCCGCCCACATGCTCACCGACGTGCTCGGGGTCGGGATGGCGCTCGCGGCGATCATGGTGGCGCGCAGGGCCAAGGCGGGGAAGAACCGCACGTTCGGGTTCTACCGGGCCGAGGTGCTCGCGGCGCTGGCCAACGCGGTGCTGCTGTTCGGCGTGGCCGGGTACGTGATCTACGAGGCCGTGGGGCGGTTCCAGGACCCGCCGGCGGTGGCGGGGTGGCCGGTGCTCATCGCGGCGAGCCTCGGTCTTGCGGCCAACCTCGTGTCCTTCAGCGTGCTCAGGGAGGGCGCGAAGGAGAGCATCAACGTCCGGGGTGCCTACCTGGAGGTGCTGGCGGACCTCATCGGGTCGGTCGGTGTGCTGGTCAGCGCGCTGGTCACCATCACGACCGGGTGGAGGTACGCCGACCCGATCATGGGTGTGCTGATCGGCGTGTGGGTGCTGCCGCGGACGTACTCGCTGGCCAAGAACGCGCTGCACATCCTGTTCCAGCACGCGCCGGAGCGGTTGGACGTCACCGAGGTGCAGGCGGCGCTGGCCCAGTTGCCCGGGGTGGTCGAGGCGCACGACCTGCACGTGTGGACGCTCACCAGCGGCATGGAGGTGGCCTCGGCGCACCTCACGACGGCCGAGGACGCGGATCACGAGGACGTCCTCAAGGCCGCGCAGGTGCTCCTCAAGACCGAGTACCACATCGAGCACGCCACGCTGCAGGTCGAGGGCGGCTCGTCAGCGCAGCGGTGCCGCGAGCTTTCCTGGTGAGCTGACCGGCAGGGAGCGCACGAAGTCCTTCGTCGATGCGATGCCGGTTCGTGACGGAACGGGCCTGCGCTGTTCGGGTACCGAAACCCACGTCCTGCCTTGGGCGAACGGCACCACAGCGACCTCCCCAGTAACACCAACGGTTTGCCAAGATCCCACCGGACAACCTACCGCACCGGAAAGATCCGTTCAGGTGAACGGGAAAGGCCGCGCTCCGTGACGGAACGCGGCCTTTCCCGATCAGTTGGGCGTTACAGCCCAGCGCACTGTCCTGCCTTCGGCCCCTTGACGTCGTTCGGGAAGCCGTTGTTGACCGGCGCCGGGGTGTTGCCCGTGCAGGACAACGGTCCGCCGACGGTCGAGAACGCCACCACGGAGCCCGCCCTGTTGCCCGTCAGCGACACCGGGCCGCCGACCGCCGTGTTCTCGACGGCCACCTCGGCCGAGGAGCCGTTCACCGAGACCGGGCCGCTGACCCTGGTGCCCACCAGGACCACGGACGCGGCGTCCGCGGCCGACAGCGGGCCCTTGATCTCGCCGCCGAACACGTACAGCGTGGCGCCGCGGGCGACGGTCACCGGGCCGCTGATCGTGGCTCCGTCCACCTGGGTCACGCCGCTGACCTGCAGCGGGCCGCTGACCGCACCGGTCACCGTGGTGGTGGCGGCCCGCAGCGGCTTCGACAGCAGCTCGAACTCCGCCATCGCCACGTCGCCGCTGAACTCCAGGCGGTAGAACGCGTACCGGCCCGGTGAGGCGATCTTGAACGACCGGGTGTACTGCTGCCACTGGAAGTTCTCACCGCTGCGCTTGTCGACGGTCGCCCAGGTCTTGCCGTCGTAGGAGGCCTTCAGCTCCCACGACGAGGGCGAGGCGCCGGTCTTCGCGTTGGTCAGCGTGTAGAACTCCGCCTTCTCCTTGGCGTCGGCGGGCTTGAGGTCGACCGTGCGGACCGTCGCGGAGGTCGCGGAGTTGTTGTCCGACAACGCGGCCACCGACAGGCCGGTGGAGACGTCGCGCAGCGGCGTGGCGACCTCGGTGCCCTTGGTGATCGACTCGGGTGCGTCGTCGGCGCCCGTGCCCCACTTCGACGGGGCGGGGCCCATGTCGAAGTCGATCGTCGCGCCGGCCGCGAGGACGTCGTGCGGCAGGGAGGTCTTGTTCCACGGCTTGCCGTTGACCTTGACGCCCTGCACGTAGATGTTCTTCGCGCTGTTCTTGGGCGCGTTGACCACCAGCTTCTTGCCGTTCTCCAGGTTCACCGTCGCCTTGGTGAACTGCGGCGAGCCGATCGCGTACGCCGGCTTGCCCATCTGCAGCGGGTAGAAGCCCAGCGCGGAGAACAGGTACCACGCGGACATCTCGCCGTTGTCCTCGTCTCCGGCGTAGCCCTGGCCCTCCTGGCTGCCGACGTACAGGCGCGCCATGATCTCGCGCACCTTCTCCGCCGTCCGCGCGGGCTGACCGGCGTAGTCGTACATGTAGGCGATGTGGTGCGAGGGCTGGTTGGAGTGGCCGTACTGGCCCATCCGCACGTCCCGCGCCTCGATCATCTCGTGGATGACGCCGCCGTAGCCGCCGGGGAACTTCGCGGTCTCCGGCAGGGTGAAGAACTGGTCGAGCTTCTTCGCCAGCGCGTCCCGCCCGCCGTACAGGTTCGCGAGACCCTGCCCGTCGTGCGGCACCGTGAACGCCATGTTCCAGCCGTTCGTCTCGGTGTAGTCGTAGCGCCAGTCCTGCGGGTTGTACTTCGCCGGGTCCTCGACGCGCCACGACCCGTCGACGTTGCGGCCCTGGAAGAAGTCGATCCTCTTGTCGAACGTCAGCACGTAGTTGAGGGAGCGGTTGAGGAAGTACTCGTGCTCCTCCAGGTACCGCTTCTCACCGGTCTTCTCGTGCAGCGCCTTCGCCATCTGCGCGATGCCGTAGTCGTTGAGGTAGCCCTCGATCGCCCACGACCACGCCTCGTGCAGCTGGTCGTTGCCGGTCCAGCCGAGGAAGATCGACCGGTCCATGCCCTTGCGGCCGACGCCGCTGCTCGGCGGCACCACCGACGCGTTCTTCACCGCGGCCTCGTAGGCGGCCTTGGCGTCGAAGTTGCCCACGCCCTTGAGATAGGCGTCCGCGAACGCCACGTCGGAGCTCGTGCCGGTCATCAGGTCGGCGTAGCCGGGGGAGGACCAGCGCGAGATCCAGCCGCCGTCCTTGTACTGCTGGACGAAGCCCTCGGCCATCTCACCCGCCTTGGACGGCGTGAAGAGGCTGTAGGCGGGCCAGGTCGTGCGGTAGGTGTCCCAGAAGCCGTTGTTGACGTAGATCTTGCCGTCCACGACCTTCGCGCCGGTCCGCGTCGGCGTCGAGGGACCGGTCGCGGGCGCCACCGGGGATGCGTACTGGACCTTGTCGCCGACCTTCTCGAAGCCCGAGTTCGGGTAGAGGTAGAGCCGGTACATGTTGGAGTACGTGGTGATCAGCTGGTCCTCGGACGCGCCCTCGACGCTGAGGATGCCGAGCACCTCGTCCCACGCGTTCTGCGCGCGGTCGCGGACCGACTCGAACGTGTCGGAGCCGCCGACCTCCTGCCGCAGGTTCGACTTCGCCTGGTCGACGGAGATCAGCGACGTGGCGATGCGCAGCTGCACGGTCTTGTCGGCGAACGAGAAGTAGCCGCCGACCGCGTCCCTGCCGGCGCCGGTGAGCTTCCCGCTCGCCGTCACGGCCTTGTCGACCTCGCCGTAGACGAACAGGCGCGAGGCGCCCGTGGAGAGGCCGCTCTTGACGTCCGAGAAGCCCGTGACGACGCCGTTGGCCGGGTCGAGGGTCAGGCCGCCGAGGTTGTTCACGTTGTCGAACACGAGGTTCTTCTCGCCCTGGTCCGGGAACGTGAACCGGAAGACCGCCGCGTGGTCGGTCGGCGCGATCTCGGCCTTCAGGCCGTTCTCGAAGGTCACGCCGTAGTAGTGCGCCTTCGCGACCTCGTTGTCGTGCTTGAACGGCAGCGCCCGCAGCGCGCGGTCCTGCGTCGGCGCCTTGTCCGACGGCATGACCTGGAACGTCTGCCGGTCACCCATCCACGGGCTCGGCTCGTGCGAGGCCGTGAACGCCTGCAGCGTCGGCAGGTTCTGCGCGTTGTTGCGCTGCTGGTACTCGTACAGCCACGACGTGGAGCCCGCGTTGGTCATCGGGGTCCAGAAGTTGAAGCCGTGCGGCACCGCGGTGGCCGGGAAGTTGTTGCCGCGCGAGAACGAGCCGTTCGAGTTCGTGCCGCGCGTGGTCAGCACGTAGTCCGACGGCTTCGCGTACTGCTTCTCGACGACGTCGCCGATGCGGATGTCGTCGACCCAGGCGCCGAACTCCGTCGGGCCCTTCGGACCGTCGTAGGCGACCAGCACCCGCTTGATCGTCTTGCCGGCCGCGACCGCGCCGATCGTCGAGGCGACCTTGTTCCACTGGTTGGTGTAGAGGAACTTGCCCGCGCCCTGGCCCTGCGGCGACAGCACCGCGCCGTGCCGGTCCACCGCCCCGAGGTCGCTCAGGTAGGTGCCGTCGGAGAACGCCAGGTCCACCGACGAGTACGTGCTCGGGTAGCTCAGGTTGTCCGTCACGAAGTCCGGGAAGATCATGTACGACAGCTCGGTCCGCGGCTCGACCTTCACGTCGACGTCGAAGACCTTGTTGTAGCTGTACGCCCGGCCCTCGGCGGTGTGACGACCCTGGAAGCGGAACGACTTCACGCCCGTCCAGCCGACCCGCGCCTTGGCCGCGTAGCCACCCGTGGGGCCGTTGCCGACCACGCTGCGCATGTTCGGCGGCGGCGGGGTGGTGGAACCGTCGGAGAGCTGCACCTCGGCGAGCTGCACGATGTTCGTGGAGCCGTTGTTCAGCGTGATGTCGAGCTTGTAGTGCGTGAACGCCTTGGGTGCCGCGATGTCGTAGGTCTTGGTCTGGAAGCGCTCGGCGAACGCCTCACCGGTGCGGGTGTCGACGACGGTCCAGTCGGTGCCGTTGTCCGACCCCTGCAGGGTCCAGTTCTTCGGGTCGCGCTCGGGGGAGTCGTTGGCCGACGAGAGCGCGTACCTGCGGATCGTCTGCGCCTCGGCGAAGCGGAACGACGCCCACCCGGTGGTGGCGAAGACCAGCCACTTGGTGTTGACGCTGCCGTCGACGAGGTTCTCCTTCACCTCGCCCGAGTCCGCGTTCTCACCGTTGGCCTTGACCTCCAGCACCTCGTCGGAGACGTTGCCGGGGATGCCCGATCCGTCGGAACCGATCACGCCGGACGCCTTGGGATTGCCCGCCGCGTCGGTCTCGACCGCGTTCGCCCACGCTGGTTGCGGTTGACCGTCCTCAAAGGACGACGAAAAGCCCACTCCCGACTCCTCTGGTGCGGCGGCCGCGTAGCCGTTGGTGACGCCGCACACCAGTGTCGCAGTGATCGCGACGCTCAACAGAGTGGTTGTCCGTCTCTTCCCCAGTTGCCTCATTGCAACCCTTCCCGCCGCCGCCTTGCCTGCCCCGTTCGCGAGGCAGCGTTTCTGCACCTGACATCGTTGTCAAGGCGCGGGGCGGAACTTGTCCTCGAACCTGTCCTCTCCCGCGCGACACGGTGACCGAACCGGCGGCCCACGCAGCGACCGGTGCTGGGATCGCTCTCACGGTGTGCGGGGCGGACAGTTCGAACGGGCCGCGGTGGCGTCCGTGGTCGCGACGGGACCGAGGACCGCTCGTGAATTGGTCTTCGAAGTTACTCTCTGAGAGTAGTTGAGGGTGCCTCACCTGGCAATTCACTCATTTGTCGTATCCGTGAACTGCCGTTTGTGGCTTAGCGTTACCAGAACCTCCTCCTGGAGGGTGTTGTGTCCTTCCGTTGCAAGGGGAGCCGGTAGGGGGATGCGGGGGACGTAGCCCCCTACCGGCCGTGCACGGGGCAGGTGCCGCGCCCGCACCACCAACCTGCCCCGTGCAGCAACGGACGGACGGCTCAGCGCGGAGTCGGGCGGTGGACGTTCTCCGCCGTCGACTCCCGGTGCGCCGAGTCCGCGATCCAGCTGCCGGGGGTGGACGGGTCGACGACGCCATCCTCCAGCCAGGTGAACCGGCCGTTCATGACCTGGGTGGCCAGCGCCACGTCGGTGTCGTCGGTGTTCTTCCACAGCCGCTCGAACAGCTCGTCCACGCGCACCCGCGCCTGCTTGCAGAACGCGTCGGCCAGCAGCTGGGCGTCCGGGTTCTGGTCCCGCACCGCCCGCACGCACGTCGCGCTGATCGCGAACAGCTCGGCCCCGATGTCCACGACCCGGCTGAGGAACCGCTGCTTGCGCTCCATCTTCCCCTGCCACCGCGACATCGCGTAGAACGTCTGCCGCGCCAGCTTGCGCGCCGCCCGCTCCACGAACCGCAGGTGCCTGGCCAGCGGCCCGAACTCCGCGTAGCCCGCCGGGCTCTGCCCCTTGCCGACGACCAGCGTCGGGAACCACTTCGCGTAGAACCCGCCGGCCTTGGCCGCGGCCTTCACCTTGGCCTGCCGGTCGGCGTCGGGGTCGATGATGTCGCCGGCCACGCTGAGGTGCGCGTCCACGGCCTCACGCGCGATCAGCAGGTGCATGATCTCGGTGGAGCCCTCGAAGATCCGGTTGATCCGCAGGTCCCGCAGCACCTGCTCGGCCGCGACACCCCGTTCCCCGCGCGCCGCCTGGCTCTCCGCCGTCTCGTACCCGCGCCCGCCCCGCACCTGCACCAGCTCGTCCGCCACCAGCCACGCCTTCTCCGACGCGTAGAGCTTCGCCAGCGCGGCCTCGATGCGGATGTCGTGGCTGCCCGCGTCCGCGAGCTCGGAACTGAGGTCCAGCACCGCTTCCAGCGCGTAGGCCGTGGCCGCGATGTAGGCGATCTTGCCCGCGATGGCCTCGTGCCTGCCGACCGGCAACCCCCACTGCACCCGCTCGGTGCTCCACTCGCGCGCGATCTTGAGGCACCACTTGGCGCTGCCCGCGCAGAGGGCGGGCAGGCTGAGCCGGCCGGTGTTGAGGGTGGCGAGCGCGATCTTGAGCCCCGCGCCCTCCTTGCCGATGACGTTCTTCTTGGGCACCTTCACGTCGTGGAACCGCGTGACGCCGTTCTCCAGCCCCCGCAACCCCATGAACGCGTTGCGGTTCTCCACGGTGATGCCCTCCGCGTCCGCCTCGACGACGAACGCGGTGATGCCCTTGCCGGGCACCTGCGCCATGACGACCAGGAGGTCGGCGACGACACCGTTGGTGGTCCACAGCTTCACGCCGTTGAGCACGTAGTCGTCGCCCTCGGGCACAGCGGTGGTGCCGAGCCGGGCGGGGTCGGAGCCGACGTCCGGCTCGGTGAGCAGGAACGCGGTGATCTCGCCCTTGGCGCACCGCGGCAGGAACTCCCGCTTCTGCTCCTCGTTGCCGAACATGGCGACCGGCTGCGGCACGCCGATGGACTGGTGCGCGCTCAGCATGGCGCCGATCGCCGGGTTGGCGCTGCCGACGAGCATCAGCGCCTTGTTGTAGTAGACCTGCGTGAGGCCGACGCCGCCGTACTCCGGCTTGATCTTCATGCCGAACGCGCCGAGGTCCTTCAACCCCTTGAGCACGTCGTCGGGAATCCGCGCGTCCCGCTCGATGACGGCGTTGTCGACGTGCGCCTCGGTGAACTCCCGGAGCTTCGCGAGGAACGCCTCGCCGCGCTCCCGGTCCTCCCGGCTGCCTTGCGGGTGGGGGTGGATGAGGTCGACGCGGAAGTGGCCGAGGAAGAGCTCTTTGCCGAAGCTCGGTCGCTGCCAGCGGGTTTCTCGGGCTTGCTCGGCGACCTGTCTGGCCGCGCGCTCGTCGACGGTCATGGTTACCTCCGAGTAGGGGTGTGACCCACGTTACTCAGGGGTAGGCGGATGTCCACCGGTCCGGAGGGTGAAAGCCGGGCCTCAACGGCCCGACGGCCAACGCGAAAGGCCGCCCCCTCCCGCGAAGGAGGGGACGGCCTGGAGGGACGACCAGGGCTACGGCAGCGGTGCGGCTCCGCGCTTCGCCAGGTAGTCCTTCATCAGCTCGGTCTCCGAGGACTGCGACTTCAGCATGTTCTCCGCGAGCGTGCGCACCGCCGGCTGGCCCGCGCGGGTCGAGGCGTACTCGGCCATCGGGGCGCCGCCGACGTGGTGGCGGAGCATCAGCTGCAGGAAGTACACGTCGAGGTCGCGGCCGGTCAGGGAGCGGAGCTTGGCGAGCTCCTCGGTGGTGGCCATGCCCGGCATGGCTGGCTTGCCCGGCTCGGCGGTGGTGGCGCCGTGGCCGTGGATGCCGGCGTCGTTCATCCAGGTCATGTAGACGCCCGAGACGTTCTGCTCGTGCTCGTTCCACATCATCAGCCAGCCCTTCATGCGGCCCACCTGTTCGAGCTGGGTGGAGGCGATGTCGAAGGCGAGCTGGCGGACGTCGGGGTCCGTGGAGCGGTCGCGGGCGATGTTGGCCATCTGGATGCCCTGCAGGTGGTGCATGGCCATGTCCTGGCAGAAGCCGACGTCGACCGAGCCCGAGGCAGGGGCGCTGCCGGTGGACGAGGAGCCGGGGAGCTTCACCAGCAGGCCGACGGCCGCGCCGAGCAGGAGCACGGCGAGGACGGCTGCGGTGATGACGAGGGTCCGGGCGACGCCTGAGGGACGCCCGGAGCCCACGACCACGACCTCGTCGGAGGTGTCCGGCATCAGCTGGACGGCGGCGTCGAGACCGAGCCCGACGGCGGCGTGCTGGCGTTCGGCTGGCCCTCGGTGGCGGAGTCGTCCTTGCCGCCGTCCATCGGGACGGCGTCGGCGCCCGGCTTCTCGGCCACGAACGGGGCCGGGTTCGACAGGAACGCCGTGTTCTCGCAGGACGCGCCGACCTCGGGGTAGGTGTTGGCGTTGCGCAGCAGCGAGGAGATGAACTGGTCGATGCGCTCGTCGTCGGCGGTGTCGACCTTCAGCTGGTGGCCCCAGGCCTGCAGCGAGATCGGCTTGTCGAGACCGGGGTACGGCGACATCATCATGTACGGGATGCCCTCGACCTTGGGCTTGAGCTTGCCCAGGACGTCGTCCTTGACCTGGTCCGGGTTGTACGCGATCCACACGGCGCCGTGTTCGAGGCCGTGGACCATGTTCTCGGTGCGGACGGCCTTGTCGTAGACGACACCGGTGCAGTCGGCCCACTGGCCGTCGTGCGGGCCGCCGAACGCGGGGGTCTGGTCGTAGGCGACGCGCTGGGTCGCCTCGACGTGGCGGGAGCCCTTGTACTCCTTCACGACGATGCCCGCGAGCTGCGTCGACGGGTCCTTGTTCGTGTCGGAGGGCTTCCACTTGGCCAGGGCGGCCTCTTTGACGTTCTGCTCGTGGATCTGCGAGTACGCGTAGCCGAAGACGCCGCCGGCGAGGCCCAGCACGGCGACTACCGCGATGATCGTGCCCCACGGCTTGGGCTTCTTCCCCACCACCGAGGAACGGGCTGCGGCCACGCTGTTGCGTGTGGCCTTCGTCTTCTTGCCGCTGGTCATGTCCGCCTCAGATGTCGTCCTGGTCAACCGGCGCCAGTGTAGGGACAACGTGTCTGGTCACTGTCAGGGCAGTGCGATACCACGTGCGCGTTAACACTTGCCGTCTCACCCTCCGAGACCCGGTAACCCGGTCGAGACCTGCGACAACGCTTCTCTAGACTCATCGTCCGTGACCCCTGACGCGCTCGCCGATCTGGTTCGGACCACGGTTGCCCGGCTGCTCTCCGAACGAGGCCTGGACACCGCCGCCGCGCCCGCACAGGTCACGGTCGAGCGACCCCGCAACCCCGAGCACGGCGACTACGCCACGAACGTGGCGCTGCAACTGGCCAAGAAGGTCGGCGTGAACCCGCGCGACCTCGCCACGTGGCTCGCCGAGGCCCTGCGCACCCAGTCCGCCATCGCGCGGGCCGACGTCGCCGGACCGGGTTTCCTGAACCTCACCATCGCCACCGAGGCGCAGGGCGCGATCGTCGAGGACGCGCTGCGCGACGGCTACGGCACCGGCGACGAGCTCAAGGGCAAGCGGATCAACCTGGAGTTCGTCTCCGCGAACCCGACCGGCCCCATCCACCTGGGTGGCGCGCGCTGGGCGGCCGTGGGCGACGCGCTCGGCCGGATCCTGCGGGCCCGCGGCGGCGAGGTCACCCGCGAGTACTACTTCAACGACGCCGGCGCGCAGATCGACCGGTTCGTCCGGTCGCTGATCGCCGCCGCGAAGGGCGAGCCCGCGCCCGAGGACGGCTACGCGGGCACGTACGTGAGCGACATCGCCGCCGAGGTGCTGCGCCGCGAGCCGGGTGCGCTCACCGACCCCGAGACGGTGCGCGAGGTCGGCGTCGGGCTCATGTTCGACGAGATCAAGCGCAGCCTGCACGAGTTCGGCACCGACTTCGACGTCTACTTCCACGAGGACTCGCTGCACCGGAGCGGTCGCGTGGACGAGGCGGTCGCGAAGCTCAAGGCCACCGGCTCGCTGTACGAGGAGGACGGTGCCTGGTGGCTGCGCTCCACCGACTTCGGCGACGACAAGGACCGCGTCGTCATCAAGAGCGACGGCAACCCGGCCTACATCGCCGGTGACATCGCCTACCTCGTCGACAAGCGCGGCCGGGGCTTCGACCTGTGCATCTACATGCTCGGCGCCGACCACCACGGCTACGTCGCGCGCCTCAAGGCCGCGGCGGCCGCCCTGGGTGACGACCCGGACAGCGTCGAGGTGCTGATCGGCCAGCTCGTGAACCTCGTCAGCGAGGGCCAGCCGGTGCGCATGAGCAAGCGCGCGGGCACCGTCATCACGATGGAGGACCTGGTCGACGCGGTCGGCGTGGACGCCGCGCGGTACGCCATGGTCCGCTCGTCGGTCGACTCCGGCCTCGACATCGACCTCGACCTGCTGCGCAAGCACAGCAACGAGAACCCGGTCTACTACGTGCAGTACGCCCACGCGCGCACGTCGTCGATCCTGCGCAACGCCGGCGACCTCGGCATCACCCCCGGTGGGGACTTCGCGCTGCTCACCCACGAGCGCGAGGGTGACCTCATCCGCACCATCGGCGAGTTCCCGCGAGTGGTGGCCACCGCCGCCGAGCTGCGCGAACCGCACCGCGTCGCCCGCTACCTCGAAGAGCTCGCGGGCACGTACCACCGCTTCCAGCAGGACTGCCGCGTGCTCCCGCGCGGCGATGAGGAGACGACTCCGTTGCACCAGGTCAGGCTTCAGCTCGTCAACGCGACCAGGCGCGTGTTCGCCGCGGGCCTCGGCCTGCTCGGCGTGACCGCTCCGGAGCGCATGTGATGCGCGCGCACCCGGCCGGTCCCCGGCACGCCGACGTCCTCGTCCCCGGCAGCACCGCCGGCGACCGCCCCTCCACCGCCGACCAGCTCGACCACCTTCACCCGAACGTGTGGCCGCGCAACGCCGCCCGCAACGCCGACGGCGTCGTGGAGCTGGCGGGCGTGGACGTGCGCGGGCTCGCCGAGCAGTACGGCACCCCGCTGTTCGTCATGGACGAGCAGGACTTCCGCGCGCGCTGCCGCGAGCACGCGGAGGCGTTCGGCGACCCGACGCTCGTGCACTACGCCTCCAAGGCGTTCCTGAGCGTGCAGATCGCGAGGTGGGTGGCCGAGGAAGGCCTCTCCATCGACGTCTGCAGCGGCGGCGAGCTCGCCATCGCGCTGCGGGCGGAGTTCCCGGCCGAGCGCATCGCGTTGCACGGCAACAACAAGAGCGTCGCCGAGCTGGTCGCCGCGGTCGAGGCGGGCGTCGGCGGGATCGTCGTCGACTCCTACCACGAGATCGCGCGCCTGGACCAGATCGCACGCGACCGCGGTGTGGTGCAGCCGGTGCTGATCCGCGTCACGGTCGGCGTCGAGGCGCACACCCACGAGTTCATCGCGACCGCCCACGAGGACCAGAAGTTCGGCTTCTCGCTGTCCTCCGGCGACGCCGCCGAGGCCGTGCGCCGGGTGCTGAAGGCGAGCGGGCTCACGCTCGTCGGCCTGCACAGCCACATCGGCTCGCAGATCTTCGACGCCTCCGGCTTCGAGGTCGCCGCCCGCCGCGTCATCGGCCTGCTCGCGGAGATCCGCTCCGAGCACGGCGAGATCGGCTCGCTGACCACCGTCGACCTCGGCGGTGGCCTCGGCATCGCCTACACCCCGGACGACGACCCGCCCCCGCCGGCGGAGCTCGCGCGGCAGCTGCACAACATCGTGCAGAAGGAGTGCGAGCACAGCGGCCTGGAGATGCCCCGCATCGCGGTCGAGCCCGGCCGCGCGATCGTCGGCCCCGGCACGGTCACCGTGTACGAGGTCGGCACGATCAAGGACGTCGAGCTCGACGGTGGCGCGCGCCGCCGGTACGTGAGCGTCGACGGCGGCATGAGCGACAACATCCGCACCGCCCTGTACGACGCGGTCTACGACTGCAGGCTCGTGTCCAGGACCGCAGAGCCCGATGCGCGCGCCGTGCTCTGCCGCGTCGTGGGCAAGCACTGCGAGGCCGGCGACATCGTCGTGCGCGACTGCTGGCTGCCCGAGGACCTCGCGCCGGGCGACCTGGTGGCCGTCGCTGCGACGGGGGCCTACTGCTACTCGATGGCGAGCGGGTACAACCGACTCCCGAGGCCCGCGCTCGCCGCGGTGACCGACGGGGAGGCGCGGCTGCTGCTGCGCCGCGAGACCGAGGACGACCTGTTCCGTCTGGAGGTATGAACGGTGCCGGAAGCGAAACCCATCCGGGTCGCCCTGCTGGGATGTGGCACGGTGGGCACGGAAGTGGTCCGGCTGCTGACGGACCAGGCCGGCGACCTCGCCGCCCGCATCGGCGCGCCGATCGAGCTCGCCGGGATCGCGGTGCGCAGGCCGAACAAGCACCGCGAGGTGCCGGAGCACCTGCTCACGACGGACGCGTCCGCGCTGGTGAAGTCGGACGACGTGGACGTGGTCGTCGAGGTCATCGGCGGCATCGACCCCACCCGCGGGCTGCTGCTGGAGGCGCTGCACAACGGCAAGTCCGTCGTGACGGCGAACAAGGCGCTGCTGGCCGAGCACGGCTCCGACCTGTTCGAGGCCGCCGACGGCTCGGGCGCCGACCTGTACTTCGAGGCGGCCGTCGCGGGCGCGATCCCGTTGCTGCGCCCGTTGCGGGAGTCCCTGGCGGGTGACCGGATCACGCGTGTGATGGGCATCGTCAACGGCACGACGAACTTCATCCTGTCCGCGATGGACGCCACGGGCGCCGGCTACGCCGAGACGCTCGAGGAGGCCTCGCGGCTGGGCTACGCCGAGGCCGACCCGACCGCCGACGTCGACGGGTTCGACGCCGCGTCCAAGGCCGCGATCCTCGCGTCGCTGGCGTTCCACACGCGCGTGACGGCCGCGGACGTGTACCGGGAGGGCATCCGCCAGGTCAGCGCCGCCGACATCGCGGCGGCCAAGGGCCTGGGCCGCACGGTGAAGCTGCTCGCGATCTGCGAGCGCGTCGTCTCGCCGTCCGGTCAGGAGTCAGTCGCGGTTCGAGTGCACCCGGCCATGATCCCCAGGACGCACCCGCTGGCCTCGGTCAACGGCGCGTTCAACGCGGTGTTCGTCGAGGCCGACGCGGCGGGGGAGATGATGTTCTACGGGCAGGGCGCCGGTGGCGCCCCGACGGCGAGCGCGGTGCTCGGCGACCTGGTCGCCGTGGCGCGCAACAAGGTCGCGAGCGGACGCGGTCCGCGCGAGTCGGCCTACGCGGCGCTGCCGGCGCAGCCCATGGGCAACACGCCCACCCGCTACCACATCAGCCTCGACGTGGCGGACAAGGCGGGTGTCCTCTCGCAGGTCGCCGCCGTGTTCGCCGAGCACGACGTGAGCATCGCCGCGGTGCGCCAGGAGGGCCGGACAGAGGACGCCAGCCTGGTGATCGTCACGCACGCGGCGACCGACGCCGCGCTGCGGTCCACTGTGGACAAAGTCGGTGGCCTCCCCGTGGTGCGGGACGTCGTCAGCGTCATGAGGGTGGAGGGCGAAGAGTGAGCGCTAGAGCTGGCTGGCCCGGTCTCATCAACGCCTACCGGGACCGCATCGAGATCCCGGAGGGCGCGGAGGTCGTCACGCTGCACGAGGGCGGCACGCCGCTGGTGCACGCGCAGCGGCTGTCCGCAGCCACGGGCTGCGACGTGTGGGTGAAGGTCGAGGGCGCGAACCCGACCGGCTCGTTCAAGGACCGCGGCATGACCGTGGCCATGACGTACGCGCTGGCGTCCGGCCTGAAGGCCGTGATCTGCGCCTCCACCGGCAACACCTCGGCGTCCGCCGCGGCCTACGCGGCCAAGGCTGGCCTGACGGCGGCCGTGCTGGTGCCCAGCGGCAAGATCGCGATGGGCAAGCTCGCCCAGGCCGTGATGCACGGCGCGCGGATCCTGCAGATCGACGGCAACTTCGACGACTGCCTGGAGCTCGCCTCCAAGACCGCGGCCGAGTACCCGGTCACGCTGGTGAACTCGGTCAACCCGGTGCGCCTCGTCGGGCAGCAGACCGCCGCGTGGGAGGTCTGCGACGTGCTCGGCCAGGCCCCGGACGTGCACTGCCTGCCGGTCGGCAACGCGGGCAACATCACCGCGTACTGGAAGGGCTACACGTCCTACGACCGGGGCCTGCCGAAGATGTTCGGCTTCCAGGCCGCCGGTGCCGCACCGCTCGTGAGCGGTGCGCCGGTGCCGAACCCGGAGACCATCGCGACCGCCATCCGGATCGGGTCGCCGGCGTCGTGGACCGGTGCGGTCAACGCCCGTGACGAGTCGGGCGGCCTCATCGACGCGGTCACCGACGAGCAGATCCTCTCCGCCTACCGGCTGCTGGCCTCGTCCGAGGGCATCTTCGTGGAGCCCGCGTCGGCGGCGTCCATCGCCGGTCTGCTGAAGACCGCCGAGGACGGCCGGCTGCCGAAGGGCTCGACGGTTGTGTGCACCGTCACGGGACACGGCCTGAAGGACCCCGACACCGCGTTGCTCGGCACCACCGAGGTCGAGCCGGTCCCGGTCGACCCCGGTGCCGTGGCGCACGCGTTGGAGCTGGCGTGAGGTTCGTCGTCACCGTCCCCGCGTCGACCGCGAACCTCGGTTCGGGGTTCGACGCGCTGGGCATGGCCCTCGGCCTGTACGACGAGGTCGAGGTCACGGTCGCCGAGGGTCTCTCGGTGGTCGTGGAGGGCGCTGGATCGGGTGACGTCCCGCTCGACGAGTCGCACCTCGTCGTGCGGGCCGTCCGCGCCGCCGGCTACTCCGGTGGCCTTGCCCTGAAGTGCCACAACGTGATTCCGCACGCACGCGGGCTGGGCTCTTCGGCTGCCGCGATCGTGGCGGGTGTCGCAGCCGGCTTCACCCTGACGGGTCGCGAGCTGGACGCGGACGCGTTGCAGATCGCCGCCGAGTTCGAGGGCCACGCGGACAACGTCGCCGCCTCGCTCTACGGCGGAGTCGTCATCGCGTGGTCGGAGGGCGAGCGCTACCGTGCGGTCCGGGCGGACGCCGACGCACGGGTGCGGCCGGTCGTGCTGGTCCCGTCGCAGGAGTCGTCCACCAAGACCACCCGCGGCCTGCTTCCGGCCGAGGTGCCGCACGCTGACGCCGCGCACGCAGCGGGGCGGGCCGCCCTGGCGGTGCACGCGCTGACCTCGGACCCCTCGGTTCTCCTTGCCGCTACTGAGGATCGCCTCCACCAGAACTACCGCGAGCCCGCGTGGCCCGACACCGTTCGAGTGATCAACGATCTCCGCAAGCTCGGGGTTCCCGCCTGCGTGTCCGGTGCGGGACCCACCGTGATCGCGTTCGGGGACGTTCCGGACGAGGTCGACGTGCACGGCTTCGACGTGCGCAGACTCGACGTCGACGCCTCTGGCGTGCGCGTTCGTCCATTGGACTGACACGCCCGACCCCGGTTGTTGCACAGCGGAGGACCGGCGTCTACCCTCGGGGGCGATCAGTCACCGCGCGCACGGGCGCCGGTGTCGCGCCCGGACACTCGTTCCGGGTCGCAATCCTTTTGTGTTCTGGCTCTGTGCCGTGCGGGCGGGGCGGACGCAAAAGAGGCACCCGATCGCCGTGTGACCTGACAAAAGTCCCGTGCTTGCCGGAAGCGGTGTGTGCTTCCGTCTGCATCGGACTGACCGCCGTTCCCCAGTTGAAGCGGGAGGGCGGGTCCGCTGGGCCGCGTAGGAGGCGGGGCCTGGTCAGGAAGGACATGTGTGAGCAACACCGATTTGCTGAGCAGCGATGTCGCAGCTGCTTCTGGTTCTGGAGCCGAGGAGACCGCTCTGTCCACCCCTTCGAACGGCACGACGCCGCGCCGCCGCGCGGGTCTGTCCGGCATGGTGCTCGCCGAGCTGCGTGAGCTCGCCGGCCAGCTGGGCATCACCGGAACCGCTGGTCTGCGCAAGGGCGACCTGATCGCGGCCATCAAGGAGAAGCAGGGCTCCGGTGCCCCGGCCGCGAAAGCCGAGAAGCCGGCGCGGGCCCCCAAGCAGGCCGCTGAGAAGCCGGCTCCCGTCGCGGAGCAGCCGGTGGCCGAGAAGCCTGCCGAAAAGCCTGTTCAGCAGCAGCTCGAGGTAGCCGCGGAGAAGCCTGCCGCCGCTGCCGTCGACGCCGGAGCCGAGGACGGGGGTCGTTCCTCCGAGGAGGGCGGTCGCCGTGGCAACCGCCGCCGCCGTTCCGGCCGCGGTGGGGGCGGCGAGGTGGCCGAGGGCCAGCAGCAGCCGCAGGAGCAGCGCCAGGAGCGCGCTGAGCGCCCTGACCGGGGCGAACGCGCCGAGCGTTCCGACCGCGGTGAGCGTTCCGAACGTTCCGACCGCGCTGAGCGTTCTGAACGCGGTGAGCGTTCCGAGCGCCAGGACCGTGGCGACCGCGGTGACCGCGGCGAGCGGGGCGAGCGGGGCGGCCGTGACCGCAACCGCGACCGCGGTGAGCGCGGCGACCGCGGTGACCGGGGCGACCGCAACGACCGCCAGGGCGGTGGCCAGCAGGACGACGACGGCGACGGCCGTCGTGGCCGCTTCCGCGACCGCCGCCGCCGCGGTGGCCGTGGCGAGGGCGTCGAGCGTCCTGACCGCGAGACCGAGGTGCGCGACGACGACGTCCTGCTGCCGGTCGCGGGCATCCTGGACGTGCTGGAGAACTACGCGTTCGTCCGCACGTCGGGCTACCTGGCCGGCTCGAACGACGTCTACGTCTCGCTGTCGCTGGTCCGCAAGTACGGCCTGCGCCGCGGTGACGCCATCACCGGCGCCGTCCGCCAGCCGCGCGACGGCGAGCAGCAGCGCCAGAAGTTCAACCCGCTGGTCCGCGTCGACAAGATCAACGGCCTGGACCCGGACGAGGCGCGCAACCGCCCGGACTTCACCAAGCTGACGCCGCTCTACCCGAACGAGCGCCTGCGCCTGGAGACCGAGCCGCACATCCTCACCACCCGCGTCATCGACCTGGTGATGCCGATCGGCAAGGGCCAGCGCGCCCTGATCGTGTCGCCGCCGAAGGCGGGCAAGACCTCGGTGCTCCAGTCGATCGCGAACGCGATCACGAAGAACAACCCCGAGTGCCACCTGATGGTCGTCCTCGTCGACGAGCGTCCGGAAGAGGTCACCGACATGCAGCGCTCGGTGAAGGGCGAGGTCATCGCCTCGACCTTCGACCGCCCGCCGTCGGACCACACCACCATCTCCGAGCTCGCCATCGAGCGTGCGAAGCGACTGGTGGAGATGGGCCACGACGTGGTCGTGCTGCTCGACTCGATCACCCGCCTGGGCCGCGCCTACAACCTGGCTGCCCCGGCCTCCGGCCGCATCCTGTCCGGTGGTGTCGACTCGACGGCGCTGTACCCGCCGAAGCGGTTCCTCGGCGCTGCCCGCAACATCGAGGGCGGCGGCTCGCTGACCGTCATCGCGACGGCGCTGGTCGAGACCGGCTCCGCCGGTGACTCGGTCATCTTCGAGGAGTTCAAGGGCACCGGCAACGCCGAGCTCAAGCTCGACCGCAAGATCGCCGACAAGCGCACCTTCCCGGCCGTCGACGTCGACAGCTCGGGCACGCGCAAGGAAGAGCTGCTGCTCTCCCCGGACGAGATGGCGGTCACGCACAAGCTCCGCCGCGTGCTGCACGCCCTGGACGGCCAGCAGGCCATCGACCTGCTGCTCGACCGGCTCCGCAAGTCCCGCACCAACATCGAGTTCCTGATGCAGGTGGCGAAGACGACGCCGGGCGCCGAGCAGGACTGATCCCGCGCGAGTTTCACGTGAAAAGGCCCCCGGTGCTGGTCACCGGGGGCCTTTCCGCGTCTGTTCACTCGAATGCCGAACCACGTGCCCGTCCGTGCTCAACGGCAGTTGGACGCGGCCGTTCCCTCGTCCTGCCGCAGCAGGCACTGCACGACCAGCCCCAGCAGCACCGGCACGCCGACGACCGCGGCACCCAGGGCCGAGACCTCGACGCCGCCCACGCCCACACCACCGGCGAGCACCGCGGCGAGCCAGGGCCACCGCACCCAGGTCCGCTGCCACCGGGCCGCCCAGCGCACCCCGCGGGACACGGCAGCCGCGACCGCCACGCCGGCACCCCACACCACGGAGGACAGCGGCACGGTCCCGAAGGACGCGGTGACCAGCCCTGCCGACCCCATCAGGCCGAACACGGCTGCGGCGAACAGGAACGGCACGGCCAGCCACAGGCGCCAGCTCAGCTGCCGATCGACGGTGCAGAACACGGCACACAGTCTGATGGAATACGTCCAACAACGTGGAGCCGTATCCAGCCCAACGGCCACACCTTGCGCCGAACGGCGTACCAGTGAGGTTGAGCGGTTGTGACCTCAGGCACCCCGGGCCTGTCGTGGCCGTCGCGGGAACAACCGCGTTTTTGCACGTGTTGAACGGTCTGGCAAACTAAACGGTCGAGTCCGGCTCCGGTTCACCCGTTCACAAACTGGGACCCGGCGGCCATCCTTGAAAGGGACAAGATCTTGAAGACTGGCATCCACCCCGAGTACACGGTCACCGAGGTGACCTGCAGCTGCGGTAACAGCTTCACCACGCGCAGCACCACCGCGGCGTCCGAGGTTCGCGTCGAGATGTGCTCGAACTGCCACCCGTTCTACACGGGCAAGCAGCGCATCCTGGACACCGGCGGTCGCGTCGCGCGCTTCGAGGCGCGTTACGGCAAGCGCAACAAGTAGCTGCTTTCACGGCGCCTGACCTCGGCCACCCGGCCGGGGCGGGCGCCGTCGCCGTTTCCAGGCCACCCTGAACCGAAAGCAGGAGACGTGTCGCAGTCGCTGGACAGCTTGCTCGCCGAGTACGACGAGCTGGAGAAGAAGCTCGCCGATCCCTCCGTGCACGCTGACCAGGCGGGGGCGCGCAAGCTCGGCAAGCGCTACGCCGCGCTCGGGCCGATCGTGAAGGCGGCCAGGGAGATCGACAAGGCGAAGAGCGACCTGGAGGCGGCCAAGGAGCTCGCGAGCGAGGACCAGGCGTTCGCCGACGAGGCCAAGCAGATCGAGGAGCAGCTCCCCAAGATGGAGGAGAAGCTCACCGAGCTGCTGCTGCCGCGCGACCCGCACGACGCCGACGACGTGCTGCTGGAGATCAAGTCCGGTGAGGGCGGCGAGGAGAGCGCGCTGTTCGCGGGCGACCTGCTGCGCATGTACACGCGGTACGCCGAGCGCCAGGGCTGGAAGGTCGAGATGCTCGACGGCACCGACTCCGACCTGGGCGGGTTCAAGGACGTCACGGTGGCCATCAAGGCGAAGGCCACGACCCCGGACGGCGTCTGGAGCCGGCTCAAGTGGGAGGGCGGCGTGCACCGGGTGCAGCGCGTGCCCGTCACCGAGTCGCAGGGCCGCATCCACACCTCTGCGGCCGGCGTCCTGGTCTTCCCGGAGACCGAGGAGACCGCCGAGGTCGAGATCGACGAGAAGGACCTGCGCATCGACGTCTACCGGTCGAGCGGCAAGGGCGGCCAGTCGGTCAACACCACCGACTCCGCGGTGCGCATCACGCACCTGCCGAGCGGCATCGTCGTCTCCTGCCAGAACGAGCGCAGCCAGCTGCAGAACAAGGCGCGCGCCATGCAGGTCCTGCAGTCGCGCCTCGCCGCGCTTGCCGAGGAGCAGAAGGCGCAGGAGCAGAGCGACGCCCGCCGCACCCAGATCAGGACCGTCGACCGCAGCGAGCGGGTCCGGACCTACAACTTCCCCGAATCGCGCATCTCCGATCACCGGGTTGGGTACAAAGCGCATAACCTGGACCAGGTGCTCGACGGAGACCTGGACGCGGTGGTGGACGCACTCGCCGCCGCTGACCGGGCAGAACGGCTCGCAGGCGGGTAATCCGACGTGAGAGGGGCGCGGTGTGGCCGAGATCCTGGTGGACCCCGAGGCGGCGCCCCTCGACCAGCCGGTCGGCATCGTCGTCACGGGACTGCCGCCCGACGCCGAGGTCACCGTGCAGCTGTCCACGGGTGACCGCGCGTCCCACGGCGTCTTCCGCGCCGACGAACGCGGTGTCGTGGACCTGGCCCGGCACGCCCCGGTCGAGGGCACCTACACCGGTGTCGACGCGATGGGCCTGTTCTGGTCCCTCGAACGCACCGGCGGCAAGCCCGGTCCCACGTGCCTGTCCGTGGACGGCGCCGGCGAGGTCGAGCTGCGGCGGCTGGAGGTGCCCGAGGGCGTCGAACGCGTCGAGGTCCGCGAGAACGGTCTCGTGGGCACGCTGTTCGCCCCTGAGGCCGACGGTGGCGAGCTCCCCGGCGTGCTCGTGCTGGGCGGCTCCGAGGGCGGCCTGCACGAGACCGACGCGGCTCTCCTGGCCGCACACGGGTTCGTGACGTTCGCCCTCGGCTACTTCGGCGTGAAGGGCCTGCCGGACCACCTCGTCGACATCCCGCTGGAGTACTTCGGCAAGGCGATCGAGCACCTGGGCGAGCGCGCCGGTGCGGTCGGCGTCGTCGGCGGTTCCCGCGGCGGCGAGCTCGCGTTGCTGCTCGGCGCGACGTTCCCGCAGGTCAAGGCGGTCGTGAGCGTGGTGGGCAGCGGTGTGGTGACCCAGGGCATCGGTCCGGGCGCGAACCTGCTGCAGAAGCTGTCGCACGAGGCGGCGTCGTGGACGCACAGGGGTGAGCCGCTGCCGTACCTGCCCTACGACATCGGCGAGGAGCTGCGCGCCAGGATCGTCAACGACGAACCGGTGCCGCTCAGGCTCGCCTTCGACACCACCGACGGCGTGCCGGAGGACGCGGAGATCCGCGTCGAGGACATCGCCGGGGGTGTGTTGCTCATCTCGTCCGGCCACGACGACTCGTGGCCGTCGGCCGAGCTGAGCGAGGTCGCGCTGCGGCGGCTGAAGGACCACGACCACCCGTTCCCGTACGAGCACGTCGTGTATCCCGAGGCAGGACACCTGATCGCGGGCCCGCCGCACCGTCCCGCCACCGACGTGACCTATCCGGGACCCGGCGTCACCTTCTCGGGTGGTGGTGTTCCGCAGGCCACCGCGCACGCGCGGCGGGACGCGTGGAAACGGACCGTCGAGTTCTTGCAGGAGCAGCTCGGGACCTAGGGTGTGCTCATGAGCGCACACTTTGATGTCGTCGTCGTGGGTGCGGGTCCCGGCGGGTACGTCGCCGCGATCCGTGCGGCTCAGCTCGGGCTGAAGACCGCCATCGTCGAGGAGAAGTACTGGGGCGGCGTCTGCCTGAACGTCGGCTGCATCCCGTCGAAGGCGCTGCTGCGCAACGCCGAGCTGGCGCACCTCTTCACGCACGAGCAGAAGACGTTCGGCATCAAGGTCGACGGCACCGTCAGCTTCGACTACAGCGCGGCGTGGCAGCGCAGCCGCAAGGTCGCGGACGGGCGCGTCAAGGGCGTGCACTTCCTCATGAAGAAGAACGGCATCACCGAGTACAACGGGTGGGCCGACTTCACCGACGACCACACCCTGACCGTCGGGGACGAGACGATCACCTTCGGCCACGCGATCATCGCCGTGGGCGCCACGACCCGGATGCTGCCGAACACGCAGAAGTCCGACCGCGTCGTGACCTACGAAGAGCAGATCATGACCGAGGACCTGCCCGAGTCGATCATCATCGCCGGCGCGGGCGCCATCGGCGTCGAGTTCGCGTACGTCATGCACAACTACGGCGTGAAGGTCACCATCGTCGAGTTCCTCGACCGGATGGTGCCGCTCGAGGACGAAGAGGTGTCCGCCGAGCTGCTCAAGCGCTACAAGAAGCTGGGCGTCGACGTGCGCGTCGGCACGCGGGTCGAGTCGATCGACGAGTCGGGCGAGAAGGTCCGCGTCACGGTGTCGAAGAACGGTGCCGAGGAGGTCCTGGAAGCCGACAAGGTCATGCAGGCCATCGGGTTCGTGCCGCGTGTCGAGGGCTACGGCCTCGAGAAGACCGGTGTGAAGCTGACCGAGCGCGGCGCGATCGACATCGACGGCCGCGGCCGCACCAACGTGCCGCACATCTTCGCCATCGGCGACGTGACCGCGAAGCTGATGCTCGCGCACACCGCCGAGTCGATGGGCATCATCGCCGCCGAGACCATCGCGGGTGCCGAGACGATGGAGCTCGACTACGTGATGATCCCGCGGGCGACGTTCTGCCAGCCGCAGATCGCCTCCTTCGGCTACACCGAGAAGCAGGCCCGCGAGAAGGGCTTCGACGTCCAGGTCGCGAAGTTCCCGTTCACCGCGAACGGCAAGGCGCACGGCCTCGCCGAGCCCGGTGGCTTCGTGAAGCTGATCAGCGACGGCAAGCACGGCGAGCTGCTCGGCGGCCACATCATCGGCCCCGAGGCGACCGAGCTGCTGCCCGAGCTGACGCTGGCGCAGCAGTGGGACCTCACCGTCCACGAGGTCGCGCGCAACGTCCACGCGCACCCGACCCTCTCGGAAGCCGTCAAGGAAGCGGTGCACGGCCTGGCCGGGCACATGATCAACTTCTGAGGTAGCTTCTCCTCGATGTCCTCGACGATGAACCGGCAGCCGCTCCGCCTCGCGATCTCCGAGGCGGCCGAGGTCCTGGCCGAGGCGGGGGTGGACAGCCCCCGCGTCGACGCGGAGCACCTGGCCGCGCACGTGCTCGGGGTGGAGCGCGGGCGGCTGCCGCTCATCCCGCTGGTCGACCCGTCGGTGGTCGACCAGCTGCACAAGCTCGTCCGAACCCGCGCCGAACGCATCCCGTTGCAGCACATCCTCGGCTGGGCTCCGATGGGCGCCATCTCCGTCGAGGTCGGGCCCGGGGTGTTCGTGCCGCGGCCGGAGACCGAGCTGCTGATGGAGTGGGCCCTGAAGACCGTGGCGGGAGTGCCCACCCCGGTGGTCATGGACCTCTGCACGGGCACGGGCGCCCTGGCGCTGTCGATCGCCGCAGCCCGCCCGGACGCCGTGGTGCACGCGGTGGAACTGGACCCGCAAGCGCTTGCGTGGACCCGCCGCAACGCCGACGCGCGAACGGCAGCAGGCGACACCCCGATCCGGCTGCACCACGGCGACGCGACCGACCCGTCGCTGCTGCCCGACCTGGACGGCACGGTCGACCTGGTGGTGTGCAACCCGCCCTACGTCCCCGAGGGAACGCCGGTGCAACCCGAGGTGGGCGTGCACGACCCGCACCACGCGGTGTTCTCCGGCGCGGACGGCTTGGACGTGATCCGCCACGTCGTCTCGGCGGCCGCGCGGTGGCTGCGCCCCGGCGGTTCCGTCGGCATCGAGCACGACGACACGCAGGGCGAGTCGGTGCCGGCACTGCTGTCGGCACGCCGGGTGCTGACCGACGTCGCCGACCACACCGACCTGGCGGGCCGGCCTCGCTTCGCGACCGCTCGCAGGGTTTCCCAGGGCCTGCCCGCTTCCGGCACGGGGTCTTCTCCGGGTTGCCAAATGCTGGCCAATAAGTAGCCGTTCGCTCTTGCCGGGGTTGAACGGTCGTATGTTTTCCCGTGGGGAGGGCACACGGTCACGCGCTGGAGCGATCTCGCGCGTGACCGTGTCTTAGCTACAGGAAGTCGTTGCGGATCTCTTGCTTCCGCTTCTTCGGTGCTCGTTCGGGCCGCCGCAGCACCATCAGGACGAACGCGGCCGCGGTCGCTGCGGCGGCGGGCACGAGCAGGTTCCGCCACCAGGTGATCTCGCCCGGTTCCTGCGGCAACACGACGTCCAGCCGGTCGAGGACCAGTTCCACGCGCTCGCCCGGCTGGTTGACCTTGCCGCTCGACGGCGTGTGCACCTCGACCCGGTGGGCGCCGCACGCGAGGCTGTTGCTGTAACTGGTCGGTGAACGGCGCCCCACGTGCGTGTTGACCGCGGTGACCTCACAGTTCGCCTTCTCGCCGAAGACCGTGAGCCACAGGGAATGCCCGCCGGTGCCGCTGAGCGCGGCGATGGCGAGAACCGCGATCGGCGCCGCCAGCACGGCCGTGGTGCCCGGCCTGGCCTTCGCCATCAGGTAGCCGGACAGCGGCAGGCTCAGGACCACGATGAGCACCGCGAAGAGCGCTTCGGGGACCGGGAGGGCGATCACGAAACCCGCGATGACGACGCCGAGCAGGACGGCGCACAACGCGACGACGGGTTTCACGGTTCGCGGACGGGGCGCCGGGCCACGAAGGCGATGAACGCGGCGTTGACGAGCAGCCCCAGCGGGAACAGCAGGGAGTGGCCCAGGTTCACCTTGGCCGCTTCGAGGTTGCTGACGAACCCGGTCCTGTCCACCACGACGCTGAGCCGCGCGCCCACGTCCGCTACCTCGTGGCCCGTGGTGGGCCGGTAGGACAGCTGCCGGCCGCCGCAGTCGAGCGTGTTGCTGTAGGTGGTGGGGCTTCGGGTGTGCTTGTGGCTCTGCACCTCCACGACGTCGCACCGCACCGTTTCGCCGAACGCGCTGAGCCACAGCGAGTGGCCGCCGATGTTGCCGAGGACGAGGCTGGCGAAGAAGAGCGCCATCGCGGGGACGACCACCCACCGCCCGCCGTTCGGCCGGTAGCTCGCCAGGGACCAGACGTAGCCGAAGAAGGCCGCGATGCCGAGGACCACCAGCGGGATCGCCCAGAGACCGCCCGCGTTGGCGGTGAAGCTCAGAACCATGAGCGCCGTGATGCTGAGTGCTGCGAGAAGGACCTTCTTCGGCTGGATCGTCGTCACTCGCTCAGTGGTCCGTGTCGTTGCATCACCGGTCGCTCGTCATCGCGAGGACCTGACCGAGGTGACGGGCGAGGCCCATGTTGTCCGCGGGCGAGATCGTGAACCACCCGGTGCGCAGCTGCACGTTGGCGTAGCGGCCGTTCTGGGTGTCGATCCAGGTGACCGGCGGGAAGTCGCGCTTGGTGCGGCCCTGGTCCAGCTGGACGAGGAAGTGGCCGTTGCCGAGTGCCGGACCGGCCAGCATCTGCTTGGCGAGGCGGACGTCCTCGTTCTCGGTCGCGCGGACGGCCTGGCGGAAGCCCTCCTGGTGCTGCTGCGGCTGGTTCTCGAAGGCCTGTGCCGGGACGGTGACCAGCTTGCCCTGGCCGGGGCGGCCCTGCGGCACGACGCCCGCGAGGCTCGTCGCGATCTCGTTGGGCTGCACCTGGTTCAGCGTCATCGTGGTGTCCTCTTGGGACACCAGCACGGCGTACCCGCCGCGCGCGACCACGCACGCCCGCACGAGCTTCTCCCGGCTCATGTCCGGCATGCACAGGGCGATGACGCGGAGCTCGGGACGCGCCAGCAGCCGCAGCGCGTCGTCGAGGTCCGGCTCCGGGCGGCCGCGGCGGGCGAGGCCGCGGCGTTCGAGGTCCTGGTGCACGGCCTTCTTGATGCGCTCGCGTTCGTCGAGCGTGTCGCCGTGCGACGGGATGTCGAAGGGGTAGGGCAGGCTCCCCGCCCGCAGGTCCTCCCAGAGGACCTCGAACGCGGGCAGGGAGAGCTGCGCGATCTGCCTCATCCGCCGATCACCGGCGGCGCGACCATGCGGTCGTCGTCGAAGAACTCGTCGGTCGGGACGAGGTAGTTCGACTTGTGCTCCTTGTCCTCCGCGCCCTGGCCCGCACCGGCACCCGCGCCACCGCCGGCACCCATGCCCGCAGCGCCGGCCGCGCCACCACGTCCCGCGGCACCCGCGCCCGCGGCACCGGTGCCCGCACCGCCGCCCATGACCCCTGCGCCACCGCCGGGGTTGGCCGGGCCGAAGCTGCCCATGCCGCGGCCCGCACCGGCACCCACGCCGCTGCCGGGCCCGCCGATGCCGCCGGGACCCGTGCCGCGGCCACCACCGGCGCCGCCACCGGGGCCACCAAGGCCACCGGGACCGCCTGGGCGCATGCCGGGACCGCCGCGCAGGGGCGGGCGGCCGGTCTGGTTGCCTCCGGGAGGCCGCACGCCGGGCGGGAGGATGCCGGGCGGGGTGCCGATCGGCGGGCGGTTCTGGTTGTTGCCGCCGTTCTGGTTCTGGTTGTTGTTGTTCGGCAGGTTCGGGTCGTTGACCTGAGGCGCCACCCACGACGCGTTGGTCGTGCCGTTGCCGGTGGAGGACGACGGCATGCCGGGCATGCCCGTGGTGGCGGGCGGGCGGTACGCGGGGGTGTTGCCGAGGGTGTGCGACGGGGTGCTGGAGCTCGGCTGGGTGATGCCCTGGTCCTGGGTGACGACCGGCGGGGCGTCCATCGTCGGCATCGACATCGCCGCGGCCATCATCGTGTTGTCCCGGGTCTGCATGACCTGGACGGCCTCGGCCTTGGCGTCCTGCTGGGCGTTGTAGGTCGAGATCATCTCGATGGGCGCGCCGGCCATCATGATCGGGTTGATGAAGCCGCCCTTGTTGGTGAACCAGTCGCCCGCGATCTTGAGCGGGTTGAAGTCGACCGGCTTGGGCATGCTGTGGTTCGCCTGGACCGACGCCTCACGGATGTTCTCGATGGCCTCCGACGTTTTGTGGAAGCTGTCACCGGTCTGGTCGGTGAAGGTGCCGACCTTGCTCAGCGCTGTGCGCACTCCCTCGGCGGCTTGACCGGTCCACGCGCTCTGCGACCCGTTGACCAAGATGGTGAAGTCACTCGCCAACTCCTTGAACGTGTCACCGAACGCCCTCCAGATGTCGGCGACATCGGTCGCCGTCTCTGGTGCGTAGTTGTTTTGGACGAGTGACTGCATGTGTTCGTGCTTCTGGCCCGCGTAGTTGTCGTTCGGTGGCGGAACAGCAGCCTGGATGGGCGCCATGAGATATCCCCCCTCGAGCTTCGTTACGGCAGCTTCGGTGCGATCACTTCGGCAGCCTTCGTCGCTCGTTCGCAAGCTGCTGCGGTGTCGGTGTCTGAGGCGTTCAAGTTGGCGATGACCACGACCGACGAGGACTCACTCACGGAGATCGCGATGTCGCAGACCGACTTCGCGCCGTCGCGGGCTTCCAGCTTCGAGGCCTGGTACTTGCCGATCTTGGTTTCCGAAAGCTTGCCGTTCTGGAGGTTCAGGTCCTTCACGCCCTCGCTGGGGTTGACGATGGCCTGAACGCCGCCATTGCCGCTGATGACCCAGTCGCAGGTCGTGGAAGAGCCGAGCTTGCCCGCCTCGCCAGGGAGCTTCAGTCCGAAGGTCGCTGCTTCCGAAGCCGTGAAGAGGTCACACGGTTTGACCGACTTCAGGTCGGACGCGGAGTCGGTGTTGTTGGTGGACGTGCTGCTTCCGTCTGACGTCGGGGTCGGCGTGGGTGTACCCGTGGTGGCGGGACTGCCGGTGCACGCGACTGCGGAAAGGCCGATCAGGGTGGCGACGAGGATGCGCTTCATGACTTCCCGTTGATCTTCTTGAACGAGTCGGAGCCTGCTCGGTCGACATTTTCGTACGACGCCCGGCTCTTCTCGATCTGCGTCTTCAATGACTCGATGGCGCGGTCGAGGTCGTCGATCTGCTTGACCGCTGCTGACCCGAACTTCGTGCTGGCATCGGCAATGCGCGTGGCGTACCCGTCGCCGATTTTGATCTTGAGCTGGAGAGCCTCGCGCTTGCGCTGGATCTTGCCGAGCTCGTCCCGCATCTCGGTCAGCTTCTTGATCATCGCGTCGACCAGGTGCGGGTCGACGGAGAGCTGCTGGGTCTCGACGGCGACCGCGACCGCCTTGCTGGCCGCCACCACCGCCGCGAGTCCACCGCCGAGAACGGCGCCCCAGGAGGCGGTGGCTGCGGCTTGTGCGGCAATGCTCGTGCCGACGGCGCCGCTGGTGCTGAGTGGTTCTGACACAGGAGCTCGACCCTCCCCGATTGCGCTCTGTGGTCGGTCAATGACCATACAGCGGTGCCACCATTCGGTGGATGAGTTGAACTACTTACACCCGTTTGGGGCAAAACCGTGCCTGGTCAAAGCCGGTATGAGTGCTTCAAGTGAGAACAGCAGCGCAGCTTCGGTGGCATAAAGCGAGAAATGCGCGGTGCCACTGTCGGTGGTCGGTGGAGGGGGTCCGGCGGCGGGGTGGCTCACCTGGCTAGGCTCAGCCGGGTGAGCACGGTCTACGACTGCAGCGAACCTGACAACCGCGCGGCGGGGCTTGCCGCTGCCGCCGGCGCGGTGCGGAGCGGGCGGCTGGTCGTCATGCCGACCGACACCGTCTACGGGATCGGGTGTGACGCCTTCGACGCGGAGGCGGTCCGGGGGCTCTTGCAGGCCAAGGGGCGGGGGCCGGACATGCCGGTGCCGGTGCTGGTCGGGTCGTGGACGACGATCGACGGGCTGGTGCTGAGCGTGCCGCGGCAGGCGCGGGCGCTCATCGAGGCGTTCTGGCCGGGTGGGCTGAGCATCGTGTTGCCGCACGCGCCGAGCTTGGCGTGGGACCTGGGGCAGGCGCGGGGGACGGTCATGTTGCGGATGCCGTTGCACCCGGTGGCGTTGGAGCTGTTGCGGGACGTCGGGCCGATGGCGGTGTCCAGTGCCAACAAGTCCGGGTACGCGCCGGCGTCCAGTGCGCAGGAGGCGCGGGACCAGTTCGGGGACTCGGTGCCGGTCTTCCTCGACGGTGGGTTGAGCGGGGAGAACATCGCCTCCACCATCATCGACCTCACGGGGCCCGACGCGGTGATCCTGCGCGAGGGCGCGGTCTCCAAGGCCGACGTCGACGAGGTGCTCGGCGTCGAGGTCGAAGTCGCGCGCTGAGCGGCGGCTGACAGAATTGATCATGGCGCCGCGGGTACCGTGGCGGCCACCCCGAAGAAGACCCCCGAAGAAGACCCCGACCTGATTGGTAGGCCCGTGGGGCCCGCATCCTCGTTCGTATTGCCGGTGCGCGAGTACCTGCTCGTCGCGTTGACGGCTGCCATCGTGACGTTCTTGCTCGTCGGCCTGGTGCGCGCGCTTGCGTTCCGGGTTGGTGCGGTGGCGTATCCGCGTAAGCGCGATGTGCACGTGCAGCCGATGCCGCGCATGGGTGGCGTCGCCATCTACGGCGGTGTGCTCGGTGGCATGTTCCTCGCGCACCAGCTGCCGGTGCTTCGGGCGGCGTTCGACTTCTCCAACGACCCGTGGGGTGTCATCGTCGCGGGTGGTGTCATCGTGCTCGTGGGTGCGATCGACGACCGGTTCGAGCTCGACTCGCTGACCAAGCTCGCCGGTCAGGTCACGGCCGCGGGCATCCTCGTGCTCTTCGGCCTGCAGTGGATGCTCGCGTGGGTGCCGGGGCTCGGGGCCACGGTGTCGCTGGACCAGAACCAGGGCGCGCTGCTCACCGTGCTGCTCACCGTCACGATGATCAACGCGATGAACTTCGTCGACGGCCTGGACGGGCTCGCCGCCGGCATCGGGCTCATCGCGGCCGCCGCCACGTGCGTGTTCTCGGTCGGCATCCTCGTCGAGCGCGAAGGGGCCGTGGAGGCCTACCCGCCGGCGCTGATCGCCGCCGTGCTGGCCGGGGCGTGCCTGGGGTTCCTGCCGCACAACTTCAACCCCGCGCGCATCTTCATGGGCGACTCCGGCTCGATGCTCATCGGCCTCATGCTCGCCGCCGCGACCACCAGCGCCTCCGGCAAGATCAACCCGTCCACCCGCAGCGCCGCCGACCTGCTCGGTCTGCTGTCGCCGCTGATCGTCGTCGCGGCCGTGCTGTTCGTGCCGGTGCTCGACCTGCTGATGGCCATCATCCGGCGCACGCGACGGGGCGAGAGCCCGTTCTCCCCGGACAAGATGCACCTGCACCACCGGTTGCTGGAGATCGGTCACTCACAACGGCGCGCGGTGCTGCTCATCTATTTGTGGGCGGGCGTGCTCGCGTTTGGGGCCGTAGCTTTGACGCTCTTCGACCCGGTCATCGTGGCGACCTGCTTCGTCATCGGGCTGGTGGTGACGTTCGTGGTCTCCGTCATTCCCCGGCTGCGCGAGGCCCGCAAGTCCTGAGGGATTGTCGAGGGGGCTGCCTGCACGTGCTGAAAAGCGGGTTCCTACACTTCGGGACATGAGCGACGCGGACAAGGCCGTCACGCACGAGTTGGTCGTCCAGCGGCTCGCCGGGGAAATGTTCCGCGCGGCCGCCTGGGCCGCGCTCGGCACCTTTCTCCTCGGCGTCGTCGTGTCAACTGTGATCTGGGGGACCGCGGGTCTCTACGGGTCGTTGATCGGCGGCGCGATCGCCATCCTCTCGAGCCTCGCGACGTTGTTGTTGATGCGCAAGACCGCCGCGCTCGATCCGATGTTCGTGATGGTCGCCGCACTCGGCGGATTCACGGGCAAGCTGATGGTGCTGCTGCTCGCGGTCATCCTGCTGCGCAACCAGGACTGGCTCGAACCCAAGGCACTCGGAATCACCCTGGTGGCGACGGTCCTGGTGACGTCGTACCTGGAGGCCAGGGCGTCCAAGCGCAGCCGCAGCCAGATGGTGGTCCCCGCCTCCGAAGGCGCCTAGACCTGCTGATATGGTCCGCGCAGGCCAGGGACACCCGATCGCAGGGGTGCCTCTGGTAGTCGCTTGCGAACCGTAAGGTACGTTAAGTCCAGATCGTGACGATTCCCCCGGCGGAGTGAACGCCGGCCGGGAGAACCGGAAGGAACACAGTGACCAAGTTGCTGGCTTCGGGGGGCGAGTTCGTCGCTCCCGGTGTGAAGGACTTCTTCCTCCCGCCGATCTTCGGCTCGGTCACGAAGCCGATGGTCCTGCTGGTGCTGTCGATCGTGATCATCGGCGTGTTCTTCGTCGCCGCGACGCGCAACATGAAGCTCGTTCCCGGCAAGTTCCAGTTCGCCGCCGAGTCGGTTTACGACTTCGGGCGCAACAACATCGCCAGGGAGCAGATCGGCGCGAAGGACTTCAAGCCCTTCATCCCGCTGATCCTCACGATCTTCACCTTCGTCCTGGTGAACAACCTGTTCGGGCTCATCCCGATCATCCAGTTCCCGACGATGTCGCACATCGGTTTCCCGCTCGCCGTTTCGTTGCTCGTCGTTTACCCGGTGTACCACTTCGTCGGGTTCAAGCGGCACGGCTTCGTGGGTTACTTGAAGCACCAGACGATTCCGCCGGGCGCGCCGTGGTTCGTGCTGCCGCTGCTGATCCCGATCGAGTTCTTCCAGAAGTTCATCCTGAACCCGCTCACGCTGGCGATCCGAGTTTTCGCGGCCATGTTCGCGGGTCACCTCCTGCTGCTGGTGTTCACCCTGGCCGGTGAGTTCCTGCTGCTCAATGGCGGGCTGACCGTCATCGTGGCGCCGGTGTCCTTCGCCTTCGCCATCGCGCTGACCTTCCTGGAGGCACTGATCATGTGCCTGCAGGCCTACATCTTCGCGCTGCTGTCTGCCAGCTACATCGGCATGGCGCTGGCAGAAGAGCACTGAGAAACAGCACAAAGCCTCCGATCCGCGAACACTCGCGGACCGAGTTGGAAAGGGAACAGCAACAGTGAGCGCTCTCCAGATCGCCCAGGCCTTCGACGGAAACATCAACCCGGGTCTTGCGGCCATCGGTTACGGCCTCGCCGCCATCGGCCCCGGCATCGGCGTCGGTCTGATCTTCTCCTCGGTCATCAGCGGCACCGCCCGCCAGCCCGAGGCCCGCGGCGTGCTGCTCAGCCTCGCGTGGACCACCTTCGCCATCGTCGAGGTCCTCGCGCTGATCGGCTTCGTCGTGTACTTCATCGCGACCGCCGGCGCCTGACCTAACCCTTCGACGCGTTAGGAGACGCCGTGTTCCACGCTTTGATCTTGGCCGCGGAGGACCCTGCGAAGGTCAACCCGGTCCTTCCGCACACCGCGGAGATCATCCTCGGGCTCGTCGCCTTCCTGCTCCTCCTCTTCGTCATCAAGAAGTTCGTGTCGCCGCGCTTCGAGGCGCTGTACGCGGAGCGGACGGCCAAGATCGAGGGTGGCATCGAGAAGGCGGAGCAGGCGCAGGCCAAGGCTCAGCAGATGCTCGAGCAGTACAAGGAGCAGCTGGCCGAGGCTCGCGCCGAGGCCGCTCGCATCCGCGACGACGCCAGGGCCGAGGGCCTGCAGATCGTCGAGGAGCTGCGTGAGCAGGCGCAGGCCGAGTCCGCCCGCATCGTGGCGCAGGGCCAGCACCAGCTGGACGCGCAGCGCGCCCAGATCGTCGCCGAGCTGCGCGCCGACCTCGGCCGCACCGCCGTCGAGCTGGCGAGCAAGGTCGTGGGCGAGTCCCTCGAGGACGAGACCCGCCGCCGCGGCACCGTCGACCGCTTCCTCAACGAGCTGGACGCCGTCGCGGCGCCCGCGGGCAAGTAGAGGCAGCCGATGACGTTGCATGCCGCAAGTCGTGAAGCTCTGGCAGCCGCGGAACTGCGGCTGCTGGAGCTCGCCGACGCTGCGTCCTCCCAGGAGCAGGCCAAGCTGGGCGAGGAGCTCTTCGCCGTGCTCGGCCTGCTGGTCGAGCAGCCGGCGTTGCGCCGCGCGCTCGCCGACGCCTCGTCCGAGCCCGGTGGCCGTGAGCAGTTCGTCCGCGGCCTGTTCGCGGGCAAGGTGGGCGACGGGACGCTGCAGGTGCTCGCCGCCGTCGTGACCGCGCGCTGGTCCAGCCCGCGCGAGCTCGTCGAGGGCGTCGAGTCGCTCGCCCGCACCGCACTGCTCGTGCGTGCGGAGGGTGACGGCCAGCTCGACTCGGTGGAGGACGAGCTGTTCCGGCTCGGCCGCATCGTGGCGGGTTCGCACGAGCTCGAGCTCCTGCTGGCGGACCCCGCGGGTACCGCCGACACCAAGGTCGCACTGGTCGGCTCCCTGATCGAGGGCAAGGTCGGCTCCGTCACCAAGACGCTGGTGGACCAGCTGGTCCGCAACCCGCGCGGGGTGCGCGTGGCGGACGGGCTCGCCGAGCTCGCCGACCTGGCGGCCAAGCGCCGTCAGCGTTCCGTGGCCCACGTGCGGTCCGCCGTGGAGCTGACCGCGGCACAGGTCGACCGCTTGACCGCGACGCTGACCACGATCTACTCGCGCCCGATCGCGCTGCACGTGGAGGTCGACCCCTCGCTGGGCGGCGGTCTCCAGATCAAGATCGGCGACGAGGTCATCGACGGAAGCGTCGCCGGCCGGTTGGCGGCACTGCGCCGCAATCTCGCCAGCTAGCCCCTGAGCCCTTTCCCAAGAACGAAGAAGTGAGAGCAGGAACGACATGGCGGAGCTGACGATCTCGTCGGACGAGATCCGCAGTGCGATCGAGAAGTACGTCTCGAGCTACTCCCCGGAGGTCAGCCGGGAAGAGGTTGGTGTCGTCTCCGAGACCTACGACGGCATCGCCATCGTCGAGGGCCTTCCGGGCACGATGACCAACGAGCTGCTCGAGTTCCCCGGCGGCGTCCTCGGCGTCGCACTGAACCTCGAGGTCCGCAACATCGGTGCGGTCATCCTCGGTGACTTCGACAAGATCGAAGAGGGCCAGGAGGTCCGCCGGACGGGCAAGGTCCTGTCCGTGCCGGTCGGCGACGGCTTCCTCGGTCGCGTCGTCAACCCGCTGGGCCAGCCGATCGACGGCCTCGGTGACATCGTCGCCGACGACACCCGCGCCCTGGAGCTGCAGGCGGCCTCCGTGCTGGAGCGCCAGCCGGTGTCCGAGCCGATGCAGACCGGCATCAAGGCCATCGACGCGATGACCCCGATCGGCCGCGGCCAGCGCCAGCTGATCATCGGTGACCGCAAGACCGGCAAGACCGCGGTCTGCATCGACACGATCATCAACCAGAAGAAGGCCTGGGAGTCGGGCGACCCCAAGCAGCAGGTCCGCTGCGTGTACGTCGCCATCGGCCAGAAGGGCTCCACCATCGCGGGCGTCAAGACCGCGCTGGAGGAGGCGGGCGCACTCGAGTACACGACGATCGTCGCCGCCCCCGCTTCTGACTCGGCCGGCTTCAAGTGGCTGGCGCCGTACACCGGTTCCTCCATCGGCCAGCACTGGATGTACCAGGGCAAGCACGTCCTGATCATCTTCGACGACCTGACCAAGCAGGCCGAGGCGTACCGCGCCATCTCGCTGCTGCTGCGCCGCCCGCCGGGCCGCGAGGCCTACCCCGGCGACGTCTTCTACTTGCACTCGCGCCTCCTCGAGCGTTGCGCGAAGCTCTCGGACGAGCTCGGTGGCGGCTCGATGACGGGTCTCCCGATCATCGAGACCAAGGCGAACGACGTGTCGGCGTACATCCCGACCAACGTCATCTCGATCACCGACGGTCAGTGCTTCCTCGAGTCCGACCTGTTCAACGCCGGTGTCCGCCCGGCCGTCAACGTGGGTATCTCCGTCTCCCGCGTCGGTGGTGCCGCGCAGATCAAGGCGATGAAGGACGTCGCGGGCTCGCTGCGCCTCGACCTGTCGCAGTTCCGCGAGCTGGAGGCCTTCTCCGCGTTCGCGTCCGACCTCGACGCCGCGTCGCGCGCCCAGCTGGACCGCGGTGCCCGTCTGGTCGAGCTGCTCAAGCAGGGCCAGTACTCCCCGGTCCCCGTCGAGGAGCAGGTCGTCGAGATCTTCGCCGCGACCAAGGGCCACCTGGACGACGTGCCCGTCGCCGACATCCGCCGCTTCGTCGCGGACTTCAAGGACTCGCTGCGCCGCAACCACGCGGACCTGCTCAGCAGCATCATCGAGACCAAGAAGTTCCCCGAGGACTCGCAGAAGCGCGTTGCCGACGCCGTGGCGGAGTTCAAGAAGCAGTTCACCGCTTCCGACGGCACGACCATCGTCAACGAGGCGCCCGAGAAGGCCATGGACGCCGACAAGGTCGCGCAGGAGTCGGTGAAGGTCAACAAGCCCGAGCCGACCAAGAAGTGATCTGAGCCATGGGCGCACAGATTCGGGAGCTCCGCCAGCGGATCCGAACGGTCAACTCGACCAAGAAGATCACGAAGGCCTACGAGCTCATCGCCACGTCTCGCCTCGCCAAGGCGCAGACCAGGGTCGCGGCCTCGCGCCCCTACGCGGACGAGATCACGAACGTGCTCTCCGCGTTGGCCGAGGCCTCGGCGAACCTCGACCACCCGCTGCTGACGGAACGCAAGAACCCGAAGCGCGCTGCCGTCCTCGTCGTCACCAGCGACAAGGGCATGTGCGGTGGCTACAACGCCAACGTGCTGAAGGCCGCTGAGCAGCTGATCGAGCTGCTCAAGTCCGAGGGCAAGGAGCCGGTGCTGTACGCGACCGGCCGCAAGGCGATCGGGTACTACAACTTCCGCCGCCGCGAGGTCACCGCCTCGTGGAGCGGGTTCTCCCAGACTCCGCACTACGTCAATGCCGTCGAGGCGGGCAACGCGCTGGTGGAGGCGTTCCTGGAGGGCACGGAGAACGGTGCGCAGGGCGTGGACGAGATCCACGTCGTGTACACCGAGTTCAAGTCCATGCTGAGCCAGACGCCCACCGCCAGGCGGATCGCGCCGATGGACGTCGAGTACACCGGCGAGACCCCCAAGGGGCCGCGTGCGGTGTACGACTTCGAGCCCAGTGCGGAAGCGCTGCTCGGTGCGATGCTGCCCAAGTACGTGAAGACCCGGCTGTTCTCCGCCTTGCTGGAAGCGGCGGCATCGGAGTCTGCGGCACGCCGCACGGCCATGAAGGCCGCGACGGACAACGCGACGGAGCTCGTCCGGAACCTCAGCCGGGCGGCGAACTCGGCCCGTCAGGCCCAGATCACCCAGGAGATCAGCGAGATCGTCGGTGGCGCCTCCGCGCTTACCGGTGGCGCAGGAAGTGATGACTGACATGAGTGTTACTGCCACCACCACCCGCACCGGCCGTGTGGTCCGGGTGATCGGTGCGGTCGTCGACGTGGAGTTCCCGCGCGACGCCGTGCCCGAGCTGTTCAACGCCTGCCACGCCGAGATCACCTTCGAGGCGGTCGCCAAGACGCTGACCCTCGAGGTCGCGCAGCACCTGGGCGACAACCTGGTCCGCTGCATCTCGATGCAGCCGACCGACGGTCTCGTCCGCGGTACGACCGTGACCGACACCGGTGCCGCGATCTCGGTGCCCGTCGGCGACGTCGTCAAGGGCCACGTCTTCAACGCCCTCGGTGACTGCCTCGACCAGCCCGGCCTCGGCCGCGACGGCGAGCAGTGGGGCATCCACCGCAAGGCGCCCGCCTTCGACCAGCTCGAGGGCAAGACCGAGATCCTCGAGACCGGCATCAAGGTCATCGACCTGCTCACCCCGTACGTCAAGGGTGGCAAGATCGGCCTGTTCGGCGGCGCGGGTGTCGGCAAGACCGTGCTCATCCAGGAGATGATCACGCGTATCGCGCGTGAGTTCTCCGGCACGTCGGTGTTCGCCGGCGTCGGTGAGCGCACCCGTGAGGGCACCGACCTCCTCCTCGAGATGGAGGAGATGGGGGTTCTCGGCGACACCGCCCTGGTGTTCGGTCAGATGGACGAGCCGCCCGGCACGCGCATGCGCGTCGCGCTGTCCGCTCTCACGATGGCGGAGTACTTCCGCGACGTGCAGAACCAGGACGTGCTGCTCTTCATCGACAACATCTTCCGCTTCACCCAGGCCGGTTCCGAGGTGTCGACCCTGCTGGGCCGCATGCCTTCCGCCGTGGGTTACCAGCCGACGCTGGCCGACGAGATGGGTGAGCTCCAGGAGCGCATCACCTCGACGCGCGGTAAGTCGATCACCTCGCTGCAGGCCATCTACGTGCCCGCGGACGACTACACCGACCCCGCCCCGGCGACCACCTTCGCCCACCTGGACGCGACGACGGAGCTTTCCCGTCCGATCTCCCAGAAGGGCATCTACCCGGCCGTCGACCCGCTGTCGTCGTCGTCTCGAATCCTCGAGCCGTCGATCGTCGGCGAGGAGCACTACCGGGTCGCCCAGGAGGTGAAGCGAATCCTGCAGAAGTACAAGGAGCTGCAGGACATCATCGCCATCCTCGGCATGGACGAGCTCTCCGAGGAGGACAAGGTCCTCGTCGGTCGCGCGCGTCGTCTCGAGCGCTTCCTCGGCCAGAACTTCATCGTGGCCGAGAAGTTCACCGGTCAGCCCGGCTCCTTCGTGCCGATCAAGGACACGATCGAGGCGTTCGACCGCGTGTGCAAGGGCGAGTTCGACCACTACCCGGAGCAGGCGTTCTTCTCCTGTGGCGGGTTGGACGACGTCGAGGCCAACGCGAAGAAGCTCGCCGGCAACTGAGGCAGGCTGACGTGACGAAGGGCCGTTCCTCCTTTGTGGAGGGACGGCCCTTCGCCTTTTCGGACGACATGACATTTCCGTTCACCGGAAACAGCTCTCCCGCCTGCGGGTCCCGGGCCGCACGATGCTCGGCATCACCAGGGCCCCTCAGCGAGGAGAGAGCGCGTGAACAAATGGGTGTTGCCGTTGTGCTGGACGGCGGTCCTGCTCGACGGCTTTGACCTCGTCGTGCTCGGCACGGTGATCCCGACCCTGTTGCAGGAGCAGGTGCTCACGACGGCGTCGGCCAGTGCGGTGTCCACGGCCGGTCTCGTCGGGATGATGCTCGGCGCGCTCGTCATCGGGACCGTCACCGACGTCATCGGGCGGCGGAAGGTGATGATCTACGCCGTCGCCGGGTTCTCCGTGTTCACCCTCGCCTGCGCGCTGGCGCAGGACGCCACCACGTTCGGCGTCTTCCGCTTCCTCGCCGGGCTGGGGCTCGGCGGGTGTCTGCCCACGGCCATCGCGCTGGTGAACGAGGCACGGCCGCAGCAGGGTGGACGGGCCACCACGCTCATCATGACCGGGTACCACGTGGGTGCGGTCATCACGGCGTTGCTGGGCATCCTGCTCATCCCGCGGCTCGGGTGGCAGGCGCTGTTCGTCGCCGGTGCGGTGCCGGCGCTGGTGCTGATCCCGCTGATGCTCCGGTACCTGCCGGAGACGGTCGTGCGGAAGGCGCCGGCCGGTGAGGCGGTCGGGTCGTTGTTCAAGCCGGGGCTGCGCAAGGCGACCGTGGCGTTCTGGGTGGCGTCGTTCATGGGGCTGCTGCTGGTCTACGGGCTGAACACGTGGCTGCCGCAGATCATGCGCAGTGCGGGCTACGAGCTGGGGACCGCGCTCGCGTTGCTGCTGACGCTCAACATCGGTGCGGTGGTGGGACTTCTGATCGCGGGCGCGGTCGCGGACAGGGTCGGTGTCCGGCCGGCGGCGATCGGCTGGTTCGCCGGGGCCGTGGTGTTCCTGGCGTTGCTGAGCATCAGGTTGCCGGGGATCGGCGTGTACGTGGCCGTGTTGCTGGCCGGGTGCTTCGTGTTCAGCGCGCAGGTGCTCGTGTACGCCTACGCGGGGCGGGTCTACGAGGAGAACCGGGCCACCGGCATCGGGTGGGCCGCGGGCATCGGGCGGCTCGGGGCGATCAGCGGGCCGCTGCTCGGTGGGGCGCTGCTGACGGCCGGTCTGGCGCACCCGTGGGGGTTCTACGTGTTCGCCGTGGTCGCGGCGCTGGGGGCGGCCGGGGTGGCCGCCGTCGGGGTGCGGGCGGAAGCGGTCGTGCCCGGCGTGCGGTGATGCCGGCGCGGATCTCGCCGCCGGTGGCCGCGGTGGTGCTGCCGGTGGTGCGGGTGCTGGATCCCGTGCAGGCACAACAACTCGCGCTCGCACCGGGTGGCACCTGTGCGGCTCTGCGGCGGTCCTCGGACCCCGCTACACCGGGCGGCCCGGCGAGGCTGTCAGGCGACCGTTTAGACTCAGTTCGACTCCAGACGACGAGGGAGATGCGCGTGGCCGAGATGACCGTTGAACTGGTCGCCGTTGAACGCCGCCTGTGGTCCGGTACGGCCACTTCCGTTTCGGCGCAGACGACCGAGGGCGAGATCGGCATCCTGCCCGGTCACGAGCCCGTTCTCGGTCAGCTGGTCGAGGGTGGTGTGGTGCGGATCCGCACGACGGACGGTGCACTGGTCACCGCCGCCGTGCACGGGGGCTTCCTGTCCGTGACCGGCACCGGCGTGTCGATCCTCGCCGAAGACGCCGAGCTCGCGGGCGAGATCGACGTGAACGCGGCGCGGTCGGCGCTGCAGGACGCGGACGACGCCGAGCGCGCACGTGCGGCAGCGCGCGTGCGGGCCGTGGAACAGTCGGCCTGAGACCGGGCGCGAGGGCTCAGTCGTGGGGATCACCGAGATTGCCGGGTTGATCCTTCTCGGGGTGGCCGTCGTCATCGTGTGCCTCGCGTGGCGCCGGGTCCGGCTGCTGCGCGAGGGCGGTGTGCACGTCGCCCTGCGCAGCCGGTTCGACGACCGTGGCCGGGGCTGGCACCTGGGAGTGGGGCACTACCGGGGCGACAAGTTCGCCTGGTTCCGGGTGCTCTCGCTCGGGTCAGGCCCCGACCAGATGATCTCCAGAGACGGCCTCGAGATCGATGCGCGGCGGGAGCCCACGGGCCCCGAGGCGTACGCGATGCCGGTGGGGGCGACGGTGCTGCGGTGCCGGTCCGCCGCCGGTGAGGTCGAGATCGCGATGGGCCCGGACGCGCTGACAGGATTCCTGTCTTGGTTGGAGTCAGCGCCTCCGGGCCGGTCCATTCCCTGGGCCAGTTGACGAACGTGAGAAGGGCGCCTCCCGCAACGGGAGGCGCCCTTCTCGTGTTTCTCGATCAGGCGTTGCCGCCGGGCTGCCAGAGCACGTCACCGTCCGGGTTCGCCACCCGCGCCAGGATGAACAGCAGGTCCGACAGCCGGTTCAGGTACTTCGCCGTCAGCACGTTGGTCTGCTCCCGCTCGGCCTCGACCAGCGCCCACGCCCGGCGTTCCGCGCGGCGGGCGATGGTGCGGGCCTGGTGCAGCAGGGCCGCGCCGGGGGTGCCGCCGTTGAGGATGAACGAGTCGAGCTTGCCTAGGTTCTCGTTGAACGTGTCGCAGTAGCCCTCCAGGCGGTCCACGTACGCCTGGGTGACCCGCAGCGGCGGGTACTCCGGGTCGGGCACGATCGGCGTGCACAGGTCCGCTCCGACGTCGAAGAGGTCGTTCTGCACCTTGCGCACGACCTCGTGCACGTCAGGAGCCAGCTGACCCAGCGCCAGGGCCACGCCGAGGGCCGCGTTCGTCTCGTCCACGTCGGCGTAGGCCTCGATGCGGGGTGAGGTCTTGGGAACGCGCGAGAAGTCGCCGAGACCGGTCGTGCCGTCGTCGCCCACGCGCGTGTAGATCTTGGTGAGATGCACCGCCATAACGGGCACTGTAAGGCCGTACGTAGGATTGCCGCGTGAGCGAGCATTTCCGGGTACACGGCGGCGCGCGTCTGGTCGGCGAGGTCGAGGTCGTCGGCGCCAAGAACAGCGTCCTGAAGCTGATGGCGGCTGCCCTGCTGGCCGAGGGGACCACAACCCTCACCAACTGCCCGGACATCCTGGACGTGCCGCTGATGGCGGACGCGCTGCGCAGCCTCGGGTGCGAGGTCGAGCTCGAAGGCGACGTGGCGAGGATCACCACGCCGTCCGAGCTCAGCTACCACGCCGACTCCGAGGCGATGGGCAAGCTGCGCGCCAGCATCTGCGTGCTCGGGCCGCTCGTCGGCCGGTGCAAGCGCGCCGTCGTGGCGCTGCCGGGCGGGGACGCGATCGGGTCGCGGCCGCTCGACATGCACCAGAGCGGGCTGGAGAAGCTCGGCGCCACGACGTGGATCGAGCACGGCTGCATCGTCGCCGAGGCCGAGGGGCTGCACGGCGCGCAGATCTGGCTCGACTTCCCCAGCATGGGGGCCACCGAGAACATCCTGATGGCGGCGGTGCTCGCGAACGGCACCACGGTCATCGACAACGCCGCGCGCGAGCCGGAGATCGTCGACCTCTGCCTGATGCTCACGCAGATGGGCGCGAAGATCGAGGGCGCCGGCACGTCCACGCTGACCGTGCACGGGGTGTCCGAGCTCAAGCCGACCGAGCACCGCGTCATCGGCGACCGGATCGTCGGTGCCACGTGGGGGTTCGCCGCCGCCATGACGCGCGGTGACGTGCGGGTGCGCGGCGTGAACCCGCACCACCTGGACCTGGTGCTGGAGAAGCTGCGGATGGCGGGCGCCGAGGTGACCGTCTACGAGGGCGAGGACGAGGGCTTCCGAGTGGTCATGGAGGGGCGGCCGAAGGCGGTCGACTTCGTGACGCTGCCCTACCCCGGCTTCGCCACGGACAACCAGCCGTTCGCCATCGCGTTGTCGGCGGTGTCCGAGGGCACGTCGATGATCACGGAAAACCTGTTCGAGGCGCGGTTCCGGTTCATCGACGAGATGATCCGGCTCGGCGCCGACGCGCGCACCGACGGGCACCACGCGGTCATCCGCGGGGTCGAGAAGCTGTCCAGCGCGCCGGTGTGGGCCTCCGACATCCGGGCCGGTGCGGGGCTGGTGCTGGCCGGTCTGTGCGCGGACGGTGCCACCGAGGTCTACGAGATCTTCCACATCGAGCGCGGCTACCCCGGGTTCGTGGAGAACCTGCGCAAGCTCGGCGCCGACGTGGAGCGGGTCAGCGGCTGACCGCCGGTCACGACTTCAGGACGAGCCGCGCGTTCGCGACGTCCGCGGGCCACACCATGACCCGGTAGGGCGCGTTCCGCGAGCGCGTGGCCTTCACGCCGTTGCGCCGGAGCTTCTGCACGAGCACCTTCGCGGCCTCCTCGGTGGGCACGACGGCGACCTCGCTGAGCAACCCGAAGTCCGTGCCGTCCAGGTCCGGCACCGGCCGCCTGTCGTTGCCCACGAAGTAGCGCAGCAGCACCGCGAGCAGGCCGAGCGCCGCGAAGACGACCACGGTCTGGTAGATCCCCGTCACCTCTCCATCATGCTCTTTTTGGTCACGATTCAGTGAGCAAGCGCACGCGCAGCTCTGGTTACCGGCCAGTACGCTCCGGACAACGACGTTGTGGGAGGTGCTGTGCCGTACCCAGCTGACCGTGAACGCGACCGCCCCTGGGTGATGCGCACGTACGCGGGTCACTCCTCGGCCGCGGCGTCCAACGCCCTCTACCGGCGGAACCTCGCGAAGGGGCAGACCGGCCTGTCGGTCGCGTTCGACCTGCCCACGCAGACCGGCTACGACCCCGACGACGAGCTCGCGAAGGGCGAGGTCGGCAAGGTCGGCGTGCCCGTCAGCCACATCGGCGACATGCGGCAGCTCTTCGACCAGATCCCGCTCGGCGGCGCCAACACGTCGATGACGATCAACGCGACGGCCATGTGGCTGCTCGCGCTCTACGTCACCGTGGCCGAGGAGCAGGGCGCGGACCCGGCCGCGCTGGCCGGCACGACGCAGAACGACATCATCAAGGAGTACCTGTCCCGCGGCACGTACGTGTTCCCGCCGGGACCGTCGCTGCGGCTGATCACCGACATGGTCGCGTGGACCGTGTCGAACGTGCCCAGGTGGAACCCGATCAACATCTGCAGCTACCACCTCCAGGAGGTCGGCGCGACGCCGGCGCAGGAGGTCGCGTACGCGATGTGCACGGCGATCGCGGTCCTCGACTCCGTGCGCGACTCCGGCCAGGTGCCGCAGGAGAAGTTCGGTGACGTCGTCGCCCGCATCTCCTTCTTCGTGAACGCCGGTGTGCGGTTCATCGAGGAGATGTGCAAGATGCGCGCGTTCGCCCAGCTCTGGGACGAGATCACGCTGGAGCGCTACGGCGTGCAGAACCCCAAGCACCGCCGGTTCCGCTACGGCGTGCAGGTCAACTCGCTCGGGCTCACCGAGGCGCAGCCGGAGAACAACGTCCAGCGCATCGTGCTGGAGATGCTCGCGGTGTCGTTGTCCCGCAACGCCCGCGCCCGCGCGATCCAGCTGCCGGCGTGGAACGAGGCCTTGGGCCTGCCGCGGCCGTGGGACCAGCAGTGGGCGTTGCGCATGCAGCAGGTCCTCGCCTACGAGACGGACCTGCTGGAGTACGAGGACATCTTCGACGGCTCGCCCGTCATCGAGGCGAAGGTGGACGAGATCCTCGCCGGTGCGCGCGAGGAGATCGACCGCGTGCAGGCGATGGGCGGTGCCGTCGCAGCCGTCGAGTCCGGCTACATGAAGTCGCAGCTCGTGTCGTCGCTCGCCGACCGGCGCCGGCGCGTCGAGTCCGGCGAGGAGGTCGTCGTCGGCGTCAACAGGTTCGACACGACCGAGCCGTCGCCGCTTCAGGCCGAGGGCGCGAACGCCATCGAGACCATCGACCCGGTCGTCGAGATGCACGCCGTCGAGGCGGTCCGGCAGTGGCGTGCTTCCCGTGACAACACCGCGGTCGAGGCGGCGCTGGACGCGTTGCGCGAAGCGGCGAAGACCGACCGGAACCTCGTCGAGGTGACGCTGGCCTGTGCACGTGCCGGGGTGACGACCGGCGAGTGGTCGCAGGCGCTGCGCGAGACGTTCGGCGAGTACCGGGCGCCCACGGGTGTCTCCGCCGCCTCCGCCTCCGGTGAGGCGGGCTCGGAGATCGCACGGGTGCGCGACCGGGTGCGGTCGACCGGCGAGGAGGTCGGCGAACGGCTGCGCATGCTGGTCGGCAAGCCGGGTCTCGACGGGCACTCCAACGGTGCCGAGCAGGTCGCCGTGCGCGCCCGCGACGTCGGCTTCGAGGTCGTCTACCAGGGCATCCGCCTGACGCCGGCGCAGATCGTGGCGGCCGCGGTGCAGGAGGACGTGCACGTCGTGGGCCTGTCGATCCTGTCCGGGTCGCACCTGGAGGTCGTGCCCGCGGTGGTCGACGGGCTGCGCGCGGCCGGTGCCGGGGACATCCCGGTGATCGTCGGCGGCATCATCCCGCCCGACGACGCGGCCAAGCTGCACGAGCGCGGCGTGGCACGGGTGTTCACGCCGAAGGACTACGAGCTGACCGAGATCATGGACGAGATCGTCACCGTGATCCGCGAGGTGCACTCGCTGGCCTAGGGCCTTAGATTCGCTGGATGGTCGATGTTGCGCGCGATGGGTCGGTAGTCCGGATCACGATGAACCGCGCGGCCAAGCGCAACGCGCTGTCCGCCGAGCACCTGACCGAGCTGCTGGAGGCGTTCCGCGAGGCCGGTGCGTCCGACGCGGCCGGGATCGTGCTGGCGGCCGAGGGGCCGGTGTTCTCGGCGGGTCACGACTTCGCGGACGTGCACGCGCGTGACGAAGAGGGCGTGCGGCTGCTGCTGGAGCTGTGCACGGTGCTGATGAAGACCATCCAGGCCGTGCCGCAGGTGGTGATCGCACGCGTGCAGGGACTGGCGACCGCGGCCGGGTGCCAGCTGGTGGCGTCGTGCGACCTCGCGGTCGCGGCGGACACGGCCGGGTTCTCGCTGCCCGGCGGCAAGGCCGGCTGGTTCTGCCACACGCCCGCGGTGCCGGTGGCGCGGTCGATCGGGCGCAAGCGGTTGATGGAGCTGGTGCTCACCGGCGACGTGGTCGACGCGGCCACCGCCGCGGAGTGGGGCCTGGTCAACCGCGCGGTGCCGGCCGACGCGCTCGACGCCGAGGTCGACGACCTGCTGGCGCGGGCGACGCGGGGCAGCCGCGCGTCGAAGGCCGTGGGCAAGCGGACCGTCTACGCGCAGCTGGACCGGCCGGAGGCCGACGCCTACGAGATCGCGCTGGCGGTCATGGCCGAGACGTCGCAGTCCCCGTCGGCCACGGAGGGGCGGGCGTCGTTCCTGGAGAAGCGGCAGCCCGTGTGGCCCGACTAGTCGCGAGCAGCCTCAGCGCGTCCGCGTTCGGGCCCGGTTCCGCCTGGTAGATCACGAGGAACTGGCCGGGGGCCTCGCGGACGTCGAACGAGTGGTAGGTCAGCCGGAGCGGACCGACCGCCGGGTGCACGAAGTCCTTGGCGTCCTGGGTCTTCCCGCGCACCTCGTGGTGCTCCCAGAGCTCCTCGAACACCGGGTTGCGGCGCAGCGCCGCAACCATCCGCGCCAGCCGCGCGGACTTCGGGTCCGCCGTCAGCCGCAGGTTGCCGACCGTGCTCTGCGCGACCCAGTTCCAGCGCGGGTAGAAGCTCGGGGCGGCCGGGTCGAGGAACGCCATCCTGGCCAGGTTGTCGGCGGGGGTGAACGGCTCGTACAGGGCGTCGGCCAGGGCGTTCGTCGCGAGGATGTCGAGGTAGGAGCTCATCACGAACGCCGGCATGTCGTGCATGCCGCTGATGAGCTGCCGCAGCTCGGGGCTGACCTTGTCGGTCGAGTGCCCCTCGTCCGCGACGACACCGGCCAGGCGGTGCAGGTGGGAACGGGCGTCCGGGTCGAGCCGCAGCGCACGGCTCAGGGCGTCGAGGACCTGCGCCGAGGGGTTGGTCTCACGGCCCTGTTCGAGCCGGGCGTAGTAGTCGGCGCTCACCCCGGCGAGCACCGCGACCTCCTCGCGGCGCAGGCCCTTGACCTTGCGCTGGGTGTGCGAGGGCAGGCCCGCGTCCTCCGGGTTGACGCGGGCGCGATGGGCTTTCAGGAACTCACCGAGCACGTCTGCGAGGTTAGTGCGGGCCTGGAGCTGTTGCCTGGGTGTGGCACTCCTGGGGAGACGGTGTCCTGGCCGGCTCGGCTCCTCCAGCCGATCGTGGTGGCCATGAGCAAAGTTGTGGTGATCAGTGGAGCGTCCAGCGGCATCGGCGAGGCGACGGCCCGCGTCCTGGCCAAGGCCGGGCACCGAGTGTTCCTCGGTGCCCGGCGGGTCGACCGGCTGGCCGCGCTGGCCGAGGAGACCGGTGGCGGCTACCGGGAGCTGGACGTGACCTCGCGGGAGTCGTTCCAGTCCTTCGTGGACGCGGCGGTCGAGCGGTACGGGCGGGTCGACGTCCTCGTGAACAACGCGGGCGTGATGCCGTTGTCGCTCATGGACTCCCTGAAGGTCGACGAGTGGGACCGCATGGTCGACGTGAACGTCAAGGGCGTGCTGAACGGCATCGCGGCCGTGCTGCCCCGGTTCACCGGCGGCGGTCACGTCGTGAACGTGGCCTCGATCGGCGCGCACATGGTCATGCCGACCGCCGCCGTGTACTGCGCGACGAAGCACGCGGTGTGGGCGTTGTCCGAGGGGCTGCGGCAGGAGCGCGACGACCTGCGGGTCACCGTGATCTCGCCCGGTGTCACCGAGTCCGAGCTCGCGGACACCATCACCGAGCAGTACGCGGCGGACCTGATGCAGGACTACCGGGCGGGCGCGCTGCCCCCGTCGGCGATCGGTGAGGCCATCGCCTACGCCGTCGCGCAGCCCGACTCCGTCGACGTCAACGAGATCGTGGTGCGGCCGGTGGCGTCGCGCTAGGCACCGGTGGTGGAACCGGGGCGCAGGACCATGAGCACGGTGACGGTCGCCCACAGCAGGTTGAAGATCCCGGTGTACATGGCCAGGTGCTCGGCGTCCCCGGTCCGGAGCGCCTGTTCCTGACCGGGGATCACCTTCAGCGCCAGCACGAACGCGGCGGCGGTGGTGAGCGCGATCGACACGACCACCCAGGGGTGGCCGGTCACGCCCATCACGCCCGCCGTCGCGAACCCGAGGGCCGGCACCGAGATGCCGACCAGCGCGTAGACGCGGCAGATCCGGTGCAGCAGCGCGGCGTTGCCACTCGTGGTGACGGCCCTGGGGAACATGCTGGCGGCCACGGTGACCGGGCCGATCGCGACGATGGCCGCGAGGACGTGCAGCGAGAGGAACAGCTTGCTCATGCCGCGCTCCACACCGTGCCGCGGCGCTCGTGGGCGAAGAGGGTCTCCAGCTCGACGGCCTTGCGCGCGCCGATCTCGCGTTCGACCAGGTAGAGGCCGAGGTCGACGCCCGAGGTGACGCCGGCGGCGGTGACCAGGTCGCCGTCGTCGACGAGGCGGGTGCGGACCGCGTGCACGCCCATCGACTCCAGCGCGTGCAGGCCGAGGTGGTTGGTCGTGGCGGTGCGGCCGGTGATCAGACCGGCCATCGCGAGCACCAGCGAACCGCCGCACACGGTCGCCACCGTCAGGCCCTCGCGGTCGAGGGCCCGCTGGAGCGGTGCTTTCAGCGTCGCGGCGGCCTTGCCCAGCAACGCGAGGATCTCGTCCTCGGTGCCGGCCGCAGCGCCGGGGACGACGACGAGATCGGTGTCCTCCGGGTCCAGCCGGGCGGTCGCCGCGAGGGACGGGCGCAAGCCGCTCGGCACCTCGCGCGGGCCTTCCGCGGACACCAGCTCGACGTCCACCCCGCCGGCGTTCAGCGTCTCGTACGGGCCGATCGCGTCCAACGGGTCGAAACCGTCGAACAACACCACTTGCGCTTTCACTCCACCGCTCCTCACTGGTCCGTTGATCGAAACCGTAGGAGCGGGACGAGTGGCGGGGGAGTGGCTGGAATGCCATGTTCCAACGGATTCTCGCCAGCTACGGTGGGGGCATGCACGAGGTGGCCGTACTGGTGATGGACAGCGTCATCCCGTTCGACTTCGCGGTGCCGATCGAGGCGTTCAGCCGAACCGGGCACTACCGGGTGCGGCTCTGCGGTCCGAAGAGGACGGTTCGCTCCGAGCTGTTCGAGCTGAAGGTGCCGCACGGCCTGGAGCTGCTGTCCGAAGTGGACACGATCATCCTCCCAGGGCACGCGGCGGACCTGGTGGTGCCGCACGGGGTGGTGCGGGCGGTGCGGGCGGCGGCCGCTCGCGGCACCCGGATCGCGTCGATCTGCTCCGGTGCGTTCGTGTTCGCGGCGACCGGCCTGCTGGACGGGGTGCGCGCCACCACGCACTGGCTGGCCGCCGACGAGCTGGCGGCGCGGTTCCCCGCCGTGGACGTCGACCCGGACGTGCTCTACGTCGACAACGGGCAGTTCCTGACCTCCGCGGGCGCCGCGGCCGGGCTCGACCTGTGCCTGCACCTGATCCGGCGCGACCACGGGTCCGCGGCGGCGGCCGACGCGGCACGGCTGTCCGTGATGCCGCTGGAACGCGAGGGCGGGCAGGCGCAGTTCATCGTGACGCCACCGGCGGCGCCGCGGGGTGCCGAGCTCGAACCGCTGCTGCGGTGGCTGGAGACCAACGCCGAGCCCGACCTGACCCTGGCCGGCATCGCGGACCACGCCGGGATGAGCACGCGCACGTTGAACCGGCGGTTCCGCGAGCAGACCGGCACGACACCGCTGCAGTGGCTGCACCGGGCCCGGATCCGCCGGGCGCAGCACCTGCTGGAGACGACGAGGCACCCGGTGGAGCTGATCGCGAGCCGGGTGGGCTTCGGGTCGGCCACGGCGTTCCGCGACCGCTTCAAACGGGTCGCCGGCACCTCACCGAACGCCTACCGCGCGGCCTTTCAGGGCTGAGCGTGCTCGTGCAGCAGCAGGAGCGTGTAGGCGGCGATCGACTGCGCGTCGGTGATCTCGCCCCTGGTGATCATCTTCTCGAAGTCCGCGCGGGCGAACCACGCCGAGCGCATGTCCTGCTCCTCGGGCTCGCGCTCGTGGAACCCCTCGACCAGGTCCGTTGCCAGGAACACCCGGCCGCGTTGCGACGACATGCCCGGCGCCACGTCCAGCAGCCCGAGCGCGACGAGCTTCCCGGCCCGCAGCCCGGTCTCCTCCCGCAGCTCCCGCGCGGCGAGCGCGAGCGGGTCGGTGTCGGCCCGGTCGGGGGCGGTGCCCTGCGGGAACTCCCACCGCCGCAGCCCGATCGGGTAGCGGTACTGCTCGACGAGCCGCACGCGTTCCCCGTCGAGGGGGATGACCAGCGCGAAGTCCGGCTTGTCGACCACGCCGTAGATGCCCTGTGTGCCGTCCGCGCGCCGGATCGCGTCCTCGCGAACGGTCATCCACGGGTTTGCGTACACCTGACGGGTGCCGAGGCTTTCCACGGCACGGACCGTACCTAACGACCCGTCCGCGGCCGCACCCCGTAGCCTGTCGCGGTGCGTCTCGTCATCGCTCGCTGCAAGGTCGACTACGTCGGACGACTCACCGCTCATCTGCCGATGGCCCAGCGACTGCTGCTCATCAAGGCCGACGGCTCGGTGTCGATCCACTCCGACGACCGCGCCTACAAGCCGTTGAACTGGATGAGCCCGCCGTGCTGGCTCATCGAGGACCCGGACATCTGGACCGTGCAGAACAAGGCGGGGGAGAAGCTGATCATCACCCTCGAAGAGGTGCTGCACGACTCCAAGCACGAGCTCGGCCCGGAGCCCGGCCTGCAGAAGGACGGCGTCGAGGCCGACCTGCAGAAGCTGCTCGCCGAGCACGTCACCACCCTCGGCGAGGGCTACTCGCTGGTGCGCCGCGAGTTCCCGACCGCCATCGGCCCGGTGGACCTGATGTGCCGCGACGGCGCCGGCGCGTCCGTGGCCGTGGAGATCAAGCGCCGCGGTGACATCGACGGCGTCGAGCAGCTGACCCGGTACCTGGAGCTGCTCAACCGCGACCCGCTGCTCGCGCCCGTGCGGGGCGTGTTCGCCGCGCAGCAGATCAAGCCGCAGGCGCGGGTGCTGGCCGAGGACCGCGGCATCCGGTGCGTGGTGCTCGACTACGACGCGCTGCGCGGGATCGAACCGGACGAGTTCCGCCTGTTCTGACCGGCCCCGGACGGCGCGAACCCCGCCTCGTCAGGGTGCGGGGTTCGTTTTTTGTCCGGTTCCTCCGGTCCGATCGGCTTCGGCGAGCGTTGTGGATCACCACGTGGTTTGGTGTCCACGTACGCGGGGTAAGACGTCGCGCACCTGGAGTGCTGTCCTCTCCTGGTCGTTGATGTTCGACTTTGTCGAAGTTTGGGAGGTGGACGGTGTCGGTGATGGCCGAGGCGGACCTGCGGCTCGACGCGGGACCGATCGACTACGCGTTGCTCGTCATCTACTTCGTCGTCGTGCTCGGCATCGGCCTGATGGCCCGCCGGTCCGTCTCCTCCAGCCTCGACTTCCTGCTGTCCGGGCGGTCGCTGCCGGCGTGGGTCACCGGGCTCGCGTTCATCAGCGCGAACCTCGGTGCCCTTGAGCTGATGGGCATGACCGCCAACGGTGCGCAGTACGGCATGGCGACCGTGCACTACTACTGGATCGGCGCCATCCCCGCGATGGTGTTCCTCGGTCTGGTGATGATGCCGTTCTACTACGGCTCGAAGGTGCGCAGCGTTCCCGAGTTCATGCGCCGCCGGTTCGGCAAGCCCGCGCACCTCGTCAACGCCATCAGCTTCGCCGTCGCGCAGGTGCTGATCGCGGGCATCAACCTGTTCGCCCTCGCGGTGATCGTCGAGGCGCTGCTCGGGTGGCCGTTGCCGGTCTCGATCTGCGTCGCGGCGCTCGTGGTGCTGGCGTACACGACGCTGGGCGGGCTCAGTGCCGCCATCTACAACGAGGTGCTGCAGTTCTTCGTGATCGTGGCCGCGCTCGCGCCGATCACGATCCTCGGCCTCATCAAGGTCGGCGGCTGGCAGGGGCTGGTCGACAAGGTGACCGACCAGGAGCAGCTGTCCGCGTGGCCCGCCACGGAGCTGACCGGCATCAACAGTCCCGTGTGGAGTGTCATCGGGCTCGTGTTCGGTCTTGGGTTCGTGTTGTCGTTCGGCTACTGGACGACGAACTTCGCCGAGGTGCAGCGCGCGATGAGCGCGAAGTCGATGTCGGCGGCCAAGCGCACGCCGATCATCGGTGCGTACCCGAAGGCGCTCATCCCCGCGATCATCATCATCCCCGGCATCATCGCCGCGGTGGTCGTGCCGGAGATGGCGCAGCTCAAGGCCGGCGACACGAGCAGTGGCGTGGTCTACAACAACGTGCTGCCGCTGCTGATGCGCGACCTGCTGCCCAACGGCATCCTCGGTGTCGCGATCACGGGTCTGCTGGCCAGCTTCATGGCCGGTGTCGCGGCGAACGTCAGCTCGTTCAACACGGTCTTCACCTACGACCTGTGGCAGGACTACGTCAAGAAGGACCGGCCGGACGAGTACTACCTGCGGATCGGGCGGCTCGCCACGGTCGGGGCGTGCGTGCTCGCGATCGGCACGGCGTTCATCGCGGCCGCGCTCGGCGGGTCCAACATCATGGACTACATCCAGGCGCTGTTCTCGTTCTTCAACGCGCCGCTGTTCGCGACGTTCATCCTCGGCATGTTCTGGAAGCGGATGACGCCGACCGCCGGCTGGGTCGGTCTGCTCGCCGGCACGTTCACGGCGATCTTCATCTACGTGGTCTCGGAGCCGTCGTTCGGCATCGAGCTGCTGGAGCTGCCGGGCCAGGGCTCGAGCTTCCTCGGCGCGGGTCTCGCGTTCGTCGTCGACATCGTCGTGAGCGTCGCGGTCACGACGGTCACGCGGCCGAAGCCGGACAGCGAGCTGGTCGGGCTGGTCTACAGCCTCACGCCCAAGGAGGACCGCGCGCACGCCACCACCGGCGAGGACGCGGGCTGGTACCGCTCGCCCGCCCTGCTCGGCGGTGGGGTGCTGGCGCTGACGGCCGTTCTCTACATCGTCTTCGGCTGAGGGAGGCCGTCATGAGGTTGTTCGACCTGCGACTCATCATCGCGTTCCTCTTCGGCCTGTACGGCGTCGTACTGGTCGTCATGGGCCTCGCGTTCACCACGGACGCGGACCTGCAGAAGGCCGAAGGGGTCAACATCAACCTGTGGGCCGGCATCGCCATGGTGGTGATCTCGGCGTTGTTCGCCGTGTGGGCGATGCTGCGGCCTCAGTTCGCGGACACGGACAAGCAGCCGCTCAAGGAGCTATGAGCGGGGACGACCGGGGTACACGGGGTTGAAGGCCTCGATCGTCCACGCGTCGATCCAGGTGACTGCGCGGCGAATTCGGTTGAGCACGTCTCTCCTCTTGGTCGGGGTCTTCACCAAGTACATCGCACAGAGCTTCTGAATCGTTCCCGAAGCGGACGGTGACCTCGGCCACGGTCTCGGCCGGGCGGCAACGCGGGGTACTCGCCACGAACCCGGGGAAAGGTCGCTAACGTGCACGTCGTGCTTCGTTCTCGTGCCACGGCGCTGCTCGCCGCCACCGCGCTGCTGCTGGCCGGGTGCGCCACCGGTCCCGGGCTCGCGAAGTCCCAGTCGCCGCGCCGCACCGTCCAGGCCGCGGCGGAGACGAACGCGCCCGACCCGTCGACCCGGTCGTCGGTCCCGCCGGACAAGCCGGCCGATCCGGCGTTCGCGGCCGAGCGGCTGCGGCTGGTCGACCCGTGCGCGGTGATCGGCAAGGACGTGCTGGAGACGGTCGGCACGCCGTCGCGCTATTCCAGCAGCTCGTACACCCGCTGCTCGAACTACATGAAGGACAAGTCGGGCAAGACGCTCAACGTCACCCTCGACATCGGCTACACCCTGCTCTCCACCGAGGTGAAGAAGGCGACCAAGCAGGTCGCGGGCCTGAAGAGCGTGGAGCAGAAGCTGAACAGCTCGGCGTGCTTCATCTCCGTCATCACGCAGGAGAACCCGCCGCAGGCCGTGCGCGTGCAGATCGGCACGGGCAACGACGGCGCGGAGCCGTGCGAGCCCGGCCGCAAGATCGCCGAGGGCGCGATCCGCAAGCTCAAGGGCAACCCGCAGCGCTACACCCCGCCGAAGGGCTCGCCGGTCGAGGTCGACGCCTGCTCGGTCGTGGAGAAGGCCGACCTGGCGACCCCGCTGGGCGCCTCGCCGCGGTCGCAGCCGTTCGGGCTGCATTCGTGCACGTGGAGCGGTCAGAGCGCGCAGGTGCAGCTGGAGTTCAAGACGACGCGCGTGCCCGCGGACTTCAAGTTCAACGACAAGCAGACCGAGGTCGACCTCGGTGGCGTGAAGGGCTACGCGGTCTTCAAGGACGGCCCGTTCCCGACCTGCGACCTGACCGTCGTGCGCACCAGGGACTCCGGCAGCGGCAACGGCGAGATCGCGCTGTTCAGCGCGGCGGGGGTCAAGGACAAGGAGTTCGACCGCTGCCAGGTCGCCGCCGCGATCGCCAAGGCGGTGCTCCCCAAGCTGCCCAGGGCGTGACGCGCACCACTACCGTTGCGGGACCTGACACCGCCCGGCGGGGGCTGAAAGTTCTCCTGGATCGCGTTAGGGTCAGGTTACTGGCGAGTATCGGAGGGCCCCATGACGCAGACCGCTTCGGACAGCGCACTGTCGGCCGATGGTGAGCAGCGGCGGTTCGCCTCACTGGACCCGCGCACCGGCGAGGTCGTGGCGCACCACCCGATCCACACCGCGGCCGAGGTCGAGGACGCCGTGTCCTCCGCCCGCGAGGCCGCCGCGTGGTGGGCCGGTCTGGGCTTCGAGGGCCGCAAGACCAAGCTCGACGCCTGGCGCAAGATCCTCTCGCAGCGCTCGGACGAGTTCATCTCGCTGATCAGCGCGGAGACCGGCAAGCCCGCCGACGACTCGCGCCTGGAGATCACGCTGGTCATGGACCACCTGCACTGGGCGGCCCGGCACGCGGGCCGGGTGCTGGGCAGGCGCAGGGTCTCGTCGGGCCTGCTGATGTTCAACCACACCGCGTCGCTGGAGTACCGGCCGCTGGGCGTGATCGGCGTGATCGGGCCGTGGAACTACCCGGCGCACACGCCGATGGGCTCCATCTCGTACGCGCTCGCCGCGGGCAACGCCGTGGTGTTCAAGCCGTCGGAGTTCACGCCGGGCGTGGGCACGTTCCTCGCCTCGACGTTCACCGAGGCGGTACCGGAGTTCCCGGTGTTCCAGGTGGTCACGGGCTTCGGTGAGACCGGTGCGGCGCTGTGCGCCGCCGGGGTCGACAAGATCGCCTTCACCGGGTCCACGCGCACGGGCAAGAAGGTCATGGCCGCGTGCGCCACGACGCTGACGCCGGTGCTGGTCGAGTGCGGCGGCAAGGACGCGCTGATCGTCGACGTCGACGCCGACCTGCACGCGGCGGCCGAGGCGGCGATCTGGGGCGCGGTGTCCAACGCCGGCCAGACCTGCGCGGGCGTCGAGCGGGTCTACGTGGCCGAGGAGGTCGCCGACGAGTTCGTCGAGATCGCCGTGAAGCGGGCGCGCAAGCTCAAGCCCGGCGGCGAGCCGAACGCGAACCTCGGCCCGATCACGATGCCGTCGCAGGTGGAGATCATCCGCGAGCACGTGCGGGACGCGCTCGACCGCGGTGGCAAAGCCCTGGTGGGCGGGCCGGAGTCGATCCGGCCGCCGTACGTCGAGCCGGTGGTGCTCGCCGACGTGCCGGAGGACTCGCTGGCGGTCACCGAGGAGACGTTCGGGCCGACGGTCGTGATCAACCGGGTGCCGAACGCGCTGGAGGGCGTGCGGCTCGCGAACCAGTCGCGGTACGGGCTGGGCGCGGCGGTGTTCTCCAAGGCGCGCGGCGAGGAGCTGGCGCGGGAGCTGCGGGTCGGCATGGTGTCGGTCAACGCGGTGCTGACCTACGCGGCGGTGCCGGGGCTGCCGTTCGGCGGTGTCGGCGACTCCGGGTTCGGGCGCATCCACGGCGAGGACGGGCTGCGCGAGTTCGCCTACGCCAAGGCCGTGACGAAGCAGCGGTTCAAGGCCGTGCTCACCATGACGACGTTCGACCGGTCCTCGCTGGCGGGCAAGCAGATGCTGCGCCTCGCGCGGATGCTCTTCGGCCGGTAGAGCACCCGCGCGAGGGGAGCTCCTAGGCGCCGGCCTGCTTCTTGAGGTCGTCGAGGACCACGTTCGCGGCCAGCACGCCGAGGCCGAGGAAGTAGGTCTCGTCGGCGACCGGCTTGGCCTTGCCGCCCTTGACCGCGTTCAGGCCGCTCCACAGCGGGCCGCCGAGCACGTCGCCCTGCGCGGTCTTGGCCGCGTCGCCGTAGGTGGAGTAGAGGAGCAGGTCCGCGTCGGCCTTGCTGATCTGCTCCGCGCTCACCTCGGCGGCGAGGTCGTCCACCTGCGACGGCGACGGCTGCGGGAGCTTGGCGTCGATCAGGATCGTGCCGATGAACGACTTCTTGGCGTACAGGCGGATCTTGCCCGGCATGAAGCGCAGCGCCGTCACCGTCGGGCGCACGCCCAGCTTCTGCTCGATCGCGGTGCCGGTCTCGGTGGCCTTGTTCGTGTAGTCCTCCAGCATCTTCGCGGCGTCCGCCTGGCGGTCGAGCGCGGCCGCGTTGAGGAGGAAGTTCTCCTTCCACACGTAGCCGGGGCGCACCGCGAAGACGGTGGGGGCGATGGCGGAGAGCTTCGGGTACAGCGCCTCCGCGCGCAGCTTCGAGCCCAGGATCAGGTCCGGGTTCAGCTTCGTGATCGCTTCGAGGTTGAGGTTGTTGATCGCGCCGACGTTCTCCGGCGTGCCGCCCTTCTCACCGATGTAGGACGGCATGGTGGGCGAGCCGTCGGTGTAGGCGATGCCGACCGGCTTGATGCCGAGCGCGGCGACGTTGTCGAGCTCGCCGGTGTCGAGGACGACGACCCGCTCCGGCTTCTTCTCCAGCGTGGTCTCGCCCATGGCGTGCTTGACCGTCCTGGGGAACTCGCCGGGCTTCGCCGTGGTGCCGAAGCCGTCGCTCAGCTGGGTCGCCTTGCCGAAGTCGGAGCCCCCCTGGGCCACGGACGGCTGGTCGGGCGTGCTGGAGCTGCAGCCGGTGACCGCGAGGGCCACTGCGACGAGCAGCGCTGCTCTCTTCGACACGACGTTGTTCCTCCACTACGAGCAGTGACGCTGACCTGCGGGAATTAGGGCAACCTAACGTACATCGGGACGGTATCCCGTTCCGAGTGTCAGACCCTCGGAGTAAGAAGGAACACGGTCACCGCCGATCGGGAGGGTGTGGGATGAAGAAGATCATCGATGATCCGGAGACCGTGGTGCGGGACGCACTGCGGGGGATGCGGGCCGCCCATCCCGGGCTGTTGTCGGTCCAGTACGACCCGGCCGTCATCACGCGGGCGGACGCGCCCGTGCGGGGCAAGGTCGCGATCATCTCCGGAGGCGGGTCGGGCCACGAGCCGCTGCACGGCGGGTTCGTCGGGCGCGGGATGCTCGACGCGGCCTGTCCGGGTGCCGTCTTCACGTCCCCGACGCCCGACCAGGTCGCCGCGGCGGTCGCGGCGACCGACGGCGGTGCCGGGGCGTTGCTGCTGGTGAAGAACTACACCGGCGACGTCATGAACTTCGAGATGGCCGGCGAGCTGGCCGAGTCCGAGGTGCGGTCGGTGGTGGTCGACGACGACGTGGCGGTGCAGGACTCGCTCTACACGGCGGGACGGCGCGGTGTCGGCGGGACCGTGCTGCTGGAGAAGATCGTCGGGGCGGCGGCCGAGCGCGGCGACGACCTGGCCGCGTGCGAGGCGCTGGCGCGGCGGGTGATCGGGTCGGTGCGGTCGATGGGGCTCGCGCTGACCTCGTGCACGGTGCCGCACGTCGGCACGCCGAGCTTCGAGCTGGCCGATGACGAGATGGAGATCGGCATCGGCATCCACGGCGAGCCAGGCCGCCGGCGGGTGCCGGTCGGCTCGGCCACCGAGATGGTGGCCGCGCTGCTCGACCCGATCGTGGCCGACCTGCCGTTCGGCTCCGGCGACCGGGTCCTGCTGTTCACGAACGGCATGGGCGGCACGCCGTTGATCGAGCTGTACCTGGCGCACGGCATCGCGGAGCAGTCGTTGGCAGACAGGGGGATCACGGTGGAACGCAGCCTCGTCGGCCCGTACATCACCAGTCTGGAGATGCAGGGCATGAGCCTCACGCTGCTCAAGCTCGACGACGAGCTGGTGGAGCTGTGGGACGCGCCCGTGCACACCGCTGCGCTGCGGTGGGGGGTCTGACATGGGGTGCACGGCCTCGGACGTGGTGGCGGCGCTGCGCCTGGCCGCCGCCGTCGTGCAGGAGCACCGCGACGAGCTGGTGCGGCTGGACCAGGCGATCGGCGACGCCGATCACGGCGAGAACATGCGCCGCGGGTTCACCGCGCTGGTGTCCAAGCTGGAGGCCGACCCGCCCGCGACACCGGGCAAGGTCCTGAAGCTGGCCGCCACCACGCTGATCTCGACGGTGGGCGGCGCGGCCGGCCCCCTGTACGGCACGGCGTTCCTGCGCGCCTCCACCGCGGTGGGGGAGGCCGAGGAGCTGGACGGCGAGCTGCTGGCGCGGGCGTTGCAGGGCGCGCTGGACGGCGTGCTCGCCCGCGGCAAGGCGGCGGTGGGCGACAAGACGATGGTCGACGCGCTGACCCCCGCTGTCACCGCGGCGGCCACGGCCGGCAGCGGGTCGGTCGCGGCGGTGCTGAGCGCGGCCGCCGACGCCGCCGAGGCGGGCGCCGAGTCGACGGTGCCGATGGTGGCGCGCAAGGGCCGCGCGTCCTACCTGGGCGAGCGCAGCGCCGGGCACCTCGACCCCGGTGCCCGTTCGACGGCGCTGCTGCTGCGCGCCTTCGCGGACGCGGCGGCCAAGTCGTGACGGCGGCCTCGGTGGCGCGGGTCGGACTCGTGGTCGTCTCGCACAGCGACATGCTGGCGAACGGCGTGGCGGAGCTGGCCGCGCAGATGGCGCCGGACGTGGCGGTGGTGCCCGTGGGCGGCACGGAGGAGGGCGGCCTGGGCACCGACTACGGCGCGGTGGTCGAGGCCCTGTCCGACGCGGACTCCGGCTCGGGCGTGGTGGTGCTGTACGACCTGGGCAGCGCCAAGATGACCGCCGAGATGGCCGTGGAGTCCGCCGACGACCCGAGCCGCTACGCGGTGGTGGACGCACCCCTGGTGGAGGGAGCGGTCGCGGCGGCGGTCACGGCCCAGGGCGGCGCCTCCCTGGCGGACGTCGCCGCCTCGGCCGAGGGCGCCTCCGGCGACACCCCCGCCGCAACCCCGTCCCGCCCGGCACTGCACCTGGTGTCCGACGAGGTGTCGGCCGACGTGCTGCTGACGAACGAGGTCGGCCTGCACGCCCGCCCGGCCGCCCTGCTGTCGCGCACGGTCGCGGAGCTCGACGCCGACGTGGTCGTGCGCCATGGCGGCGAGGAGGCGAACGCGGCCAGCGTGCTGGGGCTGATGGGCCTGAGCGCGCCGGGCGGCTCGTCGATCACGGTGGTGGCGACGGGAAAGGACGCGCGGGAGGCGGTGCGGCGGATCGAGGAGCTGGCGGAGAGGGGCTTCGACGACTGAGGGACGAGGGACGGCGGGGGACGACTCGGGACGGCTGTGGGCGGCTTGGGACGGTTGCGGGCGGGCTCGGGACGGCTGTGGGCGGCTCGGGCCAGGTGAGGCTGGCTCGGGCGGCGCGGGGTGGGGTGGGGCTGGCGGGACGGCAACGCTGCGGTCGGCTGCGGTCGGCTCGGGCCGGGTAGGGCTGGCGGGGGCAGGGAGGGCTGCGGTCGGCTGAGGCGAGCAAGGGCGGTCGGAGGCGAACGAGGCCGGCTGGCGACGGTCGGCGTCGCCGCGTTCGATCCGGGGACGGTTGGCGGCTGCGGTTTGTTGCGCAGGCCGAGCTCGCCGCGCTCGGCCCAACGCACCGTGCCGCGCTGACGCGCCGCCGTGCCCTGACGTGCCGCCGTGCCCTGACGTGCCGCCGTGCCCTGACGTGCCGCCGTGCCCTGACGTGCCGCCGTGCCCTGACGTGCCGCCGTGCCGTGCCGCGTGCCCCGTCGTGCCGCCGTGTCGCGCCGTTCCGCCGAGCCGTGCCGCGTCGCCGCGCCCTGCCGTGCCGGAGGCGCCGTGCTTGGCGCGTGCCGCTCCTGCCACCCGCCGCACAGCTCGCCGCCGAACCGCCCTGCCGCCACCCACCCGCGAGGTACCGTCCCCCGCAGACTGATCTTGACGCTGGGGAGACGGGGATGTTCAGCAGGTCACTGGGCGACGACGGCGCCGAGCTGCGGCCGTTGGAGCCGTGGCACGCGCCGGAGTTCTTCGCGAACATCGAGCGCGGGCGCGAGTTCATCGGGCGGTACATCGCGCTGCCCGACGCCGTGCCGGACGTGGAGGCGGCGCGGGGTTACCTGACCGGGTACGCGGAGAAGGCGAAGACCGACTCCGGCCGCATCTACGGCATCTGGCTCGACGGGCAGCTGGTCGGCGGGGTGTTGTTCCGGGTCATGGACCTGCGGCAGGGCACCGCCGAGGCCGGGTGCTGGCTGGAGCCGTCGGCCGCGGGCAGGGGGCTGGTCACGCGGGCCGCGCGGCTGGTGGTCGACTGGGCGATTCGCGAGCGGGGTGTGCATCGGGTTGAGTGGTTGGTGTCGTCGGCCAACGCGCCGAGCATCGCGGTGGCGCGGCGGCTGGGCATGAGGAGGGACGGCGTGCTGCGGGAGCACTACCTCTACCGCGGTGTGCGTCACGACATGGAGGTGTGGTCGGTGCTGGCTCCGGAGTGGACCGATGGATGACCTCGTGCTGTTGCACGCCTTTCCGCTCGACGCGCGCATGTGGGACGTGCCGGGGGCGCGGACGCCGTCGTTGCGCGGGGCCGGTGAGCCGGACCTGACGACGCTCGCCGAGGGAGTGCTCGCCGGGCTCGACGACCTCGACCGGTTCCTGCTCGGCGGGTGCTCGATGGGCGGGTACGTGGCGATGGCGTTGCTGCGGATCGCGCCGGAACGGGTCAAGGGCCTGGTCTTCGTCGACACCAAGCACACCGCGGACACCGAGGAGGCGGCCGCGAACCGGTACGCGATGGCCGAGCGGGTCGAACGGGAGGGCGTCGGCGACTGGCTCGCCGACGCGATGCTGCCGAACCTGCTCGGGCCGGGTGCGTCGGCCGAGGCGAAGGCGCTGACCAGGGCCATGGTCCTCGACCAGAGCGCGGAGGACGTGGCCTGGTGGCAGCGCGCGATGGCGCAGCGGCCGGACTCGACCGAGGTGCTGGAGTCGCTGGACGTGCCGTCGCTGGTGCTGGTCGGTGAGCACGACCGGCTCACGCCGCCGGACGTCGCCGCGAAGCTCGCGGTCACGTTGAAGCGCAGCACCAGCGAACGGATCGAGGACGCGGGGCACCTGCCGCCGGTCGAGCAGCCGGACGAGTTCCGCGCGCGGCTGGAGCGGTGGCGGGTCCAGGTGGGGCTCTAGAAGCGGCGCGTGGTCGGTCCGCGCCGGCCGCGCGAGTCCCAGCAGCCCTGGTGCCAGTGGCGGCGTTCCTCCGCGGAGCCCGCCTCGTGCGCGGGCCACGCCACCACGTGCGGGGTGCCGGGGCGGATCTCGTGGTCGCAGCCGGGGCAGCGGTAGGTCTTCTGGGCCTGCGTGCCGGAGATGGCGCGCACCAGGTAGTCCTCGCCGTCGGGACCCCGTTCGGAGCGCGCCCAGCCGACACCGCCGCCCAGCGGACGGTGCTCTTCTGGCTTGGGGCTGTTGCGACGCGGCACGGCCACACGGTAACCGCTCGTAGAATCGGGTCGTGCCGACCTACGAGTTCCGCTGCCGAACGTGCGACGACACCTTCGAGCTGAAGCGCCCCATGAGCGAGTCGTCAGCGCCCGCGAGCTGTCCCGGTGGTCACGCGGACACGGTGAAGCTGCTGTCCATGGCCGGGATCGGCGGCACCGCCCGGCAACCGGGCGGCGGTGGCGGCGGGTGCTGCGGCGGAGGCTGCTGCGGCTAGGACGGCGACCGGGACAGCATGATCTCGGCGATCTTGCGGCCCTGGTCGCAGACACCGCCGAACTTGCCGGTCGAGTCGATCACGATGATCCCGAGCCCGCCGCCGTCGTACGGGGCGACCAGCACGCACGTCGGCTGCACCTCGGGGTCGTCTGACCGGTCGAGGTAGGGCACCTTCTTGCCGCCGACCTCGTACTCGCCGGTGGTGCGCTCGATCGTGATCTGCTTGCCCTCGCGGAACCGCAGCGAGACGCCCACCTCGGCGTTGTCGACCTTCGTGGTCCAGCGGCACGACTGGTCGAACGTCGAGTCGTAGTTCATCTGCGTCGGCGGGGTCTCCGCCTTGGCACCGGGGTAGGGCAGGTCCGTCCACTTCAGCACGGCGCACACGCCCTGCACCTCGCCGTCGATCGGCGTGGTGTCCGGCTCCTCGGAGGGGTCGCCGGACGGGTCGGGGTCGCCGGACGGGTCCGGGTCTTCGGAGGGCGGTGCCTCCTGGTCGAACGGCGAGGCCGCGTCGATCGCGTCCTGCGCCTTCGGACTGCCCTCGACCGTCGTCTTCCCGGCACAGCCGGCGACGAGCACGAGGACAGCCAACAGGAGCACCAGTCGACGCATGGCACCACCATGCCACGTCCGGCGTGGTGCCCCTGTCAGCGGTACAGCGCTCACGTGTAGTCGCGGAAGCCCTTGCCCGTCTTGCGGCCCAGGCGACCCGCTGTGACCAGGTGTTCCAGCAGCGGCGCCGGCGCGAAACCGGGCTCGCGGAACTCCAGGTACAGGGTGCGCTCGATGGCCAGCGACACGTCCAGGCCCACGACGTCCAGCAGCGCGAACGGGCCCATCGGCAGGCCGCAGCCGACCTTCATCGCGTTGTCGATGTCGTCGGCCTCCGCGTAGTGCGCCTCCAGCATCTTCACCGCGTCGTTCAGGTACGGGAAGAGCAGCGCGTTCACGATGAAGCCCGCGACGTCACCGCAGTGCACCGGGTGCTTGCCGAGGTCCAGGCAGACCTTGCGGGCCGTCGCCACGACGTCCGCGCTCGTGGAGATCGTCTCGACGACCTCCACCAGCTTCATGACCTGCGCCGGGTTGAAGAAGTGCAGGCCCACGACGTCGGCGGGGCGGGACGTGGCCGCGGCGACCTCGATGACCGGCAGGGAGGACGTGGTCGTCGCGAGCACGGCGCCGGGCTTGCACACCTCGTCGAGCGCCGCGAAGACCTCCTTCTTGACGCCGATCTCCTCGGCGACCGCCTCGACCACCAGGTCGCAGTCGGCGAGGTCCACGAACTCCACGGCCGGCGTGACGCGGGCCAGCGCCGCGTCCCGGTCAGCTTCGCTGAGCTTGCCCTTCGACACGGCGCGCTCCAGCGACCTGCCCACCGCCCCGATCGCCTTCTCGGCCTTGTCGAGGCTGCGCGCCCGCAGGACCACGTCGTAGCCGCGCTTGGCGAACACCTCGGCGATGCCGGTTGCCATCGTGCCGGTGCCGATGACACCGACCCGCTGCACCTCGCGCACCGGCACCGAGCTGTCCACAGTGGACGGCGTCAGCGCGTCGGCCACCACGGTCGGCGAGTCGGGGCCGTCGTAGGTGTAGAAGCCGCGCCCCGACTTGCGGCCCAGCAGCCCCGCCGTGATCATCTGCTTGAGCAGCGGCGCCGGCGCGTGCAGGCGGTTGCGCGACTGGTGGTACATCGTGTCGAGGATCTCGTAGGCGGTGTCCAGGCCGATGAGGTCCAGCAACGCCAGCGGGCCCATCGGGTAGCCGCAGCCGTAGCGCATCGCGGCGTCGAGGTCCTCGCGCGTCGCGTACTTCGACTCCAGCATCTTCACCGCGTGGTTGAGGTACGGGAAGAGCAGCGCGTTCGCGATGAACCCTGCGCGGTCGCCGATCACGACCGGCGACTTGCCCAGCCGTTCCACGAACGCCACGACGTCGGCGACCACGTCCGCCTCGGTGACGACCGTGCGCACGACCTCGACGAGCTTCAGCACCTGCGTGGGGTTGAAGAAGTGCAGGCCGACGACCTTGCCCGGCCGGCCGGTGTGCACGCCGATCTCGGTGATCGACAGCGACGAGGTGTTCGAGGCGATCACGGCCTCGGGCTTCAGGACCTGGTCGAGCTCGCGGAAGATGCCCGCCTTGAGCTCGATGCTCTCCGGCACCGCCTCGACGACCAGGTCGCAGTCGGCGAGATCCGCGAGCCGCAGCGAGGTCGTGATCCGGCCGTGCAGCGCCGTCTTCTCGTCCTCGGTCAGCTTGCCGCCCTGCACCGCCCGCGCGGTCGAGTGCTCCAGGTGCCCGAGGCCGCGTTCGAGACCGGCCGCGTCGACGTCCACCGCCCGCACCGCGAGCCCGGTGCGTGCGAGCACCTCCGCGATGCCCGCGCCCATGGTTCCGAAACCGACGACTCCGACGGTGTTGATCTCGCGCGTCACTGCAGACCTCCCTGCGGGACAAAGCGTGGGCTACCAAGGAGTAACTTGCGGGCGACTATGCCACTCCCCGGTGGGACGAGCGCCGTGAGCTTCGCCATCGGGATCGAAACAGTGAACGGTCCAGCGGCACGTCACGAACGGGAAAACCCCAGATGGCGCAACGGTTGCGTGCCGCTGAACGAGCAACGGCCGCGACTCCGGTGGAGTCGCGGCCGCTGTGACTGCGGTGCTGTCAGGACTTCTTGGCCGGCTGCGGGCGCGTGAGCTTCTTCGTCGGGCCGTCCACCGCGGCGGGTGCCTGCTGCGCGGGCTTGGCGGGAGCCGCCTGGGCCTGCTGCGGGGCCGGTGCGGGCGTGGCGGGCGGCTGCGGAACGGCCTGCGGAGCCGCGGCCCTGGTCGGTGCCGCCGGTGCCTTGGCCGGTGCTGACTGGGTCTGCGCTGCCTTCGTCGGCGCGGCGGGAACCGGAGCAGCGGCCTGCGGGGCCTGGGCCTGCGGGTTCTGCGCCTGCGGGGCCTGCTGCGGAGCGGGCGCGGCCTTCTGCGCCTCGGCGGCGGGCTGGGCAGGCGGCTGCTGGGCGGGCGCCTGCTGAGTGAGCTGCTGCTGGGCGGGCGCCTGCTGAACCGGCTGCTGGACCGGCTGGACGACCTGCTGGGCCGCCTTCGGCTCGGCCGGTTCCGGCGCGGTCGCTTCCGGCTGCTCCTCGATCGGGTCGAGCAGCGGCACGACGTCCTGCAGCGCCGCACGCACGCCGTGCAGCTGGTGCGACAGGCGGTTGCGCAGGGTGCGGAGCTGGTCGACGCGCTGCGTGGCGGCGGTGGTGCGGCGGTTGGCCTCCTCGGTGGCCTCGCGGACCCGGCGGTTCGCCTCGTCCGTGGCCTCCTGGATGCGCGCGGTCGCCTCGGTCACCGAGTCGTGGCGGCGGCGGTTGGCCTCCTCCGTCGCCTCGCGGACGCGGCGTTCGGCCTCGGTCTTCGAGGTGGCCTGCTCCTGCGCCACGGCGGCGCGGATGCGCGCGGCCTCCTCGGAGGCCTCCCGCAGCCGGCGGTCGGCCTCGGCCTTGGAGTTGGCCTCCTGCGTGGCCAGCGTCGCCATCGCCTCCGACCGGCGGGCCGCCATCGCGATCTCGAAGTCCTCCTCGACGGTCACCCGGCGCTGCTCGGAGTCGTCGGCGATCTTGCGGGCCGCGGCCTCCGCCTCGGAGACGATCTTCTCGGCCTCGCCGCGCGCCGTCTCCAGCACGCCCCTGTGCTCGGTCTCCATGGCCGCGCGGCGCTCGTCGAGCTCCTGGATCAGCTTCTCGTAGCGCTGGCGGAGCACCCCCGCGTCGGCTTCCGCCTTGGCGCGGATGTGCCCGCTCTCCGCCTCGGCACGGGCCTTGATCTCGTTGGCCTCGTCCTGCGCCAGCCGCAGCATGCGCTGGAGGCGCTCGGAGAGCCCCTCCAGCGTCGTCGGCGGCAGCGACAGGCGCTCCACCTGGTTGCGCAGCTCGGTGATCTCCGAGCGTGCGGCCTCCAGCTGGCGCGCCAGGTCGGACGTCTGGGACACGGCGGCGTCGCGGTCCGCGGCCAGCAGCCGCAGGTCCGAGTCGAGGCGTTCGAGGTGGTCCTCGACCTGGGCGCGGTCGTAACCGCGCTTGACGATGTCGAATCCGGATCCCAGAGGGACGAGGTCACGGTCGTCGGCGAGGGGGCCCATGCCCCTCACGCTACCCGTTCGAGTGTCTTCAGAAGGTCACACACCCCGGAATCGGTTGATGGCCGTGAGGTGCTTCGCACGCAGTTCGTGGTCAAGCACACCCAGACCCTCTTCCGGTGCAAGGCACAGCACGCCGACCTTGCCCTGGTGCGCGTTGCGGTGGACGTCGTGCGCGGCCTGGCCCGTTTCGTCCATTGAGTACACCTTGGACACCGTTGGGTGGATCTTTCCCTTGGCGATCAACCGGTTCGCCTCCCACGCCTCGCGGTAGTTCGCGAAGTGGGACGAGAGGATGTGCTTGAGGTTCATCCAGAGGTAGCGGTTGTCGTACTGGTGCATGTACCCGGAGGTCGACGCGCACGTGACGATCTTGCCGCCCTTGCGCGCGACGAACACCGACGCGCCGAACGTCTCACGGCCGGGGTGCTCGAACACGATGTCCGGGTCCTCGCCGCCGGTCAGCTCGCGGATCTTCGCGCCGAACCGCTTCCACTCCCGCGGGTCCTGCTCGTGCTCGTTCTTCCAGAACTTGTAGCCCTCCGCCGAACGGTCGATGATCAGTTCGGCGCCCATCGAACGGACGATCTCCGCCTTCTCCGGCGAGGAGACGACGCACACGGGCGTCGCGCCGCCGTTCAACGCGAACTGCGTGGCGTAGGAACCCAGGCCGCCGGACGCGCCCCAGATCAGGACCGTGTCGCCCTGCTTCATGTTCGCGCCGTTGGTCGACACCAGCTGCCGGTAGGCGGTGGAGTTCACCAGGCCCGGCGACGCCGCCTCCTCCCACGTGAGGTGCCTGGGCATCGGCATCAGCTGGTTCGACTTCACCAGCGCGAGGTCCGCGAGACCACCGAAGTTCGTCTCGAAGCCCCAGATCCGCTGCTGGGGGTCGAGCATCGTGTCGTTGTGCCCGTCCGGCGCCTCCAGCGGCACGTCCAGGCAGTGCGCGACCACCCGGTCACCCGGCTTCCACGCGGTGACGCCGGGGCCGACCCGCACGACGACGCCGGCCAGGTCCGATCCCACGACGTGGTACGGCAGGTCGTGGCGGCCGCCCAGCTTCCGGAGGAACCCGAACGTGGACACCGGCTCGAAGATCGAGGTCCAGACGGTGTTGTAGTTGATCGCGGAGGCCATGACGGCCACCAGCGCCTCACCCGGCCCGAGCTCCGGCGTGGCGACCTCGTCGACGTGCAGCGACTTGCGCGGGTCCTTGTCCCGCGTCTCGAGGCCCGCGAACATGTCGGCCTCGTCCGCGTGCACGGTCACGCCCCGATAGCTCTCCGGAACGTCCAGCGAACCGATCGCGTCCAGCTCGTCGGCCAGGATCGCGTCAAGGATCTTCTGCACGGCGGCATTCCTTCCCGGTTGAGGGATAGTCGCAGGTTGCCGGAGGTTACTCAGCAGTAACCGATTCAGAGTCACACCTGTGAGGGATGCCACGCGCATTCACCGGACCGGGTCCTCCGGTCAGTGCTCCGCGGGCTCGACCAGCTCGATGAGCACGCCGCCGGCGTCCTTCGGGTGCACGAAGTTGACCCGGCTGTTCGCCGTGCCGCGCTTGGCGGCGGCGTAGAGCAGCCGCAGGCCCTTCGCACGCAGCGCGTCCGCCGCGACGTCCACATCGGACACCCGGTAGGCGAGCTGCTGCAGGCCGGGGCCGCTGCGGCCGATGAACTTCGCGATCGTCGAGTCCTCGTTCAGCGGCGCGAGCAGCTGGATCGCGGTGCCGTCGTGGTCGCCGGGCGCGTGCAGCATCGCCTCGCGCACGCCCTGCTCCTCGTTGACCTCCTCGTGGGCGACCTCGAGGCCGAAGTTGTCGCGGTAGAACGCGATCGCGACGTCGAGATCGGGCACCGCGATGCCCACGTGGTCGATCGCGGTCACGAATCGAGCGAGTTCTGCGTTCATGAGAGCGAAGGGTATCGACTCGATCGGTGCAGGCGCCCCTGTGCGAGGTCTCACAGCGTTACCGCCGAGTAGCCGCGGGTATGGTGCTCAGTTAACGACCGTTCGCTCTTCCATGGAGGCAGCTGTGTCCGGTTCCGTCATCGTCGCCGGGGCGCGCACCCCGATGGGTCGACTGCTCGGATCGCTCAAGGACTTCTCGGGTGCCCAACTGGGCGGCGTCGCGATCAAGGCGGCACTGGAGCGCGCGGGCGTCGCCCCCGAGCAGGTCCAGTACGTGATCATGGGTCAGGTGCTGACCGCGGGTGCCGGCCAGATCCCCGCCCGCCAGGCCGCCGCCGCCGCGGGCATCCCGATGAGCGTGCCCGCGCTGACCATCAACAAGGTGTGCCTGTCCGGCATCGACGCGATCGCGCTGGCCGACCAGCTGATCCGCGCCGGCGAGTTCGACGTGGTCGTGGCCGGTGGCCAGGAGTCGATGACGCAGGCGCCGCACCTGCTGCCGAAGTCGCGCGGCGGGTTCAAGTACGGCGACGTGCAGATGCAGGACCACATGGCCCACGACGGTCTGTTCTGCGCGTTCGACCAGGTCGCGATGGGCTCGTCGACCGAGAAGTACAACGGCCGCTACGGCGTCACGCGCGAGGAGCAGGACGCGTTCTCCGCGCGCTCGCACCAGCTCGCCGCCAAGGCCGCCGGGAACGGCGTGTTCGAGGCCGAGATCGCCCCGGTGTCGATCCCGCAGCGCAAGGGCGACCCGGTCCTGTTCAGCACGGACGAGGGCGTGCGCGCCGACACGACCGCCGAGTCGCTCGGCAAGCTGCGTCCCGCGTTCGCCGCGGACGGCACGATCACCGCGGGCTCGGCGTCGCAGATCTCCGACGGCGCGGCCGCCGTCGTGGTGATGAGCAAGGCCAAGGCCGAGGAGCTGGGCCTGGAGTGGATCGCGGAGATCGGTGCGCACGGCGTCGTCGCCGGCCCCGACGCCTCGCTGCACGAGCAGCCCTCCAACGCCATCAAGGCCGCGTGCGCCAAGGAGGGCATCTCGCCCGCCGACCTCGACCTGGTCGAGATCAACGAGGCGTTCGCGGCGGTCGGCATCGTGTCGACCCGTCAGCTCGGGATCTCCGAGGACAAGGTCAACGTCAACGGCGGGGCCATCGCACTGGGCCACCCGATCGGCATGTCCGGCGCGCGCATCGCCCTGCACCTCGCTCTCGAGCTGCAGCGGCGCGGCGGCGGCGTGGGTGCCGCGGCGCTGTGCGGTGGCGGCGGGCAGGGCGACGCCCTGATCCTCCGCGTGCCGGCGAAGGCCTAGGGACCGCGTTTGTGGCCAAGGCCGTTGACGTAGCAGAACTGGTCGGCCGCGCGCGTGACGGCGAGCCGCGCGCGGTCGCCAGGCTGATCTCCCTGGTGGAACAGGGCAGCGACGAGCTGCCCCTGGTGGCCGCGGCGCTCACCCCGTTCACCGGGCACGCCCAGGTCGTCGGCATCACCGGCGCCCCCGGCGTCGGCAAGTCGACCTCCACCAACGCCCTCGTGCGCGCCTTCCGCGCCGCGGGCAAGCGGGTGGCCGTGATCGCGGTCGACCCGTCCAGCCCGTTCTCCGGCGGCGCCCTCCTGGGTGACCGGGTCCGGATGGGCGACCACGCGACCGACTCGGGCGTTTTCATCCGTTCGATGGCCACGCGCGGCCACCTCGGCGGACTGTCCTGGGCCACCCCGCAGGCGCTGCGCGTGCTCGACGCGGCCGGGTTCGACGTCGTGCTCGTGGAGACCGTGGGCGTCGGCCAGTCCGAGATCGAGGTCGTGGCCCTCGCCGACACCACCCTCGTGCTCCTCGCGCCGGGCATGGGCGACGGCGTCCAGGCCGCCAAGGCGGGCATCCTGGAGATCGCCGACGTGTTCGTCGTGAACAAGGCCGACCGCGACGGCGCCGACCAGACCGCCCGCGACCTCAAGCACATGATCTCCCTGGGCCGCCGCGACCGCACCGGCCCGGTGTGGCGCCCGCCCGTGGTGAAGACGGTGGCCGCCCGCTCGGAGGGCCTCGACTCCGTCGTGGCGGCCATCGACGCCCACCAGCGGTGGATGGCCGAGCACGGCGAGCTCGCCGAACGCCGCCTGCGCCGCGCGGCCGCCGAGGTCGAGGCCATCGCCGTCGACCGCGTCCGCACCCGCCTCGGTCCCGCCGACGGGCTCGCGCGGCGCGTGGTGGCGGGCGAGCTGGACCCGTTCACGGCCGCGGAGCAGTTGATCAGCGGTAACCTGCGGGCATGACCGCTTGGGGAGCGCCCGCACCTGTCGTCCTCGACCTGGGCAAGAGCGACACCCGCAAGGTCCTGCTCGGCGGCTCGCTGGCCGGTGGTCTCGGCATCCTCGCGCTGATCGGCGCCGTGACCGCGTTCCTCGACGGCGAACCGGTCGGCGGCTCCACCGCCGGTGTCATCGGCCTCGCGTTCACCTTCATCGGCGTGATGGCCCTGGTGAAGTTCAAGACCATCTCCCGGCCCCGCAAGCTGGTCATCGAGCAGCAGGGCATCCGCCTCGACGACCCGCAGGGCGCACCGTGGGCCGTCGCCTGGCAGGACCTCGGCGCCGTCTCGATCTCCCGCACCCGTGAACGGGCCGTCGAGCTCGCCGACGCCTTGGTCCGACGCACGCTGGTCCGCGTCGACCTCCACCCCCTCGACCCGCCGCGCTTCCGCGCCGCCCACCCGGCCATGGAGCCCCTGTGGGAGTTCCACCGCGTGCAGAACGGGTACCGGCTGGCCCTCGGCGACTCGGCGTCGATGATCGCGCCGATCGACGCCGGGCTGCGGACGTTCGCCCCGCAGATCTACCGCGGCGTGATCGACGAGGGGTTCACCGTCGGGCTGCACTGAACCCGCCGGGCAACTCGACCGACCCTCTACTCTGAGTAACCTCAGTTTTCACCATTTCCGGTGATGGTCTCCCCTCTGACTACGCAGGGGAGTTACCCTCAGTCGTTCGTGCGGTGTCACTTCTCTCCCTGGCAAAGAGGTGAAGCCCGTGGGCGGCGGCAACTTGAGCACCGATCAGCGCCTTCTCGACGTGGTGTTGTCGCTCGCTGACAGCCGCTCGTTGCCCGACCTCCTTCACCTGGTCGTGGAGTCCGCCTGCGACCTGGTCGACGCTCCTTATGGCGCACTGGCGGTCGTGAACGGCCACCGGGAGCTCGTCGAGTGGTCAGGGCAGCACCCCGGCCACATCACCGCGGGGGACCCGCGCTCGATCGACGACACGCACTTCATCGGGGCGGCGATCCAGGTCGGCGGGGAGGACTTCGGCAACCTCCACCTCGCGGGCAAACCGGTGTTCGGCGACGACGACCGGGAGCGGGTGGCCACTTTGGCGGCAGCCGCCGGGGTGGCGATCGAGAAGCAGCGCGACCACGACCGGCTGCGCAAGCGGGAGACGTGGCTGACGGCGGCGGCCGAGGTCACCACCGCCCTGCTCACCGGCACGACCGGGCGCGACGCGCTCTACCTCGTCGCGCAACGGGCGCGGGTCGCGGCGAACGCGAACTTCAGCGCGCTGGTGCTGCCGGACCACGCCGGTGAGCTGGTCATCGAGGTCACCGACGGCGGGACCTACGACGCGGAGGGCATGCGGGTGCCGCGTGACGGCACGGTCAGCTACCGGGTCTACGAGACCGGGCGGGCGGAGTGCCACGAGGCCGGGCAGGTCGACCTGGTGCCGGGGCCGCTGGTGGTCGTGCCGATGTCGGCGGGGGAGCGGACGCTCGGCGTGCTCATCGTGGCGCGCACCCGCAGCCAGCCGCCGTTCGAGGACCTGGAGCTGGTGCAGGCGTTCGCCGCGCAGGCGGCGCTGGTGCTGGAGTTCACCGAGGCGCAGGGGGACACCGAGCGGATCGCGGTGCTGGAGGACCGCGACCGGATCGCCAGGGACCTGCACGACCTGGTCATCCAGCGGCTGTTCGGGCTGGGGCTCGGGTTGCAGGGGCTGACCGGGATGGCCGCGAAGCCGCAGCTCACCGAGCGGATCACCGGCTTGGTGGAGGAGGTCGACCACACGATCCGCGAGATCCGCAGGACCATCTTCTCGTTGCAGGAGCCGCTGACCAGCTCCACGAGCCTGCGCGGGCAGCTGCTGCGGGCGGTGCACGACTCGGCGCAGCTGCTGGGGTTCGAGCCGGACGTGTCGCTGGAGGGGCCCCTCGACTCGGTGGTGCCCGACGAGCTGCGACCGGACCTCGTGGCCACGTTGAGGGAAGCGCTCACCAACGTCGCACGGCACGCACGGGCGACCCGCGTGAAGGTCGCGATCGGCGTCGACCGGGAGCTGACCGGACTGGAGCTGACCGTCCAGGACGACGGTCGCGGCTTGCCGTCGGCTGACGATTCGGGCGGGGAGGCCCAGCACGCCGGAGGACTGGCGAACATGGCGGCACGGGCGCGGCGGCACCACGGGAACTGCGCGGTGGACTCCGTTCCCGGTGCCGGTGTGCGGATCACCTGGTCCGTCCCGTTGGTGCTGCAGGAGGCGAGATGGCGATAGCGGTGCTGCTGGTGGACGACCACGAGATCGTGCGGCGGGGGCTCGTGCAGCTCCTGGCGCAGGCCGACGACATGGCCGTGGTCGGCCAGGCCGACAGCGCCACCTCCGCGATCACGCAGGCGCCGCGGTTGCGCCCCGACGTCGCCATCATCGACGTGCGGCTGCCCGACGGTGACGGCGTGACGGTGTGCCGGGAGATCAGGAGCCTGGTGCAGCCACCGCCGGCCTGTCTGATGCTCACGTCCTACTCGGACGACGAGGCGCTGTTCGGCGCGATCATGGCCGGTGCGTCCGGGTACATGCTGAAGGAGGTGTCCGGGAACGACCTCGTGGCCGCGGTGCGCACCCTCGCCTCCGGTGGCAGCCTGCTGCACGCCGGCGTCACGGCCACTGTGCTGCAACGGCTGCGCGGCGGCCCGGAGGAGGACCCGCGCTACGCCGCGCTGAGCCCGCAGGAGAAGCGGATCCTCGACCTGATCGCCGAGGGCATGACGAACCGGCAGATCGCGAACCGCCTGTTCCTGGCCGAGAAGACCGTGAAGAACTACGTGTCGAGCCTGCTGCACAAGCTCGGCTTCGACCGCCGGACCGAGGCGGGCGTCTACGCGGCGCGGCGCAGACGCCTCCACCCCGGCACGTTCTGACCGGGTTACCAGGGTCGCCGCCCGCGACTGTTTCGACGGGCGGCGAACAGATTGGTGGTAGTCAGCGGTGGTGATCAAGGGTTGGTGGTACTTGCAGATGCCATCAGGAAACGCGGGTCACCAGCCGAGGTCGGTGGCCAGCTGACGTGCCTTCGTGAGCGGGTTCTGCACGGTCTCGCCGGGAGCGGGCAGCGGAACGCCGGGGCACGTCAGGTCCTTCGCGGGCGTGACACCGTCGACGAGGTAGCGCTCGACGACGTCGTTGACGCACGCGTTGCCGAAGCCGTAGATGCCGTGGTCACCTTCGTCCTGCACGGTGAGCATCACCGAGTTCCGGAAACCCCGGTGCGCGCGCTGGGCGCCTTCGAGCGGCGTCGCGGGGTCGCGGACCGACTGCACCATCAACGTCGGCACGACGCCCTTGCCCGTGGGCTGCTTCAGGGTGACGTTCGGGCGGTCCCAGAACGCGCACGGCCCGGCGAGCTGGTAGTAGCCGAAGAACGGCCACCGGGCGCCGTCGCGCACGGCGTCGCGCTCCAGGTGCGCGCGACCGCCGCGGAACGGCGTGTCGTTGCACAGGACCGAGAACAGCGTGCCGATCGAGGCGTCCGGGTAGGTGGCCTGCGCGCTCATCCGCCGCGGTGCCGCACCGGCCAGCTCGGCGATCTTGGTCGCGGTGCCGTCGAACGCGCCCTTCTGGTAGAGCCCGGCGCGCGTCACGAAGTCGAGCAGCACACCGTTGTAGACGCCCTCCGGCAACGTCACCGGCTGCTCGTTGAGCTTCCTGCGGGTGCGTTCGTAGGTCTGCCACACCTCGTCGGCGGTCTTCCCGAGGTGGTAGACGCTGTCGTACTTCGCCACCCACGGCAGGAAGTCGACGCGCAGCCGCCGTTCGAAGCCCATGCCCCAGTCGCCGAACACCGCCTGCCACGGCGCGGTGAACTCGGCGTTGGAGTCGAGCACGACCTTGTCGAGCGTCTTCGGGAAGTACGTGGCGTAGTAGGCGCCCAGCCAGCTGCCGCCGGAGTAGCCGAGCCAGCTGACCTTCTTCCTGCCCAGGAGCTGGCGCAGGAGGTCGAGGTCCTTCACGGTCTGGTCGGTGGTGATGTAGCGGCCCAGCTCACCGGACTTGGTCTGGCAGAACTTCGCCTGCAACGCCATGCCGTCGTAGAGCAGGTCGAGGTTCGCCCTGCTGCGGTCGCGCGGGTCGGTCGAGGGGAGCGTGAAGTAGTCGCCGCACGTGACGTTGCTGCTCGCCCCCGTGCCGCGCACGTCGATGCCGATGATCTCGGCGTTGTCCGCCAGCTTCTGCCGTTCGGCGAACAGCAGCGGCATCGTGCGCCCCTCGCCGCCCGGCCCGCCGGGGTTGGTGAAGACGGTCGACTTCGCCTTGCCGTCCTTCGGCGTGAGCCGGCTGACGGCGATCGTGACGGTCTTGCCGTTGTTCGGGTGGTTCCAGTCCATCGGCGCGGTGAACGTGCCGCATTCCAGCCGTTCGGCACCGGGCGGCGCTCCCGGCGGGACCTCGCTGAAGCAGGCGCGCCAGGCGATGGTCTGCGCGGGCGCGGCCGAAGCCTGTGGTGCGACGAGAAGTGATGTTGCCGTGGCGACGGCCAGTGCGGCCGCTAACTGCTTTCGGCGCATCGGTGGTTCCCCCTTCGGTTGTGCCCCAAGCCCACCGCCTTCCGGCGCGCGGGACAACGGCTGAAGGGTGATCCCCCGGTACACCTCTGGTCTTAGCCCAACCCGGCCATGCGGCCATGACGGTTGTCATTTTTCCCTGGCAGGTCTCGGGGTCGTGACATGGCGCAGGGCCGCTCCCACCGCGGTGGAACGGCCCTGCGCCCGGCTTGCGGGAAGCTCAGCACTTCTCCCTGTAGAAGTACTTCGAGCTCGCCGAGGCGTCGTCCTTCGTGATCGCCACCAGGTCGGTCTCGATGTCGCGCTCGTTCTGCTTGCCCTCGATCGCCGCCAGCGCCTGCTCGACGCCCTGCTTGCCGATCGTGGCCGGGTCCTGTGCGATCAGCGCCTGCACGGTGCCAGCCTGGAGGTCCTGCACCTGCTTCGGTGAGGCGTCGAACCCGACCAGGTTGACCGCGCCCGTCTTGCCCGCGTTGCGCAGGCCCGTCGCCGCGCCCTCGCCGGTGTTGAGGTTCGTGGCGAACACGCCGATCAGGTCCGGGTTCGCGGCCAGGGTCGCGGTGACCTTCGAGGCGGCGGTGGCCGGCTCGTTGTCGGTGTACTGCTGGCCGATGTAGCGGAGGTTCGGGTAGGCCTTGACCGCCTCCTCGAAGCCCTTGGCGCGGGCGTCCGTGGTCGAGGTGCCGGCCTTGGTGTTGAGCACCAGGACCGAGCCGGACTTCCCGGCGGCCAGCTTGTTCAGGGTCTCCGCGGCGAGCTTGCCGCCCTGCTCGTTGTTCGAGGAGATGGAGGACGCGGCGATCGAGGTGTCCTGGAGCTTGGTGTCGACCTCGACGACCTTGATGCCCGCGTCCTTGAGCTGCTTCATCGGGCCCGCCATGGCCCTGTCGTCGGTCGGCGCGATCAGGACGGCGGCGGGCTTGGAGGCGAGGACACCGGTGACGATCGGGGTCTGCTGGGCCGCGTCGAACTTGGCGGGCGCCTGCGTGTCGAACTCGTAGCCCGCGGCCTTGGCGGCCTCCTCGAACCCACACCGCATCGAGATGTAGAACGGCTCTGCGGTGATGCCGGGGATCAGCACGAGCTTCTTGTTCGCGGCGGTGCCGCCCGTGTTCGAGTCGCCGATCTGGCCACCTCCACCGCACGCGGCGAGCAGGAACGCGGCCGAGACGGCCACTGCGGAGCGGATCTTCATTGGTCCAGCACCCCTTCTCAACGTTGGTTGCGCGCCCGCCGCCGCGTCTGGTCCAGCCACACGGCGGCCACCAGCACGACCGCGACCGCGATCGGCTGCCAGAACTCCCTGACCCCGATGATCACGAGGCCCTTCTCCAGCACCGCCGGGATGAACACGCCGAAGACCGTGCCCACCACCGAACCCGTCCCGCCGAAGATGCTCGTGCCGCCCAGCACGACGGCGGCGATCGCGTTGAGGTTGTCCGTCTCGTGGCCGGTGACGACCGCGACGCGGAAGAACGCGTTGCCCAGGAACCCCGCGAGGCCCGCGAGCGTGCCGGCCAGCAGGTAGACCTTCGTCAGGTGGCCGCGCACCGAGATGCCGACGCGCCGCGCCGCCTCCTCGTTCGACCCGACGGCGTAGGTGTAGCGGCCGAACCGGGTGGTGGACAACAGGAGCGCGCCCAGCGCGGTGACGACGGCGGCCACGATCACGATGTTCGGGATGCCCAGGTACGTGCCGGAACCGAACGTGCGGCTCAGCCTGTCCGGGACACCGGCGACGTTGGAACCGTTGTTCAGCAACAGGGCCGCGCCCTGCGCCGCGCCGAACGAGCCCAGGGTGACGATCAGCGGCGGGATCTTCGCCCGCGAGATCAGCAGGCCGTTCAGCAGGCCCCAGACCGCGCCGCTGACGAGTGCGACCAGCAACCCGAGCCCGATCACGCCCCAGCCCGCGTTCGTCGCGTCACCGCCGGACAGGGCGTTCATCGCCAGCGCGGACGTGACCGAGGCGAACACCAGCACCGATCCTACGGACAGGTCGATGCCGGAGGTGATGATCACGAACGTCATGCCGACCGACAGCACCAGCAGCACGGCGGTCTCCGCGAGCAGGAACTGCAGCGTGGTCACCTGGAACACCGCGTCCGGCCGGATCGCGCCGAACACCGCGACCAGCACCAGCAGCACCAGGCCGATCCACAGCGTGTTCGCGCCGGCGAGCCGCTTCAGCAACGGCGTGCGCCGGTCGTCCGATGAGGCTGACAACGTTGTCTTCTCCTCGGTCATCAGGCCGCGTCCTCCTGGGTCAGCGCACCCGTCATCGCGCCGACGAGCTCTTCGACACTGGTCTCGGACGCCGTGAAGCGCGCCACCCGGCGACCGAGGCGCAGCACCTCGACCCGGTCGGACACCGACAGCACCTCGGGCATGTTGTGGCTGATCAGCACCACCGCGACGCCCTCGTCGCGGACCCGCTTGATCACGTCGAGCACGCGTTCGCGCTGCACCACGCCGAGTGCCGCGGTCGGCTCGTCCATGAACACGAGCTTCGACGCCCACGCCACCGAGCGCGCGACCGCCACGGACTGCCGCTGACCACCGGACAGCGCCGCGATCGGCACGTCGATGCTCTGCAGCGCCGCGCCGAAGCGGGTGAAGTGCTCGGTGGCCTGCCTGCGCATCGCCTTCTTGTCGAGCACGCCGAGGAACCCGAGCAGACCCGGCTTGAGGATCTCCCTGCCCAGGAACATGTTCGCGGCCGGGTCGAGGTCCGGCGCGACCGCGAGGTCCTGGAACACCGTCTCGATGCCGCGGTCGCGGGCGTCGTTGGGGGAGCCCAGCACGAGCGGCTCCCCCTCGAACAGCAGCGTTCCGCCGGTCGGCTGCTCCACCCCGGACAGGCACTTCACCAGGGTGGACTTGCCGGCGCCGTTGTCGCCGATCAGCGACACGACCTCGCCCGCGCAGGCGGTGAACGACGCACCGCGGAGTGCTTCCACGGTGCCGTAGCTCTTCGTGAGATCACGCGCCTCCAGCAGCGGCCGGCTCATCGCGATGCGCCCTCCAGGGTGGACAGGACGGGTGGACGGCAGCGGACCGCCACCAGGTCACCGGTCAGCCCCAGCTCACCGGCCGCGTGCGGCACGACGACGGTGCTGCCCTTGTGCACGTCCAGCGCGCCGAGCCGGCCGGAGCCCTCCAGCACGACGAGCACGGCGAACGACGGCTCCAGGGTGGAGGAGCCCTCCACGTGCAGGCGGTCGGCCTGGAAGAACGGGTCGGCGGCGCGGCCCAGCAGGTCCACCGACGGCGCCCACTTCTCCGACGTCTGGTGCACGAGCTCCGCCAGCGAGGAGCCCCAGCCCTGCCGGTCGACGCAGTCCAGCGCCAGGTCGTAGCCGAGCCCGAGGTGGCCGGCGTCGGCGTCGGCGAGGAACCCCTGCCACTCCAGCGTCACCGAGAAGTCGGTCGGCTGCTGCAGCTCGACGATGAACACGCCCTCGCCGATCGCGTGCGGCACACCGGCGGGCACGAACACCGTGTCACCGGGCCGCACGCACACCGGGTTGAGCGCGTCGAGCATCGCCGTCGTGTTCTGCGTGGCGACCCAGCCGGCGACGACGTCGGCGGGCACCTCGTCCTTGAATCCGATGTAGACGGTCGGGTTCGCGCCGGTCGTGCCGATCACGATCCACGCCTCCGTCTTGCCGTGCCGGCAGTTCAGGTGCGTGGCGGCGAAGGCGTTGGAGGGGTGGCAGTGCACCGGCAACCGCTGCCCGGCGTCGAGCAGCTTCACGAGCAGCGCCGTGTCCGCGCCGAACTCGGCCACGTGGTCGGCGCCGAGCCACCCCGTGGGGTCCGCGGCGACGGCGTCCCGCAGCAGGACGCCGTCCGGCAACGTCGTCAGCCCCGCGTCGCTGCGGCCGAAGAGCGTCGTCGTCGACGCCACCCAGTCCTCCGGCCCGAAGTCGGCGGCGGCGCCACCCCGCAACGCGGCGATCGCCTCACCGCCGCGGTAGAACTGCTTCGGCTGGTTCGCCGGCAGGTTGACCGGCTGGTGGAGCAAGCCAGAACTCACGCGTGGACCTCCCCGGATCCTCGTGGCACCAAGCGCACCGGCAGCACGACGCGGCGCGGTGGTGAGTTGTCGCCGTCCAGTCGGGCGAACAACAAATCGGTGGCCGCCTTGCCGAGCGCGCTCGCGTCGTGCGCGATCACGGTCACCGGCGGCGACAGCAGGTCGGCGAGCTCGAAGTCGTCGAAGCCCACCAGGGCGGGCTTGTCCGCGACCCCGGCGAGCGCGCGCAGGACGGAGACGGTGATGCGGTTGTTGCCCGCCACGACCGCCGTCGCCGGCTCCCGCATGGTCCGCAACCGCTGCAACGCCGTCACGACGCTGGCCTCGTCGTGCGGTCCCATCGCCACGAGCTCCTCGTGGTACCCGATCCCGGCCCGCACGCAGCCCTCGCGGTACCCGCGCAGCCGCTCGTTGGCGGTGAAGATGTCCGGCGCGTCCCCGAGGAACGCGATCCGCCGGTGCCCGTGCGAGGCCAGGTGCATCACCGCCTCGACGGTCCCGCCGATGTTGTCGACCAGCACGGTGTCCGCCACGACGTCCCCGGCCGGCCGGTCCAGGAACACCACCGGCGTCCCCGCGCGCATCTCCGGCACCAGGTAGCTGTGCTGCAGGCCCGCGGGCACGATGAGCAGCCCGTCGACCCTGCGGCTGCAGAACTCCAGCGCGAGCTCGCGCTCCCGGCCGGGGTCCTCGTCGGACGATCCGGAGATCACCTGTCTGCCCCGCAGCCGCGCGATCTCCTCGACAGCGCGGGTCACCCCGGAGTAGAACGGGTTGCCGACGTCCTCCAGCACCAGCCCGATCGTGCCGGTGGACGACCCCCTGCGCAGGTTGCGCGCGCTGAGGTTCCGCCGGAACCCGAGCTGGTCGATGGCCGCCAGCACGCGCTCCGCGGTGGACGGGTGCACACCCGGCTCGTCGTTGACCACGCGCGAGACGGTCTTGATGCTCACGCCCGCCAGCCGTGCGACGTCGTTCATCGTCGCGCGGCGGACCTTGCGCTGGCCGGCAGCCTGGCCGCTGGGGGACAACGTTGTCATAGTGGCCGTATCTCACCCCGGCTCCACGCCCTTGTCAACCGTTCGGCACCGGTCAAGCGGGGCCGGGTGGCGGGCGGTCGCCAGCGGTGTCCACTGTGGAGGATCAACCGCGTCCTGCCGGTGCTCGCGGAACCACTCCTCCGCACCACTGCCCGCGCCCGGAATCCCGTCTAGGGTGGGCCTCGTGGACGCACTGGACCCCATCGAGTCGGTCAACACCTTCATCGGCACGAAGGACGAGGGCAACACCTTCCCGGGCGCCTCCATGCCGTTCGGCAAGGCCCACTCCAGCCCGATCGGCTCGCACTACGCCGGCTACCGCTACGACGACCAGGTCATCCGCGGCTTCGGCCACTTCTTCCTCTCCGGCGCCGGCTGCTGGGAGCAGGGCGGGCTGGTCTCGATCCTGCCGATCTCGGGCCCGTTGCCGGCGAGCTTCGACCACCGGCGCTACGGCGCGAAGTACACCCACGACGGCGAGATCGGGAAGCCCGGCTACTACAAGGTCAGGCTGGACCGGGACATCACCGTCGAGTGCACCGCCACCACGCGCGTCGGCGTCGAGCGGTTCACGTGGCCGGGTGGCGTGGGCGGCACGGTGCTCGTCAACGTCGGCCAGGCCAACGACAAGGAACCCGTCTCGGCCAGCAGCGTGGTGGTCCTGGACGACCGCACCATCGCCGGAACCGTGGAGACGCAGGCGTTCTGCGGCGGCCGGCCGTACGTCTCCCACTTCACCACCCGGTTCGACCGGCCGTTCCGGGAGTTCGGCACCTGGGGCCCGAACGGGGCGAAGCCGGGGCAGCGCGAGTCGCGGGGCGGTGCCGGGCTGCGGGGCGCGTGGGTCACCTTCGAGCCCGGGCCGGTCACGGCGAAGACCGCACTGTCGCAAGTGGACGCCGACGGGGCGACCGGGAACCTCGGCGAGGCCGGGGAGAAGAGCTTCGACGAGCTCCGCAACGAGGCGCAGCAGGCGTGGCGCGACGAATTGGCGTGCATCGAGGTCGAGACGGACGACTGGGACGAGCGCGCGGTCTTCTACACCGCGCTGTACCACGTGTTGTTGCAGCCGCTGACCGGCAGCGACCTCGACGGCCGGTACCGCGGGTTCGACGGGCAGGTCCACCGCGCCGACGGCTGGACCTACTACGAGTACTTCAGCCTGTGGGACACCTATCGCGCGCACAACCAGCTGCTGGCGCTGCTGAGGACCAAGCGCAGCAAGGACATCGCCCGCAGCGTGCTCGCCGTCCACGAGCAGGGCGGGTGGCTGCCGCGGTGGGCGTTCGCCAACCAGGAGACCAACTGCATGACCGGCGACCCGGTCACGCCGTTCCTGGTCGACCTGTGGCGGTTCGGGCACCTGGAGGGCTTCGAGGAGCAGGCGTACCGGGCACTGCTGCAGAACGCCGACGGCGTGCCGCCGGAGAGCTCCCGGTTCCAGGGCCGGTCGGGCAACCCGAGCTACCTCGCGAACGGGTTCGTCCAGTACGACAAGCACTTCCCGAAGAAGGGGCAGGACACCGACCCGCACCACGGCGCGTCCGCCACGCTGGAGTACGCGCTCGCCGACGCCACGCTCGCGGTCATGGCCGAGGCGCTGGGGCACCGGGAGGACGCGGAACGGCTGCGGCAGCGAGGCCTCAACCACCGCGCCCTGTGGGACCGGGGCGTGAGCGACCGCGGCTTCACCGGGTTCCCGCGCCCGAAGCTGCGGGACGGCTCCTGGCTCGACCCGTACACGCCGCAGGGCTCGGAGGGGTTCCACGAGGGCACGGCCTGGCAGTACCAGTGGTTGTGCCGGCACGACATCCCCGGCCTGCTCACCGCGGTCGGCGGCGCGGCGGCGGCCGAGGCGCGGCTCGACGACTTCTTCGCCTACCCGGACCTGCTGACCGACCCGAGGCGCACGGTGCGGGAGAAGTGGGTCGTCGGGCCCTACGACTACTACAACCAGTTCCGGTACAACCCGAACAACGAACCCGACCTGCACGCGCCGTGGATGTACGCGCTGATCGGCAAGCCGGAGAAGACCTCGGTCGTCGTCAGAGCCGCGCAGACGCTGTTCGTCAACGGCCCGGCCGGGGTCACCGGCAACGACGACCTCGGCACGATGTCGGCCTGGTACGTGTTCAGCGCGCTCGGCATGTACCCGGCGGTGCCCGGCACCGGCGAGTTCGTGCCGCACGCCCCGAAGTTCACCAGGGCGGTGGTGCACCTGGAGAACGGCAGGGACGTCGTGATCAGGGCCGAGGGCGCCGACCTCACGAAGACGCAGGTGGTGCGGCGGGTCCGGGGCGGGTGGCTCGCCAGGACCAGGGACCGGATCGAGGTCGCCGAGCTGCGGTCCGGCGCCGTGCTGGACGTCGAACTGGGCACACTTCCCAATTGAGACACCGAATCGGCCGTAAACTCACGCGATGGGCACCTGTGCGACGTGCGGCACGCACTTCGCGCCCCGGCCGTCGAGGGCGCGGTACTGCTCGAACGCGTGCCGTCAGCGGGCCTACCGGCGGCGCACCGCGGGTACGTCCACTGTGGTCACCGAGGTGCCCGCCCACGCCGACGCGTTCGTCGGACGCGTCACCGAGCTCGCCGAGCTGCAGGTGTTGCTGCGCAAGCACAGGATGCTCACGCTCGTCGGCGCGGCCGGTGTCGGCAAGACGCGGCTCGCGGCGGAGCTCGCCGGCCGGCTGAAGCGGGTGGAGGTGCGCACGGTCGAGCTGAGCCGGGTCGGCGCGGCCGACCAGGTGGTGCCCGCGTTCGCCCACGCCGTCGGCGTCCACCGGTACGCGGGGGCCGGGTTGCGCGGCACGCTGCTCGCGGAGCTGGCCGGACGCAGGGTGGTGCTGCTGGTCGACAACTGCGAGCACCTCGTCGAGGAGTGCTGTGCCGTCGTGGACGCGCTGCTGGCGCGCTGTCCCGGGGTGCAGGTGCTGGCCACGAGCCGGGAGGCGTTGCGCGCCTTCGGGGAGGCGGTCTACCCGGTGCGGGGCATGGCGGCCGACGCCGTCCGGTTGTTCACCGACCGGGCCGGGATCAGTGCCACGCCGGAGCACGAGGCCGAGATCGCCGCCGTGTGCGCGCGGCTGGACGGCGTCCCGCTCGCGGTGGAGCTGGCAGCGAAGCTCATCCGGTCGGTGCCGCTGTGCGAGCTGGCCGACCGGCTCGACGAACGGCTCGACCTGCTCGCCGACGCGGACGGGCAGAGCAGGCACCGCAGCCTGCGCGCCGCCATCGCGTGGAGCCACGACCTGCTGACCGGGCAGGAGGAGGCGCTGTTCCGCAGGCTCGCGCTGCTGCCAGGCGGGTTCGGGCTGGGCATCGCCGAGGTCGTGCACGGCGGTCCGGTGGTCGAGCCGCTCGCCGCGTTGCAGGCGAAGTCGTTGGTGGTGCGGGAGAACGACGGCCGCTTCCGGATGCTGGAGTCGGTGCGCCTCTACGCGGAGGAACAGCTGCGCAGCCGCGGCGAGTACGCCGAGACCGCGCGCCGGATCGTCGACTGGTTGTGCGGGATGGGCGAACCCGGTGTCACGTCGTCGGTCCTGACGCCCGAGCAGGTCGAGGTGCAGCACCAGGAGTACGACAACGTGGCGTACGCGTTCGCCCGTCTGGTGCAGCCGTGGGACGAACGCCGGCTGATGCTCGCCACGATCCTGCTGCGGGTCTGCTCGGACCGCGGCTGCTTCGCCGAAGCGAGCACCGTGCTGATGCAGGTGCTGGACCGAACGGCGGCCGACGCGCGCTACCGCGTCCTCGCGCTGGAGTACGCGTCACTGCTGGCGAGCCACGAGGGACGGCACGACGACGCGGTGCGGTACGCGCTGGAGGCGGTCGAGACCGCAGAGGCGGGTGGCCAGCAGCTCGTCCTGTGCCGCCTCTACCGCACGGTCGCGGGCGCTTACGACGGCATGGCCGACCTGCCGAACACGGCGCGGGCCCTGCGCCGGTCGATCGAGTGGGGTGTGCGCAACGGCGACGACGTGAGCGTCGCCGTGTCGAGCCGGAACCTCGGCCGGGTGCGGCTGGAGCTGGGCGACGTCGACGGCGCCGACGAGCTGGTGTCCGCGGCCCTGCCCGTGCTGGCGGACCTGGGGCGCCCCGACATCGCGGCCACCGCCCTGCACACCTCCGGCTGCGTCGCGCTGGAACGCGGCGACCTGGGCAGGGCGGGCGCGCGGTTCGCCGAGAGCACGCGGATGTCGGCGGCGGCGCCGCGGGCGGTGCTGGAGGCGGTCGAGGGCTGCGCCCTGGTCGCCGTGCTGTCCGGGCGGCACGAGCTCGGGGTGCGGTTGCTGGCCGCCTGCCGGCAGATGCGCGCGGTGTGGGACGTCCCGCCGGGACCGTGGTGGCGGCGGAAGATCGCCGCCGTTCGTGATGTCGCACGGGAAGCCTTGCCCCGCGCGGCTTTCAGCCGGGCCGAGCGGGCCGGTCGCGCGATGGACCTCCGCTACGCCGTGGAGACCGCGCTGGACGAGGCGGCCGCGCGCGACGCGGTGCTGAGCGACCGGCAGCGGATGGTCGCCGACCTGGTGGCGCAGGGCCTCACGAACGCGCAGATCGCGGCCAGCCTGGGGATCTCGCACCGCACCGTCGAGTCGCACGTGCACAACGTGAAGACCGTGCTCGACCTGTCGACCCGCGCGCAGCTCGCGGCCTGGGTGCAGTCCAACTGAGACGTAACGCAGCGGCCCATCCGGATGACTTCCCGCCGCCCGCAGGTCATTGTGATGACAACCAACGGAGGGGACGACGTGGAACCGTTCCGCCTGCTGCACCCCGACCTCGTGCCGCGGCACCGCGAGTCGGTGCGGCACGCGGCGTCCGTGCTCGCCCGGATGGGGCTGGACGACACGGTGCTGTCCGCCTCGCCCGTGCACCAGCGGCTGGCCCGCGTGGTGCTGGCGAGCAGCGACGTCATCGGGTGGGAGCCCGGACCCTGCGACGGCCACCTCGCCGACGACCGGCGGCTGGGCATCACCAGGGCCGGCGGTGACAGCGGCGCCGTGTTCCTGTCCGGCGTCCTCACCGCCTACCTCGACGTCCTCGGCAACGCCACCCGCATGGGCACCTCGCTGGGCGGGGACGCCTGGCGCACCCTGGTGTGGGCGCCCACCGCCCTCTTCGACCACGTCCTGCGCCGGCCCCAGGTCGGCATGACCGTCGTGATGCCCGGCACCGGTTCCGAGGACCTGTCGCACCAGCGCGTCCTGGCCGGCCAGCGCCTGCACCTCGCGCTGATGCAGGTCGTCCGGTTCGCCGTCGGCGGGGTCGTGCGCCCCGGTGGTGACGGCCCGCTCGTCGAGGACTGCGTGACCCTCGCGACCGCGTGCCTGCGGGCGGCGACCGTCGCGCTCGCGTTCGCCGGGGACGTCATGGGCGGTCCGGTGCCGCGGCTCGCCGAGACCGCGGAGCACCGCCTCGCGTGGCAGGCGCTGGGCGAGGTCCGCACGGCCGTGCCGCGGGCGCGGTTCGAGCAGTTCGCCGCCGCGCTGCGCAGGTCGGCCGACGTCCACACCGAACGCCCGCTGCTGGTCGCGGGCGGCTGACGGCTTTCGTCTCGACTTCGCGACGACTTTGGTCGATCCGCGGCGTGCGGGACCTGCCGCTGACCTACCGTCGCGCCATGACGCAGGAACGGTCGGCGGTCGTGGTGCGGGACGTCCGCAAGAGCTACGGCGAGCTGAAAGCGGTGGACGGGGTCTCGTTCACCGTGGCCGAGGGCGAGTTCTTCGGCATTCTGGGGCCCAACGGCGCCGGTAAGACGACGACGCTGGAAATCGTCGAAGGCCTGCGCGAGCCCGACAGCGGTGAGGTGTCGCTGCTCGGCGAGAGCCCGTGGCCGCGCAACACGAAGTTGTTGCCGCGCATCGGTGTGCAGCTGCAGGCGTCGTCGTTCTTCGAGAAGCTGACGGCGAAGGAGCAGTTGCAGACGTTCGGCTCGCTCTACGGCGTGAGCCCCGGCACCGCCGCGGACATGCTGGAGCTCGTCGGCCTCGCCGACAAGGCGAACGAGCAGGAGAACAAGCTCTCCGGTGGGCAGCGGCAACGGCTCTCCATCGCGTGCGCGCTCGTGCACGACCCGGACATCGTGTTCCTGGACGAGCCCACGGCCGCGCTCGACCCGCAGGCCCGGCGCAACCTCTGGGACGTGCTGCGGGCCATCCGGGAGCGCGGCAAGACCATCGTCTACACCACGCACTACCTCGACGAGGCCGAGATCCTCTGCGACCGCGTCGCCATCATGGACAGGGGCAGGGTGCTCGCTCTCGACCCGCCGGCGGTGCTCGTGCGCGGCCTGGACGCACCGACCCACGTGACGCTGCAGAAGGGCCTGCTGTCCGTCGTGGACGCCACCGCGCTCGACGGTGTCGAGGAGGCGCACGAGGACGAGGTCTCGCTGACGATCTCCACCCGCCGCCCCGCGCCGGTGCTGTCCGCGCTCGCCGACCGCGGTGCGCTCGACGGCCTCCAGGTCCGCACGGCCACCCTCGAAGACGTCTTCCTCGACCTGACCGGGCGGGAGTACCGCGCATGACCGCGTTCAGAACGCTTTCGCTCGCGATGTTCAAGGGGTTCGTCCGGGACAGGGTGACGCTGTTCTTCACCTTCCTGTTCCCGCTGATGTTCCTGGTGATCTTCGGTCTGCTCCTGCGGGACGTGGGCACGGACAAGACGAAGATCGCGGTGGTCGGCGACGGCCCGGTGGTCAGCTCGCTCAGGGACAGCGGTGTGCTGGAGCTGGAGGCGTTCGACGACGAGAACGCCGCCTTGCAGAAGGTGAAGGACGGCGACCTGCTGGCCGCGCTGATCGTGCGCGGCCAGACGCTCGACGTCCGCTACGCGCAGAGCGACCAGGTCCAGTCGGCGACCGTCCTCGGGATCGTGAACGGGTTCGTGGACAAGACCAACCTCGCCGCCACGGGCCAGCCGCCGCGGTTCACCTTCGCCGCCGAGAAGGTCGAGGACGCCTCGCTCAAGCCGATCCAGTACCTGACGCCGGGCATCCTGTCGTGGGGCGTGGCGGTGTCGGCGGTGTTCGGCTCCGCGCTGACGCTGGTGTCGTGGCGGCGCAAGCAGGTGCTGCGGCGGATCAGGCTCGCGCCGGTGTCCACGACCGCGGTGCTGTCGTCGCGGGTGCTCGTCAGCGCGGGCGTCGCGCTGGTGCAGGGCGCGATCTTCGTCGGCATCGCGATGCTGCCGGTGTTCGGGCTGCGGCTCTCGGGGCACTGGTGGCTGGCGATTCCGTTGCTGCTGCTGGGGACGGTCGCGTTCTTCGCGCTCGGCATGCTCGTCGGCGCGTTCGCGAAGACCGAGGAGTCCGCGTCGGCCGCGGCGAACATCGTGGTGCTGCCGATGGCGTTCCTGTCCGGCACGTTCTTCCCGGTCGACCAGGCGCCGGGGTGGCTGCAGGCGGTGTCGAAGGTGTTCCCGTTGCGGCACATGAACGACGGCATGCTCGACGTGCTGGTGCGCGGCAAGGGGGTCGAGGCGCTGGTGGTGCCGGCCGCTGTCCTCACCGGGTTCGCGCTCGTGGTCGGGTTCCTCGCCTCCCGTGTCTTCAAATGGGAGGAATAGGACATAAATAGACAACCCCGGTGGCGTTGTGCTCCCCATCACGGTTCATGATGGGGAGCCATGACGTTCTCCAGCGCGGCCGGACGGTTCCGCATCCTCGCCCTCGCCGAGGCGATCTCCTGGGCGGGGCTGCTGCTCGGGATGTTCTTCAAGTACGTCGTGGTGCAGAACGAGATCGGCGTCAAGGTCTTCGGCCCGATCCACGGCTTCGTCTTCGTCGCCTTCATCCTCGTCACGCTCATGGCGAAGGAGCCGCTGCGGTGGGACACCCGCACGCTGCTGCTGGGCCTGCTCTCCAGCATCCCGCCGTTCGGCACGGTGATCTTCGAGCGCTGGGCCGCGAAGACCGGCCGCCTCACCGAACGGGCAGCTCCCGAACAGCTCTGAGCTCGGCCTCCTGGTCGCCCTCGTGGTAGATCCGCTCGGACGCCTCGATGTTGTCCAGGAACTCCTGGTACTTCACCGCGTTGTGCAGCCGTGAGGCACGACGGGCGACGTCGAGCGCCTTCAGCGGCTCGCTGTCCGGGCGGTGCCGCAGCCAGGCCTCGCTCCACACCCGGCTGATCACGTCGCTCAGGTGCGGGGTGAACTCGGTCAGCCGGCACGCGTCGAGCGCCGGGTGGCCCCAGCACGCGTCGGACCAGTCGATCACGACGCCGCTGTCGCGCCAGTTGCCGGGGTGGAAGTCGCCGTGCACGAGGGTGTCCGGCAGCCCGAACGACGGCATCGGCACGACCGACGGCGGCAGCTGCGGCTCGCCGGCCAGCGCGTGCTGCACGGCGACCCAGCGCGGCACGACCCGCTCGACCAGCTCCGGCGTCAGGTCCCAGCAGTTGCCGCCCTCCGCCTGGCTCAGCAGCACCCGGCCCGGCGCGGACGCGAGCACCGCCGGCACGAGCGTCGGGTCGTGCGCCGCGACCGTCTTGAGCACGGCGCCCTCGTCGCAGAAGAACGGCGGCACGGCCTTGAGCCACACCGGGCCGCCCGCGGTGGGCAGCCGGTGCACGCTCGACAGGTTCCACGTCCTGACCTGCACGGCAGGGCCAGTGCGGGTGACCGCGGTGTCGGCCCACGCCACCAGCTCCGCGGGACCGCCGAGCCGCGCCCACGGCAACCGGTGCTCGGCGTCGGGCGCGGGTTCGGCCGCCGGGCTCAGCTTCGAGCGGTCGGGCTCGCCGTGCGCCTGCACGTGGTAGGTGACCGTGCCGCCCCATGGCACCTGGCCGCCCTCGACCGACACCAGCCGCAGCACGCTCGTCTCGACACCCAGCAGCTCCCGCAGCACGGCGTTGACCGGCTCGACGTGGTTCCACTCCGGGGTCGGCACCGGCAGGACACCGGTGCGCCCGGCGAACCCGCTCGGGGTGCTGACGAGGGCGACGATCGAGCGGTCAGGGCGGTTTCGGATCACCCGCCCATGACGCCACAGCTCCGGTCGCGTGCCAACCGAATTAGTCCTCGAAGTCGCCGCTGGCCCTGCGCACCTTGGCGAGCAGGTCGGTGAGCTGCTCGGTCTGCCGGTCGGTGAGTCCCTTGAGCCCGAGGTTGACCCGCACGACCGCCTCGGTCGCCGCCTCCCGGCGCTGCAGACCGGCCTCGGTGATCTCCACCAGCGTCGTGCGGCGGTCGGTCGGGTGCGGCGTGCGGCGGACCAGGCCGTCGCTCTCCAGCCGGTCGACGATGTTCGTGACCGACGTCGGGTGCAGCTGCAGGCGCTCGCCCATGACCCGCATCGGCAGCGCGCCCTTGCGGGAGAAGAACAGCAGCACCAGCGCCTCGTAGCGGGCGAACGTGAGCCCGTGCGGCTTGAGGGCTGCGTCCACCGCGGACTGGATGATTTGCTGGACACGCATGACGCTCGTGACGGCGGCCATCGACGTGGCCGAACCGACGCGCTCGTCCCACAGTTCGGCCGCGCGGGCGATCGGATCGAACGGCAGCGGTGTCATGTGCACGGAAGCTACCAGTCAGTACACGCAGAGATCACCAGGGAGGCACGTGTGCTTGTCGCGTTCAGCGTTGCTCCGTCCGCATCGGACTCGTCGGGAAGTGTGGCCGCGGCCGTCGCCGAGGCCGTGCGGATCGTGCGGGAGTCGGGACTGCCCAACGAGACGAACTCGATGTTCACCTTGGTCGAGGGGGAGTGGGACGAGGTGATGGACGTCGTGAAGCGCGCGACGGAGGCGGTGCAGGCCGCGGCACCGCGGGTCTCGCTCGTGCTCAAGGCCGACATCCGGCCGGGCCACACCGGGCAGCTGAAGGCCAAGGTGCAGCGGATCGAGGACCACCTCGCCGACACCCCGTGACCCGTGTGGAGCAACGGTCCGCACGAACGGCCGAGGGCTCTACGCCGCACCGGTGAGCGGGTCCGTGCGGCGGCGTCCGCTGGGTTAGCGTGTCGGGCGTGGATGTGAGGCAGCTGTGGCTGCGGTTCGAGCCGTACCACGACGTCACCTACTTCACGCCCGAGTCCCGCGCGGCAACCGACGCGCTGGGCTGCAAGGGCGGCTGGATGGGCTACTTCGGCCTGCGCGCCGCACCGCTGGGCGCCGCCTCCCGCGAGCTGGTGACGGCCGTCTTCTACAACTTCGCCCCGCGCAAGGTCGCACGGGCGCTGCCCGACGCGTGGGAGGTCGCCTCACCGGCGGAGTTCCTGCGGGCGCGGCTGGAGGGCGTCGACGGCGCCCTGCGGCGGTTGCTCGGCGCGGTGGACACCCCCGAGATCACCGAGCTGGCCGCGCTCGCGCGGGACGCCGCCGAGGCCGCTCCGATCGCGGGCCGCCCGCTGGCCGCGGCGAACCGCGCGCTGCCGTGGCCCGACGAGCCGCACCTGGCGCTGTGGCACGCGTGCACGATCTTGCGCGAGTCGCGTGGAGATGGGCATGTGGCTGCGCTCGTGGCCCACGGTGTGGGACCGTGCCAAGCGCTTGCGCTCTACGCGCGTGAGCATTCCCTCGATCCGGCGTACATGCGGGCGGCGAGGGGGTGGACGGAGGAAGAATGGGAAGCCGCCGACCTGCCCGGTGACCTCGCCGCGGTGGAACGGGCGACCGACGAGGCCGCCCGCGCGCCGTGGGAAGCGCTGGGAGGACAGCGAACCGAGCGGTTCGTCGACCTGATGACACCGCTTGCACTACGCATCGCTTCGGGCAACGAGGCGATGCGCGTCAACCCGATGGCCCTGGACCCGGTCCGGGAACTAGCCGTGCCAGGATGGAACACGTGACAAGGCCTGATCCTCGCAAGACCGCCGCACTGTCCGCCGCGCTCTCGGGCGCCGTCGACCTGGGTGCCCTGAAGGCGCGCGCCGACGCCGCCCGCCAGGCGGCCGCGTCGCCCGCTCCCGCCGCCGGTCCCGCCGGAGCTCCGAACGGGTCCGCGCCGTGGATCGTGGACGTCACAGAGGCGTCGTTCCAGGCGGTGGTCGAGCAGTCCCTGCAGGTGCCCGTCGTGGTGCTGCTGGGTGCCTCCTACAGCCCGGAGTCGCAGCAGTTGGCCGCGTCGCTCACGCGGCTCGCCCAGCCGTCGGGCGGCTCGTGGATCCTCGCGCGGGTCGACCTGGAGCAGGCCCCGCGCATCGGCCAGGCGTTCGGCGTGCAGTCCGTGCCGACGACCGTGGCCGTCGCCGGCGGGCAGCCGATCGACGCGTTCGCCGGCCCGCTCGCTGACGCCGAGCTGCAGCAGTGGATCGCGCGGCTGCTGGACGCGCTGCGCGACCGGCTGCCGGGCATCCGCGCCGGCGAGGCCAACGCCACCGCGCCGGCCGAGCCGGAGGAGCTCCCAGAGGACCCGCGGTTCGTCGCCGCCGAGGAGGCCTTCGAGCGGGGCGACTACGCCGCCGCGCAGGCCGCCTACCAGCACATCCTCGACGCCGAACCGTCCAACGAGCTTGCGAAGGAAGGTCTCGCGCAGGCGCGGTTCGCCGAGCGGGCCGAGGCCGTCGACCCGGCGGTGATCGCGAAGGCGGACGGCGCACCGGACGACGTCGACGCGCAGCTCGCCGCCGCCGACGCGCAGGTGGCGTCGCAGCAGGTGGAGGAGGCGTTCAAGCGCCTCGTCGACACCGTGCGGCGGGTGTACGGGGACGACCGCGACCGCGTGCGCCAGCACCTGGTCGGCCTGTTCGAGCTGTTCCCCGCGGACGACCCGCGCGTGGCCGCAGCACGCCGCAACCTCGCTTCCGCCCTCTACTGACCGGCACGCGGGCCCCCCACGTCCCCTTCCGGGGCACGCGGGCCCCCCACGTTCCCATTTAAGGTCACGCGGGGGCCCTGCGTTCCCTTCTGGGGTACGCGGGGACCCCGCGTACCCTCTGAATTAGGGGCGGCGGCGTTCGAGGAGTACGGTGTCGCGCCATTTGCCGTGGTGCTGGGCGATCCGTTCGCGGAGTCCGACCGTGCGGAACCCCGCCCGGTGGTGCAGTGCGATGCTGGCGCGGTTCTCCGGGAAGATCACGGCCTGCAACGTCCACAGGCCGTCGGCATCGGCGGCCGAAACCTGGTGGTGCAGCAGGGTTTTGCCCACGCCGCGGCCCTGGAACGCGTCGCTCACGTAGATCGAGGTCTCGGCCACGCCCGCGTAGCACTCGCGCGGTGAGACCGGGGCGGCCGAGGCCCAGCCCGCCACGGAACCGTCCACCACCGCGATCCAGCGGTGGTCCGGGAGCCATTTCTGCTCCAGCGTGCGGCGGGACGGGACCTCGGTTTCGAACGTCGCGTTGCCCGAGGCGATGCCCTCGCCGTAGATGCGGCGGACGTCGGGCCAGTCGGCCGCGGTCATCGCGCGCACGGCGACACCGGCGACCGGCCGGACCGAACCGGTGGTCAGCGCGCCCATCACGGCGTCGGCGGCGTGCGGCAGACCGGTGCAGCACGACGGGTTCACCGACACCATCGTCGCCGTGCCCTCGCGCCGCACGCGCAGGAAGCCGACCTCGGAGAGCTTGCGGACGTGGTGCGAGCAGGTGGACTGGCTGATGCCGAGCGACGTCGTCAGCTCGCCCACCGTGACCTCGCCGGGCGCGGACGCGACCTGGTGGAGCAGGCGCACGCGCGTGGGGTCGGACAGGCTCGCGAACCACGAGGCGTACGTGGTGGCTTCATCGGTCAGCACCGGAAAAGTATCGACCGGCGTCGATCAAAGGGTCAAACCGAGTACTTCTTCACGCACAGCGCGGAACCGCGGAAGAACCCGTCGGCGAAGGCCTCCACCCGTGCGAACCCGGAGGGCACCGCCTTGCCGTTCACGTCGGCCGCGATGAGGCTGTCGTCGGCGAGCAGCTCGGCCACGGCCTCGTCGAGGTCGCCGGGGGACAGCCGCAGACCCGCGGCGGGGTCGGGGCGGTTGGTGAGCCCCGCCCACGCCCCGGTGAGGCACGCCGTGCGCTGGCCCGCCGCGTCGTCGTCGAGCCTGAAGCCCGTGGCGCTCTGGATGGACAGCGAGAAGCGGGACGCCACGACGGCGAACGCGGCGAAGTCGCCGATGCCGCCCTTCTGCCCGCGCTTGGGCGGGGTGCCGATCTTGACCAGCGACGGCAGGTCGAGCTGGACCTGGTTCGTGGCGGGGCAGTAGGACGCGGGCGAGGTCGTCTGGGCGTCGGCGCAGGACCTGATGCCGCCCTTGTCGAGGGCGGGGAAGGCCGCGCCGCTGGACCTGTAGGCGTCGCGCAGCGACTCCTCCAGCGCCTTGAGGTACTTGTCCTGGTCGATGCGGGCGTTGCCGCGGCCCTGGCCCTGGTCGGTGTCCTGCAACGAGAACGGGCGTTCGGTGATGCGCTTGTCGATCTCGGCCTCGTTGATCTCGGCGCAGCGGGCGGCACCGCGCACGAACCCGAACTGGAAGGCGGAGACGCGGTCGAACGCGCTGCCGTGGGCGCCCTGCTTCTCGAACGAGGTGCCGGCGGAGTCGCGGATGAAGAACATGGTCTGCAGCACCTGGTTGAGGCCCTCGCCGGTGGACAGCTCGAAGTGCTTGGACCTGTTCTCGGCGATCCAGCGCATGAACACGCCGGTGTAGCAGTCGGCCTGCTGCTCCTTGACGATCGACTGGGTGTTCGGCCCGATGCCGGACGCGGCACCGAGCTTGTACTGCACGGCGTGGCCCATCTCGTGCGCGAGAACGGTGACGACGGCCATCGGGCCGAACGCGTCCTTGAGCATCGGCAGCAGCTCGCCGCGGTCCCAGGTGATGCTGTCGTCGACCGCGCAGTAGAACGCGTTGGCGATGCCGGTGGTGTTGAGGCGGCAGACCTCGACGCCCTTGCCGTTGGAGTCGTAGGAGATGAACCGCTTCACCGGCTCGAACGCCTTGCCGCCGAACGCCTTCGGCATCTCGTCCTTCCAGAACTCCTGGACGTCGGCGAGCGTGTTGATCGCGAGCTGGTCCATCTCGCCGCCGTCGCCGTTCTCGACGGACAGGTCGGCGTTCGGCACGCCGGGCTTGGCGCCGGACGGGCCGTTGGTGATCGCGAGGCCCGCGACCTTCGTGGGGTCGGGCCGCTCGCCCTTCGGTGCTCCCTCGACCACGGAGGAGCATCCCGCCAGCGCGACGACGGTGGTGAGCGCTGCGGCCAGGCGTCCGATCCCCATGGTCAGAGGCTACTCAGTGCCCTCTGGGCCTGGTGAGGGAACCACCAGCGGCCAAACGTGAAACTCCCTCACCCCGTGGGGTGATTTCAAGACTGCACGGACTCGTTTCCTTGTCCCGCCGATGTTCCGGAGCGCACAGTCCCCCCACGCAAGCCTTCGGCGTGGAAGGAGTTTGGCGGTATGGGAAGAACGCGCTGGGCACGGTTCGTCGGGGTGCTCGGCATCGGTGCCGTGGGCGCCGGTGTGCTCCTCTTCGGCATGTCCCAAGGAGCGCTGGCCGCCTCGTTCTCGGTGTCCGGCAGCAGTTTCAAGGTGTCAGCTGACGGCTTGACGGGCCAGGGGTACGTCCAGTTCGGCGGGGTGGACGCCGGGTCCGGTCAGGTGCACCCGGTCGCGGTGAACGGCTTCAAGTCGGCATCGCTCGACAAGTTCTGCCAGTCGGTCTTCGTCCCCGACATGCCGGTCGTCGGCGACCTCACGATGCGCATCGAGGCCGGCGGCAAGGGCGGCATGGAGGCGACCAACCTGGTCGTCGGGCTCACCGACATCAGCGGTGACCTGACGCTGGGCAACCCGCAGATCGGCATCGACGCCGGCACGCTGTCCAAGGGCCCGGAGGGCCTGAAGGGCCTGCCGGGGTCGTTCGGCATGCAGGCCGACACCGTCAACATCGCGGCGCTGCGGCAGGTCGCGTGGAGCACGACGGCCCAGTCCATCAAGTTCAAGGGGATGAACCTGAGCTTGAAGCAGGGGCAGAACGAGTGCTTCTGAGGCTCTGGCGCAGCTTCACCGCGTGGCGGCGTGGCCGGCCCTTCTGGGCCGGCCTGTTCGTCATCGCCGGTGCGATGGTCATCCTGTTCCCGCCGTTCGTCGGCGTGAAGCTCGGCGACATGATCATCTCGATCAAGACGATCGGCGGCGTCTCCGCGCTGCTGATCGGCACGTTGCTGATCATCTGCGGTCTGTCGCTGTGGATCGCGCCGGGGTTCCGGCTCGCCTCCGGCATCGTCACCGTGCTGCTGTCGCTGGTGGCGCTGGTGACGACGAACCTCGGCGGCTTCCTGCTCGGCACCGTCCTCAGCCTGCTCGGCGGCGCGCTCGCCGTGGCGTGGACCGACGTGCCGAAGGAACCGAAGGCGCCGGGGGAGAAGCGCAGGAGGAAGGGCCGGTCGGAGCTCTCCCTGGAGAACCCGGCACCGCCGATGGCCGCCGTGGCCCTGATCGCGCTGCTCGCCGTCCAGCAACCGTCCGCCGACCCCGCCGACCCGTCGGTACCGCCGCCCGTGAGCACCACCCAGGCCCCCACGAGCAGCTCCGTCGCACCGCCGTCGAGCAGCACGCCACCGGGCACCCCGCCGGGCAGCTCCACCCCGCCGCCGGCGTCGTCGTCCGTGCCGGCCCCACCGCCGAGCACGGTGCCGCCGTCGACGCCGGCCACCCCGCCACCGGCCCCTGCCCCGGCGGCGGGCGGCAGGGAGTGGACCCTCACCGCCTCCCGGCTCGACCTGGTCGGCCTGAACTTCGCGGGCGTCGTCGACTCGGTGCTGAACGGCCAGGTCGTGAAGGTCCTCAAGTTCACGGCCACCGACATGAAGATCCGCGACCTGGTGCAGACCGGCGAGGTCTCACCCGGCGTGCAGCTCGTGACGAGGGCCGCGCCCGGCAGCACGTCCACGGTCTCGGTCCCGTTCGGCTCACCGGCCAGGATCGAGCTGTTCACCGTGCAGCTCAAGGGGAACCTGGACATCCTCGGCATCAAGATCCCGGTCGACTACACCGCGGCCCACCCGCCGCCGCTGAACGTGCCGATCGCGTCGTTCACCGAGGTCACGGTGCGCAACGCGGACCTGGCCGGCGGCACCCTGAAGATCCCCGGCGCGAAGATCTCGCTCCAGTCGAGCTGACCGCCCCCGGCACAGTGAAGCCCGCAGCGGAACGGTCCGCTGCGGGCTTTCGGCTGCCGGGCGCGAGATCAGTTCAGCCCGCACTTCTTCGGACCCTCGAACACCCCTTCGCGGAACCGGGCCACCCGCTCGAAGCCGGGGTCCACCGCGTCACCGCCGGTCGCGTCGCGGGCCGCGTAGTCGAACCGCAGCAGCACCGTCACCGCCTCGTCGAAGTCGCCCGGCGACAGCCCGAACCCGTCCTGCCGCTGGAACACCGCGCCGGTGTACGCGCCGGCCAGGCACAGCGCGGCCTTCGAGGCCTCCTCGCCCTCGGTCGGCTTGCCGAGGACGGCCAGCTCGGCCAGTGCGTACCGGGTGGCGATCAGCGTGCCGGTGGCGTAGTCGCCGAGCTCCTTGTGCAGCGCGGGCAGCTCGTCCTTGGTGTCGATCTTGATGGTCTTGTCCGACGGGCAGTAGGCGACCGGGCCCTGGTCACCGGAGCAGTCCGGCTCGCTGGACGCGGCCTCGGCGCGCACAGTCGGCCAGGTCTTGCTCTGGGTCGTGGCCAGCGTCTTGAAGTACGTGTCGAGGTCGGGGGTGACCGACTCCAGCATCTCGTCGAACGGCAGGTTGCCGCCGTTCGCGCGGTCGCGGGTGCTCGTGAAGGCGCGCTGGGTGAACGTGCGGTTCTGCACGGACATGGCGGCGCAGAACTTGGGGCCCTGCTCGAAGCCGTCCTGGAAGGCGGCCACGCGGTCGAACGCGCTGCCGTGCGCCTGCTCGTCCTCCGGTGAGGTGCCGACCGGGTCGCGGAACGTGATCAGCGCGCCCAGCGCCTTGTCCAGCGCGTCGGTGCCGATGTCGAGGTACTCGGAGTCGCCGTCGGTGACGTGCCGGACGAACGAGCCCGCGAAGCAGTCGGCCTGCGCCTCGGTGAGGATCGTCGGGTACTTGTCCGGCTCACGGCGCTCCGCCTCCGGCGTGATGCCCATGCGGTTCTGCACGGCGTGGCCGACCTCGTGGGCCAGCACGACGACCACGGCGGCCTCGCCGAAGCGGTCCTCCAGCACGGGCAGCAGCGACGAGCGGTCCCAGGCGATGGCGTCGGCCGAGGGGCAGTAGAACGCGTTGCCCTCCACGTCGGCGGCCTTCTGCGTGCACGGCGGCGGCTTGGCGGCCGAGTCCGCGGTGTCGACGGAGTAGTAGCCGCCGCTCAGCTTCTTCCACGGCTTGCCGAACGTCTTCTGGAACGAGTCGGTCCAGAAGACCTCGATGTCCGTGAGCGCCGTCGCCGCGAGCTGGTCGATGCGGCCGTTGTCGCTGCCGCGGACCTGGATCGTCGGGTTGGCGGGTTGTTGCTTGACCACCTTGGCGGCACGGGGACGGCCGGGTATCCCGGCGGTGCACCCCGTGGCGAGCAGGGCGGTGACGACCATCAGCGCGATGCTCCAGTGCCGCATCACACCATTGTGCCTGCCGCCCGGCTCGACGGAGGCCCTACTCGGCGAACTCAGGCGCATGTGATGGTCAACGTGTGCCGGGCCGATCGGGTTCACCCGGCGAGATCACCGCCGGTGACCGGGGTGCGACCGGCTGCGGCCGCACCCCGGCCGGCGTCACAGCTCGTCGGCGGGGTCCGGCACGAGCCACAGCACGCCCGAGGGCGGCAGCTGCAGGACCGCCGACGCGGGTCGCCCGTGCCACGGCTTGGCCTCGGCGACGACACCGCCCATGTTGCCCACGCCCGACCCGCCGTAGTGCGCCGCGTCGGTGTTCATGAGCTCCTTCCACCGCCCGGTCGACGGCAGGCCGACCCGGTAGTCGTGGTGCGGCGAACCGGAGAAGTTCGCGACGCAGGCGAGCGTCGAGCCGTCCTCACCGACCCGCAGGAACGACAGGACGTTGCCACCCGAGTCGTTCGCGTCGATCCACTGGAAGCCCTCCGGCGTCACGTCGTGCGAGAACAGCGCCGCGGCGGTCTTGTAGACCGAGTTCAGGTCGCGCAGCAACGACTGGATGCCCTGGTGCAGCGGCTCCTGCTCGACCAGGTGCCAGTCGAGCGACCGCGACTCCGACCACTCCTGCCGCTGCCCGAACTCGCCGCCCATGAACAGCAGCTGCTTGCCGGGGTGCGCCCACATGAACGCGAGCAGCGACCGCACGCCCGCCGCCTTGTTCCAGTCGTCGCCGGGCATCCGGGTCCACAGCGAGCCCTTGCCGTGCACCACCTCGTCGTGCGAGAGCGGCAGCACGAAGTTCTCGCTCCACGCGTAGACCAGCGAGAACGTCATCTCGTTGTGGTGGAACGAGCGGTGGACCGGCTCACGCGACAGGTAGTGCAGCGTGTCGTGCATCCAGCCCATGTTCCACTTGAAGCCGAACCCGAGACCGCCCAGGTGCGTCGGCCGCGTCACGCCCGGCCACGCCGTCGACTCCTCGGCGATCATCACGATGCCGGGGTGCCGCTTGTAGACCGTCGCGTTCAGCTCCTGCAGGAACCGGACCGCCTCCAGGTTCTCCCGGCCGCCGTGCTCGTTGGGCAGCCACTGGCCCTCCGGCCGCGAGTAGTCGAGGTAGAGCATCGACGCCACGGCGTCCACGCGCAGCCCGTCGAGGTGGAACTCCTCGATCCAGAACAGCGCGTTCGCCACGAGGAAGTTGCGCACCTCGTTGCGGCCGAAGTCGAAGACGTACGTGCCCCAGTCGAGCTGCTCACCGCGACGCGGGTCGGCGTGCTCGTAGAGCGGGGTGCCGTCGAACTTCGCGAGCGCCCAGCTGTCCTTGGGGAAGTGCGCGGGCACCCAGTCGACCAGCACGCCGATGCCGCGCTGGTGCAGGGCGTCGACGAAGAACCGGAAGTCGTCCGGGGTGCCGAACCGCGAGGTCGGCGCGTAGTAGGAGGTGACCTGGTAGCCCCACGAACCGCCGAACGGGTGCTCGGCCACGGGCAGCAGCTCGACGTGCGTGAAGCCCATGTCCTCGCAGTAGTCGGCGAGCTCGGTCGCGAGCTGCCGGTAGCTCAGGCCGGGCTTCCACGACCCGAGGTGCACCTCGTAGATCGACATCGGCGCGTTCGCCCACTGCGTCGCCGCACGCCGGGCCGTCCACTCGGCGTCCTGCCACTCGTGCTCCGACCGCGTGACCACCGACGCCGTCTGCGGCGGCACCTCCGTGGCGAACGCCATCGGGTCGGCCTTCTCGTGCCACACGCCGTCGGCGCCGAGGATGCGGAACTTGTACCGCGAGCCCACCGGCACGTTCGGGAGGAACACCTCCCACACACCGGAGGACCCCATGGACCGCAACGGGTTCGCGCGCCCGTCCCAGCCGTCGAAGTCACCCGTCACGCGCACACCGCGCGCGTTCGGCGCCCAGACGGCGAACGACACACCGGTGACGTCACCGGTGACCGTCTCGTAGCACCGCACGTGCGCGCCGAGCACGTCCCACAGCCGTTCGTGGCGGCCCTCGCCGATCAGGTGCAGGTCCAGCTCGCCGACGGTGGGCAGCCACCGGTACGGGTCGTCGACCTCGATCGTGCGGTCGCCGTAGGACACGAGCAGCCGGTAGTCGCCGGGCGCCTCCGGCAGCTCGCCCTCGAAGAGGCCGTCGGCGATGCGCGGCAGCTCGACCTGCTTGTCACCCCACGCCACGGCGACCGAGGTCGCGCCGGGCCGCAGGGCCCGCGCGACCACCTGGTCGCCGACGGTGTGCACACCCAGCACCGAGTGCGGGTCGTGGTGCGCACCGGACAGGAGTCGGTCCAGGTCGGCCTTCACGGCTTACTCTCCTCCAGAAGTCATCCGGGCGATCGACGACAGCGGCACCGTCAACCACTCCGGCCTGTTGGCGTGCTCGTAAGCGACCTCGTAGACCGCCTTGTCCAGCTCGAACGCGCGCAGCAGGTGCGCGTTGTCCCGCGGGTCGGCCGCCACCTCGGCGTAGCCGTCGCAGAACGCGGCCCGGTTGCGCTTCGTCCACTCCATCGCGCGGTAGGCGAGCTGGTCGTCGTCGGGCTGGCCGACGAGCAGCTGCCTGGCCGCGTAGTCGAACGACCTCAGCATCCCCGCCACGTCGCGCAACGGCGACCGCAGCGCGTTGCGCTCCTCGACACCGGCGGCCGGCTCGCCCTCGAAGTCGATCAGCAGCCAGCCGTGCACGGTCCGCAGCACCTGACCCAGGTGCAGGTCGCCGTGGACGTGCTGGATCGGGATCGCCCCGACGTGCCTGCGGGCCTCGTCGAACGACGCGCGCAGCGCGCTCTCGTAGCGGCCCAGCTCCGGCACCGCCTCCAGGACGGTGTCCAGGCGCCGCTGCATGCCCGCGATGGCGCGGGTGACCGCGTCGTCGTCGGCCATGCGGGTGCCCAGCGCCTCCGCGAGGTCGGCGTGCACCTTGGCCACCGCGTGCCCGAGCCGCTGCGCCTCGCCGGCGAAGTCGCCGCCCACCTCGAACGCGTGCAGGTCGGCCTCGGCCATCAGGTCGCGCACCGAGGTCTTGGCCATGTCCCAGCCCTCGACCGCGTCCGGCAGGAACTCCTGCAGCATCGCGAGCGTGACCGGCTCGCCGTCGAGCGTCGTCGAGATCGAGCCGAGCGGGCGGGCGATGTGCTCGCAGCCCACCGACTGCAGCGCCCGGTGCATGACCAGGTCGCGGTTCTCGCCGCGGGCGAGCTTGCGGAAGATCTTCAGGATGTACTGCTGGCCGTAGATCAGCGACGTGTTCGACTGCTCGACGCCGATCGGGCGGCCGCGCAGCGCCGTGCGCAGCTCGACGCCCGGCTCGTGCGCGAACTCGATGCCGTTGACCCGATCGCCGGCGGCGATCTTCTCCAGCAGCAGGCCGTTGCGCTCCGGGTCGGCCGTCGCGTCGAAGCCGTCCGAGTGCTCGCTGATCACGAGCTGGTAGGCCTCGGTGCGGCCGGGTTGCTCCACCTCGACGACGCAGTGCACCAGGTCGTCGGTGAGCGGGGTCGTCCGCAGTGGACGGACGGCGGTGATCGCGCGGTCCTTGCCGCCGAACCACCGCAGCGTCGGCAGGACGTCGGGCAGGGTGCCGACCAGCTTGTCGGCGAGCTCGTCCGGGTCGATCATGCGCGCCTCACCTCATCTCGCTGTCGTCGCCCGCCTCTACCAGCTGGAACCAGTAGAAACCGTGACCGGGAAGGGTCAACAGGTAGGGGAGTTCCCCGATCGAGGGGAATTTGACACCTCCGGTCAGTTCCACCGGCGTGTAGTCGCGGTGCTCGGAGAGGTCCAGCTCGACCGGTTGCGGGAAGCGGGAGAGGTTGTTCACGCACAGGACGATGTCCTCGCGCCCGTCGGGGCGCTTCCACATCCGCTTGTAGGCCAGGACGCTCGGGTTCGAGCCGCCCAGCTCGGTGAAGTCGCCCTCGGCGAACGCGTGGTGCTGCTTGCGCACCTCGATCATGTGCCGGGTCCAGTTGAGCAGCGACGAGGAGTTGTTGAGCTGCGCCTCGACGTTGAGGCCCTGGTAGCCGTAGACCGGGTCCATGATCACCGGCAGGTAGATCCGGCCCGGGTCGCAGGAGGAGAACCCCGCGT
>NZ_JBVJRA010000009.1:0-398681 GCF_055608075.1 Lentzea sp. NPDC036949
TCGGCACGGGCCTGCAACGCGGTCAAAATCCGCTGCCAGACTCCGGCCCGTTGCCAGCGGCGGAACAACCCGTACACGGTCTGCCAGGGACCGTAGTCAGGCGGGACGTCACGCCACAGGGCACCGACGCGCACCCGCCATCGGATGCCGTCGATCAACTGCCTTTTGCTCCACTTCGGCGGGCGCCCCGGCTTGGCACCGACGGGCAGCAGCGGTTGCAGCACCGCCCATTGCGCGTCGGTCAGGTCGGCTCGCCCCGCTGCCGCTACGCTGGCCACGAGGTCTCCGGTACTGCGGGTTTGCTTGGTCGCTAACCCACTTACCGGAGACCTCGCCACGTTCCGGCACCGACACGCCGCCGATCACCTCACCTTTGAAACACGACCTAGCGGCGGTGCGCGGCACGCCGTCTGCCCCTGCTTGAACGACGGCACCGCGGCCACGCCGGATGCGTGACCGCGGTGCTATTCGAGCGCTACGAGCTCAACGCGGCTGGTAGGTCAGGCAGTTGGCCATGTGGTCGCCTTCGCCCTGCCCGACCCGCACGCTCTGCGCGGTGCACTCCAGCGACGCGTTGTGCACGCAGTCGGTCCGGGTGCAGGCGCCCACCTGGGCCATCACCTTGTCCAGGCCGCCCTTGGTGCTCAGCGGGATGAACGTGCCGCAGTCGGCAGCCCCGTTGTCACCGCGCACGGTGATCGCGAAGGCGTGGCAGCCGTCGTGGTTGTAGGAGCAGCCGCTCACGGTGCACTCGTGGACGGCGGGCATCGCCGGGTTCTCGAGGGTGGTCATGTCCGCTCCTGTGATCCGTGGTGGGAATGTGGTCCGGTGATTCGGACGATGCCACCGCTCACCACGGCCCGCAATTCGAACGGCAATTAGGATAGCCTTCCCTCTCGGGATTCGGCAATGACCCGGAACCGGGCGTTGAGCTGCGGATACATGCTGCGGCCGCATTCATCTCACCATTCTGGTCGCGATCCAAACACCCCCGTCCGTGGACTATCTCCACGCAGTCCGCACATGCGAGCGGACCGGTCGGTCACGGACGTCGGGCTCGTGGTCCTCGCGATCCCGTGGCACCGGTTCGGCGAGCTCGACCCGGCGCCGTTCGCGGGCAAGGTCGTCGTGGACGCGATGAACCACTGACCACCCGCCGGCCGCGCACTCGGCGTCGCCGGCGACGACCCGGCCGCTGTCGCGCTGGTGGCGGAGTTCCTGGCGGGCATCGGGTTCGACCCGGCGCCGGTGGGCGCTCTCGCAGCAGGACGACTGCTCGAACCCGGCAGCCCGGTGTTCGGCGGCGCAGTCGACTGGGTCACTCTGGAAGGGGAACTCCAACACGCAAACCCGGGACTGATCCCGTGTTCATCTGAACACAGGAAGTCATGATCGCGGGAGCAGCGAGCCTTTTCCAACCTGTTTTGGCAGGTCAGGGCGCTGTCGCGAAAGCGCTGCGCGTCGTCGGCGCGCGGAAACGCTCTCACGCTGCCACCACAGAGTTGGTTGCAGTTACAGGCGAATGACAACGTTGTCAGATCACCCCAATTACCGCCAACCGGCCTATGTTCGCCAGTGAGAGCGCGACCATCAAGATCGTGAACGCGGTAACAGCGGGCCACCTGACAACACGGGATTCGTCACGTGTTCCGGTCCACCGCAGCCGACACGCGACCTGGGCTGGGCACGACCACACTTGCACATGCCCGGTGGTTCCGGAACGTCCACCGGCGGGTTCGACGGCGTCGTTGTCGCCGAGGAGCAGACCACCTTCGTGCCGGCCGGCACGAGCGCACGGGAACTTTCAGCGTAAAAGACCACCCAGGGCAAGGGCGACAGCGAGTACGCGAAGAGGCTCACCGGTCCGAACGGCGAGGCCCCAGGAGAGATCATCTGCGTTCAGGTCGTTCTGGCCGCGTGGCCGAAGGCTCCCGAACGGGAGGTAGCACGACGCCAGGAGAAGCGCCGGCTCAACGTGCGGGCCTACAACGTTGATTCGCTCGACACCCCTCGATGCGGCCATCGTCCTGGCGAACCGGGAATCCTCCTCGGCGCTTCTGCTGAAGGAGGTGGGTTCCGGGCCAGGATCACGTGACCCACCTGCTCGGCAACCGCGATTTCGGCCATGAACAGGCATACCGGCTCGGCACGCTTGCCCGACGCAGTTTGCCCGCTCTGCGGCGGCGTCTCGCGGTGTGTCCCGACACCTTCGTGCCGAAGTGGGGCTCGGAACCCGCAGCCGTCCGTGCGCAGGCAGCTTCTCCTCGGGGGCTGGGACGAACAAGCTGGTCAACCCCGGACTCGTTCCCGTGCGGTGGCCGCGGACAAGGCCCACTCCTCCAAAGCCGACCGAGCCTGCCTGCGGCGGCGGCGCATCACCGCGGTCGCATCGAAGACACATGTGATGGCGGTTCTTGCAGGTCTGCCGGAAGTCATGCCGCACAACCGGACCACCGCCCACGCAAAGCGCTCGACTGGGACACCCCAGCCGAGCGCCCGACCACGCTCCTGGCCGAAACCAGGTGACCACCTTTCTCGCGATGACCCCTGATATTTGTGCGGGTGCCGCGGCTACTTCCTCAGCACCTGTCGATACGGCGTGTTGAGGGACGGCCTCGTTGTGGGATCAATCGCCGAGCCCGTTCGATATCCAGTTCGTGATGACGCCGGTCAAGCAGGCTCCGGCAGCAGCGGCGGTCACAGCTCCAGGGCCGGCGGGCCACGCGTAGATGGCAGCACCCACGGCGCCGGCGAGACACGCCCTTGAGGTATCGGCGTACAGGCCAGTGGGGTCGACGCGGTTGACGGGGTTGCCGCCGACGTAGGCGTACCGGCTGGCGATGTCGGGCTCGAGGATCAGGCTGATGGGGTCGAGAGCAGTCCAGTTGCCGGTGGCCGAGTCGTGCCAGCGGACGCCGTGTTTGAGCCAACCGGTGTTCTCGTCAAGCAGACCTCGGGTGTGACGAATGGGGTTGGACGAGGCTGCGGTTCCGGTGGCGCTGAGCTGTTTTCCGGCGGGGTCGTAGGTGTAGGTGGCGGACACGGCTCCGGCGTTGGTGATCAGGTTGACCGGGCTGCCCTGGTTGTCGAGCGCGTAGTAGTGGACTCCGGCAGGGGTGTGCAAGGCGATGGGGGAACCGGTGGGGTCGGTGTCGATGTAGCTGGTTTGACCGTCTTTGGTGATCGACTGCAGCATCGGGACACCGTTGGTGTCGTTGCGTCCGTAGACGTAGCTCGTTGTGCTCCCCCCGGTGGTGGAGGAGACGAGCTCGTTCTGGTCGCCACCGCCCCATGTGTAGGTGCTCGAAGATGATCCTTGAGTACGGGCGGTCGTTTGGCCTGCCGCGTTGTAGGTGAAGTTGCCCCGGGCCGGGTCGGCGGTGCGGTTCCCGGCGGCGTCATGGCTGTAGCCGGTGTTCGAGATCTGGTTGCCCGTGTTGTAGGTCAGGGTCTGCGCGGTGGTGCCGTCGACCTTCGCAGTGAGCCTGTTGCCGGCCTTGTCGTAGGTGTAGGCGTAGTCGTGACCGCCGAGGTTCGAGACCGCGGTGAGCCGGTTGGAGGTGTCATAGCTGTAGAGAGACAGCGCGGAGTTCAAGTTGTCGGTCGACCACTTGATCAGACCTGTGTCGGTGCCGGCCGATGCCGACGGGCACGCTTGCCCGGCGACGTGGGGCGAGTAGCAGAACCCCGTGTCGAACGTCTTGGTCGCGTCGTTGGACGCGCGTGAGGTCCAGGTCCGTGAGATCCGACCGGCCTTGTCGAAGACGGTTTTCGTGTGGGCTGCGAAGGTGGTTCGGGAGACGTTGGCGTTGAACCAGGTGTCGGTGCGCTTGCCGTTGTCGTCATAGGCGAAAGCGGTCTTCTGCCCGTTCGGCAGGGTCATCTCGGTGACTTGGTTGGCCGCGTCGTACACGTAGCCGGTGGTACCGCGGGCGTCGGTCTTCGACGTCAGGTTGCCTGCCTTGTCGTAGCCGTAGGACAGTGTGCCGCCGCCGGAGGTCGCGGTGCGCGAGGTGACCCGGTTCTGAGCGTCGTAGGTGAACGTCGTCGTGCCCGAGGCGTCGGTCCGGGTGAGCACGTTCCCGGCATCGTCGTAGGTGAAGGCCACGTCGGGCGTGGTGTCGGAGTACTGGATGGTCTTGACCCGGTCGGCGCGGTCGTAGGCGTAGATCGTGCGCAGTCCGCGACCGTCGCGGACTGCGTGCAGCCGTCCGAACCCGTCGTAGGAGATCACCGTCGGTTCCAGGCTCGAGCCGGCCGGCGGGGTGATGTCGGTGACCTGGTGATCAGTGTTGGCGGTGTAGTCGGTGAGGTTGTCGCGCGGGTCGGTGGAGGTGTTGAGGGTGCCGTCGGCGTTGTAGTCGACCTTCGAAGTCGCGCTCGCGGTGGCGTTGGTCGAACTGAGCGGGTTGCCGGCGCCGTCGTAGGTGAGCAGCTTGTTGTTGCCCTGTTCATCGGTACCGCCGGACGGCAGGTACCTCGCCGCTCCGGTGTTGGCGTAGGTGGCGGTGGACTTCGCCCCGGTCGGCGACGTGATGCTGGTCAGCGACTCACCGGCGTTCACGGCCGGGTCGTGCCCGAAGACGGTGACGCCTCCGGTGCCGCTGGTCGAGGTCGCGACGTCGTGGAACGGGGTGTAGGTCTTGGCCCGTCCCCGGCCGAGCGGGTCGGTCACGGACGTCACGAGTTCCTGGGCGTTGAGGAAGTAGTCGGTCTGCGGGCCGTTGGCGGGAGTGGCCTCGGTGTTGTTCGGGCTCGCGACCAGCGTCTCCCCGGCGGAGTAGTAGGTGAATCGGGTTGCCGCGCCGCCGGCCGGGTTCTCCTGGGTCACTTTCTTGACCCGGTGCGAGGTGTCGTACTGGATGGCCGTCTGCTTGCCGGCGCCGTTGGTGATCGTGGTCAGATCGCCGGTGGTCGCGTCGTAGCCGAAGCGGGTGTCCCGCGAGGTCGGGTCGGTGATCTTGGTCAGCTTGCCGGAGGTGTAGGTGTAGACGACGCTGCGGGGAGTGCCTTCGTCGCCGGTCTGGGCGATGGTGGTGAGGTTGCCCGACCAGGTGAGGTTCGCCGTCCGGGCACCGGTACCGCCGCGGGTCGACACGATCTGGGTCAGCTTGCCGGAGGTGTAGGTGAACGTGGAGGTCTGGGCGTTGCGGTCCCTGATCGACACCAGCCGTCCGGTCGAGTCGAACGCCGACACCGAGTTGCTGTCGTGGTCGGTGATCGTCCAGCCCGAGGCGGTCTTCACCATCGCGACCTTGAAACCGGCAGGTGCCGTGTACGCCGTCGCACCGGAGGGCTGGAACAGACCCTCGCGGCCTTCGGGCGCGAGGTAGAGCACGGAGTTGTCGGAGTTCAGGACCACCTTGGTGTCCTGGCCGACCCTCATCGCCCATCCTGCGCCGGCCGATCCGGACGGCAGCGCGGCGCCCGTGCCCAGACGCAGGCTGTTGTAGGTCAGACCCAGCTGAAGATCGCCCTGGATGCCGGGCAGCGCCAGGTCGGAGGTCGTGACCAGCAGATTGCCGGTACCGACGTCGACCGACGCGGACACCTTGTCGGAGATCGAGAATGGAATCCGGGTCGCCGATGGGCGAGGACCGGTCATGCCTGCAGTCAGTACTGCGGCGGCCTCTGCCGGAGTCGGCGCAACCGCGACGACACTGCCGGAAAGCAGCATCAGCGCAACCACTGCGGCGTTCACCGAACGACGGCACAGCATACTTCGGTTTAACAAATCATCCCCTTGGGCTGTGAATGGACTTCCTGTGTTTTCGCGCGATGTTCGTGACCGCACGGCCACGCCACACGATGCCGACGCACCTGCACCCGGACAACACGCCACCATCCCGACATGGCGCGACATGCCCTGACCAGGCTCTACCTCCGAGCATGGGATGACTGCCATACTGGCCCGTGACACCTGAGCTTGGGGAGGGCGGTAGGTGTGCCGGAAGGGAACGAAGAACTCGCGTGCCACCTTGCGAAGCTCAAGCAGCGGAGCGGACTGAGCTATTCCGAGTTGGGCAGAAAAGCACACGTCAGCAGTTCCACCCTGCACAGGTATTGCTCTGGAAAAACAGTCCCGCCCGACTACCAGACCGTAGTCGGAATTGCCACGGCCTGTTCAGCCGATGACGTGGAACTGGTCGAACTGCTCGCGCAGTGGAGGGCGGCGACAGGCCGACCGGTGATGCCGCACACCGCGGATCGAGCACCGGAACCTCGTGCACTTCCTCGGTCTCTGCCGCGCACGCGCGCCCTGTCCCGGGTGTGCGTCGTGCTCATGCTCGCGCTCGTCCTGGTGTCGCTGGCAGCCAGCGGCACGGACGTCGGACCCGTTGCCGCGCAGCGGCAGATCACCGGTCCGTCCTGGCAGCGCGAGCAGCCGCTGGCTCCGTCGCTGTTCGGCGTGACGGCATCCTCGTCGAGCGGGGTGATGCCGTCGTTCCGGGTCGGCAGTCTGCGGTTCTGGGACAGTGGTACGCGGTGGGCGAGGCTGCAGCCGCGGCGCGACACCTATGACTGGACCGTCCTCGACCGCCTCGTCGTCGGCGCGCGGAAGGCAGATCTGCCGGCCACGCTGGTGTTCGGCGGCACACCGGAGTGGGCCGCGCCCGCCGGGCCGAAGGCACCGTACGGAGACGGTTCGCGTAGCGCGCCGCCCGACGACCTGACCGTGTGGGAACAGTTCGTCAGCGCAGTGGCAACCCGTTACCACGGCCGGATCGACGCCTATGAGGTCTGGGTCCACGCCAACGACCAGCGCTACTTCTCCGGTACGACGGCCACTCTGGTCGAGATGACCAAGCTTGCCGGGCGCGCCATCAAGGCCGCCGACCCGCAAGCGGTCGTGGTGTGCCCCTCGATCGATCGGCTGTGGACGTACGAGGGCCGCTCCGTACTGCGCGAATTCACCGAGCTGCGCGGCTACGACCACTGCGATGTCGCAGGACTCAAACTGCATCAGCAACGCGCGGCTGACCCGCCGGAAACCATGATCGACCTCCTGCAACAGATCGACGGTGCCCTGCACGACGCGGGCGTGCACCCACGCCTGTGGAACACCGGTGTCACCTATGAATACGTGCGCGACGAACGGCTGGACGAGCAGCGTGCGATCGACTACGCCACACGCTTCTACCTGGTCGCGATCCACGGCTCCCGCTTCAACCTCGAACGAACCTACTTCTACAACTGGGGCGGTGGCGGCCTGCCCATCACGCTGCAGACCGTCGGCAGCCCACCCACGAGCGCCGCACTCGCGGTGGAGGAGCTGCAACGGTGGCTGACCCGCACCAGGACCCGGGGATGCGGTCAAGGGCTCGCCGTCGGCCTGCCTGCCACCGTGTGGCAATGCGAGTTCACCGCGGACGACGGTCAGCTGCTCACGATCCGCTGGACCCACGAGCACACCGCGACGACAGCCCTCCCACCAGACGCCACAGAGGTGCGCACCCTCGACGGCACCAGCCGGCCAGTGCACGCAGGCGACAGCCTCACGGTCACCGGGACACCGGTACTCATCGTGCAGCTGCCAAGGGACTAGAAAGGCGAGTCCGCCCGGACAAGATCGTTGAGGGATCGGACGTCCCGAGAGGGCGGGGAGGAAGGCTCAAACGGTACGCCCGCGCGATCTGCCCAGCGGTATGACGTCCGTCAGCAAGTCTCGAATGGTTGCCACTGCACGGCAGCGCTACGTCCTCACCGAGCTGATTCCCGCACTTCATGCATCACGACGACCAACTTCGATCTGTCGCCGCTGACTTGCTCCACGCGACGCGCAGGTGGTCGCGCACGCCGCGCAGACCGCCTCCGCCGCACCGCGGCTCGACGTGGTCCAGCCGCGCCTAACGCACGCGGGGACTCACGAAACTGGTGATCGTGCGCACCGCCACGGTCGCCCACGACAGCGCCAGGGCCGCGTAGAGCACGACGGCCACGACGACGAACATCGGCGAGTGGACCTTCGCGGCCAGCGCGCTCGTGCCGGTCACCAGCGTGCCGAGGGGGAAGACGAAGCTCCACCACGTCAACGCGAACGACATCCCGGCCCGTGCCGCGCGCACGGTCGCCGCGGTCGCGATGGCCACCCACAGCAGGGCGAAGCCCCACGTGGTCGCGCCGTACAGCACGGCGAACGCGGTCTGGCCGGGCAGCACCGCGACGCCGGCGAGCAGGTTCGCGGCGGTGATCGACTGGCCGAGCGGGCCGAGCACGATCCACAGCGTCGGCACCGCACCGCCGGGGCCGTGCTGCACCAGCCGGTGCCAGATCTGCGGCACCAGGCAGACCGTCGCGAAGAGGCTCACGCCGAACAACGCGTAGCAGAGCAGGACCATCGTCTGCTGGAACTGGCCGGGCGGCAGGTGCGCGGCCAGCAGCGCGCCGGACGCCGCGGACACCATCGGCGGCACGACCGGCATCAGCCAGCCGGCGAACGGCAGCTCACCGCTGCCGAACATCCGCAGCGGCACCACGACCGACGTCACCAGGCCCAGCACGGTGCCGAGCGTCCACAGCGTCCAGTCGATCGCGAGCGCCGCGGTCAGGCCGACGAGGTCGGCGCCCAGCAGCAGCGCGCCGGTGCCGACCGTCATCAACCCCATCGCGGGCGCGCCCCAGAAGTGCGCCATCACCGGGTCGCGCAGCTGCGCGCGCACGGTCGCCCACGTCCAGCTGCGGACTGCGGCAACCGTGAGGAACACCAGCAGTGCCGCGTCCAGCAGCCACACGAACGTCGCCGCGGTGCGCAGACCGGGGACGTGCAGCGGGAGCGAGGCAGCCGCAGTGGCGACGATGCCGGTGCCCATCACGGACGCGAACAGGTTGGGGCCGAAGGGCGCCGCTCGTCGCACCTCATGGGGCACGGTGTGTGGGTGAGGTGCGAGAGCGGTCACGACACCAAGGTGCCCTGCGCGCGCCCACCTCGGTAGGCACCGATCTCCGATGACGACATAGGCTGCCCCTATGCCTTTGCCGGGACGCGTCACCGACCTCGTCAGCTACGAGCTGCTGCTGAGCGTCGCGGAGCTCGGCAGCATCGGCCGTGCCGCGAAGGCCCACGGCATGTCCCAGCCGTCGGCGAGCGAACGCCTCCGGGTGCTGGAGGCCCGCGTCGGCGTGGCGCTGCTCGAACGCACCTCGCGCGGCGCGACGCTCACCACGGCGGGGCAGCTCGTCGCCGGTTGGGCGGCACCGGTGCTCGCGAAGGCGGCGGACCTCGACGCCGGTCTGACGAGCCTGCGCGCCGACCGGCAGAGCCACCTGAAGGTCGCCGCGAGCCTGACCGTGGCCGAGTACCTGCTGCCGGCGTGGCTGATCGCGTTGCGCACGGTCAGCCCGGACACCGCGACCGTCCTGACGGCGGGCAACTCCGCGCACGTCGCCGACCAGGTGCTCGCCGACCGCGCCGACCTGGGTTTCATCGAGAGCACCGACGTGCCCGCCGGTCTCGACAGCCGCGTCGTCGGCCACGACGAGCTGGTGCTGGTCGTCGCGCCCGGCCACCCGTGGGCCCGCCGCCGCAGGATCACCGCCGCCACGCTGGCCGCCACGCCGCTGGTGTCGCGCGAACAGGGCTCAGGCACCCGGCAGGCGCTGCGGTCGGCGCTGCGCGGGATCGACCTGGAGATCACCGCGGACCCGTTGCTGGAGATGTCCTCGACCACCGCGATCAAGGCGGCGGCCACCGGCGGCATCGGCCCGGCCGTGCTCAGCGCCCACGCGGTCGCCACCGACCTGGCGACCCGCGCGCTGGTCCGCGTCGAGGTGACCGACCTCAACCTCGACCGCGCGCTGCGCGCCGTGTGGACCAGGGGCAGGGCACCCCGCGGCCCCGCCTCCGACCTGTTGACCATCGCGATGCGTACGCTTCCACCCCGTGGCGACCGGCGGTAGCAAACAGGTGCGCGCGGCACGCAAACGCCGCAAGCGGATGGCGCGCGTCGCCCACGACCTCTCCGACGCGCAGTGGGACGCGCTGAAGTCCTCGTGGGGCGGCTGCGCCTACTGCGGTTCCGCGGCCGGCTCGTTGCAGAAGGACTGCGTGCAGGCGTTGTCGCGCGGTGGCCGGTACACGCTGGGCAACGTCGTGCCCGCGTGCGGGTCGTGCAACGCCAGCAAGTGCAATGCCGAGGTCACCGGGTGGTTGCGGCGCAAGAAGCTGGACGAGAAGGCGTTCCTGTTGCGGCACCACGAGATCTCGTCGGTGCTCACGACGCGGTTCGAGCAGCCCTAGGCGGCGTTGCGGATGGCGGAGTAGCTCCTGAAGAGTGCGTCCCACGCGTCACGGCACCGCTGGTCCAACCGGGGATCGGCGGTCTGACCGCCCGCGGCGAACCACGGTTCGCACGACTGGATCTCCCCGAGCTGCTTGCGCACGTCCGCGACGGCGGTGCGGGTCGTGGGCGAGAGCCGGTCGCCCTTCTTCTCCACCTCGTCGATCACCTCGGACACGTCCGGCATGACCTTCGCGCAGTTGTCGGCGGGGTCGACGGGCTCGCCGCGCAGGCGGGTGACGCAGGAGGTGAGGAGGGTGCCGATGGCGTCGAGGCGGGCGTGCTGGTCGGCCAGCGGCGAGACGGTCTGCTCGGGGGCGGACGTCGGCGCGATCGCGGGAACCGACGTCTCGGAGCCGCAGGCGCTCAGCAGCAGCGCGAGTGCGACGAGGTGACGCTTGTGCATGGTTGACGAGCTACCACATCTTCTGGCGAATGGGTCTTGGCGGCGGGCTGCCGCCGCTATCCTGCCGCGTGCGCGGGCTGCTGTCAGCGGGAACACGCCAGAGGAGGGGCCATCACCAGGGTGAACGTGCTGGGGCCGCTGGAGGTGTGGCGGGACGGCAGCCGGATGGGCCTGGGCGGGGTGAAGCAGCGGGCGTTGCTCGCTCATCTCGCGTTGAACGCGAACAGCGCCGTGTCCCTCGACCAGATCGTCGAGGTCCTCTGGCCGAAGAGCAAGCCGCGGTCCGTGGTCGCGAACGTTCGCACGTACGTGTGGCAGTTGCGGCAGGTCCTCGGCGAATGCCTGCGCACGAACGGCACGGGTTACGTGCTGGCGTTGACGCCCGACGAGCTCGACGCGCTGCGGTTCGAGCACCTGGTCACCGAGGCGCGCACCAGCGGCGACGCACTCGACCTGCTGCGGACCGCGGAGGGGTTGTGGCGCGGCCGGCCGGTCGAGGACCTGCCGGAGAACGACGCGTGGCAGCCCGTGATCACCCGGTTGGAGGAAGCGCGGCTGACGGCGACCGAGCAGCGACTGGCGTTGCAGGTGGCACGGGGACAGGGCGACGAGGTCATCGCGGAGATGCGCGCCCTCCTCGAAGTGCACCCCTATCGCGAGAGCATCTGCTATCAGCTGATGATCGCGTTGAAGCGCACGAACCAGCGCGTCGAGGCGTTGAAGGTCTACACGGACATGCGCGCACGGCTCGCGAACGATCTGGGACTCGAACCCGGCCCTGTGCTGAAAGAGGCACATCTCGCCGTGCTGCGCGGCGAAGAAGAAGACAACGCACCGCCGATCCGGCAGCTACCGCCGTCGGTCGCCGACTTCTGCGGACGCGCCACGGAGATCGCCGAGCTCGCCGAAGCGTTGCGCGACAGCGGCAAGGTGGCGGTCGCGGGCGTGACCGGCGCTCCGGGCGTGGGCAAGTCGACGCTCGCGGTCAGGGTGGCGCACGAGGTCGCCGCGCACTTCCCGGACGGGCAGCTCTACGTCGACCTCGGCGGCACGGCCGAACGACCGCGCGACCCGGCCGACGTGCTCACCGAACTGCTGCACGCGCTCGGGATCACCGGTGCGGGGCTGCCGTCGCGGGAGGCGGGGCGGGCGGCGTTGTTCCGCTCGAAGCTCGCGGGGCGGCGGGTGCTGGTGGTGCTCGACGACGCGGCGTCGGTGCGGCAGGTGCAGCCGTTGCTGCCGGGTGCGGCGGGGTGCGGGGTGCTCTTCACGAGCAGGCGGCGGCTGTCGGAGCTGCCCGGTGCGCGGCAGGTGGAGCTGCTGCCGTTCGCACCGGCGGAGGCAGCGGAGCTGCTGACCGGGATCGCCGGACGCGATCGGGTGGAAGCCGAGCCGGACGAGGCGGCGGCGATCACGGCGGCCTGCGGGCACCTGCCGCTCGCGATCAGGGTCGCGGGCGCGCGGCTGGCCGGTCGGGGCGGGTGGCCGTTGCGGGTGCTGCGGGCGCGGCTGGTGGACGAGTCGACGCGGCTGCGCGAGCTGTCCTCCGGTGAGCTGGCGGTGCGGGCGAGCTTCGACCTGAGCGTGCGGCAGCTGCCTGCCGACGAGGCGGCCGCGTTCGTGCGGCTGGCGCTGCTGGGGCCGCACGACTTCCCCGGCTGGGTCGTGGACGCGCTGCTGGACCGGCCGGACAGTGAGCACCTGCTCGACGGGCTGGTCGACGCGCACCTGCTGGAGGCGTGCGGGACCGACCGCCTCGGGCAGCCCCGCTACCGGTTGCACGACCTGCTGCGGTGCCACGCCCTGGAGCTGGCCGACGCGCTCCCGGACCGGGCGGAGACGCTCGACCGCACGCTGCGCACGTGGTTGTGGCTCGCCGTCACGGCGGCACGTCGGCTGCCGGTCACGTTCGGCACGACCATCGCCCCGGTCGCCGCGGTGCGGGCGCCCGAGCACCTGCTGGCCGAACCGGTCGGGTGGTTCGAGGCGGAACGGCGCACGCTGTGCGGCGCGGTCGAGCTGGCCGCGGCGGCCGGGCTCGACGACGTGGCGTGGCAGCTGGCGGCGGCGTGCGTGCCGTACTTCGACCTGCACAGCCATTACGACGACTGGGCGCGCACCCACCGGCGGGCGCTGGCGGTCACGAGGTCCGCCGAGGGCAGGGCGGCGTTGCTGCGGGGCATCGCGCAGGTGCACATCTACCGCGACGAGTTCGACGACGCCGAACGCGGCATGCTCGCGGCGCGGGACCTCTACCGCGTGGCCGGCGACCCGCGCGGCCAGGGCATCTCGATCGCGGGCGTGGGCACGGTCTGGCGGCTGCGCGGCGAGCACGAGCGGGCGATGGCCTGCTACACCGAGGCGCTGGAGCTGCTGGAGACGGCCGGTGACCTGCACTCCGTCGCCCACCTGCGGGCGTCGGTCGGCGGGGTGCACGGTTCGCTGGGCGACCAGGAGTCGGCGCGCGTGTGGCTGATGAGCGGCCGCAGGCTCGCGGCGGACCTCGGTGACGCGCACCGGGAGGCGTTGGTGCTGGTCCGGCTCTCCGCCCTGCACCGCTCCCTGGGCGAGCACGACGCCGAGCTCGTCTCCGCGCGCAGGGCCGTGTCGATCCTGCAGGACCTCACCGACGAGCGGTGCACGGCGTTCGCGCAGGTGGAGCTGGCCGAGGCGCTGCTGTCGAACGGCTGCCCGGAGGCCGCGCACGACCTGGTGCAGCAGGCGCTGGAGACCTACCGCCGCACCGGCAACCGGGAGGGCGAACCCGCCGCGCTGCGCACGCTGGCGCGCGCGGCGGGTGCACTCGGTCAGTTGCTGTTGCCGGGCTTCCAGCCGAGGTAGTTGCTGAAGTAGCCGACCGAGCCGGCGTGGCCGATCTTGCCGCCGACGCTGGTCGACCAGAAGCCGCCGTTGCCGTCGGCGATGCCCACGTGGCCGTACTGGCTGATGTTCCAGAAGACGAACGCGCCCTTGGGCGGCGTGCCCGTGGTGCGGCGGGTGCCGTCGGAGGACCGCCAGTGGTCGATCGCCGAGGCGTGGTGCGTGGCGCGGTCCCACGCGAGCCGCACGGCGCGTTCGCAGTAGCCCTCGTAGGCGGTGCTGCCGCGGCGGCTGGACATCCAGTTGACGGCACCGGCCGCCGTCTGCTGGATCGTGAAGTCGCCCTCGGCCGCCGGCACGGACGCGGTGTCCTCGAGCCACGGCGCCGCGACCTCGACCGCGCTGGTGCCGGTGTACTGCTCGGTGGCGTTGGCGGGGGCGGCGGTGCTGATCAGAGCCGCGCCCAGTACGCCGACGACCGCGGCCGTCACTGTGGTGAAACGCATCGGAGAATCCCCTCTTCGCATGACCTGCTGTGTCGCGGTCAGGAGCCTTGCCGCATCCCATCCACGGCCGATACACCGCGGATACACCCGGGGTGCCGGTACCGGAGGGTCAGGCGTGGACGCAGGACTGCTCATCAGCCGGTGCTTCCTGTTGCTGTGACTGACTTTTCACTGCTCCTCCTCCTGGACGGGCGCGGCGGATCTGGGCGTGGAAGCGCGATCACCCCGGCGGCGGTGAGCACGACGGCCGCGCCGAGCAGCAGGGCCGGCTGGTAGCCGCGGCTGAGCAGCGGGGACGCCAGCAGCGGGCCCGCGACCTGACCAGCGGAGTAGCCGGCCGTCAGCAGGGCGGCGGAGTTCGGGTGCAGGCCGGCGCCGAGGTTCAGCGCGGTGAGGGCGATGCCGAGGAACGTGGCGCCGAACAGGACGAAGGCCAGGACCACGACGACCGGGTCCGTGCTCAGCGCGGGCAGTGCGATGCCGGCGGCCTGCACCACGAGGGCGCCGGTCAACGCGCGCCGCTGGTCGAGGCGGGCGAGCAGGAACGGTGACGCGGCGGCGGCCAGGCCGGTCAGGACCCACGCGCCGCTGCCCAGCGGACCGGCGGCGGCGACCAGGAACGTCCCGGCGATGATGTAGCCGACGCCTTCGAGCGCGTACCCCGCGAACAGCCAGGGGAACGAGCCGCCGCGCGCGGTCGCGGTACGAGGGCGCGGAACCGGGCGCAGCTGCCAGGCCAGGGCGGTGAACAGCGCGGACAGGCCCGCGACCAGCCACCACGAGACCTGCCAGCGGCTGTCGGCGAGCACGACCACCCCGGACAGTGCGATGCCGGCGCCGACACCGCTCATCCCCCAGCCGGGCCGGGTGCTGACGGCGAGCACGAAGACCAGCGCGCTGGCTGCTCCCGCGATGAACCGCAGCGCGGACCACGCCACGACGCCGTGGGTCAGCGGCATGCCCGCCAGCGACAGCGTGAGCACCACCAGCGCCGCCCGGTGCACCGCCCGCGTGTGCAGCCGCGCGGCCGTCGCGGCCACCGCCCCCGCGAAGTAGCCGAGGTAGTTGGCCGTGGCCAGACCGGCGCCCGCCGACGCGGTGAGCCCGGCCTGGGCGGTCATCAGCGGCAGGATCGGCGTGTAGGCGAACCGGCCGAGGCCCATGCCCGCCGCGAGGGCAACGGCGGCGCGGGCACTCACCGTCGGACCACCCGACGCCACAAAGGGTCCACTTCGGACTGCACGACGAGTTCGACTTCCATGCTCCCATCGTGCGTTCGCACACCCGTGATCTCCACGACCGTCCATCTCTCTGGTGGAAGGCGCAGCCTCCTACGATGAGACCGTGGAGCTGCGTCAACTCAGGTACTTCGTGACCGTCGCCGAGGAGCTGCACTTCGGCCGGGCGGCCGCGCGGCTGCTGATCGCGGGGCCGTCGTTGTCGCAACAGGTCAAGGCGCTGGAACGGTCGCTGGGCGTGGCGCTGTTCGACCGGGACCGCCGCACGGTGGCGCTGACGGCGGCCGGGGCGGCGTTGCTGCCAGAGGTGCGGGCGCTGCTCGACCGGGCCGACGAGCTGCGCAAGCAGGCGCAGCAGCTGTCCGGGTCGTCGCCGGTGCGGATCGGCTACGTGAACTGGGTGCCGCCGGACCTGTCGCTGCGCACCGCCGGGGTTGCACCGCTCTACGTCGACGCCTGGGTGGTGCCGTCGCACGCGCAGGCCGCGCGGGTCGCCGACGGCAGCCTCGACCTCGCGGTGTGCTGGGTGCGGGCGGCCGACCTCGACCGGCTCGGGCTCACCGCCGACCTGCTCGGCGCCGACCGGCTCTACGCGGTCTCCCCCGGCACCGACACGAGCCCGGTGCGCGCGCGGGACCTGGCGGTGCTGGTCGACGACGACGTGACCTCGTGGCGGTCGTGGAACGAGTACGCCGAGGAGCTCGCGGAGTTCTCCGGCGCGAGGGTCGTGCGGATCGACAACGGCGCGATCACCGGGCCCGCGTTCTTCGACCACGTGCGGCGCTGCGTCACACCGGTGCTGAACTCGCCCAAGGGCCAGACCACGCCGCTGCCGCCGGACCTGGTGGCGCGCCCGGTCGTCGAGCCGGAGGTGCTGTGGACGTGGTCGCTGGTGCGGCGGGCCGACGAGGTGCGGCCGACCGTGCTGGCCGCGGCCGAGGCGATCACGCGGGGCGTGGGCGACCTGGGGCTGCACCGGCCCGGCGTGTGGCTGCCCGCCGACGACCCGTGGCGCGCGGCTCGACCGGTTCCGAGCGGGTCGCCGCCGGAACACGCGTAACGGTCACCCTGGTGAGGATCGCGCCGGGGGTGGAACGGGCATGGGCGCTGTCGTGACGGGCACCCCCGTACCGTGAAGGACGTGAGCACCACTCTCGGCACCCAGTTCGCCACCGCCGTCCCGGAGATGGCCGTCGCCTGGGAGGCGGCGGAGGTCGGGGACCCGACCCTGCTGGCCCTCAACGAGCCGCTGGCCGGCGAGCTCGGCCTCGACCCCGCCTGGCTGCGCACCGGCGACGGCCTGCGGTTCCTCACCGGCAACGCGGCGGAGGGCGTCGCCCAGGCCTACGCGGGCCACCAGTTCGGCGGCTACTCCCCCAGGCTGGGTGACGGCCGTGCGCTGCTGCTCGGCGAGATCGAGGTCGACGGGCAGCTGCGGGACCTGCACCTCAAGGGCTCTGGCCGGACGCCGTTCGCCCGCGGTGGTGACGGGCTGGCGGCGGTCGGGCCGATGCTGCGCGAGTTCGTCGTCAGCGAGGCGATGCACGCGCTGGGCGTGCCGACCACCCGGTCGCTCGCGGTCGTGGGCACGGGCGCCACCGTGCACCGCGAGACGCCGTTGCCGGGTGCGGTGCTGGCACGGGTGGCGGCGAGCCACCTGCGGGTCGGGAGCTTCCAGTACGCGCGCAACACCGGTGACCTGGACCTGCTGCGGCGGCTGGCGGACCACGCGATCGCACGCCACTACCCCGGCCGTTCCTACCTGGAGTTCTTCCGCGAGGTCGTCGGCAGGCAGGCGAGGCTCATCGCCCAGTGGATGCACCTCGGGTTCATCCACGGCGTGATGAACACCGACAACATGACGATCTCGGGCGAGACGATCGACTACGGGCCGTGCGCGTTCATGGAGGCGTACGACCCGGCGACGGTGTACAGCTCGATCGACCACCGCGGCCGGTACGCGTACGGCAACCAGCCGGGCATCGGGCAGTGGAACCTCGCACGGCTCGCGGAGGCGTTGCTGCCGCTCTTCGACGAGGACGAGGACGCGGCGGTCAAGAAGGCCGTCGGTGTGCTGGAGGAGTTCGAGGGCCGGTACCTGACGGCGTGGCAGGAGGGCATGCGGGCCAAGCTGGGCGGTGCCGGCGACGACCAGCTGATCGGGGACCTGCTCAAGCTGCTGCACGAGAACCACGTGGACCACACGTCGTTCTTCCACCACCTGACCAGGGGCAACCCGCGCGACCTCGTCCTGGACCTGGCCGGCGTCGACGCGTGGCTCGCGCGGTGGCGTGCGGAGGGCCCGGACACGGCGGCGATGGCGGCGGTCAACCCGGTCTACGTGCCGCGCAACCACCTGGTCGAGGAGGCGCTCGCGGCGGCGACCGGGGGTGACCTGGGGCCGTTCGAGCGGCTGCTGGACGCGGTGCGCCGGCCCTACGACGAGCGCGAGGGGCTGGAGCGGTACGCGGAACCGGCCCCGCGCGACTTCAGCGAGAGCTACCAGACATTCTGTGGCACATGAACCTGTTCCCGATCGGGCACGTCGAGTCACCGCTCACCGACCGCGCTTCCGCACCCCGCCAGGGTGACGAGGGCGCACCGGAGGCGTGGGTCGTCGTCGTGCCCCAGTACGCGCGGGCGATGGCGGAACTGCAGGCAGGCCAGGAGGTCCTGCTGCTGACCTGGCTGGACCGGGCAGACCGCGCGGTGCTCGCCGTGCACCCGCGCGGTGACGAGGACCGGCCGGAGACCGGCGTGTTCAGCACCCGGTCGCCGGACCGGCCGAACCCGATCGGCCTGCACCGGGTGCTGGTCACCGGCGTCGAGGGCCAGAAGTTCCGGGTGAGCGGCCTGGAGGCACTCGACGGCACACCGGTGGTCGACGTGAAGCCGGTCCTGGCCGACGAACGCTGACCACCTCCTCCCCTCCTTGCTGCCCGGGCATCTGCAAGAGTTGGTAGTACTTGCAGATGCCGGCAGGGGGTCAGGGGTCGCGGGGGCAGCCCTCGTCTGGTTCCAGGCCTGCGGCCAGCCCGCCGCGGAACGGCAGTTCGCCGCACAGCAGCAGCGGTGTCGAGGTCGTGTCGGTGTTGGCGCGCAGCACGAGCACGGCCTTGTCCACCGGCAGGCGGGTCGCGGCACCGAACCCGATCTTGCCGGTGGCGCCCTGGATCGCGTTGTCCGGCCGGATGCTGCCGATGCCCGCGAGCAGTCCCTCCCGCACCCGCGCGCCCGGATCCGTGCGGCGCACCTGCCGGATGCCCTCCGCCAGCACCTGCATGGCGTCGTAGGAGGCGGCGGACCGGCCGTCGCCGAGCTGCTGGCACGTCTGGCGGAACACGTCGAGGTAGTTCTTGTAGAACGGCACCATCGCGCAGTCCGACCACGCCGCGGGGCTCGCGAACGACAGGTAGTCCAGCCGCACGTTGGGGAACTGCGCCATCGTGCCCTCGAGGATGAACCGGGTCGACGAGTCGCTCGCGAGCACCGGCGGTGTGCTGCCCTGGCACCTGCTGTTCATGCCGCGCAGGAACTCCGCGAGGAACTGGGCCCGGCCCGCGTAGAACACCGCGTAGCCCGGTTTCCCGGCGGACGGGCAGGCGCCCTGGCCGAGGCTCGCTGGTGCGAGGCCTTCGTCGTCGTTGGCGACCCGGTAGGACTTGTACTGGTCGACCGCGATACCGAGCAGCGCGAACGCGGTCTTCGCGTCGTCGGCGAGGTTCTGGCTGTAGCGGTCGGTGGGATCGCCGGAGTAGAAGATCGCCACGTTCGACACGCCCAGCCGCCACTTGGCGTAGAACGCCGCCACGGCCGCCTCGCGCAGGTTGTTGGGTCCGATCTGGTAGTAGTACTCGTTGATCGTCGCCATGTCGTCGGCCGAGGTCAGCGAACCGATCACCGGCAACGCGCTGCTGCCCAGCCGCTTCACCACCGACTTGGCCGTGTCGGTGCTGATCGACAACCCGGTCACCGCGACCACGCTGCGGTCGCGCGCCGCCAGCTCGATGATCTTGTCCGCCGCCAGGTCGCCCGACGCCAGACCGCGGCCACCCGGTCCCTCGCCGCCGTTGGCCAGCAGCATCCGGATGGGCACGTCACTGGTCTTCTGCGCCACCCACACGCCGCGGAGCTCCTCGACGAGGGCCGTGTAGCTGTTGGCGGTGCTCGGGGTCAGCACGCTCAGGAACACGATCGTGATGGCGTCCGGCCGGGTGGCGGCCTTGTCGTTCTCGGCCATGATCCGGCCGTAGACGTCCTGCAGCGAGGGCCGCACCTCCTCCGGCACGGACGGCGGCATGAAGTGGCGCAACGGGTCAGCGGACACGCCGATGCACTCCTCGCCGACCCGCTCCAGCGGCGCGCGCACCGACGGGGACCACCACGGCTCGCACCGGGCGTGGTTGACGAACGGCACGGCGGCCACGAGAGCGGCGAGCACCACCATCGCCAGCGGTGCGGCCACGGCACGGCGGAGCCGCATGGGCCCCATGTCCGACAACGCGCCGCTGACGCCCGGTGCCGGTTCGGAGGCGTCGGTCTGCAGCTCCAGCAGCCAGTTGTCCGACCGGGCCAGCTGCACGAGCCACCTGCGGTAGCCCGCCGACGCGTCGGCCGCGTGCCTCGCCGGTGCCTGCGCGGACTCGCCCGCCGCGATCACCAGCAGCGGATCGGGCCGGCTCAGCGAGTTCGCCCGCCAGGACTGTCCCTTGTGGACCGTGACGGTGTTGCGGGCGCGGCCGATCGAGTCGAGCAGCCACCGGCCGGTGCTGTCGCCACCGGCGGGACCGGCGTTCTCCACCAGCAGCCACGGGTAGCCGGTGCGCCGCCGTCCCGTCCCCCACAGCGACCACCGCCGGTGCGAGCGCCGCAGGTCCTCCAGGAACGCGCGCACCAGCAGGTCGCCGACCTCGTCCGCGTGCCGCTCTGCGAGGTGCTCCTTCACGAACGCGCGGGCCAGCCGGTAGAGCCCGCCCCGCGACCGGCCGCCGACCGGCTGCTCCCCCACCCACGTCGCCGGGCGCCACAGCAGCGCCGTCAGCGCCAGCCCGAGCCGCGGCGCCAGGGTGATGACGAGCCGGATCCACCACGGGAAGTCCTGGGCCAGGTCCTGCGACCCGTCGGGCCCGATGTTCATCCGCATCCGGCCGCGGACGTGGGCGCGGAACGCGCGGGCGATGTGCCGTTCCTCGTCCTCGGCGTCGCCGTCCTCGGGCAGGGTCAGCGCCAGCAGCCACCCGACGAGCGCGTAGTGCGGGAACCGCAGCCGCGCCGCGCCGGGCACCTTGCCGGCGAGCTGGCCGATCGCGTCGTCGAGGACCGCCCGCCGCGACTCGGGCGTGACCGGGTCGGCGCCGTCGACCCGTGCGCACGCGATCCGCTTGCCGCGCGCGGTCTCCGGCCTGCTCGCGAGCGGTTCGAGCGGACCGGCCGCGCCGGGAGGCCTGCGCAGGAACACGATCGGCAGCGGCACGTCCCGCGCGGGCCAGCGCGGGCGCCGCGAGAGCCGGTCCAGCAACGCGACGAGCTCGACCGCACCCAGGAAGTGCAGTCCGTCGGCCTGGTCCTCCCCGACGAACCAGTCCTTGGCCGTCACCATCGGCGCCCTCCCGTTCCGCTGGTCCCAAACGGGACCGGCACCCAGCGGATTGTCGGGTCAAGGGAGGTGCTCATTAGCCGGAACGACGGAATTCGTGCCGACCACGAATCCACGCGATGAGCTCAGGGGTGTGAAAACACGGGAGTTGTGGGTATACGGCGGTCATGATCGAGCCCTCTGCGCGCCAGCCTGCCGCGAGCCAGCCCGTTCCGCCGCAGCCGGAGCCGCCGCAGCCCGGCCCCGACCAGCCGCGTCCGGCGGGCCCGGACCCTGACCCCATCCCGCCGACGCCGGAGCCGCTGCCGCAGTCCACTGTGGCCGGTCGTGAGGCGGCGGGTCGGGTGCTCTGCCGCGGGGTTGTGGTCCCGCTGCGCCGGCCGAGTCGCCGCCGTGCGGTCGCGGGCGCCGGGGCGCACCCTTCGCGCAGGTCGGCCTAGCCGTTCACCTGCTCCGCACCGGTGAGCTCGGCAGCACGGGCACCGGTCCCGTGTACACCGGGAACACGACCGTGCCCTGCCTGCGCACGCTGAAGGCCATGCCCGGATAGCGGTCCTGCAGCTGTGCCGCGAGGTCCGCCGGTGGTTCCTCGGCCGTGCCCACCTCGACACCGGACCCGTCCGTCTTCGGGCCGGCGACGTTCACGTCCGCGCCCCGGCTCTTCCAGTGCTCGCGGTCGTCCATCACCCGCGTGACCGCTGCCTGCATCTCCGACTTGGTGTACCGGGCGTCCTGGAACAGGATGCGCGCATGCGGTGCGAGTCCCGCGATCTCGGCGTCGAGCGCCGGATCAGGCTTGCGGTGGACCACCAGCGTGTCGCCGCGGACCTCCAGACCCGCGTAGGTGGCGGTGTACCTCGACTCCAGCACCGGTTGGACGACGTCCGCGGCGGCCGACACCACCGGATCGTTCACCGCGGTGGTGGGCTGCGCCGAGCGGAGCTCACCCGAGCTGTTCTGGCCGCACGAGGCCACGGCCAAGGTCAACGCGATGAGCAGCAGTGCCTTCTTCACATTCCGACCCCCGTCTGGTTCCGCCGATGAAGACGGAAGCGGACGGGGGCCGGGTTGTCGTCCGGTCGGGTGAACTTCCCGGCCGGACGACGGCGATCAGGAGGCGGCCTTCTGCAGCTCCTTCTTCAGCTGCTCCTTGCTCATGCTGGAGGCGTTGGGAACACCCATGTTCTTCGCCTGCAGCAGCAGCTCCTCGCGGGTGGCCTGGCCGGGCATCTCACCGAGGTGGTCGGCGCGGCTGCGCGCGAACTTCTCCCCCAGCTCGTAGCGGCGCTCGGCGCTGAGGCGCTTGCGCATGCCGGGCAGCACGGTCTTCTCCTCCTCCTCCACGTGGTGGGTGATGGAGTCGATGACCTTCTGCAGCATCTGCTCGTACTGCGGGGAGTCCATCTCGGCGTCGAGCAGCTTCGCGAGGAGCTGCTCCGCCTCGGCGTGCTCCTCCTGGCTGTGCTCGACCTCGTCGGACTCGCCGGCTTCCTGCTGGGCCACGGGGTACACCTCGGCTTCCTCGGCCCGGCTGTGCGCGACGAGCAGTCCACACAGGACGGGCGTGAGCAGCGGTCGCTTCTCCGGGTGGTTCTTCAGCTCGTCGAACAGGCGCTCGACCTCGCGGTGGTCCTGCATGATCAGGTCGACGACGTCGTACTGCACGGTGGTTCTCCTCGTTGGTCAGTTCCTGGGAAAGCGGGTGTTGATCGGTGCGACGCCGCGGCGGCCGATGCGGCCGAGCGCCACCCCGAAGGCGGTGATCACGACGGTGGCCACGCAGAGGCCGATGACGATCGACCAGGTGAGGCCGGCGTGCAGCAGTCCGGCCGCTGCGCCCGCGATGGCGCCCGCGACGAGGCCGTTCACGAGGTTCACCAGACCGGCCACGCTCAGCGCGGTGCCGATGAGCCGCGGCCGCCGGGCGTTGCGCCAGGCGGTCTGGCCGGAGTCGACCTCGACGCCGACCGTGTCGTCGTGCACCTGCCGGACGAACACGTCCCTGGTGCAGGGTTCGATGTCGCCGTACATGTGCCGGATGCGGTTGATCCCCAGGCCGGCCTGGACGTCCTCGACGCCGAGCTCGACCGTGCGGAAGAGCGTGGCGAGGCCGATCAGGAACAGGCCCGTGAAGATCACCAGCATCAGCGTCAGCAGCACCGGCAGCGGCACGACCTGGGCCACGAACCCCAGCGCGATCATCGACGCGGAGATCGTGGTGAGCAGGTGGCCCGCCCGGCTGGACGCGTCGGCGATCGTCGCGCTGCGCACCATCTGCAGCGTGTAGTGCTCGGTGGTGAGGATCGTGAGCGTGGAGCCCTTGTCCTCGACAGTGGTGGTGGGTGGCACGTCAGCGTCCGAGGGCGTGGGCGAGCTCCTTCTTCGTCATGGACGAGCGGCCCTTGACCCCGCGCTGCCTGGCCTCGTTGTAGAGCTGGTCGCGCGTGGGGCCCTGGGCGCCGCTGTGGGACCGCTGCCCGCCGCGCTGCTGCGGCGACTTGTCCTTCGTGGACGATCGGCTGGCGGTCTTGGACTCACCGGCCTGGGCGCGGTTCTTGTTCACCGTGCGCGCGGCGATCTCCTTCGCCCGCGCGGGTGACTCACCACGGCTGCGGGCCGAGTCCTCGATGTGCTCGTACTGGCGTTCACGTTTGGCGTTCGATCCGCGTGGCATGATGACCTCCCGCTGGCCGAATACCCCCGGTCGTGCCGGTTCACACGCACACGAGCGGGTAGTCCGGTGCATGGCCATCTCTTCACGACTCGACACCACGCGTGTCTTCGCGACGGTGTTGCTGCCCACGCTGGCGAAAGGCGTCATCGTCCGCAGGCCGGGCGTGATGGCGCTCGCCGACAAGGTCCAGTCCGACTCCACCGCCATCGACACGATGCGGCACCTGCGGGACCGGTACGGGCCCGAACCGGTCCGCCTGCGCGTCACCGGCCGCAGCGTCGCCGTGCTGGTCGACCCGGCCGACGTGGGGCGGTTGCTGCGCGAGTCGCCGGAGCCGTTCGCGTTGGCCACCAGGGAGAAGAAAGCGGCGCTGCGGCACTTCCAGCCGCACGGCGTGCTCATCTCGGACGAACCGGAGCGCGACCGGCTGCGCGAGCTCAACGAACGCGCGCTGCGGCCGGAGAACGTGCCGGTCGAGGACGTCGTGCGCGACGAGGTGGACCTGCTGGTGCGGCACGTGATGAGCAACGGCGAGCTGACCTGGCAGGGGTTCAGCCAGGTGTGGTGGCGCATCGTGCGCAGGATCGTGCTCGGCAACGGCGCACGTGACGACGACCAGCTCACCGACGACCTGAAGGCGTTGCGGCAGAACGCGAACTGGGCGTTCCTGCACCCGCGGCAGGAGGGTCTGCGCGAACGCTTCCAGCACCGGCTCGACGAGCACCTCGCACGGCGCGAGCCCGGCAGCCTCGCCGCGTTCCCCGGCGACCTGTCCGGCCAGGTGCCGCACTGGCTCTTCGCGTTCGACGCGGCCGGGATCGTCACGATGCGGGCGCTGGCGGTGGGCGGCACCGGTGTGCGCGGTGTGCTGGAGTCGGCGCGGCTGTGGCCGACGACGCCTATCATCCTGCGGGAAAGCACGATCGCGACCCGCTGGCACGGCACGTGGCTGCCGGAGAACACCGAGTTCGTGGTGTTCACGCCGTTCTTCCACCGCGACCCGGACCGGTTGCCGTTCGCAGACCGGTACGCGCCGGAGCTGTGGGACGGGCCGCGCGACCCGGCGATCGTGCCGTTCAGCGGCGGTCCCGGCGAGTGCCCCGGCCGCGACCTGGTGCTGGTCACGGCCGGGGCGGTGCTCGACGCGCTCAGCGAACACCTGGCGTTCTCCGGTGTGCTGGGTGAGCCGCTGCCCAGGACGTTGAACCACTTCACCCTCCGCATGCCCGCGACCGCGGCGGGTACTCGCGTCCCATGACCACCGCACCCCTACCCCAGGACCGCGCCGGCGCGCCGCTGCGCGCCGTCGTGACCGGCGCCGACTCCGGCATCGGCAAGGCCGTCGCGGTCGCGCTGGCCGGTGGCGGCGTCGACGTGGGCATCACGTTCCACGACGACGCCCACGGCGCCGAACGCACCGCCGAGGAGGTCCGCGCGGCGGGCGGCCGGTGTGCCGTGCGCCGCCTCGACCTCACCGACCTGCCCGGTGCCGCCTCCGTCGTCGACGAGCTGGCCGAGGAGCTGGGCGGGCTCGACGTGCTGGTGAACTGCGCGGGCACCGGCAGCAGCGAGAAGGCGCTGGAGATGTCGTACGAGAAGTGGCGGGAGGTGCTCTCGGTCGACCTCGACGGCGCGTTCCTGTGCTGCCAGCGGGCCGCGCGGCACATGATCGCCGGTGGTCGCGGCGGCCGGATCGTGAACATCACGTCCGTCCACGAGCACCTCCCCCGCGTCGGTGCCGCACCGTACTGCGCCGCCAAGGCCGGACTCGGTGCGCTGACCCAGGTTCTGGCGCTGGAGCTGTCCGAACACGACATCACCGTGAACTCCGTTGCCCCCGGCGAGATCTCGACGCCGATGACCGGCCAGGAGGACGTGGACCCGCGCACGGAGCCGCGGCCAGGCGTCCCGCTCGGACGGCCCGGTCACGCCGCCGAGGTCGCCGCGGTCGTGGCGTTCCTGACGACCCCCGCCGCCGGGTACGTGACGGGCGCGTCGTTCGTCGTGGACGGCGGGATGTCGCTGATGGGACCGCAGGCGAGCCCGCTCCTCGGCGACGAGGGGTGGAGGCGGCCCTGACCCGCGTGCGCGCCGGGATCAGCGCCTGGTCCCGGCGCGCACGGCCAAGCCGATCACCGCACCGAGCGCCAGACCGCCGATGACGTCGGTCGGCCAGTGCACGCGGGTGCGCAGCCGGCTGTAGGCGACGAGCAGGACCAGCGGCGTGACGAACGCGCCGGCCACCGGGTCCTCCACCGCGGTGACGGTGCCGAAGGCGGCGGCCGTCACCGCGTGCTTGGAGGGGAACGACGACGAGTCCGGGTGCTCCGGCAACGCCTTGCGCGCGGGCAGCACCGAGTGCGGTCTGCGCCGGTGCACCACCAGGCTCACCAGGTGGCCCAGCGGCATGGCGGCCACGGCCGCGAGCAGCGCGTGCCGGGCGGTCCGCTTCCTGCCCGTCGCGGCGATGACACCCGCCACCGGCAACCACAGCAGGCCACCGCGCGCGCTCAGGCCGGCCGCGACGATCACCGGGTGTGGTCGTCTGGCGGGCAGGAAAACGCTGTCGAACTGGGAGTCCTCGTCGAGTTCGTTCACGGCCAGGACGGCTCCTGCGCGTGGGCGATCACGAGCTCGCGGACCTCGCACCCCTCGGGTTGGTTGAGCGCGAACAGGATCGCGGCCGCCACCCGGTCCGGCGGGTTGAGCTGGTCGAGGTCCTTCGGCCGGTACTGCTCGGTGCGGTCGTCGAAGAACTTCGTGCGCATGCCGCCGGGCACGACCAGCGTGACACCGGTGCGGCCCGCGGTCTCGGCCGCCAGTGCGCGGGTGAAGCCGACGACGCCGAACTTCGAGGCGCAGTACGCCGTGGCGTCGCTGACGGCCTTGAGCCCGAGCGTGGACGCGACGGTGACCACCCGGCCGCCCTCCAGGTACGGCAGTGCCGCCCGGACGACGGCCGCGGTGCCGAACAGGTTGACCCGCACGACGTTCTCCCACTCGTCGGCGGGCACCTCCGCGAGCGTGCCGCACCGGTCGATGCCCGCCGCGGTCACCACCGCGTCGAGTCCTCCGTTGCGCTCGGCGAGCGTGCGCACCGCCTGTTCGGCGGCCCGTCCGTCCGCGAGGTCGACCAGCTCGAAGTCGTGCACGCCTTCCGGCGCCGACTTGTCCAGCACCAGCGGGGTTCCGCCCGCTTCGCGCACCGCGTCCGCGACGGCCGCGCCCAACCCGGACGCGCCACCGGTCACCAGCACCTTCATCAAGCCCTCCTCGACAGGATCTCGGTCGTCGAATGCCCGCGGTGGTACGGCACCACGACGGTGCGCCCGCCCCACCGCCGGACCACCGCGGTCTCCGGCAGCAGCTCGGCGGTGTAGTCGCCGCCCTTCACCCAGATGTCCGGCCGCAGCCGGCCCAGGACGTGCTCGGGGGTGTCCTCGCCGAACACGACCACGTCGTCCACGGACTCCAGCGCCTTGAGCACCTCGATCCGCTCGGCCTGCCCGTTGACCGGCCGGTGCTCGCCCTTGAGCCGGCGCACCGACTGGTCGGAGTTCAGGCACACGACGAGGCAGTCGCCCAGCGCCCGTGCCGCCGCGAGCATCCGCACGTGCCCGGGGTGCAGCACGTCGAAGCAACCGCCGGTGGCGACCACGACCCCGCCGCGCCGGCGCACCTCGTCCACGGTGGAGCCGGGCTCCGCCCGCATGCCGGAGACACCGCCCTGCTGCAGGAACTCCGCCGCGCGCGCGACCGCGTCGGCCACGGCGTCGTCCGGTGCCGCGCCCCGGGCCAGCCCGGTGGTGACGGCGACGGCGAACCGGTCGCCGGCACCGCACGGGTCCACGGCCGGGATGACGGGCGCCGGAACGGCGACGGGTGTCCCTCCACAGTGGAGCAACGCACCGGACTTGCCCATCGTGACCACGACGGCACGCGCCTGCCAGGTCTCCCTCAGTGTGCGCGCCGCTTCCTCCGGGTCGGCGGTGCCGCTGAACGCGGTGGCCTCGGACAGGTTGGGCGTGACGAGCCGCGCGCCGGGCACCGGTCGCGGTCCGCGCGGGTGCGGGTCCCACACGACCGGGACGCGCGTGAGCACCGACCGCAGCCGTTCGTCGGCCAGCAGCCCACGCCCGTAGTCCGACGCCAGCACGAAGTCCGCGGTCAGCACCGCGTCGAGCATCTCGTCGGTGACCTGCGGTGCCGGGCCGCCCCCGCCGCGGTCCACCCGTGCCAGCGACGTGCCGCCGCTGCGCAGCCGGGTCTTCACCGGCACCGGTCCCGACTGCCCCACGACGGCGGGCACCTCGAACAACCCGCGCAGCCGCTGTCCGGCCTCGTCATCGGACAGGGCGGTCACCAGCGTGACGTCAAGACCGTCCCGCGCCGCCATGGTGGCGGCCAGCGCGGCACCGCCGGCACGGGCGTGCTCGTCGGCGACGTCCAGCACGGGGGCGGGCGCGTCCGGGCACACGCGGGTGACGGTGCCGCAAATGTCGATGTCGAGCAGCGCGTCACCGACGACCACGAGCTTCATGCCGTCCTCCGCTCTGCTGCGTGCGGTGGGCGGGCGGGCGCCGCACGCCAGGCTGTCGGCACTACCACGTCGCACCGCGCACGCGCCGTACCGCGCGATCCGGCCAGCTCGGGCCGCCCATCCCGCACCGCAGCCCGCGACGTCCCGGCCGCGGTCACGACACCCTCCGCCCCACGACCGGCAGCGCGGCCTCGAACGCCTCGCACAGCGCGTGCACCACGACCAGCTGCGCCTCCTGCACGTGGCACGGGTCGCCCGGCAGCGCGAGCACGTCGTCGGCCAGCGCGGCCAGCGGGTTCGGCAGGGCGCCGGTCAGGGCCCACACGCTCGCCTCCGCCACCCGACCGGCCCGTGCGGCCTCCAGGAGGTTGGGGCTGGAGCCGCTGGTCGAGATGAGCAGCACCACGTCGTCGGGGCGGGCGTGGGCGAGGACTTGGCGGGCGAACACCTGGTCGTAGCCGTAGTCGTTGGCGATGGCGGTGATGCTGGAGGTCTCGGCGTTCAGCGCCAGGGCCGCGAACGGGCGGCGGTCGTGGCGGTAGCGGCCGACGAGCTCCGCGGTGAGGTGCTGGGCCTCGGCGGCGGAACCGCCGTTGCCCGCGGCGAGCAGGCGGCCGCCCGTGGAGAGCAGGTGGGCCAGGCGGGCGCCCCAGCGGTGCACGAGGGAGGCCTGGGACTGCAGGCCGGACAGCGTGTGGTTCAGGCCTTCGAGGTGGCTTTCGAGGGTCACCGGGCCACCGCCAGCCGGTCGGTCGGTACGAGGCGGCCGGCCGCGAGGCCGCGGTAGACCAGCTCGGTGCGGGCCGCCACCTCGTCCCACGAGTACATGGCCTCGACGCGGTCGCGGCCGGCGATGCCGTAGGCCGTGCCGCGGGACGGGTCGGCCAGCAGCGTGCGCAGCGCCCGGCCGAGGGCACGCGGGTCGCGGGGTGCGGTCAGCACACCGGTCACACCGTCGACCACGGTGTCGGTCAGGCCGCCCACCTCGGACGCCACGACGGGCACGCCGCAGGCCATGGCCTCCAGCGGCACGATGCCGAACGGTTCGTACCAGGGCACGCACGCCACGACGTCCGCGGAACGCAGCAACGCGGGCATGTCCGTGCGCGCGACCTGGCCGGCGAGGTGCACGCGGTCGGCGACGCCGAGCGACTGCGCCACGGCCAGCAGCCGTCGTGCCTCCGGGTCCGCGGTGAGGTCCGGTGGTCCGCCCACGATCACCAGCTCGGTGTCGGGCACCATCGGCAACGCGGCGATGAGGTCGGCGAACCCCTTGCGCGGCAACAACCTGCCCACCGACACGATCCGCCGGGGCGCCGACCGCGGCACCACCGGGCCGGCCACGCCGAACAGGTCGGTGTCCACGCCGCAGGGCACGACGACGGTCTTGTCCCGCCGCAGGCCCATGGCGACCAGCTCCCGCACCTCGTCGGCGCAGGTCGCGGCGATGACGGTCGCCTCCTGCCCGACCAGGCGCTCGACCGCGACGCGCTGCGGCGGGCTGGTGTCGTCCGCGCCCTGGTGGCGGCGCTTCACTGTGCCGAGCGCGTGGTAGGTGTGCACGATCGGCACGCGGGAGCGGCGGGCGGCCAGCACGGAGGCGAGACCGGACATCCAGAAGTGGCTGTGCACGACGTCGGGTGCCTTCTCCTGCCACTGCTCGTGCAGGAACCGGCCGAACTCGGCCATGTGCGGCAGCAGCTCGTCCTTCGGCACCTCCGCGGGCGGCCCGGCCGGCACGTGGACGACCTCGTACCCGTCGGGCGTCGTCACGCGGCCGGGCAGTGCCTCGCCGTCGCGGCGGGTGTGGACCACGACGTCGTGACCTCGCCGCACCAGTGCGGCCGCGAGCGACGCGACGTGCACGTTCTGACCGCCCGCGTCCGCGCCGCCCAGCACGGCAAGCGGACTTGCGTGCTCCGACACCATTGCGATCCTCATCCGACCCACACCTCCTTCAGCACCACGTCCCAGCTCCGCAGGAACGCTTCGAGCCCGTAGCGGGCCAACGCGAACTCACGCGCCCGTTTCCCTTTCTCTTGTGCGAGAGCCGGATCTGCGATCAGCTCCCGCACCGCCGACACCAGCTCCTCCACGTCCGTCGAGATCGCACCGGCCTCGGGTGGCACCGCGCGCATGGCCTCCGTGCACGCCAGCGCGACCACGGGCATCCCGATGTGCATGGCCTCCAGCAACGACAGCCCGAGCGACGTCCAGCGCGGTGTGTGCACGTAGACGCGGCGGCGCGCGAGCTCGCGGTGCAACGACTCCAGGTCGTGGTCCCCCATGCCGCCGATCTGCTCGGTGCCCATGCCGAACACGTCGACCGGGTCGAACCGCGGCAGCAGGTCGGTGCCCACGACCCGGCCGCGCCGCACCGGTTCGTTGATCACGGCCGCCGCCCTGGGCAGCTCACCGGTGTAGAGCTGGCCGGGGTCGACGACCCCGTGCTCGACGACGATCGTGCGGGTCCTGCCGCAGTCCCACATCAGGTCGTTGAAGTGCGTGACGTGGACCAGGGTCCCGTCCCAGTCCGCCATCGGGTGCCGCTGGCCGGGCGCGGCGGGCGTGTTGTGCTCCAGGTACACGACCGGGATGCCGCGCGGTACCAGCGACAGCTCCTCGACCCGTTGCACCACGGCCACGTCGGGGTCCACATCGGACAGTTCGATCTCGCGCGCCGCGGGCCACGGCCGCCCGGCGAGCCCGATGCCGTCCGGCGGACCGGGCACCAGGTACTCGTGTCCGCCTTGGACGAACGAGTGCGTCCACGAACCGTGGACGTGCCACAACAGGATCCTCACGCTGTCACCTCCGCGACCGCCGCGACGACCGCGGCCGGGTCCACCAGGTCGAGACACGGATGTCCGGGCACCGGGCACTCGCGCGCCCTGCTGCCCCGGCACGGCGCGTTCTGGTCACCGAGCAGCACGTGCCTGCCGTACGGCGCCCACCGGACGGCGGGCACCACCGGCGCGAACAGCGACACGACCGGGGTGCCGACCGCGGCCGCGAGGTGGGCGGGTCCGGTGTTGCCGACGACGACCGCGGCAGCACCCTTCAGCACCCCGGCCAGCTCGCGGAAGCCGGTGCGCCCGCCCAGGTCGAGCCCGCACGCGCCGGCAACGTGCCCGGTCAGCTCGGCCTCGGCCGGTCCGCCGGTCACGACCACCCGGTGCCCGGCGGAGGTCAGCGCGACCACCGCCTTCGCCCAGCGGTCCGGCGACCAGGTGCGGGCGGGCGCCGTCGCACCGGGGTGCACCACCACGTACGGACCGCTCAGGTCCGCCTCCGGCGGGTCGGTGACGGCGAGCCGGCCGTCGTCGCCCTCCGGCAGCTCGAACCCCGCGGCGCGCGCGACCTGCAGGGCCCGCTCCGCCTCGGGGATGTCCGGGTCGTCGCGCAACCGCACGTCCAGCAGCGACCCCGGGTAGTCGGTCGAGCGGGCCACGATCTTGGGCACGCCCGCCAGCCGCAGCAGCAGCGCCGTGGGCAGCGGGCTCTGGTGGAACGACGTCAGCACCAAGGCCACGTCGGCGCGAATCCCGTGCACCAGCGCGATGACGGCCTCGATGTCGACCGGGCGCACGTCGGAGGCCGGGTTGACGATCCACGGGCACTCCCACTCGACGATCCGGCTGACGTCCGGCAGCAGCTCGGCGGCGCGGACACCGTTGGGGCCGCACAACAGCACGACCTCGCCCGCCGTCGCGGCCGCGCGCACCGCCGGACCGGCCAGCAGCACGTCACCGTCGCTGTCGAGGCGGGCGACCAACGTCCTCATCGGACCATCTCCAGCACGCCGAACAGGTCGGGTGCGGTGTGCGGTGCACCGGCGACCTCGTGCGGCCTGGTCACCTCGGTCGGCACGAGCAACGGCACCGCGCCCGCGGCCTGCGCGGCCTCGACGTCGGAGCCGATGTCCCCCACGAAGAGCGTGCGGTGCGGACTCACCCCGAGGGCTTCGCACGCGGCCAGGACCATCCCGGGAGCCGGTTTGCGGCACGCGCAGCCGTCCTCGGGCGCGTGCGGGCAGATCTGCCAGGTGCCGAACCGGCCGAGCAGCTCGTCGACCCGTGCGTTCACGGCCGTGACCTGCGTCTTCGTGAGCAGGCCACGGCCGATCCCCGACTGGTTGGTCACCACGCCGGTGAGCAGGCCGTGGGCACGCAGGCCGTGCAACACCTCGCGGGCGCCCGGCATGGGTGTCACGGCACTCGGGTCGCCGTTGTACGGGACGTCCCGGATGAGCGTGCCGTCGCGGTCGAAGAGGACCGCGTCGAAAGTCCCGTCCATAGAGGAGATTTAGCCGAGAAAAGCGGCTTGAAACGCTACTCGGCGAAGCGGTTCTCCCCGTCTCACAGCACCGGGCTGGCGTCGACCTCCTGACCGGCGCCGATGCCCCGAACAAGAGCGCGAAGAGCTTCCTGTGACCCGAAAGTGGGCTCCCAGCCCAGTTCCGACCGCGCCCGCGACGCGCTGAGCAGCGGCGATGCCAGTGCGAGGTCCACCCAGCCCGGCGGAGTCGGTTGAAGCCGCAACAACCAGGACGCGTGCGCCAAGAACCGCATCAGCCGCGCCGGCACGGGAACGTGGCGGCCACCGAGGACGTCGGCGAGAACACGGGGAGTGACAACGGGTTCGGCGACGAGGTTCACCGCGCCGTGCGGGCGGTGCCGCAGGATGCGCACCAGACCGTCGGCCACGTCGTCGGCGTGGACGAACTGCAGCACCAGGTGGCGCGGCAGCGGCAGCACCGGGATGCGGTGCCGGAACAGCCACTTCGGCACGAGGCTGCCGAGGAAGTAGTCGCGGATCTCGGACCCGGCGTCGGACTGCAGGATCAGGCCCGGTCGCGGGCGGGAGATGAGCAGCTGCGACTCGAACTGGCCCAGCAGGTGCTCCACCGCGGCCTTGTGCCTGCTGTAGAACGACGACCGCACGCCCTTGACCGGCCACGACTCGTCCACCCTGCGGTCCTTCGTCGCCGGCGAGTACGCGCCGACCGACGACATGTGCACCAAGTGCCCCACGCCCGCGTCGACCGCGGCGGTGAACACGCGTGCCGAACCGGCGATGTTCGTGCGGTACAGCGCGCGTTCGTCGTGCGACGGCTGGATCAGCCACGCCAGGTGCACGACGGCGTCGGCGTTCTCGAACGCGGTGGCCAGCACCTCCTCCGCGCCCGGCCGGCCGATGTCGACGGGCGTCCAGGTGATCCCCTGGTAGGGCGCGGCGTTCGCGGGACGGCGGCGGGAGATGCCGTGCACCTCGATGTCGGGCTCGTCGGCGAGCCTGCGCAGCAGGGCGGTGCCGACGTTGCCGGTCGCGCCGGTGACGACGACCTTCACGAGCGCGCCCGAGCCGTCGCGCGGGTGTTGGCCCTGTCGATCGCGTCGACCAGCTCGTCCTTGGTCATCTGCGACCTGCCCTCGACGCCCAGCCGCTTGGCCAGGTCGTAGAGGTGCTGCTTGGTCGCGTTCGCGTCCACGCCACCGGCGGTCTCACCCTGCTGCGGGGTGCTGCGCTCGGCCTGCGGGTCGGACGGCCCCTTCTCGTCCTTGGCCTCCCAGTGGTCGCCCACCTTCTCGAAGCTGTGCTTGAGCGCGGAGAACGCGGTGCGGTGCGCCCGTTCCCCCTCGCCGTAGGACTCGACGGCCGAGTCGTGCGCCTTGATCCACGTGCGCTGGGCCTTCTTCGACGACCGGGCCACCGTGCTGGGCAGTTCCTCGCGTCCGGGCATGGTTCTCCTCCCAGGTGTTTCTCCCTGCTCAGAAGGGCTACCCGGCGGACATGACCACCATGCACGCCATCGACGTCCGCAGCCCCTTGGACGACCAGCCGGTCGGCTTGCTCCCCGTAGCCGGCGAGGACGACGTGACCGCCGCGCTGGCCGCCGCGCGGACCGCTCAGGCGGAGTGGGCGGCGACACCGGCGGCGGAACGCGGAGCGGCGGTCGCCGCGGCGGCGGCCGAGCTCAGGGCGCGGGCCGGCGACCTGGCCGCGGTGATCGAGACCGAGACCGGGCGGCCGCTCGCCTCCGCGCGGGAGGGCGTGCTCGCGGGCGCCTCGACGCTGGTGCAGTACTCCGAGCTCGGTCCGGTCCACCGTGGACGGTCGTTGCACGGCACCGCGGTCGACTTCATGATCCCGCAGCCGCGCGGGGTGGTCGTGGCGCTGACGCCGTGGAACGACCCGGTGGCGGTGGCGTGCGGGCTGCTGGGGGCGGCACTGGTCACCGGGAACACCGTGGTGCACAAGCCGAGTGAGCGCTGCCCGCACACCGGTCTGCTGCTCGACGCGGTCCTGCGCCCGTTCTTCCCCTCCGGCGTGCTGCAGACGCTCACCGGCGCGGGCCCGGTCGGTGCGGCGCTGGTGAGCGGTGACGTGGACGTCGTCGCGCACGTCGGCAGCACCGCGACCGGACGCGCCATCGCCGCGTCCACCCGCGCGAAGGTGTTGCTGGAGAACGGGGGCAACGACCCGTTGCTCATCGACGACGACGTCGACCCGAGGTGGGCGGCGGCGCAGGCGGCGCTGGGCGCGTTCACGAACGCGGGCCAGCTCTGCGTGTCGGTCGAGCGGATCTACGTGCACAAGACGATCGCCGCACCGTTCCTGGAGGAGCTGTGCGCGCTGGCCCGCCGGTGGAACGAGCAGCCGCAGCCGCTGGTCGACGTGCGGCACCGGGAGTTCGTGCACGGCCAGGTCGCCGCGGCCGTCACCGCCGGGGCGCGGGCCCTCGTCGGCGGGGAGGTCCCGCCCGGTCGCGGCGCCTTCTACCCCGCGACCGTGCTGGCCGACTGCACCTCGGCGATGCAGGTCATGTGCGAGGAGACGTTCGGCCCGGTCGCCCCGGTGCAGGCGGTGCCGACGTTCGACGACGGGCTGGCCGAGGCGTGCTCCGGCGACTACGGGCTCGCGGCGACCGTGCTGACCGGGTCGATGGAGCACGCCACCCGCGCGTGGCGTGCGTTGCCGGTGGGCACGGTGAAGGTGAACAACGTCTTCGGCGGTGCCCCCGGCGGTGCGGCCCAGCCGCGCGGGGCGTCGGGCACCGGGTTCGGGTACGGGCCGGAGCTGCTGGACGAGATGACCACCGTGAAGGTGGTGCACCTCGGGGTCAGCGGCCGGTCGTGACCAGCAGGAAGCCCGCCTCGGCCACCTTGTCGCGCGGCACCACGTTGCGGGTGTCGAGGATGCGCGGGGTGGCCGTGTGGCGGGCGAGCTCCGGCCAGTCCAGCTCGGCGAACTCCGGCCACTCCGTGAGCACCACCAGCATGTCCACGTCCCGCGCCGCGTCGGCGGGGGTGGCGTGCACGACGATGCCGTCGAGGTCGCCGGTGACGCACGGGTCGTAGCCGGTCAGCCGGGCACCCTCCCGGGTGAGCAGCTCCGCGACGGCGAGTGCCGGCGAGTCGCGCAGGTCGTTGGTGCCTGCCTTGAACGTGAGCCCGAGCAGGCCGATCCTCTTGTCCCGCAGCGGACCGGTCTCCGCGCGGATGCGGTCGACGACGCGGTGCGGCTGGTGCCGGTTGGTCGTGACGGCCCCCTCCAGCGTGGGGAAGTCGACGCCGGCCTGCCGTGCGGTGGCCAGCAGCGCGAGGGTGTCCTTGGGCAGGCACGAACCGCCCCAGCCCGGTCCGGGTTCCAGGCAGGACGCGCCGATCCGGTCGTCGAGCCGCATGCCCTCGGTGACGCCGTCGATGTCGGCGTCGACCTGCTCGCACAGCTCTGCCAGGGTGTTGACGTAGGAGAGCTTCAGCGCCAGGAAGCAGTTGCTGGCGTACTTCACCAGCTCCGCGCTCGTGTTGTCGGTGATGACGGTGGGCGCGCCGGTCGGTTCGTACAGCGCGGCCACCTCCAGCGCGTGCCGCTCGTCGCGGGCGCCGACGACGACCCGTTGCGGCCGCAGGAAGTCCTCGACCGCGTGGCCCTCGCGCAGGAACTCGGGGTTCGACACCACCCCCGGGTACCGCGCGGCCGTTCCCACCGGCACGGTGGACTTCAGCACCAGCCGGCACCCCCGCGGTGCCTCGGCGATGACCGCCTCCACCGCCGTGAGGTCGGCCGCGCCGTCGGGTCCGGTGGGGGTCGGCACGCAGACGAACGTGAAGTCCACGTCGGACAGCGCCTCCCGGTTGCCGGCCACGAACCGCAACCGCTCGGCGTTGCGCACGACGAGCTCGCGCAACCCCGGCTCGTGCAGCCCGACCTCACCCGCGGCGAGGGCGGCGACCTTGGTCTCGTCGACGTCCGCGCACACCACGTCGTGGCCGAGGTGCGCGAAGCACGCGGCCGTGGTCAGGCCGACGTAACCCGCGCCGACAACACCGATCCGCTGGGGTCGCACAGCACACCTCCTGCAGCTTCGAGGACCTCGTCCACGGTGATCCGCAGCAGGCCGGGGTCGGGTTCGGCGGCGAACGTGTCGCCGGTGGAGCCGTGCCAGAGCACGAGGTGCGGCCCGTGCCGCGGCCCCCAGAGCTGAGGCGGCACCGGCCCGAACAACAGCACCGACGGGGTGCCGTAGGCGGTGGCGACGTGCGCGACGCCGGTGTCGCCGCAGATGACCAGCCGCGCGGTGGCGACGAGGTCCAGCAGCTCGGCCAGGCTGCCCGAGAACGGCGTCGGCGAGACCCTGCGGGCGAGCTCGCGTTCACCGGGCCCGGCGGTGACGACGACATCGCTGCCCAGCGCGCGCACCACCGTCGCGTACCGGTCAGCCGGCCAGCGCCGCGCCCCGGTGCTGGCGCCGGGGTGGACCACCATCCGGTTCGTGCGCGGCCCGACCGGCGGCAGGTGCAGGTCGGCCGGGTCGCACGGGATGCCGTTGCGCTCCAGCAGGTCGCACCACCGGACCACCTCGTGGTGGTCCTCGCGCCAGTACTCGTGCGTGATCAGCCGCTGCGGCCGGGTCGCCCGCAGCAGCTCCACGCTCTGCGGCCCGCGACCGTGCAGGTTCACGGCGAGGTCGGGCCGGTCGAACGCGATCGGCGCCAGCTCCTCGGTGGGCAGCAGGCGGTCGACCGCGTCGATCCGGTCCACGACGTCCCGCAGCCACTCCGGAGCCGCCAGGGTGATCTCCGCGTCCGGGAACGCGGCTCTCAGGCCGCGCAGGGCAGGTACGGCGGTCAGGAGGTCGCCGAGGCCGAGGGCGCGCAGGACGAGGACCCTCATCGGCCGGCCCGCCGCGGTCGCAGCTCGTCGGCCGGCAGCCGGTCGGGCTGAACGTCCCGGCGGTCGCCCAGGTCGGTGGCCTGGCGGTCGCCCAGGTTGGTGGCCTGACGGTCACCTGGGTGGGTGGCCTGACGGTCGCCTGGGTGGGTGGCCTGACGGTCGTCCAGGTCGGTGGCCTGACGGTCGTCCAAGTCGGCTGTCCGACGGTCGCTCAGCCCGGCAGCCAGCCGATCGCCCACCTCGCCAGAGCGCTGCCCATTCGGCGGCACAGCCTGCGGCTCGCCCACTCCACCGCTCCGCGGCCGGCCACCCTGCGGAACCGGCACCTCGCCGCCCTCCTGCGGCACCCGAGCGACCCGCCGGTGCCGCCACTCCCCGCGCACCCGGTGCCAGCACGCCACCGGCGGGATCGCCGCACTGGTCACCACCATCTCGGCGACCTCCCGCACGTCACGCGGCCCCGGCGCGATCCGCGCCCAGGCGAACCACCCGGTCAGCCCCGCCCACACCGCCGCCAGCACCGCACCGGCCCGCCGCCGGCCCGTCAGCCCGCACAGCACCGCGCCCACCCCGGCAGCGGTGGTCAGGGCGTGCACCCTCAACCGCCCCCGCCGGCCACCGATGCGCGACCGCCAGCCGGGGCCGAGCAGGCGGCGCATCAGGGCGTCGTCGGCGTTGCCGCGTTGCTGCTGCACGCTGGTGAAGAACGTCGCGGGCTTGACCGGGTGCGTCGTGACCCGTTCCCCGTGCACGATCCGGTACCCGCGGTCTTGCACGCGCAGCGCAAGCTCGGCGTCCTCGCGGTAGGCGCGCGGGAACCGTTCGTCGAACCCGCCGCACTCCGCCAGCGCGGAACGGCGGTAGGCCATGTCGGCGGTGATCCACAGGGCGTCGGCGAGGCCGGCGGTGCCGCGTTCGGCGTCGGTTGGCCTGCGGTCGGGTGGCAGCGGCACCACGATCCGCGCCTGGGTGGCGGCCACGTCGTCCGCGAGGCCTTCCAGGTCCGCGGCCAGCTGGGTCTTCCAGTCCCGCGGCAGCACCACGTCGTCGTCGACGAAGGCCACCCAGTCGCCGGACGCGGTGCGCCAGCCGGTGTTGCGGGCGGCGGCCGGGCCCAGGCGGGTCTCGCTGTCGTCGACGACGACGACCTCCAGCGGCTCCGGGCCGGGGCCGTTCTCGAGCACGTCGAGCAGCGCGTCCAGGGACGCGCGGCCGACGGTGGGGATCACGACGGAGTACTTCATCGGCGCACCACGAAGGGGCCGATGGCGAGCAGGTCCACCGGGGACGAGCCGAAGCACTCCAGCGCGTCGCGCGGGGTGTCGACCATCGGGCGGCCCGCGGTGTTGAGGCTCGTGTTGACCACGACCGGCACGCCGGTGAGCTCCTCGAAGCCGCGCAGCATCCGTTCGAGCAGCGGGTCACCGGCCACGGTCTGGGCCCGCGCGGTGCCGTCGACGTGCACCACGGCCGGGATGCGGTCCCTCCACTCCGGACGGACGTCGTGCACGAACAGCATGTAGGGGCTGGGGATCGGGCCGCGGGTGAAGATCGTGGCGGCCCGTTCGAGCAGCACCATCGGCGCCACCGGGCGGAACTGCTCCCGGCCCTTCACGTCGTTCAACCGGTTCAGGTTCTCCGGGAAGCACGGGTTCGCGAGCAGCGACCTGCGGCCGAGTGCGCGCGGGCCGTACTCGCTGCGGCCCTGGAACCAGGCCACGATCTTGTTGTCCGCCAACGCCCGCGCGACCTCGGCGGCCACGTCGGCGGGGCGTTCGTAGGGCACGGCCGCGGTCTTGAGCACCGACTCGATCTCGGCGTCGGAGAAACCCCGGCCCAGCGCCGCGGTCGGCATCGGCTCGACCACGTCGGTGCTCGCGTGCAGCGCGGCGCCGAGAGCGGTCCCGGCGTCACCGGCGGCGGGCTGGACCCACACCTCGTCGAACGGTCCCTCGGCGAAGATCCGGCTGTTCGCCACGCAGTTCAGCGCCACGCCACCGGCCATCGCGAGCCGCCGTTCGCCGGTGTGCTCGTGCAGCCACCCGGCCAGCTCCAGCAGCACCTCCTCGACGCGGACCTGCACGGACGCGGCCAGCTCCGCGTGCTCGGAGGTCAGCTCCTCGTCGTCGGCCCGCTGCTTGGCCAGGGTGTTCCAGTCGAACGGCGTGATCTCGAAGCCGCCGTCGCGGACCACCACGTGCTCGCGCATCAGGTCCAGGTGCACCGGCTTCGCGTGCGAGGCCAGCGCCATGACCTTGTACTCGTCGCTGGACCGCAGGAACCCCAGGTGCTCGGTCAGGTCCTCGTAGAACAACCCGAGCGAGTGCGGCAACCGCTGCGCCGCCAGCGTGGTCAGCTCCTGGTCGACGTACCGGCCGGCCAGGTGCGACCCGCACTCGCCGCGCCCGTCGGCCACCAGCACGGCGCAGTTGCCCGCGAACGGTGCGGCCAGACCGGTGGAGGCGGCGTGGGCGACGTGGTGCGGTACGAACTGGACGATGTCGGGGTCCAGCCCCGGCAGGACGGTGGAGAGGAACTGCGGCGCGCGCCGCACGTACTGCGTGCGCAGGTCCTCCCACGGCGCGTACTGCGCGTCGACCAGGTCCGGGTCGTAGGAGTAGGCGACGGCGTCGAGGTCCGCCGCCGTCAGCCCCGCCTGCTCCAGGCACCAGCGCGCGGCCAGCTCCGGCTGCTCCCACGCGGAGAACGGCACCGGGCGCTTGCCGTGCTTGCGGCGGGAGAAGCGTTCTTCCTCCGCTGCCGCAACGGTCTTGCCGTCGATCACGAGAGCGGCGGCCGGGTCGTGGAACACCGCGTTGATCCCGAGGACTCGCATGGTCAGCGGCTACCCGGCGAAGTGCCGGGCAAACGAGCGCAGCCCCTCTTCCAGCGGAACGCGTGGCTGCCAGCCGAGCACCTGCCGCGCCAGCGCGATGTCGGGGCGGCGGCGGCGCGGGTCGTCGGTCATCGGCTCGACGTGGCGGATCTCCGACGAGCTGCCGGTGACCTCGATCGTCTTGTGCGCCACGTCCAGCACGGTCACCTCGGCCGGGTTGCCGAGGTTGATCGGGCCGGCCTGGTCGGTGCGGGCCATCGCGAGCAGCCCGCGCACGAGGTCCGAGACGTAGCACAGCGACCGGGTCTGCCGGCCGTCGCCGTGCACGGTCAGCGGTTCTCCGGCCAGCGCCTGCCGCAGGAACGTGGGGATCATCCGGCCGTCGTGCGCGCGCATCCGCGGGCCATAGGTGTTGAAGATCCGCACGATGCCCGCGTCCACGCCGTGCTCCTGCCTGAACGCCATCGTCATCGCCTCGCCGAAGCGCTTGGCCTCGTCGTAGACGCTGCGCGGCCCGATCGGGTTGACGTGGCCCCAGTAGGACTCGCGCTGCGGGTGTTCCAGCGGGTCGCCGTACACCTCGCTCGTGGAGGCCACGACGACCCTGGCCCCCTTGCGGCGGGCCAGCTCCAGCGCGTGGTAGGTGCCGAAACCACCGGCGCGCAACGTGTCCACGGGCATCCGCAGGTAGTCCGCGGGCGAGGCCGGGCACGCCAGGTGCAGCACCAGGTCGACCGGGCCGAGAAGGTCGAGCGGCCGGGACACGTCCGCGGTGACCACGCCGACGCCTTCCGGCACGTTGGCCCGCGAGCCGGTGCGGAAGTCGTCGATGCACACGACCTGCGCACCGTCCCGCAGCAGCGCTTCGCACACGTGCGAGCCGAGGAACCCCGCACCCCCGGTGACGACGACCCGTTCAGGCGACATCGAGGACCGTCTTCAACCAGCCGTCCTCGCGCAGGTCGAACGACTTGTACGCGTCGATCGCGGCGGCGGGCTCCTCGTGCTTCGTGATGAACGCCGTCGGGTCCACGACACCGGAGACGACGAGGTCGAGCAGCCGCGGGAGGTAGCGGCGGTGGTTGCAGTTGCCCATGCGCAGGGTGAGGTTCTTGTTCATCGCCTCGCCGATCGGGAACTGCTCGAAGCCCGGCGGGTAGACGCCGATGATCCCGATGGAACCGGCCTTCGCGACCATCTCCACCGCCCACCTGAGCGCGAGGTCCGGCGCGTCACCGGGCTTCCACTGCTCCCCCCTCTCGCCACCGGGCTTCTCGGCGTCGACACCGACCGCCTCGATCACCCGGTCGACGCCGATGCCGCCGGTCAGCTCCTTCACCACCTCGGCGGGGTCTTCAACGTTGAAGTTCACCGTCTCGGCGTTCTGCTCGCGGGCCTTGTCCAGGCGGGACTCGATGCCGTCGACGACGATCACCCGTCCCGCGCCCTGCCGCTTGGCCGACGCGACCGCGAACTGACCGACCACGCCCGCGCCCAGCACGAGCACGGTGTCACCGGAGCCGACCTCGGCCAGCCGGGCGCCGAACCACGCCGTGGGGAAGATGTCGGAGAGCAGGATCGCCTGGTCGTCGCTCACCGCGTCGGGTATGCGCACCAGCGTCGTCATGGCGTACGGGATGCGGGCGTACTCGGCCTGCAGCCCGTCCACCGGTCCGGTCGGCTGGGGGCCGCCGAAGAAGCAGGTGCCGGCTTCCGGGCCGTTCGGGTTGGCGGTGTCGCACTGGGCGAAGTACCCGGCCCGGCAGTAGGAGCAGGTGCCGCAGCCGACCGTCGAGGTCACCACCACCCGGTCACCGGGCGTGAACCCGCGCACCGCGGACCCGACCTCCTCGACGACGCCGACGGCCTCGTGGCCGAGGACCGTGCCCTCCACCATGCCCGGCATCGTGCCGCGGACCATGTGCAGGTCGGTGCCGCAGATCGCGCTGCGGGTGATCCGGATGACCGCGTCGGTCGGTTCCTGGATGCGCGGGGCATCCACGTCGTCCAAGCGGATGTCGCCCACGCCGTGCCACACAACAGCCTTCATCGGCCCTCCTCGTTTCCAGGCTGGTTCCCGTGCCGGAGCGGCACAAACACGCCCGGACGGGTGTTTGCGGCGGGCGCACCCCGGGTAAGGCTCGTCCGATTTGCGCGCGATGTCCGCAGTTTCAGCAGGTCAGCGAGGGGTACCGCTTCCTGGTGAACCGCATCGACGACATCTGGGGACCGCGCACTCCGCACGCTCGCGACGCGCGCTGGCCGGTACGGGTGGACCTCGATCTCGCGGACGGCGTCACCGAGTCCGATGTGGACCAGTGGGTGCCGTCGGCCTGCGTGCTGTGCAGCAACGGCTGCGGCTGCGACATCGCCGTCAAGGACGGCAGGATGGTGGGCGTCCGCGGTCGCTCCGGCGACATGGTCAACCATGGCCGGCTCGGCCCCAAGGGGCTCTACGGCTCCTGGCAGGCCCATCGCACCGACCGCCTCACCAAGCCGCGCGTCCGCCGCGGTGGCGAGCTGGTCGAGACCGACTGGGACACCGCGATGGGCGAGGTCGTGCGCCGGTCGAAGGCGCTGCTGGCCGAGCACGGGCCGTTGTCGCACGGGTTCTACACGAGCGGGCAGCTGTTCCTGGAGGAGTACTACACGCTCGGCGTGATCGGGAAGGCCGGTCTCGGCACACCGCACATGGACGGCAACACCCGGTTGTGCACGGCGACGGCCGCGGCGGCGCTCAAGGAGACCTTCGGGGCCGACGGGCAGCCCGCGTGCCACGCCGACGTGGACCTGACCGACGCGATGTTCCTCTACGGGCACAACATGGCCGCGACGCAGACCGTGCTGTGGGCGCGGGTGCTGGACCGGCTGGAGGGCCCCGACCGGCCGCGGCTCGTCGTCGTGGACCCGCGCCGCACGCCCGTGGCCGAACGCGCGGACGTGCACCTGGCGCCGTTGCCCGGCACCAACCAGGCGCTGATGAACGGCCTGGTGCGCGCGGTGATCGCGAACGACTGGGTCGACCACGACTACGTCGCCGCGCACACCCTCGGGTTCGAGGACCTCAAGGCGGTCGTCGAGCCGTACACGCCCGAGCACGTCGCCGAGATCTGCCGCATCTCCCCCGTCGACCTGCTCAGGGCGGCGGAGATCTTCGGCACCACCGGGCGCGTGCTGTCGACGGTGTTGCAGGGCTTCTACCAGTCCCACCAGGCCACCGCGGCGTCCTGCCAGGTCAACAACCTGCACCTGCTGCGCGGCCTGATCGGGCGGCCGGGCAGCGGCGTGCTGCAGATGAACGGCCAGCCGACCGCGCAGAACACCCGCGAGTCCGGCGCGAACGGCGACCTGCCCGGTTTCCGCAACTGGGACAACCCCGACCACGTCGACGAGCTCGCGCGGCTGTGGAACGTCGACCCGCTGACCATCCCGCACTGGGCGCCGCCGACGCACGCGATGCAGATCTGGCGGTACGCCGAGCAGGGCACGATCCGGTTCCTGTGGATCTCCGCGACGAACCCGGCGGTGTCGCTGCCGGACCTGGCGAGGATCAGGGACATCCTGCGGCGCGAGGACCTGTTCGTCGTGGTGCAGGACGGTTTTCCGACCGAGACGACCGAGCTGGCCGACGTCGTGCTGCCCGCCGCGCTGTGGGGCGAGAAGCAGGGCACGTTCACCAACGCCACCCGTGTCGTGCACCTGTCCGAGCAGGCCGTGCAGCCGCCCGGCGAGGCCCGCAGCGACCTGGACATCTTCCTGGACTACGCGCGCCGCATGGACCTGCGCGACCGCGACGGCGCCCCGCTGATCAAGTGGAAGGACGCCGAGGGCGCGTTCGACGCGTGGCGTGAGTGCAGCCGTGGCCGGCCGTGCGACTACACCGACCTGTCCTACGAGAAGCTGCGCGGCGGCGGAATCCCCTGGGGCGGCGCGGAACGGCTCTACGCCGACGGCCACTTCCCCACCGCAGCCGACTACTGCGAGGACTTCGGCCACGACCTGCTGACCGGCGCGTCGGTCACTCCGACCGAGTACAAGGCGCGGCGCCCCGACGGCCGCGCGTTCCTCAAGGCCGTCGAGCACACCCCGCCGCCGGAGCAGCCGAGCGAGGACTACCCGTTGCTGTGCACGACCGGGCGGTCGGTCTACCACTTCCACACCCGCACCAAGACCGCCCGCGCACCGGAGTTGCAGCAGGCCGCGCCCAACCCGTGGGTGGAGGTCTCCCCCGCCGACGCCGAAGAGCTGGGCCTGGCCCACGGCGACCTGGTGCGCGTGGAGTCGCCGCGCGGCGCGATCGAGGTCCCGGTCCGCATCGGGCGGTGTCGGCCGGGGGTGGTGTTCGTGCCGTTCCACTACGGTTTCCAGGCCGCGAACGAGCTCACCCGCACCCAGTGGGACCCGGTCTCGAAGCAACCGACGTTCAAGATCAGTGCCGTGCGGATCAGGAAGGTGTGACCGGTGCACCTCTCGACTTACCTCGGTCTCCTGCACACCTCGCTGGGCACGCTCGCCGCCGCGTTCCGCGAGATCGCCGCCGGGCACGGCGACGAACCCGACGTGCAGCACATGTGCGAGGTGCTGGCCGGCCGGACCGACAGCCAGGCCGGCCACCTCTGGCCGTTCGTGCAGCGCTACGGCGAGCACCGCGAGGACGAACCGGAACGCCTGCACGCGGCCGAGGTCACCGAGACCCGCGGCGGTGGCGTCGGGCTGCTGCGCGACCTGCAGGACCTGTACGCGCTGGCGTCGTTCACGGACATCACGTGGACCGTCGTCGGGCAGGCCGCGCAGGGGCTGCGGGACCGCGCGCTGCTCGACGTCGTGAGCTCCTGCGAGAAGGAGACCAAGCGGCAGCTGTCGTGGCTGACGACGCGGATCAAGCAGGCGGCACCGCAGGCGTTGATCGCGGCAGCGAACTAGTTCCTTCGAGTGCATCAGGGAGGAATGCGTAATCCGGGACGTGCGGGCGCGATGTAGCTGTCGTGCCGTTCACCGTTCAGCGTCCCGCTCGGGCGCTTCTGCTGGTCGTCGTGGTGCTGCTGACCCAGGGCCTCGTGCCGCCCGGTGCGGCCTGGGCAGCGTCCGGCTACCCGTACTCCATGCCGGCCGACCTCAGCGGCGTGTGGGCCGCCGGAGTGCTGGGGACCGTGGACGGCGGGGCCGTCACGACGTGCAACTCCGAGCGCGCCCCGGTCAGCGCGGTCGGTCTCGCGCCCGGTGGCACCGAGCGGATGCGCATCAGCGCTCCCGCGCAGGGGTGGCGTGCGCTGAGCGGGTGTTCGACGAACACCGCCGTCGACGGGCAGAACCGGTACTTCGCCCCGTACGTCGACCACAACACCGATGACGTCGTGCAGATCGGCGGGTTCGACCCCACCGGCACGCGGCTGTGGCACACGCCGGTCCGGACGTCCTGCTCCAGCTACCGCTACTGGACGCAGGTGCACTCGCTCGCGATCGGCGCGGACGGGAACCTGTACGCGCTGGTCTACAACCACGACTGCCGTTCGGAGAACGTCCGGCTGCTCAGCCTCGACCGCACCACGGGCGCCGTGCGGTTCGACCGCCCGCTGTCCGCCAACGCCGCGGTCTCGCAGTACGGCTACCTCGGGTCGTTCCCGCTGATGTCGCCGCACCGCACCGGTGTGACCGTGCTGGACGGCAGCTCCGTGCGCCACGTCGACCACGACGGCACCGTCCGGCCGGACGCCGCGGAGGTCGTGCGCGGCTACGACACCGTCATCACCGGGTTCTCCGTCAATGCCGCCGGTGACGCGTTCGTCGCGGTCGACCAGCTCGACAACCAGGGTTCGAGCTGCGTGCGGCACGTCCAGCGGGTCGACCTCGACGGCACGAGCCGCGTGCACGGCCTGACGAACGCGGTCGGCTGGTGCACCGCCACGCGGGGGATGCGCGCCACCCCGGACGGCGGCGTGGTGCTGAGCACCTACGGCCGCCACACCGACCCGATGATCACCGTGTCCGCGTCGGGTGAGACTTCCTCCGCGTTCGCGCCGGTGACCGGTGCGGTGGTCCAGCACGTGACGGCGCCGCAGGTCGACCTCGACGGCAACGTCTACGTCGCCCGGTTCCTCACCTACACCGGGTCCGGTGACGAGCACGTCGAGGTGCGGCAGACCGACCGGCGCGGTCGGCTCCTCGCCGTCCACAACACCGGCGCCCAGCCCACGGTCGCACGCGACACGATCGGCACCCCGCACCACGGCGAAGGCCTCGCGCTGACCCAGGACGCGGTCCTGCTGGTCACCTGCGTGCAACCCGAGCACTGCAACCTCGGGCGCATGAACAACGGCCCCACGCCGCCGCTGACGCTGTGGCGGTTGCCGTTCAAGGGCGCGAGCATCGACTACCCGCGCGGAGACCTGCTCGGCCAGTCCGGCCGCGGCACCGGGCCGTTGCGGCACGTCGCGCTGGGCGACTCGTTCTCCTCCGGCGAAGCGGTCAAGCCCTACACCGCGCCCTCGGACGCCAACGGCTGCCACCGCAGCGCGCTCGCCTACGCCGAGCTGGTCGACCAGGACCGGACCCTGGACTTCACCACCGACTTCCGGGCCTGCTCCGGCGCCACGACCGCCACCGTGCAGGTGCCCGCGAACGGAGAACCGGCGCAGCTGAGCGCGCTGGGCGACGACACCCGGCTCGTCACGCTGACCATCGGCGGCAACGACGTGAAGTTCTCCGACTTCGCCAAGGCCTGCGTGTCCGGGTCGTGCGGTGTCGACTCCGCGCGGTACCGCGAGTCCAAGGCGCTCGTGGACTTCGTGCTGCCCGGTCTGCTCGACGACCTCTACGCCAAGATCGCCCTGAGGGCCCGGGACGCGGAGGTGTGGGTGCTGGGCTACCCCCAGCTGATCGCCGGCGACGCCGACTTCACCCCGTGCCGGTACCTGGGCCCCCTCGACGTCGACATCGACGAGACCGACCAGGCCGGCGCCCGCACATTGGTGACCGCGCTCAACGACACCATCCGCGACCGGGTCGGCGCGCGCGGCACGAAGTTCCACTACCTCGACCCCGCACCGCTGTTCGAGGGCCACGAGCTGTGCTCCACCCGCGACTGGCCCTACTTCTACGGACCGCAGGTCCCGGAGCTGGGCAGCAGCTACCACCCCAACGCGGCGGGACAGGCGGCCTACGCCGAACTGGTCAAAGAGCAGGCCATCCGGCAGCACCTGGGGTGGTGAGCCGGTGCGGGTCAGCGTCCGGTGACCACGAGGACTCCGCCGCGCCGCACGAACGACTCCGGCAGCCACGGCTGCTCCACCCGCCGGCCGTTCCACCGCACGCCGTCGACGTGGGTCAGCGCCGACCGCGGCGCCAGGACCGTGATCCCGCGACCGGCGATGCGGGCCTTCGCGAACATCGGGTTGGTCACGTGCAGCTCCGCGCTGCTGGGCGTGCGCGGGTACAGGCCGAGCGCGGCGAAGACGTACCAGGCGGACATGGTGCCGAGGTCGTCGTTGCCGGGCAGGCCGGCCGGGCCGGTGCGGTAGACCAGCGACGCCAGGGCGCGCACGGTCTCCTGCGCCTTGTCGGGGCGGCCGAACTCGCTGTAGAGCCACGGGGTGTGGATGCCGGGCTCGTTGGTCGGGTCGTAGCGCGCCGGGTCGCCGCCGGTGGCCCACGAGCCGTCGGCGCGGTGGAAGAACGCGTCGAGGCGGGTCACCGCGGCGTCGTCACCGCCCATCGCGGCGGCCAGACCGGCGGCGTCGTGCGGGACCATCCACGTGTAGGTGGCGCTGGACCCCTGCGCGAACCCGAGGTCGGAGGACGGGCTGAACGGCGTCACCCACGACCCGTCGGCGCGGCGGGCCTGCTGGTACCCGGTGGCCGGGTTGAAGGTGTTGCGCCACCAGCCCGCGCGGGCGCGCAGCTCGGCGGACGGGCGGCCGAGGCGGTCGGCGAGGTCCGCGAGCGCCTGGTCGGCGACCGCGTCCTCCAGGGTCTCGGCGGCACCGCCCCAGCAGTGGCAGGTGTCCTGCGGGGCGTAGCCGAGGCGCAGGTGCTCGGCGAGGTTGGGGCGCTGGCCCTCGCACTGGCCGGGACAGCCCTTGTCGGACAGGCCGTCCGGGTGCGGGACGGTGGCCTGGCGCAGCAACGAGTCGAACGCGCCGCGGACGTCGAAGTTCTTGGCCCCCATGGCGTGCATGCCGGCGACAGCGGGCGCGGACGGGTCGCCGGTCATCACGTGGGTGGGGCCGTTGACGTGCACCCAGCGGTCCCACACCCCGCCGTTCTGCCGTGCCAGGTTCAGCAGGGACTGGGCGTAGTCACCGGCGACGCGCGGTTCGAGCAGCGCCAGCAGCTGGGTGTGGGCGCGGTACTGGTCCCAGCCGGAGAAGTTGCCGTACTGGACCCGCTGGCCGGGTGCCAGGCGGTGCACGAGGCGGTCGCTGCCGAGGTAGGTGCCGTCGACGTCGCTGGCCACGTTCGGCTGCAGGAAGGCGTGGTAGAGCGCGGTGTAGAAGACCGTGCGCCGGTCAGCGGTGCCGCCGTCGACCTCCACGGCGCGCAGCTGCCTCGCCCACTCGCGCCGGGCGTCCCCGGCCACCGACTCGACGGTGTCCCGCTTCGAGATCTCGGCCTTCAGGTTGCGCTGTGCGGCTTCGAGGCTGGTGTAGGAGATGCCGACGCGCATGCGCACCTTGGTGTCCGCGAAGGACACGTAGCCGCCGGAACCCCTGCCGGCACGGGCGTTGCCGGTCAGGTAGCCCTCGCCGCCGGTCGCGGTGGTGGCACCGGGCTTGAGCGAAGCGTCGACCCACGTGCCGAAACCGCTGAACGCCTGGTCGAAGGAGGCGGTGAAGTACAGGCGGTAGTAGGACCTCTGGTTGTTCGTGCCGCCGTTCGCCCGCCGGCCGCAGAAGGCGCCGGTCAGCACGGAACCGGAGACCGTCCGCGCGGCCGGGTCGATGGTGACCTCGGCGTCCTCGCTGCCGTTCAACGAATTCGAGACGCGGAACAGCAGCGATGCCGGCTGGTCGGCGGGGAAGCCGAACTCGCCGATGCCCGCGCGGGTCGTCACGGAGAGGTCGGCGCTCGCACCGGACTTGAGCCCCACCCGGTACCGGCCGGGTTCGGCGACCTCGTCGGCGTGGGAGAAGTCGCTCGCGAAGACCTGGTCCCCGGTGTCCGCGGTCGGTGACGTGGTGATGGCGCCGACGTGCGGCATGATCGGCACGTCCCCCGCCGCGCCGGGGTGGCAGCCGGCGCCGTTGACGTGTGTCAGGCTGAACCCGCGCACCCGCGTGGCGTCGTAGGCGTACCCGTTGGCGGCACCGGTGTTCGTCTGGTCGCCACGGGTCGACGTCGGGCTCCAGGAGATCATCCCGAACGGCCGCACCGCGCCCGGATAGGTGTTGCCACCACCCGCCGAGCCGATCAGCGGGTCGACGGAGGACGTGTCGTCCCGCACCGCCGCGCTCGCGGGAGCCGCCAGCGCGGCGGTGAGGACAGCGACCAGGGTGATCGAGAGCGCTCTCACGCGCCGGAACGTACCCGGTCGCGACAACGCTGTCAGTAAACGCAGGGTGGCCGGTACCCGTCCACCTTCAGCCCCTTGAACGTCAGGTCGTTGGGCGTCTTGCCGACGAAGACCAGGCCGCGGGCGTCGTCGAGCGCGTCCGCCAAGGGGTAGTTCGGCGCACCGAGCTCCGCCAAGGTCGTCCACTTGTCAGGCGCGAAGCTGAAGAACCGCGAGACGACCTTGCCGCGGGTCGACGGGATCTTGGTGACCCACTTGGCCCCGCCGCTCCAGTCGGACGCGGGCCGCAGCTGGACGTACAGGTCGTCGGTGGCGCTGTAGGTCATCAGGAACCCGCGCGAGCGCGACAGGTCCGCCTCTGCCTCGAACCGGTTCCCGAGCCAGAGCACCATGACGTGCCACTCGGGGTTGAGGAACTTGATCTTCGCCGCGTACCGGTGCCGCCCGTCGGGGACGAGGGTGCTGCCGGTCGCGGGCTCGGTGGTGCCCTCACCGCTGGCCAGCCACTGCTGGTAGCGGTCGATGGACGGGGTGGCGCACTCGTGGCGGGCCGGAGCGGCCGCCGCCGCCACTCCGGAGCCGAGCGAGACCGCCACCAGCACGGACGCGATCACTGTTTTCAGGCGCATGCAGCCAACCTAATGGTTCAGACCACTGCGCGGTCGAGCTGAGACGGGTTCCGGTACCGATGGATCAGTGGAGCCGGAGCAGCGCCTGGATCGGGAGGTGGTCGGACGGGTACTGGGTGCCCTCGGCGTAGGTGTTGATCGCGGCGGCCTCGGTGGTGGCGCCGCGGGTCATGATCCAGTCGATCCGCGGGCCGTCCGGCACCAGCGGCGCGTAGCCGTGGAACGTGCCGTACGCGGGCGTGAGGCGGGAGCCGTTCCAGGTGTCCTCCAGGCCGAGGACGCGGTAGGCCTTCGACCCCGGCACGTCGTTGAAGTCGCCGGTGAGCACGACCGGCAGCGTCTGGGCGTTGAGGCGGTCGCGGATGGCCTCGGCGCTGCGCAGCCGCGCGAGCTCCGACTCGTGGTCGAAGTGGGTGTTCACGAAGACGAACTGGGCACCGGTGTGCTTGTCGGCGAAGCGGACCCACGTGACGATCCGGACCACGTTGTTGCCCCACGTCCGCGAGCCGATCACGTTCGGGGTGTCGGAGAGCCAGTGGTGGTCGAACGCGAGCGGGTCGAGCCGCGCGGTGTCGAAGAAGACGGCGACGAACTCGTCGTGGCTGCCGCCCGCGCGGCCGACGCCGATCCAGTCGTAGCGGTCCGGCAGGTCGGTCGCGACGTCCTTGACCTGTCCGTACAGGCCTTCTTGAGTGCCCAGGACGGTGGGTTGCTCCGCGTTGAGCAGCCGGGCCACCACCGGTCGTCTCGTGGCCCAGGAGTTCGGCTCCACGTTCGAGGCGAAGCGCAGGTTGAACGACATCACGTGCAGTCGGTCGTGGGGAGCCGGTCCGATCACCATTCGATCGAGCATAGGCCCGCCCGCGCCGGTGCGCGGGCGGGCCCGTTCCGTGCTATGCGGGCGCATAACCGGTGGGGCGGCTGGTGAACGTGCCGCGGCCCTGCGTCCGGCTGCGCAACCTCGTCACGTAGCCGAACATCTCCGCCAGCGGCACGCTCGCCGTCACCACCGCCACGTCCGCCCTGGTGGTGGAGCCGAGGATGCGGCCACGCCGGGCCGCCAGGTCGCCGAACACGCCGCCGGCGAACTCCTCCGGCACGGTGACCGTGACCTCGGTCACCGGTTCGAGCCTGGTCATGACGCCCTGGCGCAGCGCGTCGCGGAGCCCGAGGCGGCCCGCCGTCCGGAAGGCCATCTCACTGGAGTCCTTGACGTGCGTGGAGCCGTCGGTGAGCGTCACCCGCACACCGGCCACCGGGAACCCGAGCGGGCCCTCGGCGAGCGCGTCGCGGCAGCCCTGTTCGACCGCCCTGACGAACTCCTGCGGCACCCGCCCGCCGGTGACCGCCGAGCGGAACTCGAAGGCGTCGGCCGGTTCGGTGTCGATCACCACGTGGGCGAACTGCCCCGCACCTCCGTCCTGCTTCACGTGCCGGTAGACGAATCCGGACACACCCCGTTCGACCGTCTCGCGGTAGGCGACCCTCGGCCGTCCCGTCACGACCTCGACGCGGTGGGTCTGGCGCACCTTCTCCACCGCCACCTCCAGGTGCAGCTCACCGAGGCCGGCGAGCAGCAGCTGATCGGTCTCCCGGTCGGTCGTGACCTTCAGCGACGGGTCCTCCTCTGTGAGGTGGGCCAGCGCCTGGACCAGCCGTTCGGTGTCGGCGGCGGACCTGGCCTCCACCGCCACCGAGACGACCGGGTCCTGCGTGACCGGTTCTTCGAGCAGCAGCGGGGCGTCGGGCGCGCACAGGGTCGCCCCGGTGCGCGTGTTCTTCAGCCCCACCACGGCCACGATGTCACCGGCCGTCGCGGTGTCGACCGGCGTGTGCCGGTCGGCCTGGACCCGCAGGATCCGCGCGACGCGTTCCGTTCGGCCGTTCACGAGCACCGTGTCTCCCTTGTGGAGGGTGCCCGAGTAGACGCGCACGGAGGTCACCCGGCCCGTCGCGGTCGAGTTCACCTTGAACGCCAGCGCGGCGAACGGTTCCTCCGGATCCGCCCGTCGTCGTTGCCCGTCCACGCTCTCGATCGGCCGTACGTCCACAGGGGACGGCAGGTACGCCACGACCGCGTCCAGCAACGGTTCGACGCCGCGGTTGCGGTACGCGCTGCCGCACAGAACGACTGTCGCCTTGTTCGCGTGCGTGAGGTCGCGCAAGGCGTTCCTGAGCGTGTCGTCGGTGAGCTCGTCCTTCGCGCAGAACTCCTCCAGCGCACCGGGGTGCAGCTCGGCGACCGCTTCCTCCAGCCTTCTCCTGCGGGCGTGTGCTTCTTGCGGCACAGTGGTTTCCGCGCATTCGTCGGTCCAGACGTACGCGCGCATCGCGACCAGGTCGACGACCCCGCGGAAGCCGTCCTCCCGGCCGATGGGCAGCTGGACGACCAGCGGCGTGGTGCGCAGCCGGGTCCTGATCGACTCGACGGCCCGGTCGAGGTCGGCGCCGGCCCGGTCGAGCTTGTTGACGAACGCGATCCGCGGCACGCCGTACCGGTCGGCCTGCCGCCACACCGACTCGCTCTGCGGCTCGACCCCGGCCACCCCGTCGAACGCCACGACCGCGCCGTCGAGCACGCGCAGCGCCCGTTCGACCTCGTCGGCGAAGTCGACGTGGCCCGGCGTGTCGATGAGGTTGATGCGGTGGTCGTCCCACGTGCAGCTCACGGCGGCGGCGAAGATCGTGATGCCGCGGTCGCGCTCCTGCGGGTCGAAGTCGGTGACGGTCGTGCCGTCGTGGACCTCGCCGCGCCGGTGGGTGGTGCCGGTGACGAAGAGGACGCGTTCGGTGAGGGTGGTCTTGCCGGCGTCGACGTGGGCGAGGATGCCGATGTTGCGGATGGCGCGCATGGCGCGGTGCCTTTCGGGTGGTCTCTGGTGGTGCGGTCGGCGCGATGCGGCCGACGAGACCCGGACGGCACGACAGGTCACGTGCCGGGAGAAGAGGGGTCTTCGCGGACTACCGGTGCCCGGCGCGCAGCGGGCAGCCGGGGTGCGAGGACACGAGGATCACGTCGAAGCGGGGAGCGGTGCGGACGCGCACGGCCGTACTCCCCTCGCTCGGTGATGGTGATCAGAAGTCTACGAGGCGCGTTGCGGACGTGGAACCGGATTATTGCGATCACGGGCTCGGCGTCGTACGGTCTGCACTAAGTTCAAGCTTTGAACGAAAGGGTGGATCATGAGCGCGCCCACTCCGGCGGACAAGTTCTCCTTCGGCCTGTGGACCATCGGCTGGCCGGGTCGTGACCCGTTCGGCGAGGCCACGCGACCCGCACTGGACGTGGTCGAGGCCGTGCACAAGCTGGCCGAGCTCGGCGCGTGGGGCATGTCGTTCCACGACGACGACCTCTTCGACTCCTCCAACCGCGACCAGCAGGTCGGCCGGTTGAAGGGGGCGCTGGAGGAGACCGGGCTGACCATCCCGATGGTCACCACGAACCTGTTCACCCACCCGGTGTTCAAGGACGGCGGTTTCACCAGCAACGACCGGGGCGTGCGCCGGTACGCGCTGCACAAGGTGCTGCGCAACGTCGAGCTCGCGGCCGAGCTCGGTGCGAAGACGTACGTGCTGTGGGGCGGCCGCGAGGGCTCCGAGTACGACACCGCGAAGGACGTGCGGGCGGCACTGGACCGCTACCGCGAGGGCCTGAACCTGCTCACGCAGTTCGTCACCGACCGCGGTTACGACATCAAGTTCGCCATCGAGCCCAAGCCGAACGAGCCGCGGGGCGACATCCTGCTGCCCACGATCGGTCACGCGCTAGCGTTCATCACCTCGCTGGACAAGCCGGAGCTGGTCGGCCTCAACCCCGAGGTCGGGCACGAGCAGATGGCGGGCCTCAACTTCGTGCACGGCATCGCGCAGGCGTTGTGGCACGGCAAGCTGTTCCACATCGACCTCAACGGTCAGCGCAGCATCAAGTACGACCAGGACCTGGTGTTCGGCCACGGCGACCTGATGAACGCGTTCGCGCTGGTCGACCTGCTGGAGACGGCGGGCTACGAGGGGCCGCGGCACTTCGACTACAAGCCGTCGCGCACCGAGGACTTCACCGGCGTGTGGGAGTCGGTCAAGGCGAACATGCGGACGTACCTGCTGCTCAAGGAGCGTGCGGCGGCGTTCAGGGCCGACCCCGAGGTGCAGGAGGCGCTGGCCACCGCCGGTGTGCCGGAGCTGAGCCAGCCGACGCTGAACGACGGCGAGGGCTACGACGAGCTGCTGGCCGAGTCGTTCGACCCGGACAAGGCCGCCGAGCGCGGGTTCGGGTTCGTTCGCCTCAACCAGCTGGCCCTCGAGCACCTCATGGGAGCGCGCTGACATGACGCTCGTGGCGGGGGTCGACTCGTCTACGCAGTCGTGCAAGGTCGTCATCAGGGACGCGGACACCGGCGAGCTCGTGCGCGAGGGCCGGGCCGCGCACCCCGACGGCACGTCGGTGCACCCGTCGCACTGGTGGCGGGCGTACGAGGAGGCCGCCGCCCAGGCGGGCGGGCTCGACGACGTGGCCGCGCTCAGCGTCGCGGGGCAGCAGCACGGCATGGTGTGCCTCGACGACGACGGCGAGGTCGTGCGGGACGCCCTGCTGTGGAACGACACCAGGTCCGCGGCAGCCGCCGCGGACCTGACCGCCGAGCTCGGCGCGGACGTGTGGGCGGCGCGGATCGGCCTGGTGCCGGTCGCGTCGTTCACGATCACCAAGCTGCGCTGGCTGCAGCAGCACGAACCGGAGAACGCCAAGCGCACCGCCGCCGTCTGCCTGCCGCACGACTGGCTGACGTGGCGGCTGCGCGGCACCGGCGACCTCGCCGACCTGGTGACGGACCGCTCGGACGCCTCCGGCACCGGCTACTTCGACTCGGTGGCCGACGAGTACGTCCCGAGCCTGCTCGAACGCGGCCTCGGCCGCGCCGACGTGCAGCTCCCCCGCGTGCTCGGCCCTGCCGAGTCGGTCACCGCGGGCCACCTGCGCCTCGGTCCCGGCGCCGGCGACAACGCGGCGGCGATGCTGGGCGTCTCGTCGGGCACCGACGTCGTGGTGTCCCTGGGCACCTCCGGCGTGGTGACCGCGACGAGCGAGGTCCGCGCGACGGACCCGTCCGGCATCGTGGCGGGCTTCGCCGACGCCACCGGCCGCTACCTGCCACTCGCGTGCACCCTGAACGCCGCCCGCGTGCTGGACGCGACCGCCCGCATGCTGGGCGTGGACCTCGACCGGCTGAGCACGCTCGCCCTGTCGGCCCCGGCCGGCGCGGAGGGCGTGGTGCTGGTGCCGTACCTGGAGGGCGAACGCACCCCGAACCTCCCGGACGCGACCGGCGCCCTGCACGGCCTGACCCTGTCGAACGCCACCCCGGCGAACATCGCCAGGGCCGCCGTCGAGGGCATGCTGTGCGGCCTGGCCGTCGGCCTCGACGCACTCGCCGCCCAGGGCGCCGACGTGACCGGCGTGCAACTGGTCGGCGGCGCGGCTGCCTCACCCGCGGTCCGCCGGATCGCGCCGACCGTGTTCGGCGTGCCGGTGACCGTGCCGTCGCCCGGCGAGTACGTGGCCGACGGTGCGGCCCGGCAAGCCGCGTGGGTGCTCGCCGGTGGTGCGCAGCCGCCCGTGTGGTCGCGCGGGGCGGCGGAGGTGTTCGAGGCCGCCGCTGTTGCGGAGGTCCGGGCCCGGTATGGCGAGGCGGCGCAGAAGTACCTGAGCCGGTGATGGTGTGACCGGGGGCTTGGGAGTGGGCTTGGGCGGCGTGCGCGCGGTGGGAGTCGTGCGCACGCCGGCCGGGTTGTGTGTGGGGTGCGGTGTGGGCGCATGTGCCACCACCACGCGACTCGCCGCTCCCCCGCCCACCCGCGTCGGCCCACCAACCGGCATCCACGCGCACCCCTCCGCCCCCGCGCGGCGATACTGATGGCGATGACCACCGTCGACCACCTGCGGCAGGTACGCCTCGGCAACCTGCGCACAGTCCTGCTCGCCCTGGTCGACAAACCCGGCTCGCGCGCCGAACTGGCCGCCCGCACCGGTCTCACCAAGGCGACCCTGTCGAACCTGACCGAACCGTTGCTGGCCAACGGTGTCCTGGTCGAGGAGCCCGCGACCCTGACCGGGGTCGGACGGCCGTCGAAGCCGCTCCGGTTCCACCCGGAGGGGCCGGTCTCGATCGGCGTGGAGGTCAACGTCGAGCACCTCGCCGTCGAGGTGCTGGGGCTCGACGGCGAGACCGTGCACCGGCACCGGGTGCCCGCCGACAACCGGCACGCCACCGCCGAGCAGGTGCTCGCCCGCGTCGCCGACCTCGTCGAGAGTGCGAAGACCACGAGAACCGTCCTCGGTGTCGGGCTCGCGGTGCCCGGCGTGGTCCACAACGGAACGGTCGTCCGTGCGCCGAACCTGCCGCACCTCGTCGGCCACGACCTCACCGCGCACCTGACCGCGCGGCTCGGGCTGGACGTCGAGCTCGACAACGAGGCCAACCTCGCCGCCCTCGCCCACCTGTGGCCGAAGCACCTGGCGGGCGAGGACTTCGTGCACGTCTCGGCGGACGTCGGCATCGGCGCTGGGGTGGTGCTCGGCGGCGAGGTGTACCGCGGGGTGAGCGGGTTCGCCGGCGAGCTCGGGCACGTGGTCATCGAGCGCGATGGTGTGCAGTGCACGTGTGGCAGCCGTGGGTGCGTGGAACGGTATGCGGGGCTTGACGTCATGCTGCGGGATGCGGGACGCAAGCACCTCGACGAGCTCACGGAAGCCCTGAAGACCGATGAACGCGCACGGCACGCCGTCAGCGAGGCCGGACGGGCGCTCGGAGTGGGGCTGGCGACGTTGATGAACCTCTTCGACGTGCCGACCGTCGTGCTCGGCGGCAGCTATGCCGTCCTGCACGACCACTTGAGCGCCGCGATCCGGTCCGAAATGGACAACCGGGTGCTGGCGGGCGGTGAGCGGCACACGCGGCTGGTCGCGTCGCCGCTCGGCGAGTTCGCGGTCGTGCGGGGTGCGGCGGGGCTCATCACCCGGCGGACGGTCCAGCAGCCCGAGCGCCTCTACGCCTGAGCACGGCGGTGACCACCGCGGCCAGGCCCACGACCAGTGACACGTAGCCGCCGACGATGCCGTGGCCGGTGCCGGGACCGCCCTTCGCGAACGCCACCACCAGCACCCCGGCCACCGCGCCGGCGGTACCCGCGGTGAGAGCGGCCACCGCGAACCGGCGGCCGGCGAACGCGAGCACCAGCCCGGCCAGGCCGAGTGCTGCGCCGATAAGCGACCACGTGCGGCCCGCCGTCATCCCGTACGTGTCGGCGATCTGTGCGAGAACCACGACTTTCCCCTTTCAACGGATGGCCCCAGCGTGGCCGTGCAGACCGTCCGCGTCGTCGTGCGCGCACAGACACCCGTCTACTGCGTCCGCGGTAGCCGGAAGGTCCTCCCCGTGCAGGATCTACCAGCGTGAACATCCGGTTAGGGTGCACGCATGAGCAGGCGGTGGACGGACTGGGCGATCGCGGCCGGGGTGGCGGCGAGCCTCGTGGTCGCCGGTGCCTCCCGGCCGGTCACGACGCTCGAACCGCTCGGTTTCGCACTGCTGGCGGCGAGCGGACTGGCGTTGGTCGCGCGGCGCAGCCACCCGCGTGCCGTCCTCGCCGCCACCGGGCTCACCGCGCTCGGCTACCAGGCCGCCGGGTTCGACGTGCCGGTGATCGCGTTCCTGTTCGCCGTCTACGCCGCGATGCGCGCCGGTCACCACGTCGTCACGGTCGCCGGGTCGGTGCTGATGCTGGCCGCGCTGCCGCTCGCCGTCGTGCTGTCGCCGCGCGGGCTGACCACCGCCGAGGCGTTCACGCAGAGCCGGGACGTGCTCCAGATCGCCTGGCTCGTCGCGGCCGCGGCGGCGGGAGAAGCGTTGCGGCAGGCGGAGAGGAGGGCGGACGAGGCCGAGCGCACCCGTGAGGAGACCGCGCTGCGCCGGGCGAACGAGGAACGCCTCCACATCGCCCGCGAGCTGCACGACTCGCTCACCCACCAGATCTCGGTGATCAAGCTGCAGGCCGAGGTCGCCGTCCACCTCGCGCGGAAGCGGCGGGAGGACGTTCCGGACGCGCTCATCGCCATCCGCGACGCCAGCCGCGAGGCGACCAGGGAGCTCCGCGCTACGCTGGAGGCCCTGCGCGACGACACCGAGTACCACGGCCTGGGCGACGTGCCCGACCTCGTCGACCGCGCGCGGACCACCGGCCTCGACGCCCGGCTCACGATCGAGGGCGACCGCGCGGACCTCCCCGCGGCCGTCGACCGGACCGCGTACCGGATCGTGCAGGAGTCGCTCACCAACATCGCGCGGCACGCGCGGGCCGCGTCCGCCAGCGTCCACATCGACCACCGCGAGGACGCGCTCGTCATCCGGGTCGACGACGACGGCACCGCCACCCCGAACGGCACTCCCGGTGTCGGCCTGCGGGGGATGCGCGAACGGGTCACCGCGCTCGGCGGGCACCTGGACGCCGCGCCGCGCACCGGGGGCGGCTTCCGCGTCCACGCCGAGCTGCCGGTGGCACAGCCGTGATCCGGGTGCTGCTGGCCGACGACCAGCCGTTGATCCGCAGCGGGTTCCGCGCGCTGCTGCAGGCCGAGGACGACATCGCGGTCGTGGCGGAGGCGGCGAACGGCGCCGAGTGCGTCGAGCAGGCCCGTGCCCACCTGCCGGACATCGCGCTCGTCGACGTCCAGATGCCCGAGGTCGACGGCATCGAGGCCACCCGCCGGATCGCCGCCGACCCGGCGCTGGCGGGCGTGCACGTCGTCATCCTCACCAACTACGGCCTGGACGAGTACGTGTTCGAGGCGCTGCGGGCGGGCGCGGCCGGGTTCCTCGTCAAGGACGTGCACCCGGAGGACTTCCTGCACTCGGTGCGGGTGGCGGCCCGCGGCGACGCCCTGCTCGCGCCGTCGATCACCCGCAGGCTCATCGACCGGTACGTGAGCCAGCCGCAGCTCAACCGGCACGGCCTGAGCGAGCTGACCAACCGCGAACAGGAGGCCGTCGTGCTCGTGGCCCAGGGCCTGTCGAACGACGAGGTCGCCGCCCGCATGGTGATCAGCCCGCTCACCGCCAAGACCCACGTCAACCGCGCCATGACCAAGCTGCACGCCCGCGACCGCGCCCAGCTCGTGGTCCTCGCCTACGAGTCGGGCCTCGTCACGCCGCAGCGCCCGTGACGCGGACCCTGCTCGCCGACTTCAGCCCGTTGCCACAACGGGTGCCGCTCGCCGTTGCAGGGCAAGCGGTTGCGCGTGGAGACGCGGCAGGGCAGATGACGACGCTGTGGGTGAGGGCGGCCGCCGCGGAGGCGGCACCGGAGGCGGGCGCCGGTCAGGCGATGCCCGCCGCGATCAGCTTCGACCAGATCTCGCCCTGGTCCACCACCTCGACGCCGAGCTTCTCCGCCTTGGTCAGCTTGCTCGCGCCGACGTCCGCGCCCGTGATGAGCATGTCCGTGGTCGCCGAGACCGAGGAGGCGGCGGTGGCGCCGGCTTTCTCGCACATGCGCTGGAAGGTGGGGCGGGCGACCTTCTCGCCGGAGCGGGGGTCGCTGATGGAGCCGGTGATGACGATGGACTTGCCTTCGAGCGGGGCGCCGGCGGCGACCACGGGTGGGAGGTCCTCGTCGCGGACGTCGAGGTTCACGCCGCGGGCGCGCAGGCGTTCGATCTCGGGGCGCAGGCGGGTGAGGTGGTGGTTGAGGGACTCGGCGACCTTCGCGCCGATGTCGTCGACGGCGACCAGGGCCTCGACGCCCGCGTCGGCCACCTCTTCGAGGGAGCCGAAGCCGGCGCGGCACAGGCGGGCGGCGGTGCCCTCGGAGGCCATCGGGATGGCGAGGCCGATGAGGGCGCGGCGCAGGCCGACGGCGCGGCTGCGGTCGATCGACTCGATCATGCGGGTCGCGGAGACCTCGCCGACGCGGTCGAACTCCAGCAGGCGTTCCTTGGTGAGGGTGTAGAAGTCGGACGGGTTCACCAGGTCGCCGGTCTCGGCGAGGCGTTCGATCCACACCTGGCCGATGGCGTCGATGTCCGCCGCCGCGCGGGAGGACCAGTGGATGAGGCGGCGCACGGTCTGCGCGGGGCAGGCGGCGTTGGTGCAGAACAGTTCCCGGCTGTTGCCCTGCTCGGTCAGCGGCTGCGCGCACGAGGGGCACTCGGTCGGGGGCACGATCTCGCGCTCCTCGCCGGTGCGCTTCGAGGCGTCGAGCACGCCCGCCACGAACGGGATCACGTCGCCGGCGCGGCGGATCAGGACCGTGTCACCGATCTTGATGTTGCGGGCGCGGATGACCTCCTGGTTGGCCAGGGTCGCGCGGGTCACGGTCGTGCCGCCCACGAACACCGGCTCCAGCCACGCGACGGGGGCGATCTTGCCGGTCTTGCCGACGTCCCACACCACGTCGGCGAGCACCGTCGTCTTCTCCTCGGCGGCGAACTTGTAGGCGATCGCGCCGCGCGGTGAGCTGGACCGGGTGCCGGCGGCGGCGAACGCGTCGCGGTCGGCCAGGCGCAGCACGGCGCCGTCGAGGTCGTAGTCGAGGGAGTTGCGCTGCTCCTCGATCGAAGCGATGACCTCCTGCGCCTCCGCCGCGGTGCCGCAGTGCCGCATCTCGGCAACGCTGAAGCCGAGCTTGCGCAGACCGGCGTCCAGGTCGGAGTCCGCGCTCTCCGGCTCGGTCGTCAGGTCGAACGCGAAGAACTGCATGCGCCGGCCCTCGACCGCCTTGGGGTCCTTGGCGCGCAACGTGCCCGCCGCCGCGTTGCGCGGGTTGATCAGCGGCTTGTCCGGGTTCTTCCTGTTGTAAGCGTCGAAGGTGGACCGCAGCATCACGCACTCGCCGCGCACCTCGACCCGCCCCGGCGCGTCCACCCGGTCGGGCACGCCGTCGGTCAGCGCGCGCGTCAGGTACGTGACGTCGTCGCCCGTCGTGCCGTCGCCCCGCGTGACCGCGCGCGCCAGCCTGCCGTTCTCGTACACCAGCGCCAGCGACAGCCCGTCGAGCTTCGGCATCACCACCACCTGCTGGCCGGGGAACCGCCCGAAGAACGCCTCGACCTGCTCGGGCCGGTTCGCCTTCTCCAGCGACAGCATCGGCCGCGAGTGCCGCACCGGGGCGTGCAGCACGGTGGGCGCCCCCACCGAGTCGAGCGGGTTGTCCTCCGGCGTCAGCTCGGGGTGCTCGGTGAGCAGCGCCCGGAACTCGTCCTCCAGTGCGTCGTACTCGGCGTCGGCCACCAGCGGCGCGCCCTGGTAGTACGCGTCGCGCAGCTCGAAGAGGCGGGCGGCGAGCTCCTGAATCCGGTCCCCAGCGTTCATGGGCCAGACGTTACTCGGGGGGACCGACAACATCGGCTCGTTCCTGGTGGAGGCCCGCTTGAGTCCTCGTCAAGCCCGCTCCCGCGGCCACCCGATCCACATGCGACTCCGGATACTGGTTCGCGTGCCGGCGCCACGTGCTCAGCGGTGTCCACTCCGGACCTCCGTGAACGCCCGCAGGAACCTGTCGTCGGCGAACAGCCCGTGCGTGAGCATCTCCAGGCCCGTCACCGCCGAGGGTCGTGGCCGCGACGCCGTCCGCACCGAACGTGTTCGGTCTTGCCAAGATCAATTGATTCGGCGAACTCCCCGGAAAAGTGGACAAATGCTGGCCAGGCGATCACGGACTTGCTCGTGCCGCTACGCTTTCCGCTTTCCCCAGGGCGTTCAGGAGCGGAACGGATGCGGGCCCACGAAAACCGGAGACGAGACGGTCTCGAATCCGACGTGCGCAACGACTTCACCGGGCTCGCGACCGGTCCGGTCGTGCAGGTCGGGCACATTGGTGGAAACGTCAACATCCATTCCCGCAGACGCCGCTACGACCTGCGCCCGTTCACCAGCCCCATCCCACCGGACCCCGCTGAGCTGCGCAGACAGCCCAGCCAACTGCTGCTCGCCGGCAACCAGGTCGTGCCCTTCACCGGCCGGGAGAACGAGCTCGCCCGGCTCGACGAGTGGCGGCGCGGCGAGGGCCGGATCAGCGCGATGCTCGTGCACGGTCCGGGCGGCCAGGGCAAGACCAGACTGGCCACGGAATTCGCGGCGGAATCGATGTGGGCGGGCTACTCGGTGCTGGTCGCGCACCACGGCGGCGATTCTTCGGAGGCCTTCGCCGAACAGCTCACGGTCACCGAGCCGAACACGGGAATTCTCGTCATAGTGGACTACGCGGAAAGGTGGCCGCGTGCCGATCTGCTGGCGTTGTTCGAGGACCGGCTGATCCACCACGCCGGTCCCACCAGGGTGCTGCTGCTCGCCCGCTCGGGCGCGCGGTGGTGGGACCTGCTGCGCTACCCGCTGCTCAAGCGCGGTGTGGCGGCCGAGTCGGAACGGCTGACCGACCTCGCCGCCGACGTGGACGCGCGGCAGGCGGTGTTCGACTCCGCGCGGGACAGCTTCAGCACCGTGCTGGGCACGGACGCGCGGGACGCGACGCCCGCGGGGTCGTTGGCCGACCCCGCCTACCAGTCCGTGCTGACGATCCTCATGGCTGCGCTCGCCGCCGTGGACGCGTGCGACCGCAACCGGGTGCCGCCCGGTCACCCCGGCGCGCTCGCCTGCTACCTGCTCGACCGGGAGACCGACCACTGGGCCGGGATGCGGGCCGGTGGCAGCGTCGGGGCGAGCACGGACGTGCTGGGGCGGGTGGTGTTCCTCGCGACGCTGACCGGCCCGATGTCCTACCGCGAGGGCTGCCTGGCGTTGCGGGTCACCGGGCTCGCGCGGTCGCGGGAGGAGGCCGACCGGCTGCTCGACGACCACCAGGCCTGCTACCCGCCCGCCGACGACGGCACCGTGCTGGCCCCGCTCGCGCCCGACCGGTTGGGCGAGGACCTCGTCGCACGGGGCCTGAAGACCGATCCGCGCTGCCGGGACATGGTGCGCGCGCTGCTGACGACGGGCGCGCTCAGCCAGGTGATCACGGTCCTCGCCGAGACGGGCAAGCGGTGGCCGCACGTCGGCGAGCACCTCGACGCGGTGGTGCGCGAGGACCCGTGCCGCGTGATCGCCGCGGGTGGCAGCGCGTTGATGGCGGTCGTCGACACAGCGGGGACGGACCTGCTGGCCGCGATCGAGCCGCAGCTGCCGGAACGGCACGTGGACCTGGACTTCCCCGCGGCCCGGCTGACCCAGCGGCTGACCGAGCACCGGCTGGAGCAGACCCACCACCCCGCCGAACGCGCACGGCTGCTGACGGTGCTCGCCCGCAGGCTGGCCAACGCGGGCGCGTTCGACGAGGCGGTGAAGGCGAGCGAGCCCGCGGTGCAGATCTACGAGGGCCTGGCGCAGCGGCAGCCGGACAGGTACCCGCTCGTGCTGGCCGAGGCGCTGCACCACCTGGGCACGCACCTGTCCGGCGCGGGGCTCGGCCAGCGGGCGCTGGACGCCACGGCCCGCGCGGTGGAGCTGCGCCAGCGGCTCACACCGGCGTCGGCGGAGCTCGCGTCGTCGTTGAACAACCTCGCGATGGACCTGTCGGCGCTGGGCCTGCGCGGTCAGGCGCTCGGCGCGACCCGCACGTGCGTGGCGATCCTGCGCCGCCTGCGCCAGCCGCAGGAACCGCTGCTCGCGGTGGCGCTGAACAACCTCGGCATGCACCTCGCGGGCGTGGGCCGACGGCACGAGGCGCTGGAGGCGGCCCGGCACTCGGTCGACCTGCACCGCAGGCTCGCCGCGGTCAACCCGGCCGTGTTCGACCCGGACCTCGCGGGCGCGCTGCACAACTTCGGCCTGCACTGCTCCCACCTCGGCGGCTGGGAGGAGGCGCTGCGGGCCACCGAGCAGGCCGTCGCGATCCGCCGCCGGCTGGCGATCACGAACCCGGCGCTGTTCGAGCCCGGTCTCGCGCTGTCGTTGCGGGAGCTGGCCGCGATCTGCCTGGAGCTGGGCCGCGCGGCCGAAGGGCGGGAGTGGAGCGCGCAGGCCGTCGACCTGCACCGCACGCTCGCGACCGTGAACCCGGCGGTCTACGACGCCGAGCTGGCCACGTCCCTGCACAACCACGGCGTGCACCTGGCCCGCGCCGGTGAGCAGGTCGGCGCGCTGGCCGCCACCCGCAAGGCCGTGGTGATCAGGTCGAGCGTGTTCGAGGTCCACCTGCACGCCCACGAGCTGCGCCTCAACTCCGTGCTGACGCAGCTCGGCATCGCGCTGCCCGGCACCCCGCGCGCGTCGTCCGACAGCGACCTGCAACGGCGGGTGGACGAGATCTTCAACTTCCCGCGCCCCGGTTTCATGCAGTCCACCGACAACCTCGCGGCCCGCTCGGCCATCGCCCACCGCCTCACCGCCGCCGTGTGCGCCGTGCACCCGCGCTGGTCGGACCACCTCACCCCGTCCGCCGCCGCGCTGGTGACGATGGAGGCCCTGCTCGCCCGGTCGCTGGGCAACCTCAGCGCCCGCCACGCCGACCTCGGCAAGCAGGCGGAGGCCCTCACCGCGGCCGAACAGGCCGCCGACTCCTACCAGCGCCTGGCCGACCTCGACCACGCCCACCGCGCCGACTTCGCGACGTGCCTGGCCTCGCTCGGCACCCGCCTCGCCGAGTACGGCCGCCGCGACCAGGCCCTCAAGGCAACCCGCTGGGCCGTGGCCGGCATCGGCACCGGCCGCACCCCCCAGGTCGCCGCGGCACTGCACGCCTTCGCCTGGGTCCGCATGCACTCCAGCCTCGAACTGGACGACGCCGTCCGCGCCGCCGAGGCCGCCGTCCGCATCTACCGCGACCTCGGCCGGACCTCACCGGCGGTGGCGGCTGACCTGCGGTGCGCGCTCAAGACCTGTTCGGCGCTGCTGAGCCAGGTCGGGCGGGGCCGGGAGTCGCTGACGATCGCACGGGAGCTGCGCGCGCCGGGCGGTGAGGAGGCGCCGGCGACGGTGCGGTTGACGGCGCTGGAACGGCGTCCTGCTCTGACCTGATGCCCGCCCTCAGCGCGGGTCAGCGCGCACTCGTCCGCTTGAAGAGAGCGGCGACCTCTTCGGTCATCCAGTAGTGGGCGGTCTTGCCACCGGGATACCCCCAACACCACACCAACGCGCGGCCGAGCTGGTAGCAGCGCTTGCCTGCCGTGCCGAGGACGCCCGCCACACTGCTCTTGCCCTTGGGCAGGTCGAGCAGTCGGCTCAGCTCGTCACCGCTGAACTTCCTCCCCGGCTCTGTCATCAACTCCGAGAAGAGGGCTTTGGCGCTGTCGTTCAGCGTCTCCCACAGCTGCTCCGCAGCGGCACCGTCGGCACGGCTCCACGCGAGCCGGTCTTCAGGCACGGACCGCTCCTCTTCCTGGTCGGGTCGAGGCCCGACCGGCCACGCACGAGTCGCCACGAAAGATCATCGACGATTCGCCCCGCGTGTTACAGCACCTGCGCCGCGGCATCACGAACGGCAACCGCCCCGGTGCTAGTCCCGAGGACCGCGCAACGTCAGCACCACCCGCAGCACGTGCTCCACAGCAGCCGGGAACACCGCCCCGCGCAGCTCGTCGCGGTGGGCCAGGGTCTGGCCGGCGAACTCCACCATCCGGTCGGGTCCCACGCGGCGGACCACGAGCGCGGCGACCTCCTCCAGGTCGAGGCCGGGGTGGTCGAGGCGGGTCAGGGCGAACTCGACGACCAGCTCGTCATCGGTCACGGCGCCTCCTCCCACCGCGGTCCAGCCTAGTGGAGAACCGGTGGGCGAACCTGACGAGCAGGCGTCGCGAACGCGCGCTGGACCGACGGCTCGGCCAGGCCCCAGGCTGGGCACCATGATGTGGTTCACGCGGCCGGGTGCCCGGCAGTGGCGGTGTGCACCGGCGCCGCGCGAGGTGCGCGCCTTCCACGCGGGGCTGCCGGGTTACGCGCCGACGCCGCTCGTCGAGCTGCCGGACCTCGCGGCGGAGCTCGGGGTCGGGCGGTTGCTGGTGAAGGACGAGTCGGACCGGCTGGGGCTGCCCGCGTTCAAGGCGCTCGGGGCGTCGTGGGCCGTGCACCGCCTCCTCGAACGGGTCACCGCGCCGGTCACGCTCGTCGCCGCCACCGAGGGCAACCACGGGCGGGCGGTGGCGCGGATGGCTCGGCTGCGGGGGCGGGCGGCGCACGTGTTCGTGCCGGAGGCCGTGCACCCGCAGGTGGTGCAGGCGATCGCCGGCGAGGGTGCGCGGGTCACGGTCGTGCGCGGGTCGTACGGCGACGCGGTCCGTGCGGCCGCGGAGGCGGACGGGGTTCTGGTGCAGGACGTGGGGTGGCCCGGTTACGAGGAGGTGCCGGGGTGGGTCGTCGAGGGGTACGCCACGCTGTGCGCCGAGGTCGACGAGCAGCTCGGGCGGGCACCGGACCTGGTCGTGGTGCCGGTCGGGGTGGGGTCGCTCGCGCAGGCCGTGATCACGCACTACCGCAGCACGACGGCCGCGCCCTGCGTCCTCGCCGTGGAACCGGAGACCGCCGCGTGCGTCACGGCCAGCCTCATCGCCGGCGAACCGGTCACCATCGGCACGAGCGACACCATCATGGCCGGGCTGAACTGCGGGACGCCGTCGACCACCGCGTGGCCGTTCCTGCGCAACGGACTGGACGCCGCCGTCACCGTCTCCGACGCCGAATGCACCAAGGCAGCAGCGGATCTGCACGCGCGCAACGTCCACTCCGGACCGTGTGGTGCCGCCCCGCTCGCCGGGCTGCGGGCGGCACCACACGGGGACCTCGGGCTCGACTCCACGTCCGTCGTCGTCCTGCTCGGCACCGAGGGCACGAGCGCCAACCCGCGAGGAGCGACCGGCTGACGGCGATGATCATCCGGTTCTGCGGCTGAGCGGCGCCCGCTACCTTGCTCGGTACGCGAGGGCAGGGGGATTCGGGGATGCCACGCAGGGAACGACCGCTCGACGCGGGCGACGGCGCGGTGCTCGCGTTCGCGCGCGAGCTGAGGGCGTTGCGGGAGCGGGCGGGGAGCCCGACCTACCGCGAGCTGAGTGCGCGCACGCACTACTCGGAGGCGGCGTTGTCGCAGGCCGCGGCCGGGCGCAAGCTGCCGACGCTGCAGGTCGCGCTGGCATACGTGCGGGCGTGCGGCGGTGACGAGGACGAGTGGCGGCAGCGCTGGCAGGAGACGTCCGCAGGCCAGCGGCCCGCCGACGTCGACGACCGGAGCGCGCCGTACGCGGGGCTCGCGGCCTTCCAGGCGGAGGACGCCGACCGGTTCTTCGGCCGCGACCGGCTCGTCGAGCAGCTGGTCGAACGCACGGAGGAGCAGCGCGTCGTCGTGGTCGTCGGGGCGTCCGGTGCGGGCAAGTCGTCGCTGCTGCGGGCCGGGCTGCTGCCGCGCCTGGGCAACGCCGTGCTGTTCACGCCCGGTGCGCAGCCGCTGGAGGAGTACCGAGCACACGCACGTGAGAACGCCGTCCTGGTGGTCGACCAGTTCGAGGAGGTCTTCACCCTCTGCGCCGACCGCGAGACCCGGCGCCGGTTCGTCGAGAAGATCACCGCTCACCGGGTCGTGCTGGGGGTGCGCGCCGACTTCTACGGCCACTGTGCCGACTTCCCGGTGCTGGTCGAGGCGATGGGGTCCGGCCAGGTCACCGTCGGGCCGATGAGCACCGACGAGCTGCGCGCCGCGATCGTCCAGCCCGCCCGCGGCGTCGGGTACGCCGTCGAGACCGCGCTGGTCGCCGAGCTGGTCGCGAACGGGACCGGCCACGCGGGCGCGCTGCCGCTGCTGTCGCACGCGCTGCTGGAGACGTGGCACCGCCGCAAGGGCAACACGCTGACGTTGCAGGGGTTCCAGGCCGCCGGCGGGTTCGAGGGCGCGCTGTCCAGGACGGCGGAGTCGGTGTTCGGCGAGCTGACCGGGGCACAGCGGGAGCGCGCGCGGTCGTTGTTCCTCCGGCTCACCGCGGTCGGCGACGGCACCGAGGACACCCGGCGCCGAATCGCCCGCGCCGAGCTGGACGACGAACCGGACACGCGGCTGGTGCTGGAGGCGTTCACCGCGCAGCGGCTGGTCACGGTGGACCACGACCGGGTGGAGCTCACCCACGAGGCGCTGATCCGCTGCTGGCCCCGGCTGCGCGAGTGGCTCACCGCCGACCGCGACGGCCTGCGCGCCCACCGCGACCTCACCGAGTCCGCCGGTGTCTGGGAGTCGCTCGACCGCGACCCCGGCGCGCTGGTGCGGGGTGCGCGGCTCGCGGCGTTCCGGTCGTGGCTCGACGAGCCGCCGCACCCGCTGACCGCCCGTGAACGCGACTTCCTCACCGCGAGCCTGGCCGCCGAGTCCGCGGAGCTCGCGAAGGCCCGCTCCGACCGGCGCCGGCTCGGCCTGCTCACCGCGCTGCTGTCGGTGCTGCTCGTGGCCACGGCCATCGGTGCCGTCACGGCGGTCGACGCGGGTTCCGAGGCCACCCGGCAACGCAACAACGCGCTTTCGCAGAAGGTCGCCCAGGACGTGCACCGCCTGCGCGGCACCGATCCCGCGCTCGCCGCCCAGCTCGCGCTGGCCGCGTTCCGCCTGTCCCCCACCGTCGAGGCGCGCAGCGCGTTGCTGGGCTCGTTCACCCCGTCCTACGCCACCCTGCTGACCGGCCACACCGACGCCGTCAACGCGGTCGCCCACAGCCCGGCGCGGCACCTGCTGGCCAGTGCGAGCCACGACCGCACGGTGCGGCTCACCGACATCGCCGACCCGCACCACCCCCGTGAGGTGCGCACGCTGACCGCCCACACCGACAACGTCCCGCACGTCGCGTTCAACTCCACGGGCAACGTGCTCGCCACGGCCGGTTGGGACCGCACGGCACGCTTGTGGGACACCAGCTCCGGCGCCGTTCTCGCGACGCTGACCGGTCACACCGGGCCGGTCAACGCCGTCGCGTTCAGCCGTGACGACCGCCTGCTCGCGACCGCCGGATCGGACAACTCCGTGCGGTTGTGGGACCTCACGGACCTCCGCTCACCCCGCGAGGTCGCCGTTCTCCCGCACCCGGCACCGGTGGTGGCGCTCGACCTGGGCGACCGGCACCTCGTGACGGGGTCGTGGGACGGCTCGGCGCTGCTCTGGGACCTCGGCACCCGCCGGGCACGGCCGTTGACCGGGCACACCGGCGCGGTCCAGGCGGTCGCGGTCAGCCGGGACGGCGCCCTGGTCGCCACGGCGGGCCAGGACCGGGTGGTCAGGGTCTGGCCGGTCGAGGGCGGCGAGCCGCGCGTGCTGACCGGGCACACGGACGCCGTGCGCGGGCTGGCCTTCGAGGGCTCCCGGCTGGTGAGCACCGGCGTCGACCGCACGGCCCGCGTCTGGGACCTCGACCACCCCGGTGACCCGCTGGTGCTGACCGGCCACACCGCCGCGGTCGTCGGCGCGGTGGTCGCGGGCGGCACGCTGGTGACCGCGAGCGACGACCACACCGTCCGGCTGTGGGACCTGCCGTTGCCGTTGAGCCACAACGACTCGGTGTACTCGGTGGCCTCCTCCGGCCCCCTCGTCGCCTCCGGCGGCTACGACCGCACGGTCCGGTTGCTGGCGGACGGCCGGACGGCCGCGGTGCTCACCGGACCGGCCGGCGCGGTGAACTCGGTGGCGTTCTCCGCCGACCGCCGCACCCTCTACGCCGCGAGCGCCGACCAGCGCGTGCACCGCTGGGACATCGGCGATCCCCGGCAGCCACAACCGCTGCCGCCGCTGACCGGGCACACCGACGCGGTGAACGCCATGGCCGTCAGCCCGGACGGCAAGGTGATCGCCACCGGCAGCACCGACCGCACGATCGTGCTGTGGGACACCGCCACCGGCACGTCCCTGGGCACCCTGACCGGGCACGCGGAGTCGGTGCAGGCACTGGCGTTCAGCCCGGACAGCCGCAGGCTCGCGAGCGGCGGCGGCGACTTCGGCGTGCGGATCTGGGACGTGGACACCCACCGGGTCACGACCCACCTGCCCGGCCAGGGGCACGTGGTGAAGTCGGTCGCGTTCAGCCCCGACGGCACCCGGATCGCCACCGGGACCACCGACTTCGCCGTCCGCGTCTGGGACGCGGCGACCGGCGCCCGCACGGCGGAGCTGACCGGGCACACCGACACCGTCCACGCCGTCGCGTTCTCCCCGGACGGCACGACGTTGGCCAGTGCGAGCGCCGACCACGACGTGCGGTTGTGGCGCCTGTCCGACCACACCCCGTTCGCGGTGCTCAGCGGGCACACCGAACGGGTGTACGGGCTGGCCCACCCGGACGCGCACACGGTGCTCAGCGCGAGCGGCGACCACACCGTCCGGACGTGGGAGGCCGACGAAGAGCATGCCGCGCAACGGGTCTGCGCCACCGCGTCACCACCGTTGTCACCGCAGGAGCACGACCGGCACTTCCCCGGCGTCGGGCACACCCCGCTCTGCGGATCGTGACCTTCCCCGAACGGGGTGCCGGCCGTGGCGGGAGGCCCGGTACGTCCCCCGTACCGCACGCTTCCCGCCGGACGAGGGCAGACTGGCGTCCGTGACCCAAGACGTGAGGACCCGCTGACGTGCACGCCGCAGGACTGGTGCTGCACCCGCGCCGTGACTCCGCCGCCGCGGTCGAGGCCGTGCTCGGCTGGGCGGCCAACCGCGGTGTCGAGATCCTCGGCATCGACGACGAGATCCAACGCCTGCGCTGCGCCGCCACCCCGGTGTCGGCGGTGGAGCTGGGGCGGCGGGCCGACCTGGTGGTGAGCCTGGGCGGTGACGGCACGATGCTGCGCGCGATGCGGCTGGCCGACGGGGAGAAGGCGCCGGTGCTGGGCGTGAACCTGGGCAAGCTCGGGTTCCTCGCCGAGGTCGACGTGCCGGACCTGCCCGCTGCTCTGTCGGCCATCGACGCGCACGAGTTCACCGTCGAGCCGCGGCTGGCGGTCGACGCGACGTTCGGCGATCAGGAGGTGACCGCGTTCAACGACGTCGCGGTCGTGCGCACGCCCGGTCAGGGCAGTGCGCGGGTGGCGGTGCGGGTCGCGCGGCAGCCGTTCGTGAGCTACGCGGCGGACGCGGTGATCGTCGCGACGCCGACCGGGTCGACCGCGTACAGCTTCTCGGCCGGTGGGCCGATCACCAGCCCGTCGGTGGAGGCGTTGCTGGTCACCCCGGCCGCGCCGCACTCGGCCTACAGCCGCGGGGTGGTGCTGTCGGTGGCCGACGAGGTGGACCTCGACCTGCTGCCGTCGAGCGGGCGGCTGGCCGTCGAGGTGGACGGGCAGGTCGCGGGCTACGTCGAGCCGGGTGAGCGGGTGTCGTTGCGCGGGCGGCCAGCCGCCGCGAAGGTGGTGCGGCTGGGGATGACCACGTTCTACCAGCGGGCGCGGCGCAAGCTGCAGCTCACCGACTCGGCCGAGCTCACCTGAGCACCCAGTAGGTTGACCTCATGCCACAGATCACCGTCGAGTACTCCGCCGAGCTGGCCGGCGCGTTCGACCGCCGCGGGTTCGCCCTCGCACTGCACCGGGCCGTGTCACCGCTGGTCTCCTCCGAGGTGGCCGCGTTCAAGACGCGGTTCCGGCAGATCGAGGAGTCGGTGATCGGCGAGGGCGCGCCGGCCGCGATGGTCCACGTCCGGGTCGGTCTGCTCTCCGGTCGTCCGGCCGAGCTGAAGCAGGAGGTCGGCCGCACGGTCGTCGGGCTCGCCGGTGAGCACCTCAAGCCGGTGGAGGGCCTGCCCACGCAGGTGACGCTGGAGGTCTACGACATGGACCGGGAGCAGTACCGGCAGCTGGAGTCCTAGCCGCTCCTGCGGCGGGCGCGGTACTGGGCCGCCTTGATCCGGTTGCCGCACTCCTCCATGTCGCACCAGCGCCGGTTGCCGGTGCGCGAGCGGTCGATGAAGATCCGCGTGCACTCGGCGCGCCCGCACTCCCTGATCACCAGCTCGTCCGCGCGCTCCAGCAGGGCCGCTGCCGCACGCGCGATCTCGCCGCCCACCGCACGCGCGGTGCCGTGCCTGCGCACCCCGGTTTCCGTCAGCGTGAACGACGGCGCCGGGGCGTCCGCGTAGGAGTTCACCCGCAGCAGGTCGTCCTCCGGCCGGCCGCTGCCCGCGAGCGTGGCCCTGACCAGCCGGTACACCGACTCCCGCAGCTCGACGAGCGCGGTGAGCTGGGCCGCGGTCACCTCCGGCTGCTCCGTGACCAGCCCGGCCGCCACCGCCCACGCACCCACGTCCCGCGGGCCGGTCAGCAGCTCCTCGTCGTCGCCGCCGCGCCACTTCAGGGTGCCCAGGAAGTCCAGTGCCAGGTTGCCGCTGACGAACGCGAAACTCACGTCACCATCTTGACAGGTGACGCGGGTGCCCGGCAACGTTCGCGTCACCATCTGAGAAGGTGACGCGAACTGATGATCACTGTCGAGCAGTACCTCCACTTCACCGGCCAGGCCCTCGACGGCATGGCCGCGACCGTGCGCGACCTCGGAGCCGAGCGCGCGAACCGCACGCCCATTCCCGGCGTGAGCAGCCCGTACGCCCTGCTCACGCACTGCTGCGGCGTGGTCGACTACTGGGCGGGTGAGCTCGTCACCGGCCGGCCGGCGCACCGCGACCGCGACTCCGAGTTCGTCGCCACCGGACCGGTCGAGCCGCTGCTCGCCCGCGTCGGCCGCACGAAGGCCGCGCTGGAACGCGCTGTGCGGCAGGCGGACTTCCGCGCGCCGCTGAAGGCCGAGCCCGACTCGAACTTCCTCGGCCCCGGCCTCCCGCTCGACCAGGGCGCCGCCCTGCTGCACGTGTACGAGGAGCTCGCCCAGCACCGCGGTCACGTGGACATGCTGCGGGCCGTTGTCGAACGGGGCACCGCGTGAGCTTCGACCGGATCGACGAGTCCCGGCTGCGGTCGGGTTCGGGCGTGAAGTGGGGTTCGCTGCCCACGGGCACGATCGGCGCGTGGGTCGCGGACATGGACTTCGGCCTCCCGCCCGCGGTGAAGGCCCGGCTGTGGCAGGAGGTCGAGCGCGAGGACTTCGGCTACCCGCACTGGCCCTCCGGCGACCCGGTGGTCGCGGCGTTCGAACAGCGGATGCACACGCGCTACGGCTGGACGCCGTCGGCGGGCCACACCAGGGTGTTCAGCGACCTCATCCAGGTGCTGCAGGTCGTCATCGAGCACACCACCGCACCCGGTGACGGCGTCGCGCTGCACGTGCCGACGTACCCGCCGTTCCTCGCGAGCATCCGGCGCGCCGGCCGCCGGGTCGTGCCGATCCCCCTGCGGCACACCGGGGACGGGTGGCGGTTCGACGCGGAGGTGCTGCGCGGGACGGGGTGCCGGTTGCTCGTGCTCGTCAACCCGCAGAACCCGACCGGCCGGGTCTTCACCCGCGCGGAGCTGACCGGGATCGCCGCACTGGCAGAGGAACTGGACCTCGTCGTGCTGTCCGACGAGATCCACGCCGACCTCACCCACCCCGGTCACCGGCACCTCCCGTTCGCGTCGCTGAGCGCGGAGACGGCCCGGCGCACGGTGACCGCCACGTCGGCCACCAAGGCGTTCAACATCGCCGCCCTGCGCTGCGCGGTGGCGCACATCGGCGTTCCGGCCCTGCGCAGGGCGCTCGACGCGGCACCGCTCGACTACTTCGGCACGCCGAACACGCTGGGGCGGGCGGCCACCGTGGCGGCGTGGCAGGACGGCGACCCGTGGCTCGCGGAGCTGCTGGAGACGTTGCGGCGCAACCGGGACACCGTGACCGCGTGGCTGGGGCCCGACCGGCGCTACCACCCGCCGGAGGCCACCTACCTGGCGTGGTTCGAGGGCACGGCCGCGCCGGGGGTGAAGCTCAGCGAGGGCGCGGAGTTCAGCGCGGGCACCGGCGTGGACACCTCGGCGTTCGTGCGGCTGAACTTCGCGACGAGCCCGGACACCCTGGCGGAGGTCCTGCGGCGGTTGGCATCCTCGTAACGGTGTGCCCGCCGCGCTCGATGTCCTGCGGCACGCGTTGACCGGCACCCCGGACGTGCCCGCTCCCCCGTCCCGCCGCGAGCTCGCCGCCCTGCTCACCGCTCCGAACTGGACAGAGGTGCTGCACGTCCTCGCCGCGTCAGAGCCGGAAGCCCTGCGGCAGCTCGCGGAGGCGTTGCCGGCGCTGCACCGGTAGCGGTCCCACCGCACGGGACCCGCGGGCCGCCGGAAAGTTCCCGGCGGCGTTCAAGATCATCCCTTGGTGGCGCATCGGGCAGGAGGGGTGGCCGCGTGGAGCGTCCACATCGGATACTCCGGTGGCCTTGGCCGCGACCGGAGGAAGGCCGCACGATGACCACCGCGGAAATGCTGCTGCGCCTGGGCACGGGTGTGGGGCTGGGTGCGCTGATCGGCATCGAGCGCCAGTACCGCGCCCGCATGGCCGGGCTGCGCACCAATGCGCTCGTCGCCGCCGGTGCGACGTTGTTCGTGCTGCTGTCCGCGCACGGCTTCACCGGCGGCACCGCCGACCCCACCAGGGTCGCCGCGCAGATCGTGTCCGGCATCGGGTTCCTCGGCGGCGGTGTCATCCTGCGCGAGGGCCTCACCGTGCGCGGACTGAACACCGCCGCCACGCTCTGGTGCTCGGCCGCGGTCGGAGCGCTCGCGGGTGCCGGCCTGCACCTCATGGCGGTGGCCGGAACCGTTGCCGTGGTCGCCGTCCACCTGGTGTTCCGCCCGCTCGGCCGGGTGCTGGACCGGCGCCCGGACACCGGTGAGGAGACACCGGCCACCTACACCTTCCTCGCGGTCACGAGGGACGACGACGAGGCCCACGTGCGCACGCTGCTCGTGCAGGCCCTGTCGCGCACCGACTTCGCGCTGCAGTCGATCGAGAGCACCAACGCCGGCCGCGACGGCCTGGTCGAGGTGCGGGCGGCGTTGAGCGCCGAACAGCGCGACGACAAGCAGATGGAGTCGGCGGTCAGCCGCCTGTCGCTGGAGCCGTCGGTCACCAGCGTGCGGTGGCGGGTGCACGCACCCGGCGAGCGCAACGACGAGGACGGCTGGTGACGCGGTCAGCCGATCCAGTTACCCCGCACGAGGTCTAACACCCCTTCAGGTGGCCGGTACATCAACGCACGATCAGGGCGTGTCGCCCGTTCAGCTATCGCTTGACCAGCATGTTTTCCGCCCTCCGGCACGGTTATTCCCACCCCGGGAGTCACGGTGCTCCGTCGAGAGGAGGGCTCTGCGCGGACGTGGTTCCCATGCTGTGTCCCGCACATCCGAAACGACATCACGTTCCAAGGCAGTTGTCGTCAAGGAAGGAAGACAATGCGCAAGAAACTCAAGGGCGGTCTGCTGGCCGCCGCCGTGGCCGGTGGGCTCGTGCTCGCGAGCGGGCCCGCCTCCGCGGACGTCGCCGCGTTCCACCCGTACTGGTTCGGCGGCGGCGCACACCCGCTGGCCGGGGAGATGCTGCTGCACCACGCTTCACCGTCCACTGTGGCCGCTGAGGACGACGAGGACGACGAGGACGCCGAGGACGGGCACCACCCGCACGGCCACGGTCACCACCACACCGGCCAGGCCGACTCGGACGCCACCGCGCTCGCCGTGGGCGGTCACGGCGCCCCGTCCGGTGAGGGCGGCGACGCCGAGAGCCAGAACATCGCCCTCTCCGGTCACTCCGGTGACTCCGGCGACTCCGGTGACACCGGCGACAACAGCGCGATCATCATGTGCGTGCAGGCCGACTGCGCGGCGGACGTGTCCTCCGGCGACTCGGGCGACACCGGCAGCGGTGACACCGGCGACGCCGTGAACCTCAGCGCCACCAACGGCGGCGACACGGGCAACGGCGGCAACGGCGGCGACGCCGGGGCCATCGCGGAGAGCGCGACCGCGACCGGGTCGGAGGACGACGACCACGGCTCGGCGAACGACTCGGACGCCACCGCGGTTGCCGTGGGCGGTCACGGCGCCCCGTCCGGTGAGGGCGGCGACGCCGAGAGCCAGAACATCGCCGTCTCGGGCAACTCCGGGCACTCCGGTGACTCCGGTGACACCGGCGACAACAGCGCGATCGTGATGTGCCACAAGGCGAACTGCATCGCCGACGTGAGCTCCGGCCACTCCGGCAACACCACCACCGGTGACACCGGCGACGCGGTCAACACGAGCGTCACGAACGGCGGCGACACCGGCCACGGCGGCAACGGCGGCGACGCCGGCGCATGGGCCACTTCTCTGAGCGAGCTGTACGAACTGGACCTCGACTGATGCCGTGACCGCCGGTGGGACGGACGGGATCGCCCCCTGTCCCGTCCGTCCCACCGGCGGTTCAGTCGAATGCGGGTCTTCGCCATCCAGATGACCGGCAGGCACGGCAGCGCCGGTTCGGGCCCGTCCGGCGCTGCCGTTCCGGGCTGCGGCCTCCCGCTCAGCAGCTGATCCCGCACCGGCCGAGCAGCCGGTCCACCAGGTCGGGCAGCGGTTCGTCCGCGCCCTCCAGCCACAGCGCGACGCCGGTGCGCAGGACCGCGAAGAACGTCGCCGCCGTCAGCCGCGCCAGCTCCGGGTCGGGGCCGCGCGCCACCAGCACCTCCGTCAGGTCCCGTTCGACCGCCACCTGGTCGCCCGCCTGCCGCGCGAGCAGCGACGGGTGCCTGCGCAGCATCCGCAGCCGGGCCATCCACTCCAGGTCGGGCACGGGCCACGTGGCGTACAGCCGGGCCGTCGCCGCGCGTAAGGCCGGCCACGGCTCCTCCTCCGCCGGCCGTGCCGCGACCAGGGCGACCAGTGCCCTGGTCCGTTCGCGCTCGGCCTCCAGGACGGCGTCTTCCTTGCCGGCGAAGTAGTTCGAGAAGGTGCGCCGGGAGACCCCCGCCGCGTCCGCGATGTCCTCGACCGTCACACCGTCCAGACCGCGCTCCATGGCCAGCCGCAACGCCGCCGCGGCCAGCGACCGCCTCGTCACCGCCTTCTTCTGCGCGCGGAGCGTGGTGAGGGTCTCCATGCACCCAGACTAGCCGTGGAGTAAGTTGCCCATTGTGCAAATTTGCACGACGCGCAAGAATTGAGGGGACGAAGGGACTCGGGGTGAAGACGCAAGAGAGCGGCGCGATGGGGCACCGGCAGGTGCTCGAGTCGTTGTCCGGACTGCTGCTCGCGCTGTTCGTGGCCATGGTCAGCTCCACGGTGGTGTCCACCGCGCTGCCGCGGATCATCGGCTCGCTGAACGGCACGCAGACCCAGTACACGTGGGTGGTCACCGCCACCCTGCTCACCGCGACGGCCACGACCCCGGTCTGGGGCAAGCTCGCTGACCTGTTCAACAAGAAGACGCTGGTCCAGGCCGCGATCGTGATCTTCGTGATCGGGTCGCTGCTGTCCGGCTTCGCGCAGGACACCGGTCAGCTGATCGCCGCCCGCGCGTTCCAGGGCCTCGGCGTCGGTGGTCTGCAGGCGCTGGTCCAGGTCGTGATCGCCGCGATCATCCCGCCCCGCGAGCGCGGCCGGTACAACGGCTACCTCGGCGCGGTCATGGCGGTCGCCACGGTCGGCGGCCCGCTGCTCGGCGGCCTGATCGTGGACGTGTCGTGGCTGGGCTGGCGCTGGTGCTTCTGGGTGGCCGTGCCGATCGCCGCGCTCGCGTTCGTCGTGCTGCAGGCCACGCTGAAGCTGGAGACCGTGCGCAGGCAGAACGTGAAGATCGACTACCTCGGCGCCGCCCTGATCGCCGCCGGTGTCAGCGTGCTGCTGATCTGGGTGTCGTTCGTCGGCAACTCGTTCGACTGGCTGTCCTGGCAGACCGCGGCGATGGTGGGCGGCGGGCTGGTGCTGCTCGGTGCCGCCGTGGCCGTGGAGCTGCGCGTGCCCGAACCCGTGGTGCCGCTGCACATCGTCACCCAGCGCACCCCGGCGCTGGCGATCATCGCGAGCCTCGCGGTCGGCATGGCGATGTTCGGCGGCGCGGTGTTCCTCGGCCAGTACTTCCAGATCGGCCGCGGCTATTCCCCCACGGAGGCCGGCCTGCTGACCATCCCGATGATGGCGGGCGTGCTCGTCTCCTCGACCGTCTCCGGCCGCATGATCAGCCGTTCCGGCAAGGTCAAGCCGTACATCGTGTCCGGCACGGTCATCCTGGTGCTCGGCTTCCTGGGCCTCGGGTTCGTCGACCACGCGACCGCGCTGTGGATCGTCGGCACCGCGATGGCCGTGGTCGGCATCGGTGTCGGCATGACCATGCAGAACCTCGTGCTGGCGGTGCAGAACACCGTGCCGCTGCGGGAGCTGGGCGCCGCGAGCGCCACGGTCACGTTCTTCCGCTCGCTGGGCGGCACGATCGGCGTGTCCGTGCTGGGCGCCGTGCTGGCCAACCGGGTCACCGCCGACCTGTCCGCCGCGCTGCACGTGCCCGCGGGCCAGTCGACCGGCGAGACCAGCGCCCTGAACCTGCAGGCGCTGCCGCCGCAGGTGCAGACCGTCGTGCACACCGTGTACGGCGACGCGACCGCCCACATCTTCCTGATCTCCGCGGCCGTGGCCGTGGTCGGTGTGGTCGCGGCGCTGCTGCTGAAGCCGATCACCTTGCGCACGACCATCGACCTCGAGAAGAAGGACGCCGACACCGCTGTCGTGAGGTGACATCGTGGACCGTTCGCTCAACACCTTCGAAGCCACCAAGGACGACTTCGGCCCCCGCCCGGTGCCGTCCGCGCGGACCATCCTCGTCGGCGTGGACGGCTCCGACACGGCCATGCGGGCCGCCGCCTTCGCCTTCGGCTCGGCCCGCCGCCAGTGCGCCCGCCTGGTCGTCACGTTCGTCGCCTGCCACTCGACGCTGGCCTCGCTGAGCCCTGGCGCGGCATCGGTGTTCGAACACGAGGCCACGGCCGGCCTGTACGCCGAACTGCGCGGCCAGGTGCGGGCGGCCGCCGAGGAGCTGGACGTGCCGGTGACGTTCGTGAAGACCTTCGGCGACCCGTTCACCACCCTGCGCGACTGCGCCGACCGCTGCCAGGCGGACATGGTGGTGGTCGGCGCCTCGCAGCAGGCGGGACATCGCTTCGCGGGCTCGGTGGCGACCCGGCTGATCCGCACGGGCCACTGGCCGGTGCTGGTCGTGCCGTGAGTTTTTCGTCGGTGCTCGTCGCTACGGTCATCCCATGCCCCACGTCACGTTGCGAGAGATCGAAGAGTCCGACCTGGACGCGCTGTTCGAGCTGATGCGCGATCCCGAGTCGGTGCGCATGGCCGCTTTCGTCGCCGACGACCCGGACGACCGCGCGGCCTTCGACGCGCACTGGCAGCGCATCCTGGCGCGCCCCGACGTCACGAACCGCGCCGTGCTGGCCGACGGCCGGTTCGCGGGCACCGTCGCGAGTTTCGTGCTGGAGGGCGACACCGAGGTCACGTACTGGATCGACCGCAGCCTGTGGGGGCAGGGCGTGGCCAGCCGTGCGTTAACGCTGCTGCTGGAGCTCGTGCCCGTCCGGCCGGTGTACGGGCGGGCGGCGAGCGACAACGCCGGGTCGAGGCGGGTGCTGGAGAAGGTGGGCTTCGAGGTGGTGGGGACCGACGTCGAGTACGCCACCGGGCGGCGTGAGGAGGTGGAGGAGACGATCATGCGGCTGGGCTGAGCCCGGTCGGCTTTGGTCTGCGCGGTCGCGCTGGCCAAGCGGCCTGTGTTGCCCTGCGGGCTCATGGTGTCCGCCGGACCCGCGCCGCCTCGCCGATCCGACGCGCGTCGGATCGTGGGCTCACGTTGCCTAGTTGGCACGCGCCGACCCGCGCCGTCCAGCGAACCTGCGTCGCCCCCGACCCCCGCTGCCCAGCGGGCCTGCGCTGCCCAGCCGACCCGCGCTGCCCAGCCGACCCGCGCTGCCCAGCCGACCCGCGCTGCCCAGCCGACCCGCGCTGCCCAGCCGACCCGCGCTGCCCAATCGATCGCGACGCCCGCTGGCATGCGCCGCCCAACCGATCCGCCGTCCGGCTGCCCTGCCCAGCTGGCACGCGCCGCCAGACCGACCTGCTGCCAGGCGGCTTGCGCTGGCCTGCGCTCCCTGGTGGACCCGCGCTGCCCAGACCAGCCCGTCTCCCTCAGCCGACCCGCACCGCCCAGCCCACCGCATCGCCCACCCCATACCACCCAACTCGCCCGCGCAGCCAACCCCCACGTCGGCCCCAACCACTCTCCCACCCCACCCACTCGTGCTAACGATAATCATTGTCATGTACGCTGCCACCCATGGCAGCGAGGGTCGTATTGGTAGCCGGGTTCACGCAGCACGACGTGGCGGACGAGGTGTGGCGGGCGTCGCCGGACTCGGTGCTGGTCCGGCACGACCTCAGCCGCCTCGCCGACGGGGTGGTGCGCAGGTGGGTCGACGGCCGGTTGACGGTGCTGGAGCTGGCGCACGGGTGCGTGTCGTGCACGTTGCGGCTGGACCTGGTCCCGTTGCTGGAGGGGCTCGACGCCCGTGTGGTCGTGCACCTCGACCCGGCGTTGGAGCCGGAGGCGGTGTGCTTCGCCCTCAGCGCGACCGAGGTCGAGGTGGAGGCGGTGCTCACCGTCGTCGACCCGGCGCGGTGGCTGTCCGACGCCACCGGTGGTGACACGCTGGCCGAGCGCGGCATGGGTGCGGCGGCGGAGGACGAGCGGACGGTGGCGCAGGTCGTCGTCGGGCAGGCGGAGTTCGCCGACGCGCTGGTGCTCACCGCGGCACCAGACCCGGCGACGGCGGCGGTGCTGGAGCGGCTCAACCCGTTGGCGCCGCGGCAGCAGCTCGACGGGATTGACGTGCCGGCGTTGCTCGCCGCCATTCCCGCGACGGCGCGGCGGGGTGGGTTCGACGACGGGTTCGGGTCGTTGCTCTACGGGGCGCCGCCGCTGCACGCCGCGCACGGGGTGTCGGTGGTGTGCTTCAGCGAGGCGCGGCCGTTCCACCCGATGCGGTTGCACAAGGCGGTGGACGTGCTGCTCGACGGGGTGGTGCGCACGCGCGGGCGGGTGTGGGTGGTGAGCCAGCCCGACGAGGCGCTGTGGCTGGAGTCGGCCGGTGGCGGGTTGCGGGTGGGGAACCTCGGGGCCTGGCCGCGGGACAGGGGTCAGGAACTCGTCGTGATCACCACGAAGGACCCGGCGCGGATCACCGCCGCGCTGACGGCCGCGGTGGTCACGGACGAGGAGCTCGCGCTGGCGGACGAGCTCGACTTCGTGGACCCGTTCGGCGAGTGGCACGAGGAGGCGGAGCTCTGATGCGCACGCCCGTGACGGTGCTGTCGGGGTTCCTCGGCGCCGGCAAGACGACGTTGCTCAACCACGTGCTCGCCAACCGCGAGCAGCGCAGGGTGGCGGTGGTGGTCAACGACATGAGCGAGGTCAACGTCGACGCCGCGCTCGTGGCCGGGCAGGGGACGCTCGACCGCACCACCGAACGGCTGGTGGAGCTGACGAACGGCTGCATCTGCTGCACGCTGCGGGAGGACCTGCTGGAGAGCGTGGGCGAGCTGGCGCGGTCGGGGCGGTTCGACTCGATCCTCATCGAGTCGACCGGCATCTCCGAGCCGATGCCGGTGGCCGCCACGTTCGAGTGGACCTTCGAGGACGGCACCAGCCTGTCCGACCACGCCCGCCTCGACACGATGGTGACGCTGGTCGACGCGGCCGGGTTCCTGCGTGAGCTCAAGGCGGGTGACCGGCTCGACGAACGCGACCTGGCCGCCGCGGAGGAGGACGAGCGCACGATCTCGGACCTGCTCGTGGACCAGGTGGAGTTCGCCGACCTGATCGTCGTCAACAAGACGGACCTGGTCGGCGCCGAAGAGCTCGCGACGGTGAACGCGCTGCTCAAGCGGCTCAACCCGGTCGCACGGCTGCTGCACACCCAGCGCGGCGTCATCGACCTGGCCGAGGTGTTCGACACCGGCCGCTACGACCCGGTCACCGCGGCCCGGTCCCCCGGCTGGGCGCAGGAGCTCGCGGGCACCCACACGCCGGAGACCGAGGAGTACGGCATCCGGTCGGTCACCTACCGCGCCGACCGGCCGTTCCACCCCGGCCGGTTGCTGGCCGCGCTGGCGGACTGGCGGACACCGCTGCGCAGCAAGGGTTTCTGCCACATCGCCACCCGGCGGGACGTGCTCGCGGTGTGGTCGCAGGCCGGTCCCAACCTCACGTTCGAACCCGGCCAGCTGCTCACCGGTGACGAGCGGCCGCGGCAGGAGCTGGTGTTCATCGGTGTCGGCCTCGACCCCGACGAGCCGCGCCGCCTCCTCGACCCCGCCCTGCTGACCGACGCCGAGCTGGCGGACCCGGCCGGCTGGGCCGCGTTCGACGACCCGCTGCCGCCGTGGAGCGCCGAGGACCTCCACGCGCACTGACCGGTTCCACCGGTCTTCAAGCGCCGCTTGTTCGGATGTCCGCGCCGAGCAACGGGATGTGGGGGTAGGGACGATGGAGTTGAACAGACGCGGCGTCTTCGCACTGGGCGCCGCACTCGCCGCGGGCACGGGGGTCGCGGGCACCGGGGTCGCGAACGCGGAGGGCGCCGGGGCGAAGCACGCGGAACCGAACCTGCCCGGGTTCAAGCACAACTACGCGCGGGTGAACGGCGTCCGCCTGCACTACGTCACGGGTGGCAGCGGCGAGCCGCTGGTGCTGCTGCCGGGGTGGCCGCAGACGTGGTGGCTCTACCACAAGATCATGCCCGCGCTGGCCGCCCGGTACCGGGTGATCGCGGTGGACCTGCGCGGCATGGGCGGTTCGGACAAGCCGCAGTCCGGGTTCGACAAGAAAACGATGGCGACCGACATCCACGAGCTGGTGCGCGCGCTCGGGTACAGCAAGGTCAACGTCGTCGGCCACGACCTGGGCAGCATGGTGGCGTTCGCGTTCGCCGCGAACTTCCCCGCGGCCGTCGACAAGGTCGCGTTCATGGACGTGCTGCACCCGGACGAGAGCTTCTACCACATCCCGCTGCTCCCGCCGCCCGGCGGATTCAGCCTGTGGTGGTTCGCGTTCAACCAGGTGCAGGCCCTGCCGGAGCAGCTGCTCGCCGGCCGGTTCCGCCACCTCGCCGACTGGCTGTTCGCGAACACCGCGTTCACGCCGGCCGCGATCGACGAGCGGTCCCGCCAGATCTACGCGCGGTCTTACAACTCACCGGACGCGATCCGCGCGAGCAACGGCTGGTACCAGGCGTTCCACCAGGACATCGCCGACGGCAAGACCTACGCCAAGCTCGTCCCGCCGGTGCTGGGCCTCGCGTCCGTCTCGTCCTACGACCAGTTCCTGGGCGCGCTGCCGGCCGTGGCGAACGACTTCCAGGTCGTGCGGGTCGACGGCTCCGGCCACTGGCTCGCCGAGGAGCAGCCCGACTTCGTGGCACGGGCGCTCACCGAGTTCTTCGGCTGACCGCCCAGCGGCAGCGGGACGACCGCGGGCGCCGGGAGTGCGCCTGCCGGATCAGCCGGACCCGTTGTCCCGCAACCGGCGCAGCAGCAGCGCGAGGTGCAGCCGAAACCGCCCGCCCGCCGAGTCGACCTCGAACCCGAGCACCGTCTCGGCGCGGGCCAGCCGGACGGTCATGGTGCTGTGGTGGCGGTGCAGCACGGCGGCGGCCTTGCGCACCGATCCGGTGGCGCACAACGCGTCCAGTGCCGCGAGCGTGTCGGGCTGGACAGCGGCCAGCCGGTCGAGTGCGCGGACGTCGTCGAGCGCGGCGACGTCGTCCCGGTCGACTCGCTCGGCCACCAGCGCGAGGCCGCCGAGCCGGTCCCACCACACCACCGGTTCGCTGTCCGCGGTGAACCGCAACGCCTTCAGCGCGCCGTGCCACGACCGGGCCGCCTCGATCGCGGTCACCACCGGCCCGACGCCGACCCGCACCCCGGCGGCGCCTGGCAGCCCTGCAACGCCCGGTGCCCAGGCGGCATCCGGCACCCCGACGGCGCCTGACACCCCGACGGCACCCGGCAGCCCGACGGCACCCGGAAATCCAACGGCACCCGGCGCCCCGGCTGCGTCCGGCACGTCCGTGCTCAGCACTGCCCGCACGCTGCCCAGCACCACCGACCGCCCCGGCAGGTCGCCGGTGGTGGCCAGCACCCGCAACCGGCTCGTGGCGGCGATGCCGAGCAGGTGCAGCGCCCGCGAGCGCTCCGCCGTGCCGGCGCCCTCCGAGAGCACCAGCTCCACCAGCGCGGGATCGCCCAGTTCGGGCAACGGCACGCTGGAGTGGTCCAGCAGCACGGCGGCGGCGATGGCGAACCGTTCGAGCAGCATGTCGTCCAACGGCGCGGGCGCGCCCTCGCGGGCCATCCACACGTCGGCGCCGCCCTCCAGTGCGCGGACCGCTGCACGTGCGGGGGCCGGTGCGGCCGTCACGCCGGTGCCGGGGGCGGCGCGCAGCACCAGGCCCTGGCCGGGGGCCCGCAGGCCGACCGGGCAGCCGGCCAGCTCGGCCGTGCTGTGCACCAGGGTGTCGAGGCCGGAGCGCTCGGTGATCAGGCGGTCGAAGAACCCGATCACCCGCACGGCGTTCTCGGCATCGGCGTCCAACCCGGACAGCCGCAGCAGCAGGCCCTTCATCCCGTCACGATAGCCCCGCGGGACGGCCGCACCGGGCGATCCGCCACCTGGCTGTCCCGGAGCGCCGATCCCCCGCCACGTGTCGGCTGCCGCCGGAGCCGGAACGGCTCCATGATCGGTGCATGAGCTACGCCATCGACCCGGAACTGCTGCCCTGGCTCGACATGCTGCCCGCACTGCGGTTCACCGACCACGAGGAGCTGCTGGCCGCCCGCGCCAGGCAGTCCGAGCTCCTCGCCGCCATGCCGACGTACGAACCGGTGAACGCGATCGACGTCCGCGACACCACCGTGCCGGGACCCGACGGCGCGCCGGACGTGCCGGTGCGGGTCTACTCACCGACCAGGGACGCGCAGCCCGTGCCCGGCCTGCTCTACGTCCACGGCGGCGGGTTCATCGTCGGCGACCTCGACATGTTCCACTCCTCCGTGCTGCGCATGGTCGACGAGCTGGGCGTCGTGGTCGTGTCGGTGGACTACCGGCTGGCACCGGAGCACCCGTTCCCGGCACCGGTCGAGGACTGCTACGCGGCCATGCGGTGGCTCTCGGCCAACGCGGCCGAGCTGGGCGTCGACCCCGGACGCATCGGCGTGGCCGGGGAGAGCGCGGGCGGCGGGCTGTCCGCCGGGGTCGCGCTGCTGGCCCGCGACCGCGGCGGGCCCGCGCTGTGCTTCCAGCTGCTCGGCATCCCCGAGCTGGACGACCGCCTCGACACCGAGTCCATGCGCGACTACGTGGACACGCCGCTGTGGAACCGGCCCAACGCGATCTTCAGCTGGGCCAGCTACCTCGGTGGTGCCGAGGAGGTCTCGCCCTACGCCGCGCCCGCCCGCGCCACCGACCTGTCCGGGTTGCCGCCCGCGTTCGTGACCGTCTGCCAGTTCGACCCGCTGCGCGACGAGGGCATCGAGTACGCCCGCCGGCTCGCGCACGCGGGGGTGCAGGCCGAGCTGCGCCTCTACCCCGGCACGTTCCACGGGTCGAGCCTCGTCGAGAGCGCGGAGGTCTCGCGGCGGATGTTCACCGACGAGCTGGACGCGCTGCGCCGGGGACTGCGGATCACGGGCTGACCGGGGGCCGGGCCAGGCACGCGGTCAGGTGATCGACGCGCGTCACCCACTTAGGTAAGGGTGAGCTAACGTAGCGGCTCGTGAGCATCGTGGTGGAGCAACGCGGAGTCGACCCCGCACCGGCCGGTGGGGGCGCCGGTCCGCGACGGCGCAGGCTGCTGGGACTCGTCCTCCTGGTGGTCCTGCTCGCCGCCACCGCGGTGCTCTCCACGACGATCGGCGCACGGGCGCTCAGCCCGGCGCAGGTGTGGCAGGGGCTGTTCGGCGACCCCGGCACCGACCAGCGGCTCACCGAGATCGCGCTGATCATCCACACGTCGCGCATCCCGCGCACGGTCCTCGCGGTCGTGGCGGGGCTCGCGCTCGGGGTCGCCGGTGCGCTGATCCAGGGCCACACCCGCAACCCGATCGCCGACACCGGCCTGCTGGGCGTCAACTCCGGCGCGTCGTTCGCGGTGGTGCTCGCGGTCTACCTCTTCGGCCTGCAGAACCCGCTGCAGTACCTGTGGTTCGCGCTGGCCGGTGCCGCGGCGGCCGGTGTGGTCGTGTTCGGACTGGCGAGCCTCGGCCGCGGCTCGGGCAACCCGCTGACGCTCGCGCTGGCCGGGCAGGGCGTCACGATCTTCCTCGCCGCGATGACGACGGCGGTGGCGTTGCAGGACAAGGCGTCGCTGGACGTGCTGCGGTTCTGGAACGCCGGTTCGGTGCAGGGCGTCGGCTGGAACGTCATCGCGGTCGCCGGGGCGTTCGTCGCCGCCGGGCTGGTGCTGGCGGTGGTGAACCTGCCGACGCTCAACCTGCTCAACCTCGGTGACGACGTGGCGCGCGGGCTCGGCGTGAACATCGCGGCCGGGCGGACCGTCGGCGTACTGGCGATCACGTTGCTCGCCGGCGCGGCCACGGCGGCGTGCGGGCCGATTGCGTTCCTCGGGCTGATGGTCGCGCACATCGCGCGCTGGATCACCGGCCCCGACTACCGGTTCCTGGTTCCGTTCGCGGGGCTGCTCGGCGGGGTCCTGCTGCTGGTGGCGGACATCGCCGGCCGGCTGGTCGTGCGCCCGGCGGAACTGCAGGCGGGCATCGTCGTCGCGCTGCTCGGCGCCCCGTTCTTCGCGGTGCTGGTGTGGCTCGGGAAGTTCAGGCAGGCATGAGCACCCCCGCGGCCGACCCGGCCACCGAGAAGATGCCCGCGGGCCTGCGCCTGGGCGGCTGGTCCTGGGTCTGGCGGCCCTGGCTCGTGCTCGCCGCGGTGGTGCTCGCCGCGGCCACGTTCCTGCTGTTCTGCGTGTCCATCGCGGTCGGCGACTTCACCATCGACCTGCCCGCCGTGATCAGGACGATCTTCGGCCAGGGCGAGCGGGTCGACGAGTTCGTGGTCATGGACCTGCGCATGCCGCGGTCGCTCATCGGCCTGATCGTCGGCGTCGCGCTCGGCATCTCCGGTGCGCTCACCCAGTCGATCGCCCGCAACGCGCTCGCGAGCCCGGACGTCCTCGGCATCACCACGGGCGCCGGCGCGAGCGCGATCTTCGTGGTGACCACGTCGGGTGGCGCGGTGGTCGGCGGGTCGATCGGGCTGCCCGCGGCGGCGCTGGCCGGTGGCCTCGGCACCGGGCTGCTCGTCTACTTCCTCGCCTGGCGGAAGGGCATCGACGGGTTCCGGCTGATCTTGATCGGCGTCTCGGTGAGCGCGATGATGACGGCGCTGACGACGTGGCTGCTGGTGCTGGCCGACATCCGCGACGTCGCCCGCGCGCAGTCGTGGCTGGTCGGGTCGCTCGACTCGCGGTCGTGGGCCGAGGTGTGGACGACGCTGTGGATCACGGTCGCGCTGGTCGTGGTCGTGCTGGCGGTCTCGTTCCACCTGCGCCCCATGCACTTTGGTGACGACGTCGCCGCCGGTCTCGGTGTGCGGTACTCGCTCGTGCGGGCGGTGCTGCTGCTGTGCGCGGTCCTGCTCGCCGGAGTCGCGGTGTCGGCGGCCGGTCCGGTGCCGTTCGTCGCACTGGTCGCGCCGCAGATCACGATGCGGCTTCTGCGCACCCCGGTGCCGCCGCTGGTCGCGTCCGGGCTCTTCGGCGCGCTGCTGCTGATCGGTTCCGACCTGATCGCGCGGCAGGTGCTGCCCAACGACCTGCCCGTCGGCATCGTGACCGCGATGATCGGCGGCCCGTTCCTCGTCTACCTGCTGGTGCGCGCGAATGTGAAGCGTCCTGCCTGAGGTGAGCCTCAGTTAAGTAAGGTTGACCTATGACCGCGATGCGCAACGATGTCGCCCGGCTGGGCGCCCAAGGCGTCACGGTCGGGTACGCCGACCGGGTCGTGCTCGACGACCTGGACGTCGCCATCCCGACCGGGGTGATCACCACGGTGATCGGGCCGAACGGCTGCGGCAAGTCGACGCTGCTGCGGACGTTGTCCCGGCTGCTCAAACCGCGCCGGGGCACGGTGCTGCTGGACGGCGACGACATCGCGCGGCTGCGGACCAAGGACGTGGCGAAGCGGATGGGCCTGCTGCCGCAGACCCCGATCGCGCCGGAGGGCCTGACGGTCGCCGACCTGGTCGCGCGGGGCCGGCACCCGCACCAGAGCTGGGTGCGGCAGTGGTCGTCGGACGACGCGGAGATCGTGGCGAGGGCGCTGGCCATGACCGGTGTCTCCGACCTCGCGCACCGGCCGGTCGACTCGCTGTCGGGCGGGCAGCGGCAGCGGGTGTGGATCTCCATGACCCTGGCGCAGGGCACCGACCTGCTGCTGCTCGACGAGCCGACGACCTACCTCGACCTCGCGCACGCCATCGACGTGATCGACCTCGTCGACGACCTGCACGAGAACGGCTGCACGATCGTGATGGTGCTGCACGACCTGAACCTGGCCGTCCGGTACAGCGACAACCTGATCGTCATGAAGCAGGGGTCGATCGTCGCGCAGGGCCACCCGAGCCAGGTGATCACCAGCGAGCTGCTGCTGGACACGTTCGGCCTGCAGGCGAAGGTCATCGACGACCCCGTCTCGGAACGCCCGCTGATCGTGCCGATCGGCCGGACGCACGTGGTATCGAAGAGTGACCAAGGACTAGGTTAGCCTGCCCTAACTGGGTGATAAGGTTCGGCTGTCCTAAATTCCCCCGCCGCGTGGGCAGCGAAGATCGAGGTGCCGAATGGGCTTCAACCGTCCGAGAACAGCCATGACCTGGAAGCGGCTGACCGCTGTGGCCGCCGCCGTGGTCGTCGGCGGCAGCGTGCTCGCCGGGTGCGGCTCTTCCCAGCCGGCGTCCACGCCCGAGGGTGGCAACGCGAGCGGTGGCACGTTCCCGACCAAGGTCGAGCACTTCTTCGGCACGACCGAGATCAAGGAGGCCCCGAAGCGGGTCGTCTCCCTCGGCTACACCGACGAGCAGACGATGCTCGCGCTCGGCACGGTCCCGGTCGGCATGGTCGACCAGTACCCGAACCCCGAGGGCACCAGCCCCGACGTCAACACCCAGTGGCCGTGGGTGAAGGACAAGTGGGGCTCGACCAAGCCCGAGGTCGTCATGAAGAACGGCGACACCGAGCCCAACTACGAGAAGATCGCGCAGCTGCGCCCCGACCTGATCGTCGCGGTCTACTCCGAGGCCGACCAGGCCTGGTACGACAAGCTCAGCAAGATCGCCCCGACGGTCGGCCGCCCCAAGGGCGAGGCCGAGGCGTTCAGCGGCAAGTGGCAGGACACCACCCTGCAGATCGCCAAGGCGCTGGGCAAGCAGGCCGAGGGCGAGAAGATCATCAAGTCGGTCGACGACAAGTTCGCCGAGATCAAGAAGGCGAACCCGGACTGGGCGAACCAGACCGCGGTCGTCACCTCCTGGTACAAGGACGCCATTGCGCCGTTCGCCACGACCGACGTGCGCAGCCAGCTCGTGACCGGCATGGGCTTCAAGGGCAACACGAAGGTCGACGAGGTCGCGGGCGGCAAGTTCTTCACCACGCTGTCCCCCGAGCGCATCGACGTGATGAACGTCGACCGCATCTTCGTGATCGCCGACAAGGCCGACGCGGACAAGCTGAAGTCGTTCGAGCTCTTCGCGAACCTGCCCGCCGTCAAGGCGGGCAAGGTGTCGTGGCTGCTCGACAGCGAGGGCCCCGCGATCGGTGCCGCGATGTCGCAGGCCACGCTGGCCTCGCTGCCGTACGCGATCGACGAGATCGCCAAGTCCGCGAAGTCGTAGTACCCGCTCAACCCCTGCGAAAGGCCTCCGAACAGTGAGCACCACCGCGTCCGCGCCCGTGACCATCCTGCGCACGGCGACCGGACGGGAGGCCCTCCGCTGGGTGTACGACCACTGCCGCACCACCCCGCTGCTGCCGATCGCCACCGTGCTGGCGACGGTGGCCGGGGCGGTGCTGCAGGTGGTCCCGGTGTTCCTGCTGGGCACCGTCGTGGACGGCGTGCAGCAGGGCCGTGACCCGGCGGTGCTGTGGTCCATCGGCACCACCACGGTCCTGGCCGCGCTGGGCGGGGCCGTGATGACCTCCGTGTCGACCTACCTAGTCGGCCGGGTGGGCGCGGACCTGCTGGCACGCCTGCGGGAAGGCGCTGTCCGCGCGGTGCTGGGGATGCCGAGCGCGCGGATCGAACAGGTCGGCCGCGGTGACGTGCTGTCCCGCGTGGGCGACGACGTCGCCGTGATCTCCAAGGGTTTCCGCACCGCGATCCCGACGATCTTCTCCGCGACCGTGCTGGTCGTGATCGCCACGGCCGGCATGTTCGGCCTGGACTGGCGGCTCGGGCTCGCCGGTGCGATGGCGCTGCCCGCCTACTGGTGGGCGTTGCGCTGGTACCTGCCGCGCTCGCAGCCGCTCTACCGCGCCCGGTCCGAGGCGCAGGCCGACCGCGCGCAGGCGTTGATCAGCGGCCTCGACGGCATCGACACCGTGCGGGCCTACCGGCTGGAGAGCGCGTTCCGGGACAGAGTGACCGCCGAGTCGTGGCGGGTGCGCAACATCGGCATCGACGTCTTCCGGTTCTTCGGCCGGTTCATCGGCCGCGAGAACCGCGCCGAGTTCATCGGCCTCGGCCTGATCATCGTGGTCGGCTACCTGCTGGTGGCGAACGGGCAGTCGACGCTGGGCCAGGTATCGGTGGCCGCGTTGCTGTTCCACCGGTTGTTCAACCCGCTCGGCCTGATCATGGCGTTCTTCGACGAGGCGCAGAAGTCCGGCGCGGGCCTGACCCGGCTGGTCGGTGTGCTGTCGGAGTCCGACGGCGACCAGCTCGTGCGCAGCGCGGTGGCCGTGGACGCGAACGCGCGGCCGCTGCCCGTGTCGGTGCGCGGGCTTTCCTTCCGCTACCCCGAGTCCGACCACGTGGTGCTGCGGGACGTGGACCTGGAGATCCCCGCGGGCACGTCGCTGGCGCTCGTCGGCGCGACCGGTGCGGGCAAGACGACCCTGGCGGCCCTGGTCGCGGGCACCGGTACCCCGCTGACCGGGTCGGTGCACATCGGCGGGACCGACCTCGCGGACGTGGACGAGGCGGGTGCGCGGGCGCTGGTGAGCATCCTGACCCAGGAGGCGCACGTCTTCGCCGGCCCGCTCGCGGAGGACCTGCGGCTGGCCGCCCCCGACGCGACCGACGACGAGCTGATGGCCGCCCTGCGCACCGTCGGCGCCGCCGGGTGGGTGCAGGCGCTGCCCGACGGCCTGCGGACCGACGTCGGCGAGGGCGGCGAACGCCTCGACGTGACCAAGATCGCCCAGATCGCGCTGGCCCGCCTCGTGCTGGGCCGCTCCCCCGTCGTCGTGCTGGACGAGTCGACAGCGGAGGCGGGCAGTCAGGGCGCCGCACAGCTGGAGAAGGCGGCGCTGGCGGCCTGCCGGGGCCGGACGACGCTGCTCGTGGCGCACCGGCTCACCCAGGCCGTCGCCGCGGACCGGATCGCGGTGCTCGACGCGGGCCGCGTGGTGGAGCTGGGCACCCACGACGAGCTGGTCGCGCGTGACGGGCGTTACGCCCGGCTTTGGGCCGCTTGGCGACTCGGCTCCGCGACCACTTAGGTTAGGCTCACCTTCACCGAGATGAGGGGATGGCTGAGTCGTCGATGGAACTGGTGGCCGACCGTGACGTGCTTCTTCCGACCGCCCGGATCGACTCCGTCCGGCGCCGCGCCGGCGAGTACCCGCAGCGGACCGTCGCCGTCGCCGCAGCCGTCGCGCTGAACCACTGGGCGGACCCCGGTCTGCGGGTCGACGGCCTGGACCTCTCCCCCGCCACGCTCTTCGGCGACCTGCTCGTCTGGGCGGACAAGGGCGAGGACGCCGCGCGGTGGAACGTCACCGAGCGCCAGGAGGGCTGGACGATCGGCCTTCCCGCGGGCGTCCCGCTCGACGAGGCGCAACGGGTGCTGGACGACCTGGCCGAGTTCCCGAACCGGGCGATCGGCACGATGACCGCCCAGACCCCCGGCGACCGGCTCGCGGAGCTGGCCAGGTGGAACGACAACGACCTCCCGCGCGACCGGCCGAGCATCGTCGAGCTGTTCCGCGCCCAGGCAGCCGAACGCCCCGGCGCCGTAGCGGTCAACGACGGCGACCGCGCGTTCACCTACGGCCAGGTGCTCGCGCTGTCCAACCAGCTGGCCCGCCACCTCCTCGACCGCGACCTGCGGCCGGAGCAGGTCGTCGGCATCTCGCTCGACCGGTCGGCGGAGATGGTCGTGGGCCTGCTCGCCGTGCTCCAGGCCGGTGGCGCGTTCGTGCCGCTGGACCCGCAGTGGCCGGCCTCCCGCCGCGAGTCGGTGATCACCGACGCCGGAGTCGTCCTGCTGCTCGGCAGCGGTCAGGACGGTGAACCCGAGGCGGTGCGGGTCTCGTTGGAGGACTGGGACTTCAGCGCGTACCCCGCTGACCCGACCGAGGTCGAGGTCGGCGGCGCGCAGCTCGCGTACGTGATGTTCACGTCCGGTTCGACCGGCCGCCCCAAGGGCGCGATGATCCGGCACGAGGCGATCAGCGAGCGGCTGCTGTGGCAGGTGCACCAGATCCTCCACTTCGGACACTCCGACGCGTCGCTGTTCAAGGCGCCGCTGTCGTTCGACATCTCGATCAACGAGATCTTCCTGCCGCTGGTGTGCGGCGGGCGGACCGTCGTCGTGCGCTCCGGCGGGGAACGCGACCCGCACCACCTGCTGCGCACGATCGACCGGCACCGGGTGACGTTCGTGTACCTGGTGTCGTCGATGCTGGACGTGCTGCTGAACATCGCCTCGGACGGCGAGCTGGCCAGCCTGCGGCACGTGTGGTGCGGCGGCGAGGTGCTCACGCCCGAGCTGTACGAGCGGTTCCGCACGCAGCTCGACATCCCGATGTACCACGGTTACGGGCCCGCCGAGGCCACGATCGGCGTCTCGCACGTGATCTACCGCGGCGAGGCGGAGCGGCTGTCGACGTCGATCGGCAAGGCCAACCCGAACACCGACCTGTACGTGCTCGACGACGAGCTGCGGCCGTGCCCGGTCGGCGTCGGCGGCGAGCTGTACATCGGCGGGTTCCTGCTGGGCCGCGGGTACGTGAACGCGCCGGGTCTCACGGCTTCCCGGTTCGTCGCGAACCCGTTCGCCACCGACGGTTCCCGGCTCTACCGGACCGGTGACCTGGCGCGGTTCGCCGCCGACGGGTCGCTCGACTTCCTCGGCCGGGTCGACAACCAGGTCAAGATCCGCGGCATGCGGCTGGAGCTGGAGGACGTCGAGGTCGCCCTCGCCGAGCACCCCGGGGTCCGGCACACCTGTGTCGTGGTGAGGAAGAACTCCGCGGGCGGCAACTACCTCGTCGGGTACGTGATCCCGGTGACCGAGGGCCTGACCGCCGACGAGGTCAAGCGCTGGGCGGCCGAGCACCTCGTCGAGTACATGGTGCCCGCCCACGTCGTCGTGATGAGCGAGTTCCCGTTGACCCCCAACGGGAAGCTCGACCGGCGCGCGCTGCCGGAGCCGGTGGTGGACACCGGCCCGGTGACGGCCGCCGCCACCGACGACGAGGCCGTCATCTGCGCCGCCGTCGCGTCGGTGCTGCGGGTCGAGGCGGTCGGTGCCGACCAGGACTTCTTCGAGCTGGGCGGCGACAGCATCCTCGCGATCTCGCTGCTGAGCGCGCTGCGAGCCGAGGGCGTCTTCGTCACGGCCACGCAGATCTTCGTCCACCGCACGCCGCGCGCGCTCGCCGCCGTCGCCGCCCGTGACGGTGGTGCGGTGGCCGACCACGACGACGTGCCGACCGGTCCGGTGGCCGGGCTGCCGATCGTGCAGTGGCTGGGCGAGACCACCGACGCGATCGACGGGTTCGTGCAGTCGGTCGTGCTGAACACCCCCGCCGATCTGACCGCCGAGGCTTTGACGCGGATTCTCGACGCCCTGGTGGCACGCCACGACATGCTGCGCGCCAAGCTCGTGCGCGGCACGCGGTGGTCGTTCGACGTCCTGGAGACCGGTGCGGCGCTGTGGGAGGAGAGCACCGCCTCGCTGGAGGACTGCGTCACGGCGGCGACCGAGGGCCTGAACCCGGACGCCGGGATCATGCTGCGCGCGGTGTGGCGATCCGGTGCGCGGCAGCTCGTGCTCGTCGTCCACCACGTGGTGGTCGACGGCGTGTCGTGGCGAATCCTGTTCGACGACCTGGCGCTGGCGTGGCAGCAGGTGTCCTCGGGTGCGCCGGTGGAGCTGCGGCCGGTGGGGACGTCGTTCCGGCGGTGGACGCAGCTGCTGGAGCAGGCCGACTTCTCGGCGGACCTGGAGCACTACCGGCGGCCGTTGCCGGGTGCCGACGCGCTGCTCGGCCGTCGTGAGCTGAACGACGACGACGTCGTCGCGCGCGAACGGGTCCGGACGGTCACCGTCGGTGCCGCGGCGACCGCGGCGCTGCTGGGCGACGTGCCGGCGTTGTTCCACGCGAAGGTCAACGACGTGCTGCTGACCGGTCTCGCGGTCGCGCTCGCGAAGTGGCGGCGCGACAACGGCCAGGACCAGACGTTCGCGCACGTCGAGCTGGAGGGCCACGGCCGCGAGGGCCGGTTCGTGCCGCTCGACCCCGACCTGTCCCGCACGGTCGGCTGGTTCACCACGCTGTTCCCGGTGGTCGTCGACCCCGGCACGGTCGACGACCTGCCCGCCGCGCTGAAGAACGTCAAGGAGGACCTCGCCGGGGTGCCGAGCAACGGCGTCTCCTACGGTGCGCTGAAGTACCTGGGGCACAACGAGTTCGGCGGCACGCGGCCGCAGGTGCTGTTCAACTACCTGGGCCGGTTCGACGGCGGCGCCACCGGTGACTGGCAGCTCGCGGAGAACGCGGGCCAACTCGGTGAGAAGCGCGACCCGCGGATGCGGCTGCCGCGGGCGCTGGAGCTCAACGCGAGCGCCGAACCCGGTGACAGCGGTGAGCTGGAGCTCGTCACGGTCCTCTCGTGGCCGGAGGGCGTGTTCACCGACGCCGACGTGGAGCGGATCGGCGGCTACTTCACCGAGGCGCTCCGCGCGCTGGCGGCGTTGACGGAGGGCGGCCACTCCCCGAGCGACTTCGACCTGCTGCCGCTCACCCAGGCCGACGTCGACCTGCTCGACGGCCCGGCGTTGCGCGACGTCCTGCCGCTGACGCCGTTGCAGGAGGGCCTGTACTTCCACTCGATCTTCGACGACGAGTCGTCGCACCGGTACGTCGAGCAGCAGCTGCTGACGTTGACCGGCGCGGTGGACGCCACCCGGCTGGAGGCCGCGGCCGCACGGGTGCTGGAGCTGTTCCCGAACCTGGCCGCCCGGTTCACCGGCCTGCCCGACGGCCGGGTCGTGTCGGTGCTGGAGTCCGGTGTGCGCCCGGAGTTCGCCACGGTGGACGGCCAGGGCATGACCGGCGAGGAGATCGCGGCCTTCGCCGAACGGGACCGGCTGGCCGGGTTCGACCTCGCGCGCGGGCCGTTGATGCGCTTCACGCTGATCCGCACCGCACCCGGCCGGTACGTGCTCGTGCAGACCGTGCACCACATCATCGCCGACGGCTGGTCGGTGCCGCCGATGCTGCGCGCACTGCTCGCCGAGTACGAGGAGCCGGGGTCGGTGCACGTGCGCGGCAGCTACGCCGACTACGTGCGCTGGCTGGTCACGAGCGACGCGGCCGAGAGCGACCGGGTGTGGGCCGCCGAGCTCGCCGGGCTGCCGGGGCCGTCGTTCGTGGCGGAGGGGCACACGCCGTCCGAGCGGTTCGCGGACTCGGTGCTCGACGCCCCCGCGGGCCTCGACGAGTCGGTGCGCGCGGCCGGGGTGCCGCTGAGCGCCGCCGTGCACAGCGCGTGGGGCGTGACGCTGGGTGCGTTGCTGGGCAAGCGGGACGTCGTGTTCGGGTCCACCGTGTCCGGCCGGGACGCCGACGTCCCGGGCATCGCGGACATGGCCGGGTTGTTCATCAACACGATCCCCGTGCGGACGCGGTGGGGCGCTGACACCTCCGCGACCGAGCTGCTGGCGTCGGTGCGCGACCACCAGACGGCCGTGCTGCCGCACCAGCACGTCTCGCTGACCCGGATCGGGCGGCAGGCCGAGCACGGGTCGGCGTTCGACACGCTCGTGGTGTTCGACGTGGCGACCGACGTGACGGCGTTGAGCGGCCCGTTCACGATCGCCGAGGTCGTCAACGAGGGCGCGCCGCACTACCCGCTGACACTGGTGGTCGAACGCGGCAACGACGGTGCGCTGCGGTTCAACCTCGTCCACGACACGACCGTGGTCAGGTCCGCCGGTGCCGAGGTGCTCCTGCGGGCGTTCACCGGCACGCTGACCGCGCTGCTGTCCGGTTCGCTGGTCACGCCGGTGCTGGAGCAGGCGCGCCCGGCGGTCGCGGTGGAGCCGGCCACGCTGGTGGAGCTGTTCGACGCTGCGGCACAACGTGACCCGTCCGCGCGGGCCGTGACGATGTGCCACCTCGACGGCAGCTCGGAGGGCCTGTCGTACGGGGTGCTGGCCGACACCAAGAACCGGCTGGCGCGCTCGCTCGTCAACGCGGGCGTCGGGCCGCACGAGCGGGTGGCCGTGGCGATGCCGCGGTCGTTGCAGCAGGTCGTCTCGCTGCTGGGCATCGTGTCGGCCGGTGGCGCGTACGTGCCGCTGGACCTCGCCTACCCGGACGAGCGGCTGGAGTACGTGCTCGCCGACTCGGCGCCGCAGGTCGTGCTGGTCGAGCGGGAGCACCGGGAGCGGTTCGAACGGCTGCTCGCGCGTGCGGGCGTCACCGCGCGGGTTCTCGTGTACGGCGAGGAGGTGCCGGGTGACGGCGTGCTGCCGTCGTTCGACTGGCGCACCCCGGCCTACGTGATCTACACGTCCGGGTCGACCGGCAAGCCCAAGGGCGTCGTCGTCTCGCACGCGAACGTGGTGGCGCTGCTCGCGAACACCCAGCCGGACATGGACTTCGGCCCCTCCGACGTGTGGACCCAGTTCCACTCGTACTCGTTCGACTTCGCGGTGTGGGAGCTGTGGGGCGCCCTGGTCCACGGCGGCGAGCTGCTCGTCCCCGACCACGGCCTGACCCGGTCGCCGGTCGACTTCCACCGGCTCGTGCGGGCGCGCGGTGTCACCGTGCTCAACCAGACGCCGTCGGCGTTCTACCAGTTCATCGAGGCCGATCGGCTCTCCGACCCGCTGCCCGCGTTGCGGCGTGTGATCTTCGGTGGCGAGGCGCTGGACCTGTCCCGGCTGCGCGGCTGGGTCGAGCGCTACGGCACCGACCGGCCGGAGCTGGTCAACATGTACGGCATCACCGAGACCACCGTGCACGTCACGCACCGGGTGCTGGACTCCGCGGACTTCGAGTCCGGTGCGGTGAGCCCGATCGGCGGCCCGATCCCCGGGCTGCGCACCTACCTGCTGGACTCCTCCCTGCGTCCCGTTCCGCCCGGCCGGGTGGGCGCGATCTACGTGGCCGGCGACCAGCTGTCGCTCGGCTACCACGACCGCCCCGGCCTGACCTCGACCCGGTTCGTCGCGGACCCGTTCGGCGGCGGCCGGATGTACAACACCGGCGACCTCGCGCGCCGCACCCTCGACGGCGAGCTGGAGTTCGTCGGCCGCGCCGACGACCAGGTGCAGCTCAAGGGCTTCCGCATCGAGCTCGGCGAGGTCGAGGCGGCTGTCCGTTCCGTTCCCGGCGTCGTGGATGCCGCGGTGACGGTGGCCTCCTCCGCCGACCACCTGGTCGCGCACGTGGTCGGCACGCCTTCCGCTGACGTGGCCGGGTTCCTGGGCGCGAAGCTGCCGGTGCACATGGTGCCGCAGCGGGTGCTGTTCCTGGACGCCCTGCCGCTGACGGTCAACGGCAAGCTGGACCGCAAGGCGCTGGAGGAACGCGCTGCCGGCGAGGTCGAGGCGGTCGCGTCCGCGGACGCTCCGGCGCTGTCCGCTCTCGTCGCGATCTTCGCCGACGTGCTGCCGGGCTCTTCGGTGGACGCCGACACCGACTTCTTCGTCGCGGGCGGCGACAGCATCATCGCGATCGGCGTGGTCAACCGCGCCCGCGCCGCCGGCTTCTCCCTGACCCCGCGCGACCTCTTCCTCCACAAAACCCCCCGCCTCCTCGCTTCGCACGCGGGGCCCTCCCGTGCGCTCCTGGTGAACGAAAGCTCCCCGCGTGCACTCGAAACGGCGGTGGACGGGCCGGTTGTGCCGACGCCGATCGTGCTGCGGCAGCGGGAGCTCGGTGGGGAGCTTCGGCGGTTCGCGCAGGCCAGGCAGGTGGAGTGCGCGTCGCTGGCGGATGCGCAGCGGGCCGCAGAAGCCGTCGTGCGGGCGCACCCGGTGCTGCGGATGCGGCTGACGGTCGCGCACGGGGTGTGGTCGCTCGGAATCGATTCCGACTCGCAGGCCCCCAGGGGGGATCGGGTCCCCACTCCAATCGTCTCAGGCTGGTCTGACAGTTCCGGCGAGTCGCAGGTCGGGGGGCTCGCCGCCACGGACAGGCCGCAGGTCGAGGTGGTCGCCGCCGTCACCGACGACCCGCAGGTCGCCGCAGACGAGGCCGCCGACCGGCTCGACCCCGAAGCCGGTGTCCTGACCGCGTTCACCTGGCTGGAGGCCACCGGCACTCTCGTCGTCGTCATCCACCACCTGGCCGTGGACGCGGTCTCCTGGATGATCCTGCTCGACGACATCACCGCGGCCCTCCGCGGCGAGGACCTGGCGCCGGCCACCACGCCGTTCACCGCCTACGCCGCAGCACTCGCCCTGAGCGCCCACCACACCGCCGACCTGCCCCGCTGGGTCGACGCGCTCGACGCGCCGCCGCTCACCCCGCAGGTCGGCCAGGTCCGCGAGGTGACCGTCAACCTGGCGGCCGACATCACCGACCGCGTTGTCCACACCGCCCCGACCGCGCTCGGGCTTGGGCTGACCGAGCTGCTGGCCGGTGCCCTGCGCACCGCCCTCACCGAGATCCAGGGCACCCCCACGGACCTCACGGTCGAGCTGGAACGCCACGGCCGCGTCCCGGTCGAGGAGCACCACGACTACACGCGCACGGTCGGCTGGTTCACCTCCATCGCGCCCGTGAAGCTGAGCGCGCACACCGACCCGGTCGAGGCGGCACGTGAACTGACCGCCAGGCAGCCTGACGAGCAGCAGCACGTGCGGTACGGGCAGTTGCGCTACCTCAACCCGCAGACCGCGCCGGTGCTCGCCGCGCTGCCCCGCCCGCAGGTGCTGTTCAACTACCTCGGGCGTGGGAGCGAGGCGCAGGCGCTGCACGTCGACGCCGGTCCGCGGCCGGGTCCGTACGCGGTCGAGGTCAACACCTGGGTCGACACCACCACGGGCAGTCTGCGGGCCACGTTCGGGCTCTCCGAGGACGTGTCGGACGAGATCGCGGCACGGTGGCTGCTGGCGCTGGAGCGGATCGCGGACGCCTCGACGACCGCGCGCCGGACCGCGCCGGTGTCGCCGTTGCAGCGCGGGCTGTACTTCCAGGCCGAGCTGGCGCGCAGCGGCGGGCAGTACGTCGCGCAGAGCTGCTTCACGTTCCAGAACCGCCTTGACGCCGATGCGCTCCAGAAGGCCATGGCGCACGTCATCGCCCGGCACCCGGTGGTGGGCGCCGGGTTCGCGGACGAGGACGGTGAACCCGTCCAGGTCCTCGCACCGGGCCGCCAGGTCGCGGTCCGCACGGTGGACGTGCTCAACCAGGACGCCGTGGAGGCGTTGCGGACGGAGGACCGCGGCACTGGGTTCGACCTGGAGAACCCGCCGCTCGTGCGGCTGACGGTGCTGCGGCTGCCGGACGGCCGGGACGCGTTGCTGTTCAGCTACCACCTGCTGCTGTGGGACGGCTGGTCGCGCGAGATCGTGCTGCGCGAGCTGTTCGACGCCTACCGCGCGATCCGGAACGGCGAACCGGTCGACTCCTCCCCCGCCACGCCGAGCTTCGAGAGCTACACCCGCGCGCTGAAGGAAAAAGACGCGCAGGCCGCGGAACGGTTCTGGGCCGGCTACCTCGCCGACCTGCCCGGCCCGACGCTGCTCGGTGACGGGTCCACTTCGGACAGCCTGCCCACGAAGATCGTGCGGACGCTGGACGTCGAGACCTCCGAACGCGTCCGGGACGCCGCGCGCCGGCACGGTGTGACGCTCAACAGCGTCGTCACCGGCGCGCTCGGCCTCCTGCTCGGCAGCGAGACCGGCCGCGGTGACGCGGTGTTCGGCGTGACCGTGTCCGGCCGCGAAGAAGAAGGCACCGACGGGATCGTCGGCGTGCTGCTCAACACCGTGCCGATGCGGGTCACGGCCCGGCCGCACGACACGGCAGCCGCGTTCCTGCGGGGCGTGCAGGCCGGCCGGGTCGACGCGATGGACCACGAGCACGTCGGGCTGGGCGAGATCCAGCGCGCGAGCGGGCAGGACCAGCTCTTCGACACCCTGTTCGTGCTGCAGAACTTCCTGGACGACAGCACGTTCGAGGAGTTCAACACCGTCAACGGCATCGTGGGGCACGAGTCGGAGGACTCGACGCACTACCCGTTCACCTGGGTCGTGACGCCGGGCCGGCAGCTCACCGTCAAGCTGGAGTACCGGCCGGAGGTCACCGATCCCGCGCTGGCGCACCGGTTGTTCGACGAGTACCTGCGGATCGTCGACGACCTCGCCACCGCCGACGGCCCGGTCGGCGCGGTCCGCGGCACCGGCCCGCAGCCGGAGCTCCAGCCCTCCAACGACTTCGGCGACCGGACCGTCGTGGACCTGTTCGACGTCGCGGCCGACCGCACCCCGGACCGGATCGCGCTGGTCTCGCACGGCACCACGATGACGTTCGCCGAGCTGCGGGACCGCAGCCGCCACCTCGCTGGCGTGCTGAAGGACCGCGGCATCGGTGTCGAGACGTCGGTCGCCATCGCGGTGCCGCGCTCGCTGGACTGGGTCGTGGCGCTGTTCGGCGTCCTGCGCTGCGGCGCGGCGTACGTTCCGCTGGAGCTGGACCACCCGGACGAGCGGATCGCCGCGATCGTCGAGGACGCGCGGCCCGCGCTGATCATCACGACGCGAGCGGTCGCACCGCGCATCAACGGCACCCTGTTCGAGCTGGACGGACCGTGGCCCGCCGCCGAACCGGTGACCACGTTCGCACCGGACGACCCGAACCGGCTCAGGCACGCGGCCTACACGATCTACACCTCCGGCTCGACCGGCAGGCCCAAGGGCGTGGTGACCGAGTACGCGGGCCTGACCAACATGCTCGTCAACCACCAGCGGCGGATCTTCGAGCCGGTGCTGGCCGAGCACGGGCACCGGACGTTCCGGATCGCGCACACCGTGTCGTTCGCGTTCGACATGTCGTGGGAAGAGCTGCTGTGGCTGGCCGACGGCCACGAGGTGCACATCTGCGACGAGGAGCTGCGCCGCGACGCCACCGGGCTCGTGGAGTACTGCCTGCGGCACGAGGTCGACGTCATCAACGTGACGCCGACCTACGCGCAGCAACTGGTCGCCGAAGGGCTCCTGGCCGGTGAGCACCACCGGCCGGCGCTGGTGCTGCTGGGCGGTGAGGCGGTCACGCCGGCGCTGTGGCAGCTGCTCGCCGACACCCCCGGCACGGTCGGCTACAACCTCTACGGGCCGACCGAGTACACGATCAACACCCTCGGTGTCGGCACGTTCGACTGCGTGGACCCGGTGGTCGGCGTGGCGATCGACAACACCGACGTCTACGTGCTCGACCCGTGGCTGCGGCACGTCCCGGACGGGGTCGCGGGCGAGCTGTACGTCTCCGGCGTCGGCATCGCGCGCGGCTACCTCGGCCAGCCCGGCCAGTCGGCGGAGCGGTTCGTGGCCTGCCCGTGGGTGCCCGGCGAGCGGATGTACCGCACCGGCGACCTGGTGATCCGGCGCCCCGACGGCAACCTGCTGTACCTGGGCCGCACCGACAAGCAGGTCAAGATCCGCGGTCACCGCGTCGAGCTCGGCGAGGTGGAGGCCCGGTTCGCCGCGCACCCGGACGTCCGGTTCGTGGCGGCCGTCGCGCAGTCCGACCCGCAGGTCGACGGCGCGCACCGGCTCGCCGCCTACCTGGTGCTCGCCGACGGCGCGGACATCCCGTCGATCGCCGCCGAGGTCGGGGCGGGGCTGCCGGACTACCTGCGGCCCTCGCACTACGCGCAGGTGGACGCGATCCCGTTGACGGTCAACGGCAAGGCCGACACCTCGGCCTTGCCCGAAGCGCGGCCGATCGGCACGCTGATGACCAAGGTCGAGGAACGCGAGCTCACCGAGACCGAGACGGTGGTGCGCGAGCTGTTCGCCGAGGCGCTCGACCTCGACGAGGACGAGGTGGGCGTGGCGAGCGGTTTCACCGACCTGGGCGGGCACTCGATGCTCGCGGTGCGGCTGGTCGGTTTGCTCCGCCGCGAGTTCGGCCCGATCATCACCATCCGCGACCTGCTGGCCCTCTCCACCCCCGAAGCGATTGCGCAGCACCTTGACGAACACTGACACCACCCCCGACGTCCGCACCGGCAGGGAGATCCTGCGGATCGCGGTGCGCCGCAACCGGGGCGCGATGACGAGCGGGACCCTGCTGATGGGGTCCTACCAGGCAGCCGAGACCGCAGTGCCGGTCCTGCTCGGCGCGATCGTCGAGTTCGCGTTGCGCGGCGGGCAGCTCAGCTCGCTGGGCCTCGCGCTGCTGGGGCTAGGGCTCGTGATGGCGACGGTGTCGTACTCGTGGCGCTTCGGCATGCGAATCCTGCAGAAGGCCAACACGACCGAGGCGCACCGGTGGCGGGTCGCGGTGGCCGACCGCGGCCTGCAACCTGTGGCGCGCGACGTCGAGCTGAAGTCCGGTGAGGTGCTGACCGTCGCCACCGAGGACGCCGACCAGACCGCGGACATCATCGAGGTGGTGCCGCTGCTGATCGCCTCGCTGGTGTCGATCACGATCGCGGGTGCCGTGCTCGCGGTGATCAGCGTGCCGCTGGGCATCACGGTGTTCGCGGGCACAGCGGCGATCCTGACCGTGCTGAGCGTCATGTCACGGCGGATCGGCACGAGCACGCAGGTGCAGCAGGCGAAGGTGGCGCGGGCCGGCGCGAAGGTGTCGGACCTGATCGCCGGGCTGCGGCCGCTGCACGGTTTCGGCGGCTCGTACCAGGCGTTCCAGGCGTACCGGCGGGTGTCGGACGAGGCCAGGAAGCAGTCGGTCGTGGTCGCGCGGGTCAACGGCGTGTACGCGGGCACAGCGCTGGCGCTGAACTCGTTGCTGGCGGCCGCGGTCACGCTGTGGGCTGGCTGGCTGACGTTCGACGGGCAGATCTCCGTCGGGCAGCTGGTGACGGCGGTCGGCCTGGCGCAGTTCCTGATCGAGCCGCTGAAGCTGTTCTCCGAGATGCCGAAGTACGTGATGATCGCGCGTGCCTCGGCCGACCGGATGGCGCTGGTGCTGGCCGCGCCACCGCGGATGACGCCCGGCGTGGAGGAACCCGGCCCTGACGGCGGGCTCGAAGTCGAGGACGTGCACCACGGGGCGCTGCAAGGGGTTTCGTTCAGCGTGCGGCCCGGTGAGCTCGTCGCGGTGGCGGCCTACCAGCCGCAGGCGGCGGAGGAGCTGGCCGCGGTGCTGTCGGTCGCCGTGCCGCCCGCGGCGTACTCGGGCGTGGTGCGGATCGGCGGGCGCGAGCTGGCGCGGCTGTCGATCGAGGGCATCCGCGGGCACCTGCTGGTGAACCCGGCGCACCACGAGGTGTTCGCGGGGACGTTGCGGGACAACGTGGACCCGTCCGGCACCGCGAAGCTGGTCGACGAGGCCGTGGCGGCGGCGATGCTGACCGACGTCGTGGCGCTGCACGCCGAGGGCCTCGACTACGCGGTGCGGGACCGGGGAGCGAACCTCTCCGGCGGCCAGCGGCAGCGGTTGTCCCTGGCCCGCGCACTGGCCGCGGACCCGGAGGTCCTGGTGCTGCACGACCCGACGACCGCGGTCGACGCGGTGACGGAGCTGCTGATCGCCCGCAACGTCGCCGAGCTGCGCCGCGGCCGGACCACCGTCGTGATCACCAGCAGCCCGGCGCTGCTGGACGCGGCGGACCGCGTGGTGGTGCTCGACAACGGCGTGGTCACCGGTGAGGGCACCCACCGCGAGCTGCTCGGCCGGGACGCCGAGTACCAGCTCGCCGTGGCGCGCTGACCACGCCTCCCCCAGGAAAGGACCTCCACCTCCCATGCAGGCACGTTTCGCCGAGTACGGCCTCACCGCGGTCCCCGGCACCGCCGAGTTCTGGGACGCGGTGCGCGGGCCGGTCCCGGTCCCCGCTGACGGCGGCCACCGGACGTTGTTCCTCTGGCGCGGTTCCGCCGCGGTGCTGCGCTTCGAGTCGTGGTCGGGCCCGGTGCCGTTGCAGCGGTTCGAGGACAGCGACTGCTGGTACGCCGAGGTCGTCCTGCCGCCGCGGCTGCGCGTGACCTACCACTTCTTCGACGGCGACGACTACGACGGCGAGCACGCCGACCCGTTCAACCCGGTCGGCGCCGGTCCGAACCGCTCGATCGCCGCCACCCCGGACCTGGACCCGCAGCCGCACTGGCCCGTCGTGGGCCCGGACGAGGTGCTGGACGTGCCTTCCACTCGAATCCGGTGGAACGGCTCGCTGGGACGCAAGACCGTGCGTGTGCACAAGGGCGGTGAACCGGTCGTGCTGCTGCTGGACGGCGACGACTGGATGTACGTGCACCCGGCGGTGGCCGCGTTCGAGTCGGCGGTGCGTGCGGGCGAGATGCCGTCGGCCACGCTGGTCTTCCTCCCCACGCCCCGTGATCGCGACGCCGAGTACACGGGTGCGGCGCTGTGGCCGGCGGTGCGGGACGAGCTGCTGCCGTTGCTCGCCGAGAACGGCGTGACCGTCGACCCGCGGCGGTTCGTGGTCGCCGGGCAGAGCCTGGCCGGGTTGAGCGCCTTCCGCGCGGCACTGGACTTCCCGGAGCTGGTGACGCGGGTGGCCTGCCAGTCGGGGTCGTTCTGGTGGACGCCCGGCCTGCCCGACCAGGGCCTGTCGCTGGACGGCCCGGCGGGTGGCGACACCGCGGAACGGGTGCGCGGCGCGGACCTGTCCCACCTGCGGGTCGCGTTCGACGTCGGCGAGCACGAGCCGCGGATGCACCGCCACTGCGAGGCGGTCGAGGGCCTCGCGGAGAAGGCGGGGGCGTCCGTGCGTGCCACCCGCTCCCCCTCCGGGCACGACCGCGCGGGCTGGCGGCACGCGCTGGTCCGCGACGTCGCCTGGTTGCTGACCGAACGGTGACAGGCGCGCACTAGCAGGACACGTTCATCGACTGTTCACCTCCTGCTTGCGACCACCCCCAGCGCCACGGCGTCGGAGTGACGAAGGATCTGTTCTCCGGCAGATGGTTCGCAAAGGGTGGGCAGTGAAGAGAACGCTCGGCATCGGTTTGGCGGTCGTGCTCCTGGTGGGCGTGGTGGCCGCGGTCTACTTCGGCCAGGGCGACGGCGGGACCGCGCGGCTGCGGACCGTGCGCGGGGTGATCGGTTCGGAGAAGCTCGCCTTCTTCGCCGACCAGCGCGTCAGGGACGTGTTCGCGAAGCACGGCCTGGAGGTCGAGGTGGACCCCGCCGGGTCGCGGCAGATCGCCACCGCCACGGACCTGGCGCCGTACGACTTCGCGTTCCCGTCGAGCGCCCCGGCGGCCGAGAAGATCCAGCGCGACCGCAAGGCCGCCCGCACCTACGCGCCGTTCTCGTCACCGATGGTGGTGGCGACGTTCGACCCGGTCGTCGAGCTGCTGACCAGGGCGGGGGTCGTCCAGGACGGCCCCGGCTACCGGACGTTCGACGTGCGGGCCTACCTGGACCTCGCCGCCAGGGGCACGCGGTGGGATCAGCTGCCCGGCAACACCGCCTACCCGGCGCGCAAGAACCTGCTCGTCACCACGACGGACCCGCGTGACTCGAACTCCGCGGCGATGTACCTGGCGATCACGTCGTTCGTGGCCAACGGCGGTGTGGTCAGCACGCCGGAGGCCGAGGCGAAGGTGCTGCCGGCGGTGTCGAAGCTGTTCCTGGACCAGGGGTACACGCAGAGCAGCACCGAGGGGCCGTTCGAGGACTACCTGTCGGCGGGCATGGGCAAGACGCCGCTGGTGCTGGCCTACGAGGCGCAGTTCGTGGACCGGGTGGTGCGCGGCGACTCGACGGTCCGGCCGGACATGAAGCTGCTCTACCCGGCGCCCACGGTGCTCTCGAAGCACACGCTGGTGCCGTTGAAGGACAACGGCGACCGGGTGGGACAGCTGCTGCAGACCGACGCCGAGCTGGGGCGGCTCGCGGCCACGTTCGGGTTCCGCACCGCCGACCCGCGGCACTTCACCGAGGTGGTCAAGGAGAAGAACCTCCCGGTGCCGCAGGACGTCGTGGACGTCGTCGAGCCGCCGGCGCACGAGACGCTGGAGCGGATGCTCGAAGCGATCGCGAAGCAGTACTGACATGTCCGACTTCGTGCTCACTCCCCCGGACCCCGTCGAGCCGGTGCCGGTCGAGCGGGCGGCGGGTCTCATCCCGGTGCCCGACGACGCCAGGACCGAGCTTTTCACCAGGGCGCAGGCGTTCGTCGACGCGCTGGGTGCCGTTGACCCGCGGTCGCCGGACTTCGGCCGGATCGTGGACGAGGCGCTGGTGCTCGGCGAGGCGGAGATGCGGGTGGCCGCGCAGATCGCGGGCCGGCTGCTGGACCGCACGCTCGCGTCGGTGTCGTCGCCGAACACCACGCAGGTGACGGCGAGTCTGACCGAGCTGCGCCGGTCGGTGCGCGAGCTCGACCCGCAGGACCTGTCGAAGCTGACCGGCCGCAAGGTCCTCGGGTTCCTCCCCGGTGGCAACGCCGCCAAGGGCCTGCTGGCCCGGCTGCGGGCGGCCGACGAGCCGGTCAACCGGATCGTGCTGCGGCTGCGGTCCGGGCAGGACGCGCTGAAACGGGACAACGCGGTCATCAAGGGCGAACGGCAGCGGCTGTGGGACCTGATGACCAGGCTGTCGCAGGACGCCGCTTTGGCCGGTGAGATGGACGCGGCCGTCGACCGGCAGGTGCAGATCTTCGACCTGTCCGATCCCGGCCGCGCCACCGCGTTGCGCGCCGACGTGCTGTTCGGGCTGCGGCAACGGCACCAGGACCTGCTGACCCAGCTCGCGGTCTGCGCGCAGGGGTACCTGGTGCTCGACGTCGTGCGCCGCAACAACGACGAGCTGATCAAGGGCGTCGAACGAGCCGTCACGACCACGGTCACAGCGCTGCGGATCGGGGTCGCGGTTGCCGCGGCGCTGGCCGGGCAGCGCGAGGTGATCGACCAGGTCGACGCCGTGCGCGGACTGACCGACGAGATCCTGAGGTCGAACGCGACGCTGATGTCCGTGCAGGCTCAGGACGTCCAGCGCATTGCGGCGACGCCGACGGTCGGCATCGACGCGGTGCGGACCTCATTCGACCAGATCTACGCGGCGATCGACGCGATCGACACGTTCAAGGCCCGCGCGGCCGACTCGATGTCCAGCACGGTGCACGCGCTGGACGCCGAGATCCGGCGCGCCCACGACCACCTGAGCCGCGTGCGCGGCACCGAGGAGCCAGCATGATCCGCCGCTTCATCCCGGCAGTCGCCGTCGTGGCGCTGCTCGCGGGGTGCTCCGACGACCCCGACCCGGCCAGACCGGTCGGCGACGCGGAGCCGGGGGTGCTGCGCGTGCTCGCCGGCAGCGAGCTCGCCGACCTGCAACCCGTTCTCGACGAGGCCGCCCGCGCCACCGGTGTCACCGTCAAGTTCGACTTCACCGGCACGATCGAGGGCGCGGAGAAGGTCGCGTCCGGCGCCGCCGAGCAGGGTTTCGACGCGGTGTGGTTCTCCTCCAACCGCTACCTGGAACTCGTTCCGGAGGCGCAGAAGCGGCTCGGCACCGCCACGAAGGTGATGGGGTCGCCGGTCGTGCTCGGGCTGCCCGCAGCGAAGGTGCGGGAGCTCGGCTGGGAGGGCAGGCGGGTCGGCTGGGCGGAGATCGCCGCGGCCGCCGGGCAGAAGAGGTTCACCTACGGCATGACCGACCCGTCGGCGTCGAACTCCGGTTTCTCCGCGCTGGTGGGTGTCGCGGCGGCGTTGTCCGGCTCGGGTTCGGCGCTCGACGCGGCCCAGGTCTCGGCGGTGTCGCCGCAGCTCAAGGAGTTCTTCTCGGCGCAGACGCTGTCGGCGGGCTCGTCCGGCTGGCTCTCGGAGGCCTACGCACGGCGGGCCAAGGGCGAGGACCCCGGTGCCAAGGTGGACGGCCTGATCAACTACGAGTCGGTGCTGTTGTCGCTTAACGCCTCCACGCCGGAGCCGTTGACGTTGATCTACCCGAACGATGGCGTGGTCACCGCCGACTACCCGCTCACGCTGCTCACGTCGTCCTCCTCGGACGCGCGTGAGGCGCACCGGAAGCTCACCGAGCACCTGCGCGGGGCCGACGTCCAGCGCAAGATCGTGGAGTCCACGCACCGGCGCCCGGTCGTGCCGCAGGTGCCGCTGGACGGGAAGTTCGCGGTGCGCGACCTGGTGGAGCTGCCGTTCCCCGGCAGTCAGTCCGCTGTGGACGGTCTGATCACCACCTACTTCGACCAGCTGCGCCGCCCGTCCCGCACGCTGTACGTGCTCGACACGTCCGGGTCGATGGAGGGCGACCGCATCGACGGCCTGCGTTCGGCGCTCGTCGGCCTCACCGGCGCGGACTCCTCGCTGGCCGGCCGGTTCAGCCGCTTCCACGGCCGCGAGCAGGTGACGCTGCTGCCGTTCGACAGCAGCGCCCGGTCCCCGCTGACCTACGAGGTGCCGCAGGCCGACGCCCGCCCGGTGCTCGACCAGATCGGCACCACGGCGAAGTCGCTGGACGCGGGCGGCGGCACCGCGATCTACAGCAGCCTGCGCAGCGGCTACGACGTGCTGCGCCGCCAGCTCGACGCCGACCCGGACCGCTTCACCTCGATCGTGCTGATGACCGACGGCGAGAACACCGGGTCCGAGGGCATCGAGGACTTCACCGTGTTCCACACGACCCTGCCGCAGGACCTCAGGGGCGTCCCGGTCTTCCCGGTGCTGTTCGGCGAGAGCGCGACCGAGGAGATGGAGCGGGTCGCGAAGATGAGCGGCGGCAAGGTGTTCGACGCCCGCAGCCGTTCGCTCTCAGCCGCGTTCAGGGAGATCCGTGGCTACCAGTGACGCGGTGCTGCGCTACCTGGCGTCGTGGAAGAACCTCGCGGGCTGCGCCGGCGGCCTGCTCGGGCTGGCGCTGCACTTCGCCGGGCTGGCCGGGTCCTACTGGGTGCTCGTGGTCGCCGGCCTGTACGGGGTGGGCGCGCTGGCCGCGCCGCCGGAGGAGGTCGTGCTGGTGACCGCCCCCGAGGAGGAGGCGGGGCAGCTGCGTTCCGAGCTCGACGCACTGGTGGCGCGCGTGCACGGGTTCGGCGGCCGGGTGCCCGCCGAGGTGGCGCCGAAGCTCGCCGAGGTCGCCGACGTGCTGCGCGGCATGCTCGACCGGCCGCGCGTGCTGCGCGGCGACCCGGACGCGCTGCACTCGGTGACCCGGTTGATCGGCACGGACCTGCCGCTGTCGGTGCAGACGTACCTGAACCTGCCGTGGTGGTACGCCGCCGCGCGCGGGTCGGGTGCGGAGCTGCTGCGGCAGCTGGACCTGCTCAGAGCGGACGCCGTCCGGGTGGCCGAACGGTTCCACGCGGCGGACGAGCAACGACAAGCCGACCACGGCAGGTACCTGGAGGACCGCGACCGGCTCTGAGGCGGCTCAGGCCCGGCTGTCGCGACCGCGGACCTCGACACGGGCCCTACTGTCGTCGGGGTGACGGACATCGAGGAAGCGCTCACCGGACTCGACCTGGAGCGGAAGGTCCGGCTGCTGACCGGCGCCGCGCTGTTCGCGCTCCACCCGGAGCCCGCGATCGGGCTGGCGGCGCTGAAGGTGTCCGACGGGCCGACCGGCGTGCGCGGTGCCGAGCTGCGCGGCGGCACGATCGCCGCCCTGCTGCCCAACGCCACGCTGCTGGCCCAGCACTGGGACCCGGAGCTGGCGCGCGAGGTCGGCGCGCTGCTCGCCGACGAGGCCGCCGCCCAGCAGGTGCACGTCGTGCTCGGTCCGACGATCAACCTGCACCGCACGCCGCTGGGCGGGCGGCTGTTCGAGGCCTACAGCGAGGACCCGCTGCTCACCGGCGTGCTCGCGGCCGCGTACGTGCGGGGCTTGCAGGACAAGGGCATCGCCGCGACGCCGAAGCACTTCGTGGCCAACGAGTCCGAGACCGAACGGCGCACGGCCAGCTCGGTGGTGGACGAGAAGACGTTGCGCGAGGTGTACCTGCTGCCGTTCGAGGTCGTGGTCGAAGACGCCCGGCCGTGGGCGGTGATGGCCGCGTACAACCGGGTCAACGGCATCGCCGCCACCGACCACGCCGAGCTGGTCGAGGGCGTGCTCAAGGGCGAGTGGGGGTTCGACGGCCTGCTGATGTCCGACTGGTTCGCCACGAAGTCCACGGCGGAGAGCGCGAACGGCGGGCTCGACCTCGTCATGCCCGGACCGGGCGGCCCGTGGGAGGAGCGGCTGGTCGAGGCGGTGCGGGCGGGCGAGGTCGCCGAGTCGACCGTCGACGAGCACGTGCGCCGGTTGCTGCGGCTGGCCGACCGGGTCGGCGCGTTCGGGGAGCGGTCCTGGCCGACCGGCCTGCCGGCGCCGGACAGCCCGCGGCGCCGCGAGCAGCTGCGCCGGTTCGCCGCCGGCGGCATGACCGTGCTGACCAACTCCGGGGTGCTGCCCCTGGACGCGCAGGAGGTCGCGCTCATCGGCCGGCCCGCCCTCGACACCGTGGCGCAGGGCGGCGGTTCGGCCGGGGTGCGGCCACCGCACGTCGTGAGCATCGCGGACGGCCTGGCCGCGGAGCTGGGCGACCGGCTGTCCGTTGTGGACGGTGTGGAGGTGCGCACCCGCCACGCCGCACCGGCACCCGGCGTGCTGCGGAACATCCGTGCCACGACGTTCGACGCCGACGGAGAAGTGCTCGCCGTGCGGGACGTGGAGATCGCCGAGCTCGCCGCGTACGGCGGGTGGGCGCAGGGTGCCGCCGCGATCGAGCTCTCCGGTGAGGTCGTGCTGCCCGGTCCGGCACGGCTGCTGGTGGGCGTGCGCGGCTTCGGCGCCTGGACCGTCGAGGTCGCGGGCGAGCGGTACGAGGAGCGGCTGGCCTGGGCGGACGGCGTCGTGGAGGAGGCGCTGCTCAAGCCGCCGGCGTGGACCACCGAGGTCGAGCTCTCCCCCGGTGACCGGATCACGGCGACCGTGCGCGAGGCCGCCGCGCTCGTCGGCCTGATCACCCAGCCGGTGCCCCGCCCGGCCGCCGCCGCGATCGACGCCGCCGTGCGGGCCGCGCGGGAGGCCGACGTGGCGGTGGTGGTCGTGGGTCTCACCGAGGAGCAGGAGACCGAGGGCTTCGACAAGACCACGCTGGCGTTGCCGGGTGAGCAGGACGCGCTGGTCGCGGCCGTGGCCGCCGCCGCTGCACGGACCGTGGTCGTCGTGAACGCCGCCACGCCGGTGCTGATGCCGTGGCTGGAGCAGGTCGACGCCGTGCTGTGGGCGGGACTGCCCGGTCAGGAGGCCGGTGCCGCGGTGGCGGCGGCGTTGCTCGGCCACGTCGAACCGGCCGGGCGCCTGGTGACGACGTTCCCGCGCTCCGACGCCGACGCGCTGACGCCGGTGCCCGTGGGCGGCGAGCTGGTCTACGGCGAGGGAACCGCGATCGGGTACCGCGGCGCCACCGACCCGCTGTTCTGGTTCGGCCACGGCCTCGGTTACACCGAATGGCGCTACGGCGACCTCTCGGTGTCCACTCGGGACGATGCGGTCGACGTCGTGTCGGTGCGGCTGGACAACGCCGGCAACCGGGACGGGCGCGAGGTCGTGCAGGTGTACCTGCGACCGGAGCTCGAACCGGTCCGGCTCATCGGCTGGGCGGTCGCGGACGTCGCGGCCGGCTCGTCGGCGCTGGTCGAGGTGCGGTGCTCTCCGCGCGTGCAGCGGACCTGGTCGAACGGCTGGCAGCCGTTGACCGGCGACGTGCTCGTGGCGCGCGGGCTCGGTGACGTGCGGGCCGTGCACGTGCGGGTGCCTCGGGACGGACAGGACTGAGCCGCCCGGACGGTCATCCCTGCTCAACGGTGTCGTTGTGGCGCAACGACACCGTTGAGCGAGGAGGTGGCGCGCCGGGACACCGTGGCGGTGTGGGTGGACGGTGCCGGTGTGCGCGAGCCGCGCCATCCGCCACCGCACCACCGCGAGTGAGCGGTGAGAAGCCGGTCCGTTGATCTTCCTCGTCCACGCCGCGCCCTCACCGTCGCGGCGGTACGTTTGGCTCCGGGGGGAGGAATCATGGTCGAGCCGATCACTCCACCGGCGCCTGGGCCCGTGCGGTCCGCGCCGGTCCGCCGGCGGGAGGTCGCACCCGCTCGCGCGCTGCCGGCCCGTGGTGCGGTCGCGGCACCTCCCGGGTGAGGCCGGACCGGTCGAGGCGCACGCCGGGGGTGGTGGCCGCGGCCGGGCTGGGGGCCCCAACCGGGCCACCGGCCAGCGTGCTCCACCTGCCGTGGGTGCCGGTGCGGTCCGGCCGGCCCGCGGCGGTGGGCTGGTCCCAGGTGGCCGGCGTGTGCGGTGACTTTCACACGCCGGCCGGGTTCTTGGGGGAACCGGACCAGACCGCTGCGCCGACCCCCAATTCCCGGTCGGTCCGGCGGCGCAGTTGCCTGATCTGGGTACAAAGGTGCCAGGTGCCGTGCACAGATTTCGCCCAGACGGCGCACAGACCGTGACCAGGGCGAAGGCGACGATGGCGCACACACGCTTCGTGATCATGGAGGAGGACGGTTCAGGGTGGAGTTCCTGGTGCTCGGCTCGCTCGCGGTGCGTCGTGACCGGACGCCGCTGGAGCTGGGCGGGCCTCGCCAGCGCGCGGTGCTCACGATGTTGCTGCTGCACGCGAACGAGGCCGTGAGCGTCGCACAGCTGACCGAGGCGGTCTGGGACTCGCCGCCGGTGTCGCCCGAGTCGAACCTGCGCACATACGTGGCCGGGTTGCGGCGCGCGGTGGGCGACCGGCTCGTGACCCTGCCCGGCCACGGCTACCGGCTCGTCGTGCGGCCGGGCGAGCTGGACCTCGACGAGTTCGACCGGCTGGTGCGCCGGGGCGAGGAGGCGGCGGCCGACAACGACACCGAGGCCGCCGCGGACTTCTTCGCCCAGGCGCTCGGGAAGTGGCATGGCACGCCGGTGGAGGTCACCGCGGGACCGTTGCTGCGCGCGGAGTTCACGCGCCTGCAGGAGCGCAGGCTGACCGCGGTGGAGAAGTTCGCCAAGGCCGCCACCGAGCTCGGGCGGTTCGGCGACGTGATCGACCGGTTGCGCCGCGAGGCGGCCCAGCACCCGTTGCGGGAGGAGCTGTGGGCGCTGCTGATGCTCGCCCTGGACCGCGCCGGCCGCCGCGGCGAGGCGCTCGAGGTGTACGCCGCTGCCCGCAGGCACGTGGTCGAGCAGCTCGGCGTCGAACCGGGGGCCCGGTTGCGGCAGCTGCACCAGGTGGTGCTGGAGAGCCGGGCGCCCTCGCCCGCGGCTCTGAGCGCGCACCGGCAGCTGCCGATGGACATCGCCGAGTTCACCGGCCGCGAGGCCGAGCTGCGCAGGCTGTGCGAGCCGGGACCGCAGTCCACGGTGGTGATCTCGGCGATCGAGGGCATGGCCGGTGTCGGGAAGACCAAGCTCGCCGTCCGCGCCGCGCACCGGCTCGTCGAGCGGTACCCGGACGTGCAGCTGTGGGCGGACCTGCACGGCTTCGACCACGACGAGCTGCCCGCCGACCCGGCAGCGGTGCTGGAGAGCTTCCTGCGCCTGCTCGGGGTGCCCGGCGCGCAGATCCCCGAGTCGCTGTCCGACCGCGCCGCGCTCTACCGCGACCGGCTCGCGGGCAGGCGCGCGGTGGTGCTGCTCGACAACGCTGCGGGTGAGGACCAGGTCCGGCCGCTGCTGCCGGGCAGCTCGACGTGCCTGGTGCTGATCACCAGCCGGCGCAGCCTGCTCGGGCTGGACGGGGCGAAGTCGGTCTCCCTGGACGTGTTCACGCCGGACGAGGCGGTCGCGCTGCTGGCCCGCATCGCCGGCGCGGACCGGGTGTGCGCCGAACGCGAGGCCGCCGCCAGGGTCGCGCAGCTGTGCGGGCACCTGCCGATCGCCGTGGCGCTGGCCGCGAAACGGCTCGCCCGCCGTCCGCAGTGGACCGTGCTGGACCTCGTGGCACAGCTGGAGAGAGGCGGTCTCGGCGCACGGGGCGTGTTCGACCTCTCGTACCAGGCGCTGCCCGAGCACCAGAGGCGCCTGTTTCGGCTCCTAGGACTGCACCCCGGTGAGGACGTCACCGCCGAGTCCGCCGCCGCCCTCGCGGGGCTCACCGCGTACGAGGCGGAGGACCTGCTGGAGACGTTGCTCGACGAACACCTGCTCCAGCAGCACACCCCCGGCCGGTACGTGCTGCACGACCTGCTGCGCGCCTACGCCGTGGAACAGGCGAAGGCTGCCGAGCCGCCGCCCGCGCGCGCCACCGCGTTGCGCCGGGTGCTCGACTGGTACCTGCACACGTCGTGGCGTTCGGCCGTTCAGCTCAACCCGCAGCGCAAGCTGGAGCTGCCCGCGGCGGACCCGGCCGTGCACCCGCGCGAGTTCGCCGACCGCGACACCGCGCTGCTGTGGTGCGACACCGAGCGGGCGAACCTCGTCGCCGCCGTCCGCGACGCCGCCGAGCACGGCCTGAACGGGCAGTGCTGGCTGCTCGCGCAGTGCCTGTGGGACTTCTTCAACCTGCGCAAGCACTGGGCGGACTGGCTGGAGACGCACGGCGTGGCGCTCGGTGCCGCCCGCTCGGCAGGCGACCGTTCCGCCGAGGGCCGGATGCTGATCACCCTCGGCATCGCCCTGCGCGAGGTCCGCCGCCACGACGAGGCGATCGACTGCGGCCGGCAGGCGCTCGCGATCTTCCGCGCGATCGGCGACCGGTACCGGCAGGAACCCGTGCTCAACAACCTCGGCATCGCGTACATGACCACCGGCCGCCTCGACGAGGCGCTGAAGTGCTTCGAGCAGGCAGCCGAGATCGCCCGGGACCTCGGCGACCTGCACACCGAGGCAGTGCTGCTCAACAACATCGCCCTGCTGCACGCCGACGCCGGCCGCTTCCACGAGGCGCTGGACCGCTACCGGCGGGCGCTGGAGATCCGCGGCGAGGTCGAGGACCCCTACAGCGAGGCGATCCTGCTCAACAACATCGGCGAGGTGCACCGGGGGCTGCTCGACTTCCCGGAGGCCGTCGCGCACGTCGAACGCGCGCTGGAGACGTTCCGGCGCATCGGCGACCGCTACGGGCAGGCCGAGTCGCTCGACAACCTCGGTCTCGCGCTCGACGGGCTGGGCGACCGGCGCGGTGCCGAGAAGTGCTGGCTGGAGTCGGTGGCGCTGTTCGAGGAGCTGGGCGAACCCAAGGCGGACGAGGTGCGCGCCCGGATCGGCTGAGCGTTGTCGATCCGGGCTCCAGGCCCGGTCCATCGTGATCTCCGACCCTTCACCCACGGCCTCCCCGGCCTTCTCGTGAAGGGACAACTCCATGAAGGACCTCTCGTTCGACCTGGACGACCTGGAGCTCGGCGACCTCGCGGTCACGTCGATCCGCGACTCCGCGGCGCTGCCCGAGGGCGGTGCGTCCGGAGCGGCGTCGTCGTGTTCGTGCGGCAGCTCGTCGTGCAGCAGCTGCACCCAGCCGAACCTGCCGACGCTGAACGCATGACCGACCCGACGCGGGGAGAACCGGCGCCCTACGCACTGGTGCGCCTGGCCGCCCTGCCCCACCCGGACGGCGCCGCCGACGCGGCGCCGTTCCGGCGTGCCGCGGCGGCGCTGGCGGACAAGGAGGCGGAGCTGCTCGCGCTGGCCGGGCCGCTGGGCGAGCAGCTGCACGACAGCGCCGCCGAGCACGACCCCGGTTTCCACCGCCGGGTCGTGCTGCCGTTGCGCCGCGACGTCCACAACGGGCGGACCCCGCGGCCCGCGCTGGTCGAGGCCGCGGCGGACCTGGTGTCGCGCTACCCGGACCTGCGCAAGTGGCTGGAGCTGCTGGCCGAACGCGCCGCGCTGCTGGCGGAGGCCGACCGCGCCCGGCCCGCCGCGCTGGCCGCCGAACGCGCCGTGCTGGCCGAGGTGTGCGCAGCGGAACCACTGCGCAAGGCCGCCGTCTTCAGCGGCCGGGACCTCTGGCAGGGCCTCGCCCGCGCCGGTGCCGGTGACCGCCGCGCCCGCAAGGCCGAGCCGACCGTGCTGCGCTACGCCCTGCGCGCCACCGCGAAGACCAGTCCGCTGTCCTGGTACACCGCCGTCGGCTGGGGCACCTGGTCCGCCGACGCGCCCGCTCCCGAGTGGGGCGAGCCGGTCGCCGTCACACGGGTCAGCCAGGTGCTGCTGGCCCGTCTGGTCGCCGCGCTGCTGGCCGACCGCGAGCTGCTGTTCGACCACCCGCACCGCCTCGCCGCCGACGTGCACGAGGAGGGCGACCGGGTGCGGTTCCGCCGGGACGTGCCCGCGACCGGCCCGCTGCGCGCCCACGTGGGTGCCGAGGAGGACGTCGAGCTGGCCGCGAGCGCGCCGCTGCGCTACCTCGTCGGCCTGACCGCCGCGAACCCCGGGGGCATCACCCCCGCCGAGCTCGCGAGCGTGCTGGCCACCCGGCTGCCCGACGGCGAGTCCGAGCGCGCCCACTCCTACGTGGCGCTGCTGCTCGACATCGAACTGCTCCTGCCGGTGCTCCCGGTCGACCCGCAGGACCCGTCCGCCTGCCTCGCGCTGGCGGCGTGGTTGCGCGGCACCGGACGCGCGGACCTGGCCGACCGCGTGACCTCGGTGCACCGCGACACCACCGCGTTCAGCGGGCTGCCCGCCGCTGCCCGGCCGGCCGCGCTGACCGCGTTGTTCGCTGCCTGGGCGGAGCTGGGTGAGCTGGTCGGTGCCGACCTCACCGGCGTCACGCCGCTGAGCGAGGACGTGGTGCTGCCCCAGCCGGTCCGGCTCGGCCGCGCCCACGGCTACGACGGCGTGCGCTCGCTGGCCGGCCTGACGCCGTTGCTGATGCTGTTCGACCGGCACCTCGCGATCCGCAGGAACATCCGCGACCGGTTCGTCGTGGAGTTCGGCCACGGCGGTGTCGCCCGGCTCGCCGCGTGCGCTCCCCTGCTGCGCGACTCGCTGTCCGGTGCCCCGACCGGCGGCCTCGGTGCCAGCCGCGCGCAGGTGGCGGACCTGGTGCGGGACGGCGTGATCACCGACGAGGCCGTGACCGCGGCGGCGGACCTGCTGCCCGCGTGGATGAAGACCCGGCCGGTGTCGTACTCGTTCTTCGCGCAGCCCGCACGGGGCGGACTGGTGGTGAACCACGTCTACGACGGGTTCGGCCGCTTCCCCGGCCGGTTCCTGGACCTGCTGCCACCCGAGGCGTACGCGACCGTCCGGGCCACTTTGGACGGTGTGTTCCCGCGCGGTTTCGTCGAGTACCGGCCGGTGCAGGGCTTCACCCCGAACCTGCACCCGCTGCTCGGCCGGCGCGAGGTCGGCGAGGACCCGCACTGGGCCGACCTGACCCCCGACGCGCTGGAGCTGTTCCACGACCAGGAGCACGACGAGCTCCGGTTGCGCCACCGCGACTCCCGCGCCGTGGTCGACGTGCTGTACCTCGGCTACCTGATGCCGATCTCGCTGCCCGACCGGGTCGCCGCCCTGCACACCGACCTCACCTGCGGTGGCGTGGAGCTGAGCCCGTTGCGGCGCACCACGTCCGTCGACGGCGTCCTGCGTTCCGAGCGGCTGCGCCACCACGACGTGGTGCTCAGCCGCCGGTTCTGGGACGCCGACTCCGCACAGCTGACCGCGGAGCTCACCGACGTCGCCGCCGTGGCCCGGTTCCGCGCCCGCCACGGCCTGCCGGCACAGGTGTTCGCCGGACCCGGCGGCGTGATCACCTCGAACGAGGACGCCGTGGCCCGCATGGCAGCGGCGAAACCGCAGTACGTCGACCTCACCAACGCACTGCACCTGCGCGGCCTGTCCCGCCTGCTCGCCCGCTACCCCGGCCGCGTGCAGCTCACCGAGGCGCTGCCGGTGCCGTCCGGCCAGGTGCTCGAAGTGCTGGCGGAGACCTACCGGAGGGCCGGATGACCGACGTCGTCGTGCACTACCACGACCCCGTCAAGGCCCCGTTGCTGCGCGACGGCGTCCTGCCCGCACTCGCCGCGGCCACGGCGGCGTTCTCGGACGTCACGGGCCACGTGGAACGCCACTGGCTGCACGGCCCGCACCTGCGCGTCCGCCTCGACGGTCCGTCCGCCGACCCGGCCGCCCTGCTGCTCGCCGCACTGCTGCGCTCCCACCTGGCCGCCCACCCGTCCACGGTGGAGCTGTCAGAGGCGGAGCAGCTGGCCCACGCCTCGGCCGCCGCGATCACCGAACTGCTGCTGCCACCGTTCACACCGCTGCACCCCAACAACTCCGTGCGCATCGAACCCACCTCGCACGACCGCCTGCTCGACCTGCTGCCCGCGAGCCACATCCCGTTGCGCGCGCACGGCCTGCGCCTGGGCATCCCCGCCGTGCGGCAGTCGCTCGACGTCCCCCGCGCGGTGCTGGCGCTGACCGCGATCGCCGTGCACGCCAGCCGCTACCCCGCCGGCCTGCAGTACGGCTACCACTCGTTCCTCTCGCACGTCGAGGACTTCCTGCTCGCCAACGACCCCGACGGCACCCTGCGCACCCGCCTCGACGCCGTGTGGGCCGCCAACGCCGACACCGCCCGCACCCTGGTCTCCCGCGTGGCGTGGGGCCACCCCACCAGCGCACTCGAAGCCGCCTGGCAAACCTGGACCATCGACCTGCGCCTCGCCGCGGAGGCCCACTACGACGCGGGCCACCTCGACCCGGCCCCCAACCCGCGCCACGGCACCCGCGCCCGCGAGATCGGCGACCCGGCCACCGTCCGCCGCTACAACTACGGCGAACGCACCGAGTTCAGCGCCTACCACAGTGCCATGTGGACGGTCGACCTCTCCGACCCCGGCGTGGTCCGCAACATGACGGTGTACCGCTTCGGCACCAACGTCCTCTACCAGCTCCTGACGCTGTGCGACGTCACCCCGATGGAGCGCTACGCCGCCGCCCACCTGCTGTCCCGCGCGGCCCAGGACGTCCTCGGCACCACCTGGTCCGACCAGTTCGCCGCCCTGCCGAAGGTGGGGTGAGCACGTGCTCGTGCGCCTGCGCCCGGTCGTGTGCGCGACCCGGACCCCTGACGGCCTGCACCTGCGCGGCTGGGCGTCGAGCTGCACCATCACCGGTGGCGCGGGGCTGTGGCGGGTGTGGCAGCGCCTGGCCCCGCAGCTGTCCGCCGGGCTCACCGCGGACGCCCTCGTCGTGCCGGAGGAAACGACTCCGGCGGTGCGGGCGGCGGTGGAGGTGATCCTGGAGGCGTTGCGGGAGCACGACATGCTGGTGACGGTGCCGGCGGAGTGGGACGGGCCCGCGCCGGACGTCGCCGAGTGGCTGGAGTCCGTCGCGGCCGACCCGGTGGACGCGTGGCGGCGGCTGCGGGCCGTCACCGTTGAGATCACGGGATGTGGCGAGCCGGCGAGCGCGGCGGCACGGGCGGTCGAGGCGGTCGGCCTCGCCGTGCGGGTGAGCCCTCGTGTCGAACAGCCGACCTCCCTGCTCCTCCTCACCGCGGGCCCGTTCACCCTCCAGGCGGGGTGCGGCGCCGACGTCGGCTACGTCCTGCCCCCATCCTCTCTTTTAGCCAGCACTGAAGCCACTGCACAAACTGCTCGACTCAACGCCACCGGCACCTCGCCCGCCGTCCTGGCCGCCCTCATCGGCTCCACCGCCGTCCACCGCCTCCTCTGTGCCGTCGCCGGCCTCGAAGACCCCGCCGCAGCCGAAGCCAGAACCCCGCACCCACAGGTCCTGATCGCCCGCACCACCCCGCTCCGCGCCACCTACCACCCCCTGCTGACCGGCCCACCCCCGACGGACCCGTGGCGCGCCCTGGACGCCCTCACCGACGCCGAACTCGGCCTGGTCGAGCCCCCGGTGTTCGGCGAGCTGCCCCAGGTCCCGGCCAAGCTCGCCACCTGCGGCACCGCGCTGGGCATCGGCACCACCGCCGACGCGGCCCGCCTCGACGCCGCCCTCGCCGCGGTCAAGACCGACGCCGTCCTGGGGGTCGACGACCTCCACGCCCGCGGCGCCGCCCTGCGCCTCGCCGCACGCCACCACCCCGGCGAGCCGGTGGAGCCGCCGGACGACCCGACCGCACGGCGGTGGTGGAAGGCGCTGACGGAACGGTTCGCCGTCCCCGCCGAGCTCCGCACCACCCGTCTCGCGCCGGGTGTGCACCGGGCGGAGGTCCACCGGGGCCACCACCTGCTGGCCTGGGCCGTCGAGGCGACCGCGGCGGACGCGGTGGCGTTCGCCGCGCTGGCCGCCACCGGGCACGCGCAGGCCGGCCGCACCGGCACCGCCCACCTCACCGGTGCCGCTCCCCACCGCGCGGACGCCGGCCAGCCGAGCTGGGTCACCAGGGAGTGGTTGTGGCCCAACGACGTCCGTGACCGCGAGCAGGAGTTCCAGGAAGCCCTCACCGCACTGCCCGGTGTCCGGGTCACCCCACGACCGCTCGACCCGGAGCCGCACGCCGCCGGACTCGTCGCCTACGCCGTGGACCCGCGATGATCACCTACACCCCCGCCGACCCACCGGCCGTCCGTGCCGACGGCGCGCTCACCCTCGTCGGACCCACCAGCGGTGTCTGCACGGCCTGCGCGGAACACGCCCGCCTGACCGTCGCCGGCGCCCCGCCGCACGGCGACCTCCGGCTCGCGGGCCTCGTCCCGCCCGCGTTCCGCCCGTTCGTCGAGGCCGTGGGGCAGCTGGAACCCGGCACCGTCCTCGCCCTCCGCACCGACCTCGCCCTCGTCTCCACCCACCGCGTCCGCCCCCGTCCCGGCTGCTGTCCCCTGCCGGAACCCCGGGACACCACGGAGATCACCGGGAACGCCCTGCGCGCCGACAACCCGCTGACCACCGTCGAGAACCTCACCGCCGCGGTCGTGGACCACCGGTTCGGCCCGGTCACCGGGTTGTTCCGCGCGGGCCACCTGCCGCTGCCGACGATGACCGCCGAGCTGCACGGGCACGGCGCCGGTCACGGCCGCACCGCCGACTTCGAGCAGGCGGAACGGGTCGCGCTGTTCGAAGCGGTCGAGCGGTACAACGGAATGCGCCCGCGCAGCCACCGGACCACGTTCGAGGCGTCGTTCGCGGAGCTCGGCCCCGACCACGCGGTCGACCCGGCGACGCTCGGCCTGCCCGACCACCACCGCTACACCCCGAACCTCACCTTCCGCTGGGTCGAAGGCTGGTCGTACACGAGGCAACGCACCATCGCCGTACCGGAACAGGTGGCCTACTGGGACGTCGAAACCCCGCCGGAGCAACGGTTCCTGCACGAGACGTCCAACGGCTGCGGTCTCGGCAACAGCCTCACCGAGGCCGTCCTGCACGGCCTGTTCGAGGTCGCCGAACGCGACGCGTTCCTGATGGCCTGGTACGCGCAGACACCGTTGCGGCGCATCCGGCTCCCCAGGGACCCCTTGCTGCACCACCTCACCGACCGCCTGGAAGAGCTCGGCTACGAGCTGCTGTTCCTCGACGCCACCACCGACATCGGCATCCCGTCGGTGCTGGCGCTGGCCCGCACCGACCGCACCGACCGCACCGACCGCACCACGCTGCCCAGGGCCTTCTTCGCCGCCGGCGCGAGCCCCGATCCCACAGCGGCGCTGCGGTCCGCGGCCGTCGAGGTCGTCGTGGACGTCGAGTCGTTCGTCGACCGCGTCCGTGCGAACCCCGGGGCCTACGACCGGCACCGCCTCCTCCGCCTGCTGCACGAGCCGGAACTGGTGCGGTCGATGGACGACCACGTCGCCGTCAACACCCTGCCGGAGGCCGCCGACCGGTACGCCTTCCTCGTCGGCACCGGCGAGACCGTCCTCGAAGACCAGCGCGACCACACCAGCCTCGAAGGCCTGCTCGACCACTACAGCGCCCGGCTGCGCCACCAGGGCCTGGAACTGGTCGCCGTCGACCAGACCGACCCGGTCACCGCGGGCGGTCTCGGCCTGCACTCGGCCAAGGTCCTCGTGCCGGGTGCGCTGCCGATGACGTTCGGCCACCGGCGCACCGCCGGTCTGCCCCGGCTGCGGGCGAAGGCCCTGCACCCCCACCCGTTCCCGTGAGATGGAGCAGCTGTGACCTGGACCGGCCTGCACTGCAGGGTCTCCTGGAACCGCACGGACGTCGACACGTTCATCGCCGACGCGCTCGCCCCGGCGATGGCCGGCCACGAGTGGTACTTCCTGCGCTACTGGGAGACCGGCCCGCACCTGCGCGTCCGCGTCAAGGACGCCACCGGGGACCAGGTCGGTGACCTCACCGCGACGCTCACCCGGCTCATCGCCGCACAGGACTTCCAGCCAGGCACCGACGACCCGGACTGGTTGCCGCACGGGGACGTCCGCGAGGTCGAGTACGTCCCGGAGACCGAGCGGTACGGCGGCCGGGAGGCGCTGCCGGTCGCCGAGGAGGTGTTCTGCCGCAGCACGGAGGTCGCACTGGCCGTGCTGCGGGCGGCCCGCACGGACAGCGCCCGCCTCACCGCGGCCATCGACCTCACCATCGCCACGGCACGGGCGCTCGACCTGAACCTGCCGCAGGCCGCGAGCTGGTTGCGCAGCCTCGGCGCGGGGTGGCGCAACGTGCAGGAGCAGGCGCCGCCGCCCACGATCGGCTCGCAGCACGCCGCCTACCAACTCCTCGCCAAACGCGGCCGCGACCTCGCCGCCCGCTGGTACCGCGAGCCCCGCGGCGCCGTCTCGCACTGGACCGCGGCGGTCACCGACGCCGGGCGGCGCCTGGGCACCTGGTTGCCGCACGTGTGGGCGTCCCAGCTGCACATGCTGCTCAACCGCGTGGGCGTCACGCCCAACGAGGAGCGGATGATCTGCTGGACCACGGCGGCCGCCGCCCTGTCGCCCACCGGCCTGACCGACTTCCACGAGGACGGCGAGACCGCGCCGGACCGCCGTTACCTGGAGGCGAGCAAGTTCCTGCCCGGCTTCACCGACCAGCTGCCCCGCAAGACCGCCCCGAACCGGCGGGTCTGGCCGGCCACCGCCACGCTGCCCTCCACGGTGGACACCGACACGCTGCGGGCCCGCCGGACCAGCCGCGACCTGACCGGCGACCTCACCTCCGAGCAGCTCGGCACGCTGCTGTGGAACGCGATGTCCCCGAAGGACGGCCGCTGGCCCTACCCGAGCGCCGGGGCCCAGTACTGCGCCCGCATCCGGCTCATCGCGCTCAACGTCGACGGCCTCGCCCCCGGCCGCTACGAGGTGAACGAGGTCGACCGGGCGCTCACCTGGTTCGGCGAGGCACCGCCGGTGCCGGACCTGGAGGCGACCTCGATGTGGTTCGGGCCGGGCACGACCGAGCTCGGTGGTACACCGGCCGTGCTCGCGCTCTACATCCGGCTCGGCTCACTGCGGCAGACCTACGGCCTGCGGGCGCTGCGGTTCGCGTTCACCGAGGCCGGGCACCTCGCCCAGAACCTCACGGTGACGGCCGCGAACCTCGGCATCCGCACCGGGCTCGTCGGCGGGTTCTACGACGACATCGCCCACGACGTCATCGGGCTCGACGGCGTGGACGACGCGCTCGTGTACTTCCTGCCGCTGGCCTCGGACCCCGACTGACCCCGGCACCGCCTCGCACACCTGCGTCAGCATCGACGCCGACACCGAGGACCGGACCACGGAGCCGGCCGAGATCAGGGCCGGCAGCCCCCGTCCGGGCCCACCGCCCAGCTCGCCCCTGCTTGACTGGCGTGTGCAAGGTGCTTAGCTGACCGCTGTCCTGGTCGACGTTCCCTGCGCTCCCAGCGGATTCGGGGGAAGATCGCGGACGTGCTGTCCCACTGGCTCCAGACCGTCCCGCCGCTGCTGGTCTACGTGGTCGTGGGCCTGGTCGTGGGTCTTGAAAGCGTCGGCATCCCGCTGCCCGGCGAGATCGTGCTCGTCACGGCCGCGCTGATGGCCTCGCACCACGACGGCGTGAACCCGGTCGTCGTGGGCATCTGCGCGAGTGCGGGCGCGATCCTCGGCGACAGCGTCGGGTACGCGCTGGGCAAGCGGTTCGGGCCGCGCGTCTTCACGTGGGCGGAGGCCAAGTTCCCCCGGCACTTCGACGCAGGAAAGGTCGGCCGCGCCCAGGCGCTGTTCGAACGGCACGGCGCCCGGGCGGTGTTCTTCGGCCGGTTCGTGGCGCTGCTGCGGATCCTGTCCGGTCCGCTCGCGGCCACGATGGGCATGCACTACGGGAAGTTCCTGCTGGCCAACGCTCTGGGCGGCATCGCGTGGGCCGGCGGCACGACGGCGGCGGTCTACTTCGTCGGCGAGGCGGCCGAGCACTACCTGGCCGAGTTCTCCTGGGTGGCGCTCGCCGGCGTGCTGGTGGCGGTGGTCGCCTTCAGCGTCCGAGCCCGGCTCCGCCGTTCACGCCGATGACCTGGGCAGTGATGTGCCCCGCCTCCGGTGCGGTCAGGAACGCCACCGCGGCCGCGACGTCAGCGGGCGTGCCCGCGCGGCCGTTGGCGGGGTTGCCGACGAGCTTCTTCCGGCGTTCCTCCGACAGCGTGCCGCCGAAGAACTCGGTGTCCTCGACGACGCCCGGTGACACCACGTTGACCGTGATCCCCCGCGTTCCCAGTGCGAACGCCAGGTCCGCCGTCCACGCCTCGACCGCCGACTTGGCCGCGCCGTAGGCACCGGAGCCGCGCCGGCCCGCGATCGAGCCGATCGTGACGACGCGGGCGTTGTCGGCCAGCCGCGGTTCGAGCGCGGTCGTGACGAGCACCGCGCTGATGACGTTGGACTCGTAGTTGGCGATCCACAGGTCGCGGACGTCGGTCAGGTTCCGCGGCGCGGGCAGGCGCCGGGTCATGTTGCCGCCCGCGTTGTTGACCAGCACGTCCACCTGGGACGGCAGGTCGGCCACCGCGTTCTGGACGGCGTCGGGATCGGCGGCGTCGAAGACCACCGCCCGCGCACCGATCTCGTCGGCCGCGGCCTTGAGCACGTCCTCCCGGCGGCCGGTGACCACGACGTCGAGGCCCTGCTCCACAAGCCGCGCCGCCACCGCCCTGCCGATGCCCGTGCCGCCGCCGGTCACCACTGCTGTTCGGGTCATGCACCCGTTGATATCAGCCGGTTTCCCGCACGTCGATCGGCTTGTCGGGGCAGCGCGGTTCACGTCTGTGACTACGCTGCTCAGGGCATCCACAGCACTGGGGAGAACACCATGACGACCCACATCCTGGACACCGAGGGCGCCGCCATCGCCTACGACGTGGAGGGCGAGGGCGGCCGGCCGCTGATGATGATCGGCCAGCCGATGGACGCGAGCGGTTTCACGGCGCTGCGCGCGCAGTTCCCCGACCGCACGGTCATCACCTACGACCCGCGCGGCCTCGGCCGCAGCACCAGGTCGGACGGCCGCACCGACAACACCCCGGAGACGCAGGCGGCGGACGTGCACGCGGTGATCCAGGCCGTCGGCGGCCCGGTGGACCTGTTCGCGTCCAGCGGCGGCGCGGTCACGGCACTGGAGCTCGTCGCGTCCTACCCGGACGACGTCGTCACGCTCGTGGCGCACGAGCCGCCGATGATCGACGTGCTGCCCGACGCGGCCGCCGCCCGGCGCGCGCGTGACGCGTTCATGGCCGCATACCAGGCCAAGGGCGGCGGCGCGGGCATGGCGGCGTTCATCCAGATGAGCTCGTGGCAGGGCGAGTACACCGACGAGTACTTCGCGCTGCCCGCACCGGACCCGGCGCAGTTCGGCATGCCGTCCGAGGACGACGGCAAGCGCGACGACCCGCTGCTCGGCACCTCGTCGCTGGCGATCACCGACTACTACCCGCGCGTCGACGACCTCAAGGCCGCGTCCACCCGCGTCGTGATCGCCGTCGGCGAGGAGACCGGCGACGCGTTCACCGCGCGCACTGCCGTCCACACGGCACGGTTGCTCGGGCAGGAGGCGGTCGTGTTCCCGAGCCACCACGGCGGGTTCATCGGCGGTGAGTTCGGGTACGCGGGCAAGCCGGAGGAGTTCGCCGTCAAGCTGCGCGAGGTGCTCGGCTGAGCACCAGGTCGGCGGCCCGCTGCACACCGCCGCCGCTGCGGACAGCGGCCCGCATCCGGTCGACGTTGCGCCGGATGCGGTCGCTGGTCGCGACCCGGTCGACGACCGCACGCAGGTCCGCGAGGTCGTGCACGCGTTCGCCCAGTCCCAGCGCGGTGATGTGGTCGGCGTTGCTCACCTGCTCGGGCGTCTGCGGGACGACCACCAGCGGCACACCGGCGTGCAGGGCCTCCATGGTGGAGTTCATGCCGCCGTGCGTGACGAACACGGCCGCGTGCCGGAGGACCGCGGGCTGCGGGAACCACGGGCGCACGTCGATCGTGTCCGGCAGCGGGCCGAGGTCGGCGCGGGCGCTCAACGCGACCTGCCACGCGCCGTCGCCGAACTGCTCGACGCACGCCCGGTAGAAGTCCTCGTCGCTGAGCAACGAGCCGAGCGAGACGTAGAGCAGCGGCAGGTCGTGCCGCGGCGTCCACCGCTCGTCCAGGCGGCGGCCCAGCAGGGGTCCGACGAAGTGGCAGGTCTCGTCGAACGTGTCGCCGGCCGGCTGGAACTCCCGTGGCACCAGCACGATGCTGCACTCCTCCGGCGCGTCCAGCGTGCTCGCCACGTCGAGCTCGACGCCCTGCTCCGCCGCGAACCGCGCGCACGGTTCCTCGACCGCCCAGGCGATCGCGGGGTCCATCAGCCGGAAGTGCTCGTTGGACACGAAGTGCGGCACGGTCCGCACCGCCGGGATGTCCAGCTGGCGTGCCACCACCCGTGCGGGCCAGTTCGTGGCGTCGTAGCAGACCACGTCGGGCCGGTCGCGGCGGCAGTGTTCGAGCAGCACCGGGTGGATCGCGGCCATCGCGGCGAAGTAGTGCGGGAACCACTCGTCAACCGGGTTCGCGGTCTTCGGCTCGAACGGCGGCAGCGCGGGCAGTTCCAGCCAGCGCGCGCCCGCCGCCGTGACCGCGTCGGCGTGCTCGGCGGCGGTCGCGTACCACACCTCGTGGCCGCGCCGGGTCACCTCCTCGACCAGCGGCAACGTCGGGGTGAGGTGGCCGTGGCCGAAGAGGGTGACGAACAGCAGCTTCACCCCGCCGATCCTGGCGGGGCGTCATGCGCGCGGCAACGCGATTACCGCAGGAACGCCTCCACGACCTCGGCCACCCGCAGCCCGCTGGCGAAGTCCGCCAGGTCACGCGGGTGCTCCCCGCGCACGGCCTGCGCGAACAGCCCGAGCCGCGCCGAGTCCGAGCCGCGCGCACCGAGCTCGACCGGCTCCCACGGCCCGCCGTCCGAACCGGACAGCTGCGCCCACTGGCTGAGTCGCAACGACCTGCGCGTGCCCCAGACCGTCCACTCGTAGACCTCGGGCCCGGCGAGCCCGGAGAACGCCGACACGTGCACCGGCACGCCATCGCCGCTGCGCAGCACCCCGCGTGCCGCGACCTCGGCGGCGCCGGCCGACGGGAAGTCCGCCGACACCGACTCCACCGCCAGCGGCCCGAGCACCCGGTCGGTGAGGTACACGAAGTGCGACAGCACCTCCCGCACGAACCCGCCCTGCCGCGACTCGGCCAGCCACAGCGCGTCCTTCTGGAACTCCCGCGGCCACTTCGGGAACTGCAGCCGCACCTCGACCCCGCGCAGCTCGCCGAGGGAAGGCAGCTGCCGTTCGACCTCCAGCGTCGCGGCCATGTCCGACAGCGCGAAGTTCACCGCGTTCGGGTGCCCGGCCGCGGCCTCGGCCATCGCCCGCGCCTCGCCGAGGTCGACGGCCAGCGGCTTCTCGCAGAACACCGCCTTGCCCGCGGCGAGCGCTTTGACGGCCTGCCCGGCGTGCACGGCAGGCGGCGTGGCGAGGTAGACGGCGTCCACATCGGACAGCACGTCGTCGAGCGACGGCACCACGGGGACGTCCACCGCACGCGGCACGACGTCGACACCGGCGACCACGGTGAAGTCGGGATGTGCCTGCGCCGCCGTCAGCATCCGGGTGCCCATCGCACCCAGGCCGACGACGGCGAGGCGAATCGGATCAGCGACCATGCCGCACAGTCTCGCCTATTCGGCGGGCGCCCACGCACGGGCCAGCTTGACCCGTCCCCCGGTCTGCAGCAGCGATCCGGTGTAGAGCCGCGAGGCGACCAGCAGGATCACCACGACGGTGGCGGCGAGGATGCCGAGCGACACCAGCGCCTCCCACGGTGCGGCCTGCTGGGCGAACATCCGCACCGGCATCGCGACGCCGGCCGTGAACGGCACGAACGACATGACGCCGAGCACCGCGGGGTTGTCGAAGAAGAACTGGACGCCGAAGTACGGGCCCATCACCGCGAGCATCACCAGGCCCATGGTCGAGCCGAGGTCCTCCTGGCGGCTGACCAGCGCGCCCGCGACCGCCCACAGCGACGACACCAGCACGAACCCCAGGCACAGGAACGGCACGAACCACCCCAGCGCCGGTGCCACGACCGCGAGCAGCTCCTGCTGCCCCGCGACCCGCAGCGCGATCGGCGCGGTGAGGGCGAGCACCACCACCTGCCCCATCGTCAGGATGACGTGCCCGACGATCTTGCCGGCGAGCAGCGCCTTGACCGGCACCGTGGACACCAGGATCTCCACGATCCGGGTCTGCTTCTCGGTCACCGTGCTCTGCGCGATCGCGGCGCCGCCCATGCCGAACATGAGGAACACCAGCCCGAACACGAGCACCACGACGAACCGCTGGTCCGAGCTCACCGCCGACGGGTCGAGCAGCTCCACCGGCGGCGCCTGCACCAGCTGCGAGATCACCGCGGTCGGCGGGTCGTTGAGCGCCAGCACCTTGATGCCGGAGCCGTCGGGCACGATCGCCGCCTCGACCTCGTCCGCGCGGACCAGCTCCTGCGCGGCCTGGACGTCGGCGACCTCCCGCACGTCGAGCGGTTTGCCCTGCACGACCTGGGCAGCGGACCCGACCACCGCGACCTTCGGGTCGTCACCGCCGAACACCGTCGGCAGCACGGTGAGCGCGAACAACCCTGCGATGGTGGCGAGGAAGCCGATCCAGAACCCCTTGGTGCTGACGAACGTCCTCATCTCCCGCTCGGCGACCAGCCACGTCGCCTTCGTGAACGTCTGCGCCACGTCAGCTCACCTCCTTGAAGATCTCGTCGAGCGTGGGCACGACCGGCGCGAACGACCGCACCTCACCGCGTTGCAGTGCCTGTTCGAGCACCGCGCGTGATGCCCCCTCGAACACCACGCGCGGCCCGTCCAGCTCCACGACCGACACACCCGGCACGTCCCGCACCCACCCCGCGTCGGTGTCCACGACGACCTCGTACCGGTCGTTCGCGTGCCGCTGCCGCAGCTCCTCCCGCGACCCGCTGGCCGCGATCCGCCCCTTGGAGATGATCACGACGTCGTCGCACAACCGCTCGACGATCGCGAGCTGGTGGCTCGAGAACAACACCGGCACCCCGTTCGCGGCGCGCTTGCGCAGCACGTCGAGCACCGTGTCCACGGCGATCGGGTCGAGCCCGGAGAACGGTTCGTCGAGGATGAGCACGTCCGGCTCGTGCACCAGCGCCGCCGCGATCTGCACCCGCTGCTGGTTGCCCAGCGACAGCTGCTCCAGCCGGTCGTCGGCCCGGTCGGTCAGCTCCAGGTCGGCGAGCAGCTCGTCGGTGTTGCGCTGCGCGACCTCCCGGTCGACCCCGTGCAGCCGCCCCAGCCACGTGATCTGCTCGCGCACCTTCATCTTGGGGTAGAGCCCGCGCTCCTCCGGCATGTACCCGAAGTGCGGCTTGTTCTGCGGCGTGATCGCCTGCCCCCGCCAGCTCACCGCACCCCCGTGCGCGGCCAGCACCCCCAGCACGATCCGCATCGTGGTCGTCTTGCCGGACCCGTTGGCGCCCAGGAACCCCGTCATGCGACCGGGCCGCACGTCGAAGCTCACGTCGTCGAGCACCCGGTGGTCGCCGAAGCTCCGGCTGATCCCCGTCACCGTCAACATGCCGGGAACGCTATGCGGCCGGGTTCAAGATCGCGTCCGCCGCGCGGCATCATCCTCGCGGAGGACGACCCGTGCCGCGTGCCCGAGCGGGCACGCGGCACGGTTCCGGCCGGTTGCTCAACCACCTAGCACTTCTGGTCGCCCGGCCGTTCCCCGCCGAGGAGGTACGACGTCACCTTCTCGTTGGCGCACGCGTTGCCCGCGAACGGGTAGGCGCCGTGCCCACCGTGGTCGAGGGTCAGCACCGCCGCCCGGTCCCCGAACGCCCGGCGCATCGTCCGCGCACCGGACAGCGGCGTCGCCGGGTCGCGCTCGTTCTGCACCATCAGCACGTTGCGCGGCCCGCGGTCGGTGGGCTTGACCTGCTTCTCGACCGGGTCCGGCCAGAACGCGCACGGCATGATGTTCGCGCCCGCCGCGCCGAACAGCGGGTACCGCACGCGGTCGACGGCCACGTTGCGCTCGTAGGTGCTGACGGCGGTCGGCCAGCGGGAGTCGCCGCACACCACGTAGAACCGGCCGGAGATCAGGCTTTCGACCCGTGCCGGGACCGGCGTGTTGTCCGGCGGCAGCGGGGTGCCGGCGTCGAGGGCCTGCCAGCGGGCGGCCAGCTTGCCGAACGACGCGTCGGTCGTCGAGTACAGGCCGCCGAAGGTCAGCAGCCGGAACAGCTGGCCGGTGACGCCCTCCGGGGACGGCGTGCGGTCGAGCTTCCCGGCGATGGCGAAGTACTTCGCGCGCACCGCCGCGGGGGTGGCGCCCAGGCCCAGTTCGGGGCGTGCGGCGGCCCACCGCGCGAAGTCCGGGAACGTGTCCTCGGTGCCGCGGCCGTAGTTGCGGCTGCCCTCGACGTCCCAGCCGCCCGCGCCGAGGTTGCTGTCGAGCACCACGCGGTCGGTCGTGCGCGGGAACAGCGTCGTGTAGACCGCGCCCAGGTTCGTGCCGTACGAGTAGCCGAGGAACGACGCCTTGCGCTCGCCCAGTGCCTGGCGCACCGAGTCGAGGTCGCGGGCGATGTTCGCGGTCGTGTTGTGCGGCAACAGGTACGCCGTCGACGACGTGGTGCACTGCTGGGCGATCTGGCGGACCTCGTCGGCCCGCTTGCGCACGTCGGCCTGCGTCACCGCGTACGGCGGCACGTTGCCGAGGTACATCTGCTCCTCGGTCAGGTCGCACGTGGCCGGCGTGCTGTAGCCGAAGCCGCGCGGGTCCATGCCGATCAGGTCGTAGCCGTCCAGCACGCTCTGCGGCATCCCGCCGAGCTTGAGGTCACCGGGCAACGTCAGGCCCTCACTGGGCCCACCGGGGTTGGTCAGCAGGATGCCGCGGCGCTTCTCCGGGTTCGTGCTGGCCAGGCGCGAGATCATCAGCTCGATCTTGCGCCCCTCGCGCTTGCGGTAGTCCAGCGGCACCTGCAGGGTGCCGCACTCCAGCCCCGGCCGCGCCACGTCCGCGGGACACTCCCGCCACTGCACGACCGGTGCCGGCGTCGCCGATGCCGCGCCCGGCACCACCAACGCCGTCGCCGCGGCCAGCGCCGCGGCCAGGGACAACGCTTTTCGCATGTCCGAATTCCTCCCCCGACGGCGCGCTGCTCGAGCGCGCCCTCCACTGTGGAAACCCGGCCGTTCGATGCGGAACGACCGGGTCCCAGTCGAAACCGTGCCGTAGCGGCACGGTCAAGGCGGGAGGGCCGGTTTCAGCCGAAGGTCGACGGCAGGTGTCGACCTTCGTCGCCCCCGGGGGTGTCGTTCGTCCTCGTTCGTCGGTACGCACGGCGACCGAGGACGCGTCGGCGTGCTCCGGCAGGCGTTGGTCACGTCGCGTGTCGCTGCCGGCCTTGCCGTGCGACTGCCCTTGCGCGACGACCCCGGCACTGCCGCACGTGGCAACCGGTCAGAGGTCGCGCCCGGCCCCGGCCGACGGCACCGCGACGAACGTCCTGGGTGCGGTGAACCCGTTCTCCACGAACGCTTCCGCGACCCGCCGCTCGACCTCGCCGCGCACCTCCCGCGGCACCAGCGCGATGGCCGACCCGCCGAACCCACCACCGATCATCCGCGCCCCGAGCGCACCGGCCTCCTCCGCGGTGGCCGCGGCGACGTCGAGCTCGGCGCAGGACACCCGGTAGTCGTCGCGCAGGCTCGCGTGCGACGCGCTCAGCAGCGGCCCGATCTCCTCGTACCGGTCCTGCCGGAGCAGCGCGACGGTGTCCTCGACGCGCCGGTTCTCGGTGACGACGTGCCGGACCAGCGGCCGCAGGTGCTCGGGCAGCCCGTCCCAGCCCCCGGCGTCCCGCAGCGACGGCAGCCCGAGCAGCCGCGCCGCCTCCTCGCACCCCTTGCGCCGCTCCCCGTACCCGGACTCGACCAGCGAGTGGCTCACCCGCGTGTCGATCACGAGGACCTCCAGCCCGTGCCGCGCGGCGTCGAACGGCACCTGCTCCCGCTCCCCCGACCGCACGTCGAGGAACAGCACGTGCGCGTCCGTGCAGCACAGCGACGCCGTCTGGTCGAGCAGCCCGGTCGGCGCGCCCACGAAGTCGTTCTCCGCCACCTGCACCCACTTGGCGACGTCGCTCGCGGACTCCTCCCGCCCGCTCAGCCCCAGCAGCGCCAGCGCGCTCGCCACCTCCAGCGAGTGCGACGACGACAGCCCGGCCCCGCGCGGCACGTCCCCGCTGATCACGAGGTCAGCCCCGCCGGTCACGCCCTGCTGCCGCAGCACCCACGCGACCCCGGCGGGGTAGGCCGCCCAGCCCTGCACGCCGCCCGGCTCGACCTCGCCGACGGGGACGGGCTCGGCGGTCGTGGTCCGTTCGCCCTCGACGGTCGCGAGCGTGAGCAGGCCGTCCTCGCGCGCCGCCGCGGCCACCCACGTCCGCTGCGGGATGGCGAACGGCAGCACGAACCCGTCGTTGTAGTCGGTGTGCTCGCCGATGAGGTTCACCCGGCCCGGCGCGGACCACACCCCGGTGGGGTCGGTGCCGTGCAGCCGCCGGAAGGCCTCAGCCGCGTTGTTCGATCCTGTTGAGCTCATGCCACCTGATCCCACGCCGTCGTCCGTGTTGCCGCAGAAGTGCTGGCGATGAGGATGACGGGCGAGGGCCGGTCTTGACAATGTTGGATCTTGGTCGACAAAGTTCGATGACGTTCCCGCCCTGGTCACCCGCCGGGCGTGACGATCCCCTGCTCGTAGGCGAACACCACCGCGTGCGTCCGGTCGCGCAGCCCCAGCTTCGCGAGCACGCGGGACACGTGCGTCTTCACCGTCGCCTCCCCCAGGTACAGCGCGGCGGCGATCTCCGCGTTCGACGCGCCCTTCGCCAGCTCCACCAGCACCTCGTACTCGCGGTCGGTCAGCTCGGGCGGCCGGGTGCGCGCGGGTTGCCGGGGTGCACTGAAGCGGGCGATCACCCGCCGGGTCACCTCGGGCGAGAGCAGCGCGTCGCCGCGTGCCACCACCCGCACCGAGTCGACGAGGTCCTCCGGGGAGGCGTTCTTCAGCAGGAACCCGCTCGCTCCCGCCCGCAGCGCCTCGAACAGGTAGTCCTCGCGGTCGAACGTCGTGAGGATCACCACGCGGGTGCCGCCGTCGGCCGACAGGATGCGCCGGGTGGCCTCCAGGCCGTCCATGCGCGGCATCTGCACGTCCATCAGCACGACGTCGGGCCGCAGCCGCGCGACCAGCTCGACGGCCGCGGCACCGTCGCCGGCTTCGCCGACCACCTCGATGCCCGGCTCGGTCCCGAGGATGACCCGGAACCCGGCGCGCACCAGGTCCTGGTCGTCGGCCAGCACGACCCGCAGACTCACACCTTCTCCTCTGTCGGCAGCGATGCGCGCACAAGGTAACCCGCCGAGGTGCGCCGCGGTCCCGCTTCGAGGGTTCCACCGTGCACGGCAACGCGTTCGCGCATGCCCACGAGCCCGAAGCCGCTCTCACCGGAGGGGCGCCCGCGCCCGTCGTCGGCCACCTCCAGCTCCAGTGCGCTGTCCAGGTACCGCATCCGCACGTCGACGTGGCCCGCTCCGGCGTGCTTCACCACGTTCGTCAACGCCTCCTGCACCACCCGGTACGCCGAGACGGCGACGGCCGGCGGCACCTCGCGCGGCTCGCCGTAGACGCCGTGCGAGACCTCCAGACCGGCCGACCGGGCGGTTTCGAGCAACTCGGGCAGGTCGTCGAGTCCGGGCGCAGCCTGGAAGTCCTGTTCCGCGTCGGCCCGCAGCACGCCCAGCAGCCCGCGCAGCTCGCTGATCGCGGTCCGCGCCGTCTTCTCCACGGTCTGCAACGCGTCCCGCGCCAGCACCGGGTCCGAGTCCAGCACCCGCCGCGCCGCACCGGCCTGGATGCCCATCACCGACACGTGGTGGGCCACCACGTCGTGCAGGTCGCGGGCGATGCGCATGCGTTCGGCGGCGATCGCGCCCCGCACGTTCTGCTCCTGCGACCGGCGCAGCTCGTCGGCCTGGAACTCCAGCTGCGCCTGCCGCCGCGCCGCCGTCCACGCCATCTCACCGACCACATAGGCGAAGACGAAGAAGAAGATGTTGAATTCGAGTCCATAGAGGACACGGGCGAGCACCGGGTCCAGAAGGCCGGGCACGAGGTCCTCCGGCACGTCCGGGCCGAGCAGGAACTGCACGAGGTTGAACCCGAGCCACAGGAACATGGCGGCGATCACGCCGATCCGCGACCAGCGCGCCAGCACCCGGTTCGGCTCCCACGCGCCGACGGTGAAGATCGCGAGGAACAGCACGGCCGACGGGACCAGGCTGTCACCGGCCTTGTTCACCTGGGCGGCGATGAACAGCGCCGACACGACCAGCATCACCGCGATCGGGTACCGGCGGCGCACGACCAGCGGTACCGCCAGCGCGACCATCCAGGCGAGCTGCTCGCGCAGGCCGGCCGGGTCGGAGAACGCGTACCCGCCGATGCTGTCCACCAGGACGGTGAACTCGACCCCGCCCAGCAGCACGAGCACCGCGACGCCGATGTCCCGCCGCCGCTGGGCCGGGGCGGGGCCGGGCCGGCGCCACTGCAACCACTGGGGTTCGTCCACCGGCCAACCCTATCTTTCCGGCGGGCAGCGGACGGCGTTCGCACCGGGGACCGGGCAGGGCGAACTCCCGATTTTTATGGCCAATTGGTATGTACCTATTGGTCTGGACCTCATCTTAGGGTGTGGCGGCAACCACCCTGCACGCAAGGAGCGGACATGAACCGCAAGCTCATCGCCGCCGCCACAGCGGCGATCACAGCGGCCGGACTGGCCGCCGCGGTGGCGCTGACGACCAGCGCCACCGCGGCCGACACGACCGACCAGGGCATGCTGACCGCGATGGCCCGTGACCTCGGCATCTCCCCTGACCAGGCGCGTGCGCGCCTGAGCGCCGAGAAGGTCGCCGGCCAGACCGACGCCGCGCTGAGGGCGCAGCTCGGCGCGGCCTACGCCGGGTCCTGGCTGGACGGCACCGGCCGCACCCTCACCGTCGCGGTGACCGACTCGGCGCTGACGGGCGCGGTGCGCTCACGGGGCGCCGTCGCCGTCGCGGCGAAGCACAGCGCGTCCACTCTGGACAGCGCGAAGACCAGGCTGGACGCCAAGGCCACCACGGCACCTGACGCCGTTCCCGGCTGGTACGTCGACGTGCGCACCAACAAGGTCACCGTGCTCGCCCGCTCCGGTGGCGAGGCGCAGGCGAGGGCGTGGGCGACCGAGGCGGGGGTGCCCGGCGACGTCGTCACCGTCGAGGCCAGCACCGAGGACCCGAGGCCGCTGGTCGACGTCATCGGCGGCAACGCCTACAGCATCCCGGGCGGCGGCCGCTGCTCCATCGGCTTCGCCGTCGAGGGCGGCTTCGTCACGGCGGGCCACTGCGGGTCCGCGGGTGGGCGCACCTCCAACCCCGGCGGCACCATCCAGGGCAGCAGCTTCCCCGGCAACGACTACGCCTGGGTCCGCACCGACGCGGGCAACACCCCGCGCGGCCTGGTCAACCGCTACCCCGGCACCGTCCCGGTCGCGGGTTCCCAGGAGGCCCCGGTCGGCGCCTCGGTCTGCCGCTCCGGCTCCACCACCGGCTGGCGCTGCGGCACCATCCAGCAGAAGAACGCCTCCGTCACCTACCCCGAGGGCACCATCACCGGCCTGACCCGCACCAACGCCTGTGCGGAGCCCGGTGACTCCGGCGGCTCGTGGCTGACCGGCGACCAGGCGCAGGGCGTGACCTCCGGCGGGTCCGGCAACTGCCAGTCCGGCGGCACCATCTACTTCCAGCCGGTGACCGAGATCCTGCAGGCCTACGGTCTGCGCCTGGTCACCTCCGCCGGCCCGACCACGACCACCCAGCCGACCACCACGACCACGAGCACCCCGCCCGGCGGTGGTGACTCGTGGGCCGCGTACACCTACTACGCCACCGGCGCCCAGGTCACCTACGACGGCGGGTCCTACCGCGCGCTGCAGGGGCACACGGCCCTCCCCGGCTGGGAGCCGCCGAACACGCCCGCCCTCTGGCAGCGGGTCTGACGGCACTCCCCTCCCACCGCCCCCGACGGCCACCCGCCGCCGGGGGCGGCCCGTGTGCGGCTAGGGTCGTCCGGTGGTGAGCCTGCGCCTGACCGTGCTCGGCAGCGCGACCCCGTACCCGGCGGCGGACAACCCGTGCTCGGGCTACCTGGTGTCGCACGGCGACACTCGCGTGTGGATGGACGCGGGCACCGGCACCCTGGGCCCGCTGCAACGCCACACGTCGCTGGCCACCCTGGACGCCATCTGGATCTCGCACCTGCACGCCGACCACTGCGCCGACCTGCTCACCGCGTTCTACGCCCTGCGGTACGCCGACGTCTACCGCGCGCCGGTCCCGCTGTTCGGCCCGCCCGGCACCGCCGACCGGCTCGCCGCGTTCCTCACCAACGGCCCGCGGCGCAGCCCGGTCGAGGACGCCTTCGCGATCACCGAGCTCACCGACGGCCACGAGGCGCGGATCGGCGGCCTGCACCTCACGTCCAGGGCGGTGCGGCACGGCCTCCCGGCGTTCGCGGTGCGCATCGAGGCGGGGACGTCCCTGACCTACTCCGGTGACACGGCACCGTGCGCCGCCCTCACCGACCTCGCCCAGGACACCGGCCTGCTGCTGTGCGAGGCCGACGGCACAGTGCCGGACGAGGCGCACCACACGCCGGAGCAGGCGGGCGAGACGGCGCGGCAGGCACGGGCGCGACGGCTGGTCGTCACGCACGTGGGCCGCTCCCTGACCCCGCAGGACGCGGTCACCCGTGCCGGCACCCGCTACGAGGGGCCGGTCGGGTACGCCGCGCCCGGCGCCGTGCTCACAGCTGGTTGATGCGCACCAGGTTGCCGGCCGGGTCGCGGAACGAGCAGTCCCGCACGCCCCACGGCTGGTCCTCGGGCTCCTGCAGCACCTCGCCGGCGCCGGTGGACTCGACCCACTTCCGCGCGCGGTCGAAGGTGCCCTGGAGGTCCTTCGTGGCCAGTGACAGCGCCGTGTAGACGCCCTTGGCCATCAGGACGGCGATGGTGCGGCGTTCCTCGTCGCTCACGCCGGGGTCGGCGGCGGGCGGGTGCAGCACGATGCCGGTCTCCGGCTGGTCGGGTGGCCCGACGGTGATCCAGCGCATGGTGCCCTGGCCGACGTCCTGGCGGACCTCGAAACCGAGTGCGTCGCGGAAGAAGCCGAGTGACTTCTCGGGGTCGTCGGCCGGCAGGAACGCCGCGGCGATGATGACGGACATGGCGGTCAACCTAATCGGACGGACCGGCCGCCGCTTCTCGATTCCTGATGGGTCGCATCACGGCCTTCGCGAGGCAGTTCGGGATGCCCTGGCCGTCCTCGGCCGCGACCTTGCGGTACTGGCTCGGCGACATGCCGACGAGCTCGGAGAACCGGGTGCTGAACGTGCCGAGCGAGGTGCAGCCGACCTCGAAGCAGACCTCGGTGACGGACAGGTCGCCGCGCCGCAGCAGCGTCATGGCCCGCTCGATGCGGCGGGTCATCAGGTAGCTGTAGGGCGACTCGCCGAACGCCGCGCGGAACGCCCGCGACAGGTGCCCGGCGGACAGGTGCACCCCGCGGGCCAGCGCGGCCACGTCGAGCGGCTCGCGGTACTCGCGGTCGATGCGGTCGCGCACCTTGCGCAGGAGCACGAGCTCCTGCAGGCGCGGGTCGGAGGCGGTCACGCCGACCAGCGTAAGACCCGCGCCTGACAGATCGCTGACTCTCCTCAGCCGGGTGTCCGCGCCCCGGTCGCCTGCCGGTCCTGGCCGGCCGCCCACGACGCCAGCAGTGCCAGGCCGTCCGCGGCCGGCGTGCCGGCGGGTGCGGTGTAGACGGTGAGGAGCAGGCCGGGTTCGGCGGGCAGCTCCATCGACTCGACGTCCAGGTCCAGCCGGCCCACCACCGGGTGGTGCAGGCGCTTCCGGCCGGACCGGTGGTGCCGGACGTCCTGGGTCGCCCACCGCTGCCGGAACGGTTCACTGCGCGTCGACAGCTCACCGACCAGGGCGACCAGCTCCTCGTCGTGGGGGCTGCGCCCGGCTTCCAGCCGCAGCTTCGCGGCCACGTCGCCGACGATCCGGTCGTAGTCCACGAAGAACGCCCTCGCCGCCTCGGGTTCCAGGTACACGAACCGCGCGGTGTTCGCCGGCCGTCGCGCATCCGCCGGCAGCGGTGCGTACAACGCGCGGGCGAGCTGGTTCGTGGCCAGGACGTCGTACCGGCCGTTGCAGATCCAGGCCGGCGCGTCGGTGATGGCGTCGAGCACCTGCTGGAGCGCCGGACGCACCGTCACGGCGGGGCGCCGGCGGCGTGGACCGCCGGGTGTCCTGGACTGCCGCGCGAGGCGGAACAGGTGTTCGCGCTCGGCCTCGTCGAGCCGCAGGGCGGCGGCGACCGCGTCGAGCACCCCGTCGGAGGCGCCGGCGAGGCCACCGCGCTCCATCCGCACGTAGTAGTCGACCGACACCCCGGCCAGCACAGCCACCTCTTCGCGCCGCAGACCTCGGACCCGGCGGTTGCCGCCGCCGTGGGCGGGCAGTCCTGCCCGTTCCGGCGTGAGCCGCGCGCGACGCGAGCTCAGGAACTCCTTGATCTCGGTGCGGAGGTCGGTCGTCGCCATCCCCTCACCGTAGGCGTTGGCCAGACGGCGAGGGAGGTCCTGCCGGTACCCCGCACTACGTGCCCGACGCGGTCGTCGCGATGCCGCCGTCCACCGGGATGACGGCGCCGGTGAGGTAGGACGCGGCCCGGCTGGCGAGGAACACGGCGGTTCCCGCCATGTCGTCGTCGCGGCCCAGCCGGCGCAGCGGGGCCTTCGCCGCGATCCGGTCGCCGGCGGTCTCGATCGTGGCCGCCATCATCTGCGACGGGAACGGTCCCGGCGCCACCGCGTTCACCGTGATGTGCTGCGGGCCCAGCTCCCTGGCGAGCACCCTGGTGAGCTGGTGGAGCGCCGCCTTGCTGCTGGCGTAGGAGTAGTTGGGCGCCTCGGCGACGTGGATGGCGGCGATGCTGCCCACGTTGACGACCCGTGCGGGGTCATCGGCGGTGCCTGCCCTGCGCAGTGCCGGGAGCAGTGCCTGCACCAGCCAGAACGGCGACTTCACGTTGAGGTCGAGCACGGTGTCCCAGCCCTCGTCCGGGAACGTCTCCAGCGGCTCGCGCCACATCGCGCCCGCGTTGTTCACGAGGACGTCCAGGCGTTCCGAGCCGGCCTGCACGAGATCTGCGAGACGCCGGCACTCGTCGTGCCGGGACAGGTCGGCGGGAATCGCCCGGACGTCGCCGAACTCGGACAGCCGGCGCTGGGCCTCCGCGCACGCGTCCTCGTTGCGCGAGCTGATGACGACGCGGGCGCCCGCCTGCAGGAGGCCGCGCGCCATCATCATTCCGATGCCCCTGGTGCCACCGGTGACGAGCGCGTGCTTCCCGCTCAGGTCGAAGAGCTCCGCCTGGGTGGTGAACCGGTTGTCCGCCATTGGTTTTCCGTCTCCCTTGAGTCAGCTGCCCCGACACGCTGACAGACGTCCTGGGGAGTTCGGGAGACCCTGCTGTCACCGGTACTGCGAGAGCCCCTGAAGCAGAACGCGGGTCCCGAGCGGTCACACCCGCCCAAGACCCGCGTCCTGACGATCACCGCCTGCTAGCAGGCGCCCTGGTCGCGCCAGACGCCCCACTCACCGGTGGTGCCGGGCTCCTCGCCCTGCGTCCACCACTGGGCCCGCCACTTGCGGCCCTTGTGCGAGACGTCGTTGCCGCCGTTGTAGACCTTGCCCCGCTCCCACGCCGGCAGCGCGCACACCGGCGGGTTGGAGGTGGTCGTGGTGGTGGTCGTTGTCGTGGTGGTCGAGGTGGGCGGGGTGCCGCCGCCGATCCGCGGGTGGTCGGCGGAGATGGCGTAGGACTGGCCACCGAAGGTGAACACGAAGTTCGACGGCGTCGAGATCGGCAGCTGGTAGCTGACGGTCAGCTCGATCGACGCGCCCGGTGCGAGCGACTGCCACGACGGCAGCGCGAGCTCCGCCTTCTGGAAGTCGCCCTTGAGGCCGCCGACGTTCGGCCCGCTGTGCCCCTTCGACACGACCTTGAGCCCGAACCCGGACTGGTCGGCCATGCTGCCCGGCGCGCTGGTGCCGTAGTCGAACGCGATCTTCGTGCCACCGGGGATGGTGACGTTCGAGCGGTTGGTGAACTTGATCTTCGGCGTGATCGGGTAGTTGTTGTCGCCCAACGCGAAGCCGTGGACGTCGACGTCGACCGCGAGCACCTGTGACTGCTGGGTCGTGGCCTTCGCCGCACCGTAGGGCGCCGCGCCGTTCAGGCCGGTGTCGATCGTCGACAGCAGCGTGTCGCCGATGAAGTACTCCTTCTTGACCGAGTCGTACCGGTAGTCACCGGCGAGCTCCCAGATCATGATGCCACCGAGGCCCTTGTCGCGGACGTACTTGGCCTTGGCCGCGATCGACTGCTCGTTCTCGGTGGAGAGGAACACCTTCTTGTCGTTGTTCCACAGCCACGGCGACTGCATGGTGGTGTCGTAGAACGGCGAGTAGGTGCCGGTGAGCCGGTCGGTCGGGTCGTTCACCGGGTCGAGGCCGTACTGCGCCGAGTACGAACCGGTGATCTTGTTCTCCAGGTTCTTCGTGTGCCACAACGGGTTCACGCCCGACGGGACCTCGGCACCACCGGCGGTGACGTCGTGCCAGAGGTTGTCGATGCCGGTCGCGCCGTTGCCGCACGGCGTGGTCGAGCCGACCGACGTGCCGGTGCCGGGCGGGCACTGCGACTGGTTGGGCAGGGCCGCGCGGCCCCACAACCCGTTGGTGCCACCGGTGACGCCCTGCCAGCCGCGCGAGTAGAACGGCACGCCGACGTTGATCCGGCCGGCCTGCATGGCACCGCGGTAGTAGTGGTAGGACCAGTCGGTGTTCAGGTAGCCCATGCCCTCGTACTGCGGTGCCGTGTACACGCCACCGGCCGCGAGCTCACCGTCCTTGCCGTCGTCGTACAGCGCCGCGTTCGGGCCCACGAAGTGGTTCCACGAGCCGTGCAGGTCGTAGCTCATGACGTTGAGGTAGTCGAGGTACTTGACGACCTGGTAGGTCTCCTGGCCGCGCAGCAGCCAGCCGGAGGCGGGCACGGCGGCGGTCAGCAGGTAGTGCTTGCCGTCGGCGGCACCGGCGCGGTCGAGCTTCTCGCGCAGCGTCTTCATGATCGCCTGGTAGCCGGCCCACAGCGTGCCGCGGTTGGCGTTGGAGATCCAGAAGTCGTCCGGGTTGCCGGCATGGTTGTTCGACGTCGCGTACTCGTAGTCGATGTCGGCGCCGTTGAACCCGTACTGGCGCAGGAACGCGACCACGCTGTCGGCGAACGTGTCGATCGCCGCCTGTGACTGGCCGAGCTTGTAGAAGCCGCCGGAGGCGTTGCGGGTGCCGTCGGCGTTGAAGAAGCCACCGGTCTCGGCCCAGCCGCCGACCGAGATCAGCGTCTTGACGTTCGGGTGCTGCTTCTTGTACTTCGTCAGCTGGTTGAAGTGGCCCTTGTAGGGCAGCGACGGGTCCATCTCGGCACCCGCGACGCCCGGCCACTCCATGCCGATCGAGGAGTTGTTCGCGTCCGGCGCACCCACGGAGATCTTGTTCTGCGCGTCGATGTGGGCGAACGCGTAGTTGAGGTGGGTGACCTTGGTCCAGGGGACGTCCTTGGCGAGGTAGCCCGGCTGGCCGTTCTTGCCGGTGCGCCAGCTGGTGAAGTACCCGATCACCCGGCGGGACTTGTCGGTCCCCATGTTCTCGCGGCCGGCGGTGTCGTAGACGGTGCAGTAGGGCACGTCGACGCCCGGCGTCTTGTACAGCCCGTCCGGCCGGCAGTCCTCGTGGGCTGCGGCTGCGGTGGGCGCGTTCGTCACGGCTATCAGGGTCCCGGCTAGCAGGGCTAGCACCGGGACCACTCTGGCGAGCAGGCGCAAGGGAAGGACCTCCTGGCTAGGGCGGCGGCCACTGCCCCGAACCGTAAAATGGTCCAGACCTTTGCGTCAATACTCGATCACTGACAAGAGGTGTCAGCGGTATCGGTTCAGCATCTCCACCATGACTGCAAACGATTTCGACTTCCTCCACGGGCGCTGGCGGGTCGCCAACCGCAAGATCGCCGACATCGCCGGGCGCGGCACCGAGTGGGTCGAGTTCGGCGCGCGGGCCGACGTGCGGCCGGCGCTGGGCGGCGCGGCGAACGTCGACACCTTCGACGCCGGCGACTGGGAGGGCATGACCCTGCGGCAGTACGACCCGGCCGCCGGCCTCTGGCGCATCTGGTGGGCCTCGACCCGCGCGCCGGGCCAGTTGGACCCGCCGCTGGAGGGCCGGTTCACCGGCGGGCACGGCGTGTTCCTCGGCGAGGACGTCGTCGGCGGGCACGCGGTGGCGGTGCGGTTCGACTGGACGGCGGGCCCGGCACCGGTGTGGCGGCAGTCGTTCTCCTACGACGGCGGCGACACCTGGCAGGAGAACTGGGTCATGCGCTTCGAACCGGCCTGACCGGCGAGGAGCGCGGGGCGCCGGGGCGGGTACCCGGCGTCCCGCGCCCCACCCGGCTCAGTGGTGGTGCCGGTGCACGACCGCGTGCCCCTTGCCGCGCGCGATCATCCACCGGTTCACCGGCACCGTCACCGCGAACGCGACCGCCAGCGAGAACACCAGCGCCGCCCAGAACACCCAGTCCGCCAGTCCCGCGTCCATCGCACCCGGCACCAGCAGCATCACCGCGTTGTCGACGACCTCCATCACGGCGATCGACACGGTGTCGGCGGCCAGCGCGACGCCCACGGCCGCCTTGAGGGCGAGGCCGGAGCGCAGGACCGGGCGGATGGTGAGCGAGTAGCCGAACAGGAACGCCAGCGCCACGGCCAGCACGACGGTGGCCAGGTTGCCCCAGCCCAGCGCGGTGCCGACGACCATGCCGAGCACCTCGCCGATCGCACAGCCGGTGAGGCAGTGCAGCGTCGCCGAGACCGCCTGGCGGGTCAGGCTCACGGGTGCGTGGTCCATCTCGTCCTCCTCCGTCAGCGCCGAACGGTACCCCTAGGGGGTATGGGTATCAAGGAGGCGGACAGGTACGGTGGCTCACACGACGAGGCGCCTCCTCACGGCCCTCTGCGTGCTCGGGAACTGCCGAGTCCCGTCCACACGGCACCGTCCACAAGGCGCGGAGAACCCAGCCGCGAACAACGCCGCGGACGTCACGTTCGCCGGCTCGCGCTAGCCGATCTGGGTCAGCGCCAGCCCGCCCGCCATCAGCACCGTGCACGCCAGCGCGTGCACGCCCGGGTTCTGCGCCAGCAGCGCCACGAACTCGCGGATGAACGCGCTCGGCACGAAGTACCACGCCGTCGGCGCGCCGATCACCTGCATCCGCAGTCCGTGCGAGCGGGACAGCACGGCGGTGCGGAACACGTGGTAGTTGTTCGTCACCGCCACGACCGACCCGGTGAGCCCGCGTTCGACGAGCAGTTCCTTGCTGTAGCGCAGGTTCTCGTCGGTCGTGCCGGCCTGGTCCTCCAGCACGACGTCGTCCTCCGGCACCTCGCGCTCCAGCAGGTACCGCTTCATGGCGAGCGCCTCGGACACGTCCTCGTCAGGACCCCTGCCGCCGGTCACGACGATCACCGGCGTGCGTCCGGCTGAGCGTTCCCGCAGGTAGAGGCGCAGGGCGCGGTTGAGCCGGCTCGCGAGCAGCGGGGGCACCTGGGAACCGACCAGCCCGGCGCCGAGCACGACGATGCCGTCGAACCCGCTGCGCCGGCCCGTGCGGCCGTAGATCACCGAGTACAGCAGCAGGCTCACGAACAGGAACGCGATGTAGGCGGAGACGAGGAACAACCCGATCGCGCTGCCGCGGACCCAGTCGTTGGGCTGGGTGATGCCCCAGAAGAAGTAGGCCATCTCGCCGAGCAGCGCGAGACCAGCGAGGAACGACAGGAGGTTGCCCAGCGACCGGCCCTCGCGGCGGATCATCACCAGGCCGTTGGCCAGCAACGCGAGCGGCAGCAGCAACAGCCCGAACACCGCCAGCGCGAACGCGAGCAGCAGCGGCAGGCTCACCGCCGGGTTGTCCCGCCCCGCTTCGGCGAGCAGCAGCAGGAACAGCACCAGCGTGATGCCGAGCCAGATGGCGTTGCTCAGCCTGCGCCGGTCACGGACCACTCCGACGAGGAAGAACAAGGCGGGGATTACGACGAGCAGACCTACCAGCACCGGCCAAGGGTAGTACCCGTGATCACGCGCCGCTCTCGGGCAGGGGCCTCTCGGCGCCCTCGGCCTCCTCGGGAGCGGGCTGCGGCTTGGGGCGGGGCCTCAGCTGGACGACTCCGGTGGTGAGGTCGAGGGGACCGGTCTCCTCGAAGTCCTCACCGGTACCGGAGTCGCCTGCTTCGCTGCGGAGCTTGCGTCCGGGGAACAACTCACCCAACTGACCCATGCCCCGACCATACCGCTCGGACCGGCGGCGGGTCAGAAGACGGCGATGAGCAGGATGATGAACAGGACCACGACGGCGATCGGCAACCACGCGTTGAGCGGGCGCCTGCGGTAGTGGCTGCGGACCGTGGTGGAGCGGAACCAGCTGTACGGCGTGCGACGTCGGTGCCGCTGAACCCAAGGCATTTTTCCTCCCAGCGTTTCGTTGCACCGGGAATACCCAAAGTCAGAACCAGCTACTCCGGTTCTTGATGCCTTCCAGGCCGCTGGCGGCCATCGCCGGGTCGCCGTTGTCGTTGCCGAAGAGCACCTCGTACCACGGCCCGATCCGGTGCCACAGCAGCGAACGCTCCCGCAGCTCCGGCGTGACGCCGTAGGTCGCCGCCAGCGCGTCGGCGAACTCCGGCGGCGTCGAGTGCAGCGCCCACGCCAGGTCGATCGCCGGGTCGCCGACGTGCACGTCACCGAAGTCGATCACGCCGGTCAGCACGCCGTCGCGGCCCAGCACGTGCTCGGGGCCGAGGTCGCCGTGCACCAGCACGTCCGCCGGTGCGGCCGCGACCGCGTCGAGCAGGTCGGCCTGGTCGGGCACGAGCGGCAGCACCTCCGCGCGGAACCGGTCGAGCGGCACCGGCGGTGTCCCCACGCCGCGCGCGACCGCCCCGGCCACCGGGACCGCGTGCAACGCCAGCAGGAACTCCCCCAGCTGCTCGCCCTGCACCGCGTTCAGCGTCGCGAGCTCAGCACCGGGCACGAGCTCGTGCCGCACCACGAACGGGTCCACCGAGACCAGCTCCGGCACCGGGACGGGCAGCGGCAGCAACGGCGCGAGCCACGGCATCACGACCGTCTCGCGCCGCAGCACCGCCTCGATCGCGGGGCGCTGCGGCCGCCGTTCCACCCAGCGCCCGTCGACGAGCGTCGCCGTGCTGTCCCAGCCCTGTCCCAAGAACGTCACGGCGCCAGTGTGGCAAGCAGGTCCCGTGCGCCGGAACCGAATTTCGTCAGAGCACGTACTTGCCCGCCCGGCTCGCGTGCTCGCCGTCGACCAGCACGTCGTAGCGCTTCGCCTCCAGGGTCATGACGCTGGAGAAGTCGCGCTTGCCGCGGGTGGTCCAGTGCGCGGCGAACCCGAACACGGCTCCCCAGAAGGCACCGATCACCAGGCTGAGCACCAGCATCCACACCCAGGCCACACCGGAGGTGAACAGCCCGAACAGCAACCCGATGAGCACGCCGAACCAGGCGCCGCCGGCCGCACCGGAGACCGCGGCCTTCGCGCGCGTCATCCGGCCGGTCACCTGCTCGACCGTGCGCACACCGTCGCCGATGATCCGCACGTGCTCGACCGGGAACCCGTCGTCGGACATCCGGTCCACCAGCCGCTGGGCCTCCGCGTAGTCGGAGAAGCTCGCGAGCAGGCTCGACCGCGCCGCCGGCTGAGCAGGCACAGGCACGGGGGTGGTCGCCGGTTCCGTCGTTCCAGCCTCAGGAGTCACGGTCTACGACTAACCGGTCCGGGCGCCGCGCAAACACCAGGCCGAGCTACCGCCGCCGGCCGCGCACCGAGCTCGGCCTCGAACCGTCGGACCACACCCAGGCCCTCGTCCGCCCGCTGCTGCGCGCCTGAGGTTCGAGCCTCGGCCGGACGGGCTACTCCCCGTCCATGGACCACAGCAAGGCACCGGTGCTCGAAGCGCTGCAGGACTTCCGCTCACGCGGCTTCGTGCCGTTCACCCCACCCGGCCACCGCCAGGGCCGCGGCGTCGACCCGCGCGTGCTCGACGTGCTCGGCGAACAGGTGTTCACCGCCGACGTGGTCGCGCTGAACGGCCTGGACGACCGGCTGATGAGCGGCGGGGTGATCGAGGAGGCCCAGCAGCTCATGGCCGACGCCGTGCACGCCGACCACGCGTTCTTCTCCACGTGTGGCAGCTCGTTGTCGGTCAAGAGCGCGATGCTCTCGGTGGCCGGCCCGCACGAGAAGCTCATCGTCCCCCGGCACGCGCACAAGTCGGTGGTGTCCGGCCTGGTGCTGAGCGGCGTCAGCCCGGTGTGGCTGAGCCCGCGCTGGGACGCCGACCTGCACCTGTCGCACCCGCCGGGCCCCGACGAGGTGCGTGCCCTGCTGGAGGCGGAGCCCGACGCCAAGGGCGTGCTGCTGGTGACCCCCACCGACTACGGCACCTGCGGTGACATCAAGGCCATCGCCGACGTGTGCCACTCGTTCGGCAAACCGCTGATCGTCGACGAGGCCTGGGGCGCGCACCTGCCGTTCCACGCCGACCTGCCGCCGTGGGGCATGGACGCCGGCGCGGACGTGGTGGTGACGAGCGTCCACAAGTCCGGCGCCGCCGTGGAGCAGAGCTCGGTGTTCCACCTCCAGGGCGACCTCGTCGACCCCGCGGTGCTGAAGTCCCGCGAGGACCTGCTCGGCACGACCAGCCCGACCTCCCTGGTCTACGCCACCCTCGACGGCTGGCGCCGGCACATGGTCGAACAGGGCGAGTACCTGCTGACGGCCGCACTGGCACTGGCCGGCGCGACCCGTTCCGCGATCTCCGCACTCCCCGGTCTCCAGGTCGTGGACTTCACCGGCCTCACCCACTCCACCGACCCGCTCAAGATGGTCATCGACGTGTCCGGCCTCCACATCAGCGGCTACCAGGCCGCGGACTGGCTGCGCGCCGAACAGCGCGTCACGGTCGGCCTGTCCGACCACCGCCGCATCGTCGCCCAGTTCACCCACGCCGACGACCAGCGCACCGCCGACATCCTGGTCGAGTCGCTGCAGGCGCTGACGCGGGCCGACCTGCCCACGCCGAAGCCGGTCGACCTCCCCTCCCCCGACGACCTGCAGCTGGAGACGGCGATGCTGCCGCGCGACGCGTTCTTCGCCGAGGTGGAACAGGTGCCGGTCGAGAAGGCCGCCGGCCGGGTGGCCGCCGAGATGATCACGCCGTACCCGCCGGGGGCGCCCGCGGTGCTGCCGGGTGAGGTGATCAGCGAGGAGGTGCTGGCCTACCTGCGGAGCGGGCTGGCGGCGGGGATGGAGCTGCCAGACCCGGCCGACTCGGAGCTGGAGACCGTGCGGGTGGTGGCACGGGGCTGACGCCGGGGGAAGTGGGCGGCTCGCGCTGAGGGCGACCGCGCCGGTAGCGGCTCGCGGTGGCGGCGACGACCTGCGTGGAAGACGCGGCTTGCGGTAGCTGGGACGGCTCGCGGCGGCTGGCGTGGCTCGGGTTCGCGGCGCCACCGCGTTCGCGACGCGGCTCGTTCGCGGCACGGCTCGTTCGCGGCACGGCTCGCTCGCGGCGCGAGCCGCCCCTCCACCGGACAATTCCTGTCCTGCCCGACACCGCCGCCGGCGTTGACCGCTCCTCCTACCCCGCGCCAAGGTGAGAACGTTCTCACCGCCGGACTCCGGGGAGCTGACAACGATGTCAAGGCTGCTGGCCGCCCTCACGACCGCCCTCCTGCTCGCTCCGACCCCCGCCACCGCCGCACCCTCGTCCAGATGGCAGGTCCACGGCCACTCCGCGCTCACCGCCACGGTGGAACTGACCAACGGCTCGCCGACGCTGGGCGTCACCCGCAACGGCGTCCCCGTCCTCGCCCCCGCTCCGATCGGTCTCCGGACCACGACCGCCGACCTCACCACCGGCCTGCGCCTGACCGCCAGGAAAGACCGGACGGTCACCGAGCGCTACTCGATGACGACCGGCAAGGAGCGGCAGCGGTCCACGACCATGACCGAGACGACGCTGACGTTCGAGGGCGCGGGCCGGTTCGACCTGGTCGTGCGGGTGGCCCCGGACGGCGTGGCCTACCGGTACGTGCTCCCGGCCGCCCACACCGTCACCGGCGAGGCGTCCGCGTTCCGGCTGCCCGCGGACGCGCCGGCCTGGCTGCTCCCCTACAACGCGTGGTACGAGCAGAACAGGGTGCGCACGACGGCGGGCGCGGCCACCGGTGAGTTCGGCTACCCGTCGCTGTTCCGGGCGGACGGCGCGTACGTGCTGCTCACCGAGTCCGATGTGGATGGACAGCACTCGGGCAGCCGGTTGCGGCGCACCACCGGCGACTACGAGGTCGTGCTCGCCGACGCGCAGGTGACGCTGACCAGGACGCCGTGGCGCACGGCGGTCATCGGTGACCTCGCGACCGTCTCGACGTCCACGCTCGTCGACGACCTCGCCTCACCGTCCGAGCTCGCCGACACGTCGTGGGTGAAACCCGGCAAGGTCGCGTGGTCGTGGCTGAGCGAGCACGACAGCCCGCGGTCGTTCGAGCGGCAGCAGCGGTACGTGGACTTCGCCGCCCGGTCCGGCTGGCCGTACGCGCTGGTCGACGAGGGGTGGAGCGCGCAGTGGGTGCCGGAGCTGGTCCGGTACGCCCGCGCCAAGGGGGTCGAGGTCCTGCTGTGGCTGCACTGGACCGACCTCGACACCGCCGAGGAGCGCGACACCCTGCTCCCCCGCTTCAGGCAGTGGGGCGTGAAGGGCGTGAAGCTCGACTTCATGGAGTCCGACTCGCAGGCGCGGTACCAGTGGTACGACGCGGTGCTCGCCAAGACCGCGGAGCTGCGGCTGATGGTGAACTTCCACGGCTCGACGATCCCGCACGGGCTCGCGCGGACATGGCCGCACATCATGACCATGGAGGGTGTGCGAGGAGCGGAGAACTCGCCGCCCGCGGGCAACAACCCCGTGCAGTTCTTCACCCGCAACGTCGTCGGCTCGATGGACTACACGCCGGTGTCGCTGGAGGTCGGCACGCGGGAGGCGTCGGTCGCGCACGAGGTGGCGTTGCCGGTGGTCTACGAGTCGGGCTGGACGCACTTCGCCGACAAGCCCGAGGCTTACGAACGGCATCCGCAGGCGTTGCGGTTCCTCAACCAGGTGCCGACCACGTGGGACGAGACGCGGCTCCTCAGCGGTGACCCCGACACGCACGCGGTTGTCGCACGGCGCAACGGCGCGCGTTGGTTCATCGGTGCGATCTCGGCCGACGCGCGCACGCTCGACGTGCCGCTGTCGTTCCTCAGTGGCGGGCAGTGGCTGGTCGAGACGGTCCGGGACCCGGCTGTCCGCGGTGACGTCACGCGTGACCGGCAGGTGGTGTCGTCGGCTCAGACGCTGTCGCAGGTGGTGCAGCGCAACGGCGGGTTCGCGGCGGTCGCGTGCCGTTACCGGCCCGGTCTGCAAACCTGTGACCAGGTGATTCCGCAGGTGCCGGTGACGTCGTTGACGATCACGCCGACCAAGGTGGACGTCGCACGGGGTGCGTCGTTCGAGGTGTCCGGGACGTTCACGAGCACCGCGGACGTGTCCGACGTGGTGCTGACGGCGGCCCCTCCCGCGGGCTGGATGGTCACCGGTGCGCCGGTGACCAGGACGAAGCTGCGGGCGGGCGAGACGGTGACCGGCACCTGGACGGTGCGGGCGGGCGGCCCGGTGGGGTTCACGGACGTGCCGGTGTTCGCGGAGTTCCGCGCGCATCAGACCGTGCACGTGGAACGGGCGGTGCGTGCGTTCGTGCCGCCGCCGGTGCCGAGCGGGACACCGTTCGCGAGCGACCTGCCGTTCGTCAGCGAGTCGAACGGCTGGGGTCCGGTGGAGCGGGACCGGTCCAACGGTGAGACCGGCGCCGGTGACGGGCGGCCGTTGCAGATCGCGGGCGTCACCTACGCCAAGGGCCTCGGCACGCACGCCCCGGCTGAGGTCACCCTCTACCTGGGTCGCGGGTGCCGGGCGTTCGACGCGCTGGCCGGCCTCGACGACGAGACGACGTCACCCGGTTCGGTGAGCTTCCAGGTGTTCGGCGACGGGCGGTTGCTGCACGACAGCGGTGTCGTGCGCGGCGGCGACCCGGCCCGGCCGGTCTCGGTGGACACGACCGGGGTCCGGATGCTGGGCCTGCGGGTCACCGACGGTGGCGACGGCCGCGACTTCGACCACGCCGACTGGGCGGACGCCCGCCTGTCCTGCTGACGCACGGCAACGGCCGGGGCAGGTCAGGTGCCCCGGCCGGTCTTCTCCTGCAACCGGTCGATGAGCTGCGACGCCTCGACCTTCGTGAGCTCGCCCGGCACCTCCTCGCCCGCCTCCTGCGCGAGGGTGTGCAGGTACGACTCCTGCGGCCCGGTCATCGGCTCGTCACCGGTCGTCCAGTCCTGCGGGTCCTTCTCCGGCGTGCGGTTCACGATCGTCCCCTTTCACTCGAACGCCCGTTCGAAATACCCGAGGGGACGCCGGTTCACACCCGGATCGGGGTGGTGGGCGGCACGGCCTGGCTCGGCAGCACCACCGCGGGCTGCCCGGTGCCGGACTGCGCCAGCAGCCGGTGGGCCACCGTCAGCAGCGTCCGCGCCTCCATCAGCTCGCCGTGCGCGAGGTGGTCGTCGGCTGCCCTCACACAGGCCAACGCCTGCGGCGGCACCGCTCCTGCCAGGGACAACGCCTCCCGCAGGTCCTGGACGGCCGGTCCGGGTGCCCCGGTGCGGAGGTGGGTGAGTGCCGAGGTAACGGCATCGTCGAGATGCACGGTCATCGCCGCCTTTGAACAGCCGAAGGTATCGCGCCGACTGCTTGACGCGCCGGACGCGAGTACCCGGTCCGATCCACCTCAAACCACGACTTCACCCGTTCCGGTCACGGTGACGGACGTGGGTGGTGGCGAACTGGCGCGAGAACAGCACGCCGTGGCGCGGTGAGCCCACCTCCTGGCCCGACATGCGACTGATGGCCGTCTGCCGGCTCGCCCACGCCCACGGCACCCACACTGCCCGCCACCCTCCCTCCCCAACCCCCCGCTTGACCGCACGCGGGGCCCTTTCGTGCGCTCCTGTCGCACGCGGGGACCTTTCGTGCGCTCCTGTCGCACGCAGGGACCTTTCGTGCGATGCCCGCGCACGAGGGCTACCTGCGTGCGCAACGAAAGGGCGCCCTCCGAGGAGGGCGCCCTTGGGGAGCGAGGGTCAGAGCTCGTCGAGCGGGCGGCGGGTCACCGGCGGTGTGACGTCGCCGAGAACCGGGGAGGCGGGACCGGTCGCGGGCACCTGCTGCTCGGCCACGACCCCGGTCGAGGTCTCGGCCGGCACGTGGCCGCGCGCCGTGTCCCCGCGACCGCGCCGGTACGCCTGCGGGAGCACGGCCTCGGCGCGACGAGCCAGCCCTCCCACCGCCACTCAACGCTCACGAAGCCGGCCGCAGGTCCCGATCACTCGCCACCAGGTCGCTCCACGTGCGGCCGCGCTGGCTCGGCGGGGCGGACCCGTCCGCCGCGCAGATCGGGTACACCAGACCGAAAGGAACCGGCTGATCGAACTCGTCACCCGTGTGGACGTCTACCAGCCGACGCACGTGTGCCATCACAACCACTCCTCACGACCGAACAGGGCCGCACGCATCCGGGCAATCGCCGGGGCGGGGGGACCGGGGTTTGGAATCATTGATTACCCCGCGAGCTGCGCGAACATGCGCGCAAACGTTGCTGCATAAGAGTGAAACAAGTGTCCTAAGTGGACAAAGTCACGGCGGGGACACCGCTGTGCCGCACAAGATCACCCCTCGACGCGATCACTTCGGCGCGTCACCCGCGCGGTCGACCACGGCGAAGTCCACCGCGGAGGAGGAGACCTCGGTGCCCGGCTCCAGGCCCTCCCACGCGCCGGTGCCGGAGCGGAGCAACACCCACCGCGTGCCGATGTACCGGCCGGTCGCCGGGTCGATGATGATGTCCTCGCGGGCGTCGGCGCGCGCCAGGCCGAGGGCGGTGCCGGTCTTGCCGTCCAGGTTCGCCGTCTCCTCGGTGACCCGCAGGTCCGGCAGGTGCTGCAGCGCCTGGTAGAGCGCGGACCTCAGCTCCGGCGACGCGTCGGGTGCCGCCAGAACCGTTGCGGCGTGGGACAACGCGTTCGCGGCGTCGTTGCGCGCATCGGCCCACAGTCGGTCGTACAGCGCCTGCGGAGCGGTCGGCAGCGAGGCGAGGAAGCGGGGGTTGGGCCGGTACCAGCTGCCCGCGCGCTCGGTGCACGGCTTGCCCCAGTCCGGATCTCCGCCGAGCTCCTCGTTCACGTCGGGGTAGTCGCCGCACGGTCCGCGGCGCTCTTGCACCGGCGGGTTGCCCGCGAACAGCCCCCCGTCGCCCTCGGCCGCGACGAGCTCGTCACTGCCGACCAGCCACCGGCTGCCCAGCGTGGAGCGGCGTTCCAGCCACTCGCCGGTGCGGTCGGCCGGGACCCAGACCTCGACGAGGGTGTGGATCAGTGCCGAGAGGGGCTTGCCCGTTCTGGTCGTCGCACTGCCCAGGTCCCAGGAATGCGTTGCCACGTAACGGTACTGGCCCTCCGACGGCGCGGTGTGCGCGGTCGTGGCCGCGGCGGCGCGGCGCAACGTCTCCGCGGCGCTCGCGGCGGGACCCGAGTCGTCCGACCACAGCGGGGGGACGGCGACGAGGGCGCCGACGACGAGCGTGACCGCCGCCGCGGCGACCAGCCAGCGCTTCCTGCCGGGCCGCGGCGCCTCCGCCGCCAGCATGCGGGCGAGCGCCCGTTCCCGCGCCGCCGCGCTGAACGCCGGACCGGCCGGCTGGTCGGCGATCGCCTGGTCGAGCTCGTCGTCGGTCCACATCTTCTCAGTCATCGTTGTTCTCCAGGACGATGTCGGGACACGCGGTGCGCAGCTGCCGCCGCACGCGGTGGAGCCGGGACCGCACGGTGCCGACGGGGATGTCGAGCGCCTGTGCGACCTCGGCGGAGTCCAGCCCCGCCCAGCCGGTGAGCAGCAGCACGTCGCGGTCACGCGGTTCGAGCCGTTGCACCGCCACGGCGAACTGGCGTGCCCGGACCTCGGCGTCCACGGTGTCCACGACGCGGCTCTCGTGGCTGTCGCTCTCCCGCCCGTGCACGAGGCGCGCGTACGCCTCGCGTTCCCGCCGGCGCCCTCGCAGGTGGGTGTGCAGCAGGTTGGTCGCGATGCCGAAGAGCCACGCTCGCGCCGATCCGCGCGAGGGGTCGAAGCGGGCACGGCTGCGGATCGCCGAGACGAACACGTCCCCGACGAGGTCGTCGGCCGCCATCGGCACCCAGCGGGCCAGGTAGCGGTGCAACTCGTCGGCGTGGCGGGTGAACAGAGCTGTGAAGTCCTCCCCGTCCGAGTGCTCCGCCGAGCGCTCGTCGTCTGGGGGGACTCCGTCCCGCGAACTGCGGTTGATCACGGTCATCACACAGGTACTTAGCCGCAGCCCGCTTCCACGTTCACCGGAGTGGCCCCAGCGTACCGGCAAGCTGGGCCACCCACCGCACCCGTCAGCGTGCTAATTCGAATTATTACAAGGGGTTGACGACACCTGGGCCGCCGCAGCACAATCCGTGCCAATTCGAATTGGCAGGTGGTCATGGCCAAGCGGCTCACCCAGCAGGACATCGCCAGGATGGCAGGCGTCAGCCAGGCCACGGTGTCGCTGGTGCTCAACAACCGCCAGGACGGCGGCGTCCGGATCGCGCCGGAGACCCGCGCACGGGTGCTGGAGGTGATCCGCAGGACCGGCTACGTCGCGAACCCGATCGCGCGCAGGCTGCACGACCGGCGCAACCAGATCCTCGGCGTGTTCACCTACGAGGCGGTCTTCCCGAGCACCCGCGCCGACTTCTACCAGCCGTTCCTGGAGGGCATCGAGGAGCAGGCCGAGGCGGTTGGCTGCGACCTGCTGCTGTTCACCGGCGCCAAGGCCGTCGGCGGGCAGCGGCGGATCTTCAGCGACGACAGCCGGGTGCGGCTGGCCGACGGGTGCCTGCTGATCGGCCGCACGGTCGACCGCGACGACCTGGCCCAGATGCTCGCCGAGGGCATCCCGTTCGTGTCGATCGGCCGCCGCGACGACGCCGGCGCGGCCGTGCCGTGCGTGGGTGCCGACTACCGGGCCGCCGTGCGCGACCTGGTCGACCGGGCCGTCGCCCACGGCCACCGCAGGATCGCCTACGTCGGACCGGGCACCGGTGCCGAGTCGTCCGCCGACCGGTTGCGCGGGTTCCGCGACGCCGTCGCGGCCCATGGGGTCGAGGGCACGCACCTGCCGGCCACCACGCTCGGCCACGTGCGCGGTGCGGGCGTCACGGCCGTGCTCGCCGAGGAGGTCTCCGACGGTGCCGCGCTCGTGCTCGCCGCCCGCGAGCACGGCCTGTCGGTGCCCGGCGACCTGTCCGTGCTCATGCTCGGCGCGGCCACCCGGCCCGCACCGGGCGACGTCGACCTGACCGGGTTCCGCATCCCCCGCCGCGAGATGGGGCGCAGGGCGGTGCAGGCGCTGACCGAGGTGCTCGAACACGGCACCACACCGCGGGAACTGCTGCCGTGCGCGTTCGTCGAGGGTTCGACGCTCGGCGCACCGGTGGACCACTGAGGAGGAAGCTTTGCCGCACCACACGGACGTCGTCGTCATCGGCGGCGGACTCGGCGGAGTCGCCGCGGCGCTCGCACTGCTGCGCGCCGGCCGCCGGGTCGTGCTCACCGAGGAGTTCGACTGGCTCGGCGGGCAGCTCACCAGCCAGGCCGTGCCGCCGGACGAGCACAGCTGGGTCGAACGCTTCGGCGTCACGGCTTCGTACCGCGCCCTGCGCGAGGGCATCCGCGACCACTACCGCCGCAACTACCCGCTGACCCCGCGGGCACGGGCGTGGCGCGAGCTCAACCCCGGCGCGGGCAACGTCAGCCGGCTGTGCCACGAGCCGCGCGTCGCCGTGGCGGTGATCGACGAGATGCTCGCGCCCTACCGCGGCAGCGGCCGGCTCACGGTCCTGCAGCCGGCGCGGCCGGTCAGCGCCCGCACCGACGGCGACCGGGTCGTGTCCGTCACCGTGGAGCACCACGGCAGCGAGGTCGAGCTGTCCGCGCCGTACATCCTCGACGCCACCGAGACCGGCGAGCTGCTCCCGTTGACCGGCACCGAGTACGTGACCGGATTCGAGTCCACACTGGACACCGGTGAGCCGAGCGCACCGGAGGTGGCGCAGCCGGCGAACATGCAGGCGATGTCGGTGTGCTTCGCGATCGACCACGTCGACGGCGACCACACGATCGACAAGCCCGCGCGCTACGACTTCTGGCGCGAGTACCAGCCGGACTACTGGGGCGACCGGATGCTGTCGTTCCGCTCCCCCGACCCGCGCACGCTCACCACCGCCGAGCGCACGTTCACGCCGAACCCGGACGACGACCCGCTGTCCGTGCTGTCGGACCAGCGGCTCAGCGCGGGCGACAGCAACCTGTGGACGTTCCGCCGGATCGCCGCGCGACGCAACTTCGTCGAGGGCGCCTACGACAGCGACATCTGCCTGGTGAACTGGCCGATGATCGACTACTTCGAGTCGCCGGTGATCGACGTGCCGGACGCCGACCACCACATCGCGGCGGCACGGGAGCTGTCCAGGTCCGTCCTCTACTGGCTGCAGACCGAGGCACCGCGCCCGGACGGCGGCACCGGCTTCCCCGGCCTGCGGCTGCGCGGTGACGTCACCGGCGGCGGCGCCGACGGCCTCGCCCAGGCGCCCTACATCCGCGAGTCGCGCCGGATCAGGGCCGAGTACACGATCGTCGAGCAGGACCTGTCGCTGGCCGTGCGCGGCGACAAGGGCGCGGTCCAGCACCACGACGCCGTCGGGGTCGGCATGTACCGCATCGACCTGCACCCCTCGACCGGTGGCGACAACTACCTCGACGTCGCGAGCTGCCCGTTCGAGATCCCGCTCGGCGCGCTCATCCCGCAGCGGGTGGAGAACCTCCTGCCCGCGGGCAAGAACATCGGCACCACCCACATCACCAACGGTTCCCACCGGCTGCACCCGGTCGAGTGGAACGTCGGCGAGGTCGCGGGCGCGCTCGCGGACTTCTGCCTCGCGCACAACACCACCCCCCGTGCCGTGCGCAACACCCCCGGCCTGCTCGCGGACTTCCAGCACCGGCTGGACCGCGACGGCGTCGAGCTCCGCTGGCCGGACGTGTCCGGTTACTAGTCCAGGGAGACAACGATGTCCCGACTGCTCGCCCTCATCTGCACCGCACTGCTCGCCCTCACCGCCTGCGGCGGCTCCTCGGCCCAGTCCGGTCCGAAGACGCTGCGCATGACCGTGTGGACCGCCAACGAGGCACATCTCAAGCTGCTCACCGAGATCGCCACCGAGTACAAGGCCGCGCACCCGGACGTCACCGAGATCAAGTTCGACTCGGTGCCGGCCGACGGCTACACCACCACGCTCACCACCCAGATCGCCGGCGGCAACGCACCGGACCTGGCCTGGCTGCTGGAGGAGTCCGCGCCGGACTTCGTCTCCTCCGGCGCGCTCGCCCCGATCCGCGGCAAGGTGGAGAAGGCCGACGAGCTGGTGCCGTCCGCGACCAAGCTGTGGGAGAAGGACGGCGAGCTGTACGCCTACCCGTTCTCCACCTCGCCGTTCGGCCTGTTCGTCAACACCGACCTGGTGAAGGAGCTGCCCACGACCTGGGAGCAGGCCGTGGCGGCGTCGGCGGGCAAGAACCTCGTGCTGCCGGACTTCAAGTACCAGAACTGGGCCGTGCTGTCGACCATCTGGCGCGGCTGGGGCGCCAACGCCTGGAGCGAGGACGGCAAGAGCTGCGGGTTCGCCAGCCAGGAGATGAAGGATGCCATGGCGTTCGTGCACAAGGCGATCTTCACGGACAAGGCGATCCCCGGACCGGGCACGACCGTCGACTTCTTCGCGGGCAACGCGGCGATGGCCGTCAGCCAGATCTCGCGCGCCGGTGCGTTGAAGGACGCCAAGTTCGGCTGGACGCTGCTGCCGCTGCCCCAGGGCCCGAAGGGCGACTACGCGGTGATCGGCCAGGCCGGCGTCGGCGTGCTGAAGCGCTCGAAGAACGCCGACGCCGCCGCGGACTTCCTCGGGTTCCTCACCAACCCCACCAACTCCGCGAAGCTCGCCCAGTTCTTCCCGCCGGCCAGGCAGTCGCTGCTCAACGCCGACACGCTGGCCAAGTCCAACCCGCTGCTCAAGCCCGAACAGCTGCAGTCGGTCGTCATCGACGGCATCAACAAGGGTGTCGTCAAGCCCAGCCACCAGGGCCAGGAGGAGCTGAACCAGACGATCCGGGCGGCGCTCGACCCGCTGTGGAAGCCCGACGCGAACGTCGGCCAGGTGCTCGACGGGGTGTGCGCGAAGATCAAGCCGCTGCTGGAGCGCCCGTGACGTTCTGGACCTACCGCAGGCGCGACAACCTGGTCGGCTACCTGTTCGTCGCGCCCGCACTCCTCGGCAGCATCGCGTTCGTGCTGGTCCCGCTGGCCCTGGTCGGCTGGTACAGCCTGAACGAGTGGAACGTGCTCGGCGGCACCTTCGAGTTCATCGGCGCGGAGAACTACGAACGCCTCCTCGCCGACGAGAAGCTGCGCGACTCGCTGGTGGCCACGGCGTGGTTCGCCGGCGGGCTGGTGGTGCTGAACCTGTCGCTCGCGCTGCTGCTCGCGGTGCTGCTGAACCAGAAGCTGCGCGGCACCACGTTGTTCCGCACGCTGTTCTTCTCACCGGTGTTGGTGTCGCTGGTGGCGTGGACGCTGGTGTGGCAGCTGATGCTGCAACCGGAGGGCAGCGTGAACGGTCTGCTCGGGTTCTTCGGGGTGGACGGGCCGAACTGGCTGCGCGGCGAGTCCACGGCGATGGTGTCGGTCATCGTCGTGCAGGTCGTCAAGAACGTCGGCCTGAACATGGTGCTGTTCCTGGCGGCGCTGCAAGGTGTCCCGGCGCCGCTGTACGAGGCCGCGGAGCTCGACGGCGCCGGGGCGTGGACGCGGTTCCTGCGGATCACGATCCCGTTGATCAGCCCGACCATCCTGCTCACCTCGATCATCACGATCGTCGGCTCGTTGCAGGTGTTCGCGCAGATCGCCGTGCTCACCCAGGGCGGGCCCGGCACCTCGACCACCGTGCTGATCTACTACCTGTACCAGCAGGCGTTCCAGTTCCACCACTTCGGCTACGGCGCGACGATCTCGGTGCTGCTGTTCGCCATCGTCGCCGTGCTGACGCTGGTGCAGTGGCGGATGCGCCGGAAGTGGGTGCTCCATGAGTCGTAAGGTCTGGCTGTACGGGTTGCTGTGCCTGCTGTGCGTGCCGTTCGTGTTCCCGACGTGGTGGATGGTCACCTCGTCGATGAAGCCGATCGGCGAGATCTTCTCCGTGTCGCTGCTGCCGTCCGACTGGACGTTCTCGACGTACTCGCAGGTCTTCGAGCTGCAACCGTTCGGGCAGCAGTACTGGAACAGCCTCTACATCGCGGTGGTCGTCACGATCGGCACGATGGTGGTGGCGGCGATGGCCGGGTACGCGTTCGCCCGCATCCGCTTCCCCGGCCAGAACGCGCTGTTCGTGGTGGTGCTCGTCGGCCTGCTCATCCCGAGCGAGGTCACCATCGTGCCGCTGTTCCAGCTCTTCCAGCAGCTCGGCCTCACCAACACGCACTGGCCGCTGATCATCGTGCCGATCTTCGGGGCGCCGTGCGTGCTGGCGATCTTCATCATGCGCCAGTTCTTCATCGCCCTGCCCGCCGAGCTGGAGGAGGCCGCCCGCATGGACGGCCTGGGCAGGGCCGGCATCTTCTACCGGGTCGCGCTGCCGCTGTCGCGGCCGGCGCTGGGCGCGGTCGCGATCTTCACGTTCCTGCACTCGTGGAACCTCTACCTGGAACCGATCGTGTACCTGTCCACACCGGACATGTTCACGCTGCCGCAGGCGCTGACCCAGTTCGTCGACATCTACGGCGGTCCGATGTGGAACGTGCAGCTGGCCGCCGCGACGATGACCGCCGTGCCGATCCTCATCGTGTTCGTGCTGGCACAACGGCAGTTCATCGAGGGCCTCGCGCACACGGGCGTGAAGGGGTGATCGACCGGGAGATCGCGGCCGCCGCCGACCTGTCCCGGCCGCCGCTGACGCCCGGCGGCATCCCGGAGCGGCGCCGCACCGGCCGGGTGGTGACCGACGCGGAGCTCACGCGGGGCGGTGCGGTGACGTTCTCGGAGGAGGACGCGGACGGGGTGCCCGTGCTCGTGCTGCGGCCCACCGGCGGTGACGGGCCGCCCGTGCTGCACCTGCACGGCGGCGGGATGGTCGCGGGCACCCGCCGCTCCGACCTGCACGTGCTGGCCGAGTGGGTGGAGGAGCTGGGCGTCACGCTGGTCTCCCCCGAGTACCGGCTGGCGCCCGAGCACCCGCACCCGGCACCTGTGCGGGACTGCTACCGGGCGCTGACCTGGATGGACCGCGCGGGTTTCGCCCCACCGGTGGTCGCCGGAACGTCGGCGGGCGGCGGTCTCGCGGCGGCGGTGACGCTCATGGCCCGCGACCGCGGCGGTCCGGCCGTCCGCGGTCAGCTGCTGATGTGCCCGATGCTCGACGACCGGTGCGAGACCCCGTCCAGCCACCAGTTCCTCTCCGGGACGACGTGGGTCCGCGCGTCGAACCTGACCGGCTGGACGGCGTTGCTCGGCGCGGCCCGCGGCGGCCCGGACGTGTCGCCGTACGCCGCACCGGCCCGTGCCACCGACCTCTCCGGCCTGCCGCCGACGTACGTGGACGTCGGCTCGGTGGACGTCTTCCGCGACGAGGCGGTCGACTACGCGGCCCGGATCTGGCGCGCGGGCGGTGACGCCGAGCTGCACGTGTGGCCCGGCGGCTGCCACGGCTTCGACCAGCTGGTGCCGGACGCCGTGCTGTCCCGCCGGGCCCGCGCGGCCAGGATCGAGTGGCTGCGCCGCGTGCTGTAGCCGCGGCTTCGGGCAGCGGGGCACGACCGGTGCCGGCCAGACGCGTGCCGCGGCGTCGCTGGGCGATGCCGTTCCCGAGGACCGCTGACTAGTGGGCGGATTCTCAGCGGAGAGCATCAATAATCCGCCCGTTGCGGGTACCCCGAGCTCATGACTGCCACCACCCGCACGATGCAAGCCGACGCAGACATCGTGTTCAACACCGCGTCGGACGACACCCGCGCCCTGGCCTGGCTGCCGCCGTCGCTGCGCACCTGCGAGACCGTCGTGCACACGGAGGAACGAGCCCTGGAATGGCGGCGCGACGACGTGCAGCAGGCCTACCTGCGCGTGGCGCCCGGCGGCGCGGGCACGAGCGAGGTCGAGCTGCGGATTCCGGACGACACCGACGGCGACGGCGCGTTGCGCGCGCTGGAGGCCGAGGTGGCGGACAACTTCACGGCGGGCTGAGGGTGCGACCGTCCGCGGGCCAGCCTCGCGGCGGTGTGAACTTCCCCGCGGGCGGCATAGCGCCCGGCCCGCGGGGTAACCGCGCGGCATGACCGATCCCGTGAACCCGGAGGCCCCGCACTCGCCGGGCACCCCCGACCTGGACGACCTCGACACGCCGGAACCCGATGTCACGCAGGATGGCGCCGACACCGAGCCCGAGGTCCCGCAGGAGAACCCCGACGCCCCCGAACCCCCGGACTGACCGCCGGGGCCCGTTCAGACCCGGACCTCCCGGTCCGACCTCGGCCACACGTACGGCAGGTCGTCCGGGACGTCCGGGAAGAACCGCCGGTAGAACTGCGGGTCCTTGCGCACCAGGGCAGACCGGTGGCTGCGGTGCAGTCCCTCGTCACCCAGCCACCACGGCAGGTCGCCGTCCGCCGCCAGCTGCTCCTGGGTGCGCACGACCGTGATCTCCTTGGCCCGCGCCAGGTCCGCGCGCATGGTGGTCTCGCACGTGTCGCGGTACCCGCCCGCGCGCCACTGCGCGCAGATCTCGATGCCGTACCGCACGAGTGCTTCCTCGTAGCCCGCCCACATCCGCACGGCCGGGTGGTTCCGCCAGCCGTGACCCGGCACGACCAACGCGCGCTGCACCTGCAGGGTCTCGACGCGTTGTTTGCCGAGCCTGCGCTGGTCCAGCACGCGGGCCGTGAAGGTGAAGTCCTCGTAGGGCAAGAAGGTCTGCACGACAAAGGCGTACCCGCACAGCCCCGTCGCAATCCCCGCACAGGTTTTCGGGGTCACCGCACGGGTAGCCGAGCGACATGAGCACGGATGTTCGAGTCATGCCGATGGCCGCCCACGAGTACGCCGCCGAGGTGCGCGAGGGCACCGAGACGACCCGGCACCACGTGGTGCTGTCCGAGGGGTTCTTCGACGACCTCGCACTGGTCGAGCCCGACGAGCCCGTCCTCGTCAGCGAGATCATCCACTACCTGCTCGACCGCGAGCCGAACACGTCGGTCCCGCACGAGCTGGACGCCGCCCGCCTGGTGGCCGAGGACCCGGAGTTCCTCCCGGAGCTGCGCCGCCGCCTCACCTGACCAGCCGAGTGGGGCACCTGGGCTGCTCGTGCCGCACGAGGGCACGAGCAGCCCGTCCACGTCACGCCACCGCGGTCCCCTCCAGCTCCATCACCAGTCCCGGCACCGCCAGCCGCGACACGCCGAGCATCGTCGTCGCCGGCGCCACGCCCGCGGCGCCCAACCGGCCGGCCAGCACGCCGTAGTGCGCGAACAGCGCGTCCACGTCGGTCGTGTACACGGTCAGGCGAACCAGGTTCGCGAGCGCCATCCCCGCGGCGGCCAGCACCGCCTCCAGGTTGTCCAGGCTCAACGCCAGCTGCGCGCCCACGTCACCGGCGTGCTCGGGCTCACCGGAGGCGTTCATCGCGGCCTGCCCGGAGCAGTACAGCGTCCGGGTCTGCCCCGACACGACCTCGCCCTGGTTGTACCCCAGCTCCACCGACCACTCCCACGGGTTGACGGCGGTCCGTTCCACTGCCACTTCCAGCTCCATTCGTCGAATCCGAAAAGGAGCTTCGCAAGCAAAACACGACACCCTGTGTCATGTATTGCCGTACGGTTCGGGCATGCGCGCCGATCGCCTGGTGAAGCTGGTACTGCTGCTGCGCCAACGAGGACGGCTCTCCGCCACCACGATCGCCCGCGAGCTCGAGGTCTCCACGCGCACGGTTCTGCGTGACGTCGAGGCGCTGTCGACCGCGGGCGTCCCCGTCTACGCCGAACGCGGGCGCAACGGCGGGTTCGCGTTGCTGCCCGGCTTCCGCACCGAGCTCACCGGGCTCGGCCACGACGAGGCGCTCGCCCTGCTGATCGCGGGCTCACGGCGGGGCGCGCAGGTGTTCGGGCTCGGCTCGGCGCTCGCCTCGGCCGTGCTGAAGGTGGCCGACGCGTTGCCGGCGGGCCACCGCGACCTCGCGGCCGGTGCCGCCCGGCGGCTGCTCGTCGACCCCGACACGGACCTGCTGGAACGCCGCACCGCGACCGAGGAGCTGTCCGACGCGCTCGTGACCGAGGTCCGGCGCGCGGTGTTCGCCGGGCACAAGCTCAAGATCCACTACGCCGCCCGCGGCCAGCAGCCGCGGTGGCGGACGGTCGACCCGATCGGGCTGGTCACCGTGCGGGGCCAGGGCTACCTGCTGGCCACGGCGGACGGTGCCGACCGCACCTACCGGCTGGCGCGCATCAGGGCGGCGGAGGAGCTCGACGCCCCCGCCGACCGCCCGGACCACGTCGACCTCGGCAAGACCTGGCAGGAGCGCGGCACCCGGTTCCGCACCGGCGGCGAGCAGACCACGGTCCTGCTCCTGCTCGACCCGGCGCGGCGGCAGCAGCTCGCCGACACCGCGCTGACCGTCCACTCCGAACACACCGAGGCCGACGGCCGGCTGCGCGTGGAAGCCTCGTTCCAGGACGCCTGGCACGCCGAATGGGCGCTGTGGCAGCTCGCCACGAGCGCGGAGGCCCTGTCACCGCCGTGGCTGCGCACCGCGCTGCACGACCGGGCCGCCGCGATCGCCGGCCGCTACCGGTAGCGCGGGTGCGTGGTGTGCCACTCGAACCCGCCACCCATCCAGGCCTTCACCCCCCTGAGGAACCGGTGCAGCTCCACCGACGGCACCGCCAGCAGCGCCCGGTGCCCGGCCTCGAAACGGCTCGTCGACACCGGTCGCGACGTTCGACTGCGCCCGCAGCTCCCGGTACGGGATGGTGTCGGGCATCAGGGCAGCCTGTTCTCCCACGGCGACGCGGGTGCTCCTGTTCGTTGGAACGCTCACTGCCGAACAGCAACTGACCCTTGCACCTTTCGCAGCAGTCGGCGATACACCGTTCAGGGTTGTTTCGGCCGCGAACGTGTCGGTCGGCTGATCGCGCGGGTAGGTGCCTTAACGCACACTTCAGGTACGAAAGCCCCGCTTCTGATGGTTTGCTGCACCCGTTCGCATGACAACGCTCCGCGTTATTCCACGCGACCTGACAGCACCAAACGGGGGAAAGAACGGCAAAGCACCACACGGCGCCCGGTCGGCGCACCAGGCTGTGAGCGGATGACTCTAGGAGAACCGATGGCGGACGCGGTCGCCGTGCACAACCAGGGCGGTGCGCTGATCGAGCAGTACCAACGCACGGGCGACCACCGCCTGCTCGACGAGGGCGTGTCGGTGCTGCGCGACGCGTTGCGGCTGGGCGGTCTCACCGAGACGATCAGCACCCTCGCGTCGTCGTTGCTGCACCGCTACGAGACCGCGCACGACCCGGCCGACCTCGACGAGGCGATGGACCTGCTGACCCGCCTGGTCGACGGGCCGGGCGTGAACCTCACCCAGGCCACCGAGATCGTCCGCATCCAGCGCCACCGCTACGAGCGCGACGGCGACCTGAGCAGCCTGAACGAGGCGATCGCGCTCGCGCAGGGCGTGGTCGGCCAGACCGGTCCCGGCCAGCGCGACTACGACCTGATGCAGCACCTGCTCGGGTTGGCGCTGGCCGAGCGCTACGACCGCACCCGCCACCTCACCGACCTCGAAGGCGCGATCGCCGCGCACCGCATCGCCGCCGACAACGCCCGTGACGAGCTCCGGCCGGGCATGCTGCTGAACCTCGCGGCCACGTTGCGCGCCCGGATCGCGGCGACCGGCGACCTGTCGATGCTGGAGGAGGCGGAGGCGATGGTCGGCGGTGCGCTCGCCGCCCTGCCCAAGACGGACCCCGAACGCGGCAACGCCGAGTGGCTGATCGGCGCGCTGGCGCAGTTCCGCGCCCAGCTCAACCGCGACACCGACGTGCTGACCGACGGCATCGGGGCGTTGCGCAGGTCCGTGGAGTCCGCGCGCGACCCGGAGTCGCTCGGCACCCGGCTCGACAGCCTCGCCGGTGCGCTGCTGCAGCGGTTCGAGCAGGCCGGGGAGCCGGGGGCGCTGGACGAGGCGATCGAGGTGCTGCGCCGCACGCCGCCGACCGCCGAGCACCTGACGAGCCTGGGCAACGCGCTGCGGCTGCGCTACCGGCACCTCGGTGACGTGGACTCGTTGCGCGAGGCGGTGCGGGTCCTGCGCGACGCGGTGGCGGCGGCCGTCGACCCGCACGCGCACACCGCGGCTGCGACCAGCCTGACGCGCGCGTCGACCGAGATGGCCGAGCGGTTCCCCGAGCTGGTCACCGACGCCGTCAACGCCGCACGGGCCCTGGTGGCCGCGACGCCCAGCGCCGACGCGAACGAGATGCTCGCCGTCGCGCTGCGGATGCGGTTCGACGTGACCGACGCCCGCGAGGCGCTGATCGAGGCGGGCGAGCTGTTCGAACAGGTGCTGCGGCAGCGCCCGGCCAAGGACCCGCTGCACCCGCGGGCGCTCGCGAACCTCGGCGGGTTCTGGCAGCAGATCTACGAGCTCACCGGCACGCCGGAGACGTTGAACGAGGCGGTCATCTACTACGGCAGAGCCGCGCGCGCCGACCCGCAGCAGGCCTCCTACCAGCACTGCTTCGCCCGGTTGCTGCTGCGCCAGGCCGAGCAGGCCGGTGACTCGGGCCGGTTGCGCGCGGCGGCGCGGGCGCTGGCGGAGGCGGCGGCGAGCGAGGCGCTCGACCCGGTGACGCGGGTGCTGGCCGCGCACACGGCGTCGGTGACGTCGGCGGGGATCAACGACTGGGAACAGGCGCTGCGCGGTGCCGAGCGGGCGATGGCGTTGCTGCTGCGGCTCCGGCGGGCCGACGTCGAGAACGGGCTGGCCGAGCTGACCGGGCTGGTGGCCGACGCGGCGGCGTGCGCGGTGCAGGCCGGACAGCTGGCGCTGGCGGCGCAGTGGCTGGAGTACGGCAGGGACCTGTTGCTGGCGCGCGTGTTCGAGGACGACCGGCAGGTGGCGTTCCCGTCCGTCGGCGACCTGCAGCAGTCCGCGGTGGACGGTCCGGTGGTGCTGGTCAACGTGAGCCGGCTGCGCTGCGACGCGCTCACGCTGTGGCCGGGCCGGGTGGAGCTGCTGCCGTTGCCGCGGCTGCGCTACGACGACGCGGTTGCGCACGCCGAGCACTTCGGCAGCGACGACCGGGCGTTCGCCGAGACGCTGGAGTGGTTGTGGGACACCGTGACCGAGCCGGTGCTCGAAGGCGTGCCCGAGCACACGCACGTCTGGTGGTCGCCGACCGGCCCGCTCGCCGGGCTGCCGCTGCACGCGGCCGGGCGGGACGGGCGGACCGTGCTGGACCGCGTGGTGTCCTCCTACACGCCGACGGTGCGCGCGCTCACCTGGGCCCGTGCCCGCGCCGCCGCACCCGTGGGCGCGCCGAGCATGGTCGTGGTCGCGCCTGCCGACGCGCCGTACGAGGTCGCGGTGCTGGCCGAGCTGTGGGAGGCCGCCGCGCTGGAGGGCCCGCTCGCAACGCGGGAGAACGTGCTGGCGGCGCTGGAGCACCACCCGTACGTCCACTTCGCCTGCTCCGGCTCCCCCGACGACAACCCGGCGCGCAGCGGGCTGCGGTTGCACGACGGGCCGTTGACCGCGCTCGACGTCGCCCGGCTGGGACTGCCGGCCGCCCGGCTCGCGGTGCTGTCGTGCGGGCACCTCGCCGGTGCGTTCCTGCTCGCCGGCTACCCGAGCGTCGTCGACACCCTGTGGGAGGTCGGCGAGCAAGCGGCGGCGGACGTGAGCGTCGCGTTCCACTCGGCCCTGCTCGACCACGGCCTGAGCCTGCCCGCGAGGGCGCTGCACGCCGTCGTTTGCGAGCTGCGCGACCGGTATCCGGCGCGGATCTGGGCGGCGTTCACCCACACCGGAGCTTGAGCCCGGCCGACCGCTCGCTCGATTCAGCAGCGTGAGCTGGCGGTGCCCGCGGGCGGTTTCGGAATTCAGTAATTGAAACCCTTTGCAGGAAGACAATTTCAGTCACGTGAATGTTTGACACATTCCGCGGCTGTCGGCTACAAAGATTTCGCCCCGCCCTGCCGAAGGGTTCCCGCAAAGATGCGAACTCCGATAGCTCTGCTGTCCGCGGTTGTGATAGCCGGTCTCGCCCTACCCGTGACCGCGACGGCCACACCTGCGGCGACCGGCCTGGACGTCTCGTCCAGCAACCGGCGGGCCGCCATTCCCGACCTCTACGACTGGTCGAAAGCCGGTTATCGCGGCACCGGCGTGCTGCCCGGCGACAATGACGTGAACCCGAGCGCGAGCTGCCGGATCACGTCTGCGGAACTGGCTTCCCGGTTCGGCGTCCGGCCCGATGACGCGGCCGACGACACCGCCGGGCTGCAGGCCGCGATCGACTTCGTCCGCACGTCGTGCTCACCGGGCGCGAGCTACTCCAGGCTGAGCCTGATCACCCTGCCCACCGGGGTGCTGAAGGTGTCGAAGGAGCTCCACGTCGATGCCGACCACCTGGTCATCAGGGGCGCGGGCGCGACCGCGACGAAGATCGTCTACACCCCGGACGCGACCACCCGCTACGACGCGCTGACCCCGGACGGCTCGGACTGGGACGAGGACGGGATGACGTTCGGGCAGGGCAAGGGCGGCTGGCTGTGGCCGGGCCGCGGCCTGTTCCGCGTGCAGTCGCGCGGCGTTCACCCCGGCTACGCGAGCGACCACTCCCAGGCCCCGGAGAACCGCAAGGACATCTTCGAAGGCACGGTGAACGTGCACTGGAAGGCCGGCACGAAGGTCAGCGCCGCCGCGAAGACCGGTGACCGCACGGTGAAGGTGGCGTCCACCACGAACATCACGGCCGGGTCGCTCGTCAACGTGCGCGCGGCGAACTCGGTGAAGTTCTACGAGCAGCAGAACGCCACCGGCACCCCGCACCCGTTGCTGAACATGCACATGCGGCAGCAGATCTTCACCGTCGCGTCCGTCTCGGGCACGACGGTGACGCTGGACAAGCCGCTGGAGTTCGACGTCCCGGTCAACTCCACCTCGGACGGTTCGCCCGCGATCGACGGGACGACGTACGACTCGAAGGTCTCCCCGCTGGTGGACCCGGTCCTCGGCGTCGGGTTCGAGAACTTCGGCTTCACGCAGGAGGTGCCGGGTCTCGACCCCGCCGGGGCCGTCCACGACTACGGCAACATGGCGCCGGCCGACGAGATGCACGGCATCGTGTTCAAGTGGGCGGCGAACTCGTGGGTGCGCGGTGTCCGCGCGGAGATGACCGGGTCGCACCCGATCGTCACCGAGGAGGCCAAGAACCTGCAGATCGTCGACAACGTCCTCGACGGTGCGTGGAACAAGGGCAAGGGCGGCAACGGCTACTTCCGCGGTTCGCGGGTGTGGGACTCGCTCTACGCGGGCAACACCTCCCGCAACCTGCGCCACTTCACCTTTCAATGGTCGGCCTCGGGCAACGTGGTGATCGGCAACGACTTCGACTCCGACCTGAACCTGCACGGCGGCTGGGAGCGCAACAACCTGTTCGAGAACAACACGGTTCGCGTCCCCCACGCCCACCGCTCCGGCAACTGCCGCGCGAACTGCGGTGAGGAGGGCGGCGGCGGTCCCGACGACTCGAACTGGTTCCCGATCTGGTGGGGCGCGGGCCAGAAGGCCGTGAAGTGGTCGGGCGCCTCCGGTCCGCGCAACGTCTTCTTCAACAACGCCATGACCAAGCAGCTGTCCGCCGGCGGTGGCTACGAGCCGTTCTACGCCGACCGCCGGCGCGTCTACCAGTTCGGCTGGAACGGCAGCGGGTACCGGCACCTCGACGTGAACGGCACGCCGATCACCGACTGGGCGAAGAACGAGCAGCGCGACTACACCGGCGGCCACGGCGTGGACGCGACCAGGACCGACGCGGCGAAGTCGTTGTTCCTCAAGAACGTCCCCGACTCGACCGCACCCGTCGAGGAACCGGCGGGCACGGTCCCGGTGTCGACCGCCGGCCAGCTCCAGGCCGCACTGGCGAACGCCCGGCCCGGTGACGTCATCAGCCTGGCGCCCGGCACCTACCGGGGTTCGTTCGTCGCGCAGAAGGCCGGTACCGCGAGCAACCCGATCACGCTCACCGGCCCGTCCTCCGCGGTGCTGGTCAACGACGGCCCGTCCGGCACGGCACCGACCCCCTGCCCGGTGCCGGCAGCGGGCTGGGACTCCGGTTACGGCCTGTGGTTGTTCGACGCGCCGCACTGGACCATCAGGGGCATCACCGTCGCGGAGTCCAAGAAGGGCATCGTCCTCGACAACTCCCACCACGTGACGATCGACGGCGTCACCGTGCGGAGGACCGACGAGGAGGGCGTGCACTTCCGCCGTTCCTCCGCGGACGGCGTGCTCAAGGGCTCGACGATCACCGACGCCGGTGTCGTGACGAAGGACTACGGCGAGGGCGTGTACATCGGCTCCGCGAACTCGAACTGGAAGTGCCACGGCAACTCCGGCGGCGTCGACCGCTCCGACCGCGTGCAGGTGCTGGACAACCGGATCGGCCCGAACGTCTCCGCCGAGCACGTCGATGTCAAGGAGGGCACGCAGGGCGGCCTGATCGCCGGCAACACCTTCGACGGCACCGGCATCAGCGGCGCGAACTCCGCGGACTCGTGGGTCGACGTGAAGGGCTCCGGCTACCGGATCGAGAACAACACCGGCACGTTCACCGCTCCCGGCACGTTCAAGAACGGCTACGAGACGCACAACCCGAGCACCACGCCGTCGTTCGGCAACGGCTGCGGCAACGTGTGGCGCGGCAACCGTTCCGACCTCGGCGGCGTCGGTGAGTACGGCGTCCACGTCAGCTCGACGTCGAAGTGCAAGGACAACCCGAACGTCGTGCACGCCTCGAACACGGTCTCCCGCGCGACGAAGGGCCTCACGAACATCCCGGTCACCCCGTGACCCGGGGTTGAGGTGGTCCGGCCGGTGCACGGCGGCGTCACCGGCCGGACCACGTCGCGGCTCTCAGGCGGGGGTCACACGTTCGCCTTCAACGCTCGCACCTCGTCGCGCAGCGCGCGCACCTCCTGCAACAGCAGGTCGTCGTGTGCGCCGGAACGGGGTGCGGGCAGCGTGACCTCCTCCTGCATCGCGCTGCACACCACCGCGATGAACAGGTTGAGCATCGTGAACGTGCCGACCAGCAGGTAGACCAGGAAGAAGATCCACGCGTACGGCTTCTGCTCCATCAGGTCGCGCATCACGTCGGACCACCCGTCACCGGTGGTGATCTGGAACAGCGTCAGCAACGTCGATCCGAGCCCGGAGAATCGCGGGTCACCGGTGTCGCCGAACAGGTTGCTCGCGATCACGCCGCCCACGTAGACGAGCAGCACCAGCAGACCCGACAGCGACACCAGGCCCGGGATCGACCGCACCAGCGCCGTGACGACGCGGCGCATGCTCGGCACCATCGCGACGAGGCGCAACGCGCGCAAGATCCGCAACGCGCGCAAGACCGACAACGGACCCGCGGACGGGATCAGCGCGATGGCCACGATCACGAAGTCGAACACGTTCCACGGGTCGCGGAAGAACCTCCAGCCGAACGCGTACAGCCGCGCGCCGAGCTCCAGGGTGAAGATCATCAGCGCCAGGCGGTCGACGAACGTCAGCACGGGACCCAGCTCCGCGTGCAGCACCGTCGTCGTCTCCGCGCCCAGCGCCAGCGCGTTGACGACGATCACCGCGACGATGAACGCCTGGAACCGGTTGCTCTCCACTGCCGACGCGACACGGGCGCGCACCATCTTCACTTGCTCGCTCCTAGCACAGGGGTTTTGGGTGCTATCGGCGGTGGAGGCGCTCCACTGTTCACCCGATGGAGTTGATCAGCTCCAGCCGGCTGGCGGTGCGGGCGAGGTCGAGGGCCCGGCCGCCGACGATCTCGGCCAACGGGTGGTCGCTCACCAGGGTCAGCCGGGCGTCGCGGTCGACGAGGACGTCCACGACGTTCGCGAACCGCTGCTGCGCCTCCCGGTCGCACGTCTCCAGCCGCGGCACGCCCACGACCACCCAGTCGTCGTGGCGGTCGGCGAGCGCCAGGTAGTCCGCTGTGGACGTCGGCTTCTCGCACAGGTCGCCGAAGTCGAACCAGATCCGCCGCCCGTCGACACCGAGCGCGGTGATCGCCCGGCCGCCCACGTCGAGCACCACCGGGACGGCCGGCAGCTCCACCGCACGCACGACCGCCCCGGTCTCGAACCGCGAGCGGGCCCGTCCGCGCAGGTGCCGGTAGTCGGTCGGGCCGTCGAGCTCGACGGTGTCCATCAGCTCCTCCACGAGCGCGATGCCCGGCAGGAAGTGGTCGTGGTAGAGCGGGTTGGGCAGCAGGCCGTCCGGCGGGTAGTTCGAGGTGGCGATGATCATCACCCGGCGTGCCCGCAGCTCCTCCAGCAGCCGCGTCATCAGCATCGCATCGCCGACGTCGTGCAGGTGGAACTCGTCGAACGCGAGCACGTCACACCGGCCGATGAGCTCCTTCAGCGCGTGGGCCACCGCACCGCGTTCGTGCAGCCGTGACGAGATCCGGGCGTGCAACTCGTGGAAGAACGCGTGGAAGTGCACGCGCCGTTTGTGCCGCACGGGCAGCACGTCGAAGAACGCGTCGGCGAGGAAGCTCTTGCCCCGCCCGACCGGCCCGTGCAGGTAGACGCCCCGGCGCCGCTCCCCCAGCCCTGCGAGCCGCTCGACCGCCCGCACCTGCGCCTCGTCCAGCTCGTACCCGCTGCTCGCCACGCGCGCGAACAACCCGTCCCGAAGATCCACCACCGCTGCCCCTAGCTCTCACCTGTCTGCTCCCATGCTGCCCCCACCGGCCGGACGCCGAGCCCGCCGGGGGGCTCGGCTCAGGAGCCACGTGCTCGCTGAACCACGCCTACGATCACCGGCGTGAGCAACGTCGAGGTCGAGCCCGCCGAAGTCACCTGCACGCCCACGCCGGGCGGGGTCGAGGTTCTCCAGCCGCGCGACGTGCCGTTGGGCGGCCCGCGGGCGATGTCAGTGCGCCGGACGCTGCCGCAGAAGCAGCGGTCGTTCATCGGCGCGTGGTGCTTCTGCGACCACTACGGGCCCGACAACCACAAGATGGACGTGGCGCCGCACCCACACACTGGGCTGCAAACGGTCAGCTGGTTGTTCACGGGCGAGATCGAGCACCGCGACAGCCACGGCGTGCATGCCTACGTGCGGCCCGGTGAGCTCAACCTGATGACCGGCGGCCGGGGCATCTGCCATTCCGAGGTGTCCACGGCGGCGTCGACGGTGTTGCACGGTGTCCAGCTGTGGCTCGCACTACCCGATTCCAACCGAGATGCGGCACGTGATTTCCAACACTACGTGCCACCCGCCGTTCAGCTGGACAACGCCACCGTCAAGGTGTTCCTCGGCGAGTTGGCGGGTTCGAAATCTCCCGTTCACACGTTCACCCCGCTGCTGGGCGCGGAGATCGTTCTCGCACCGAACAGCAAGATCACTCTTGGTACCAAGACCGACTTCGAGCACGGCGTGCTGCTCGACACCGGCGACGTGAAGATCGACGAGACCGCTCTCACGCCGGGGCAGCTCGGGTACGTCGGCACTGGTCGGAGCACCCTCACCCTCACGACGGAGGCCGGTGCGAGGGTAGTTCTGCTGGGTGGCACGCCATTCGGGGAAGAGATCGTCATGTGGTGGAACTTCGTCGGCCGCACCCACGACGAGATCGCCGCCTATCGCGAGGAATGGCAGGCGGAGACGGACCGGTTCGGCCGTGTCGAGGGCTATGCCGGAAGCCGCCTGCCTGCGCCTCCGCTGCCCGGTGGCCGTCTGCGCCCGCGCGGCAACCCGTCGTGACCAATGTCAAAAGTCATATTCGGACCGCTTGAAAGTCGCGTTGTCATCGATTTTCCTGATGGAGGCATCCAGGGAGGATGTCGCACGTCTTAGGAGGCATGACGAACGTGACACGAGTGGGCGCCGAGTCGGTCTTCGCCTTCATCGCACCGTCCGGGCGCCCCATGCCCGTCGAGGTCGAGCTGGGCTACCGCGCCGACGACCCGCACGCCGTGACGATGACGTTCCGCATGGGACGCCAGGAGACGGTCTGGCTCGTCAGCCGCGACCTGCTCGCCGACGGCCTCATCACCTCGGCCGGCGCCGGTGACGTGCGGCTGCGCCCGCACAACTCCACGACCGCCGTGCTCGAACTGCAGTCCGACGTCTCGCACGCGGTCTTCCACGTGCGCTCGACCGAGCTGCAGGAGTTCCTGAACTCCACCTACGACGTCGTCGCGCCCGGTCGCGAGACCGACCACTTCGACTTCGACGCCGAGCTCCGCAAGCTGCTCGACTAGAACTGGGTTGGAACTGTGGCGTGACCCTCGACCTCGCCGCGCTCTACCGCGACCTGCACCGGCACCCCGAGCTGTCGTTGCAGGAGTTCCGCACCGCCGGAGTCCTCGCCGACGCACTGCGCCCCCTGGGCTACGCCGTCACGACCGGGGTCGGTGGCACCGGTGTGGTCGGCGTGCTGCGCAACGGTGACGGGCCCACCGTCCTGCTGAGGGCCGACATGGACGCCCTGCCGGTGCGCGAGGAGACCGGGCTGCCCTACGCCAGCACAGCGCGCGCGGTGGACGCCAACGGCGACGAACAGCCTGTGGCGCACGCGTGCGGCCATGACATGCACGTCACCTGTCTGGTCGGCGCGGCCGAAGCGCTCGCGAACACCCGTGACGAGTGGTCCGGCACGCTGCTCGTGGTCGGCCAGCCCGCCGAGGAGCTCGGCCGGGGCGCCCGGGACATGGTCGAGGACGGGCTGTTCGAGCGGTTCGGCACGCCGGACGTCGTGCTCGCCCAGCACGTCGCTCCCCTGCCCGCCGGGATGCTCGCTCACGGCAGCGGCCCGTTGATGGCGGCCAGCGACACCGTGAACGTCACCCTCTTCGGCCGCGGCGGTCACGGTTCGTCGCCGGAGACCGCTGTCGACCCCGTGCTGATGGCCGCGCACGTCGTCGTGCGGTTGCAAGGGATCGTCGCGCGCGAGATCTCCCCCAGCGAACGTGCGGTGGTCACGGTCGGCCAGATCCACGCCGGGACCAAGGAGAACGTCATCCCGGACACCGCCGGGCTGGGCATCAACATCCGGACGTTCAACGACCACACGAGCGGCATCATCCGCGACGCCGTCGAACGGATCGTGCGCGCCGAGGCCGCCGCCTCCGGTGCGCCGCGGGAGCCCGAGTTCGAGTGGCGGGACGCCATGCCGCCGCTCGTGTCGGACCCGGACGCCACGGCACGGATCGTGGCCGCGTTCACCGAGCACTTCGGTACCGAGCGCTTGATCCCCGGTGCGGTCGTCAGCGCCAGCGAGGACGTCGGCGTGTTCGGCACGGCCGCCGGCGCACCGACGGTCTTCTGGTTCCTCGGTGGAATCGACTTCAACGCGCGCACGCCCGACCCCGTGCCGATGAACCACTCCCCCGCCTTCGCACCCGATATCGAACCAACGGTGAAAACCGGCGTTGAAGCACTAGTGGTCGCCGCGAAAGCATGGCTTGATCACTAGCCCGCTGTTTTCACCCGAATGTGGCTATTACTTGTTCCAAAAACAAGCCATAGCGTATTTGGCATGACCGCGATGACCTCTACGGCCTACAGCCGAGACCTCGGCGACGAACTGCGCCGGCTCCGGGAAAAGTACACGACGATGACGGGCCGGGCGCTCGCGACCCAGCTGGGGTGGGACCCGAGCAAGGTCTCCAACGTCGAGAACGGCAAGGCGCGGGCGAGCGAGATCGACCTCGTCCAGTTCCTCACGGCCTGTGGCCAGAGCCTGGACTTCATCGAGACCTTCCGCCGCCGCTACACCAACGCCTTCAACACCTACTACGCGCAGATTCCTGACAACCTGCGCACGCTGGCCATGACGGAGTCCATGGCCACGAAGATCACGAGCTTCGAGGTCCTGAAGGCGCCCGGCCTGCTCCAGACGCGGGAGTACGCGCGCCAGCTCCTCCTCGACACCGCATACCACGAACCGGCGGAAGTCGAGAAATTCGTCGACCTCCGCATCGAACGGCAGACGATCCTCCGACGCCCCTTCCGCCCGGAATGTTTGTTCTACGTCCACGAGCTTGCACTGCAACTAATCCTGGGCGACGCGAAGCTCATGGAGGACCAGTACCTGCGTCTGCTGTTCAACACCCACATCATGCGAATCGTGCCCGACCGCTATCGGGCCGTCGCACTACAGGGAAAGACCACGTTGTACGAGTTCGACAAGGCCGACCCGATCACCTACAGCGAGTCGGACCTGGTGCAGGTGTTCGCGCAAGACCGTGCGGCCGTCGCGCGCACACGGCAGCTGTTCGACCATCTGGATGCTATCGCCTTGGACGAGGAACAATCGAAGAGCATGCTGACGGAGTACATCAGCGCTCTTCGAAAGGACTCCGATGACCCAGGACCGGACGTGGCGTAAGAGCACCTACAGCGGCGGCAACGGCTCGACTGACTGCGTGGAGGTCGCGCTGACCCAGGACGCGCTCGTGCGGGACTCGAAGAACACCGGTGCCGAACTGACGTTCTCCGGTCCCGCCTGGCGCGCCCTGGTCGGCTGGGTCGCCGAGTAGTCCGCTCAGCGGGCCGTGAGACCTGGCTGCAGCGGCAGCAGCGGTGCGACGACCCGCGCGAACGGCCCGCTCTGGGCCGTCGCGCCGGTCGGCACCGCGAACGGTGCGGCGGCGTCGAGCACGTCGGGCAGCCGGGCGTAGACCGCCCAGTGCTCGTCCCACGCCTGGATCACGTCGAGGTGGCCGCCGGGCAGGAACCGGGTCAGGTGCACCCCTGCGACCTGACCGGTGTTCCCGAGCAGTGGCAACAGCCGGAAGCCACCCTCCCGGCGCAACCTCTCGATCAGCTCCGTGCTCTGCATCGCACCGTCACATCTCCTACGCCTAGTGGGCGGCCAACTCTGCACTCTCCCGATAAGCGCGCACGGCGTCATCACGTTCGGCCGTGGTCCACCCGAGCGGACCAGCGACCAGATCGGCCACCCGGTCGACGACCGAGGCGCCGCCGTCGAGGTGTTCCACCGCGATTCGCGTCCGCCTGGCAAGGACGTCGTCGAGCGAAAGCGCTCCCTCGTGCGTCACGGCGTAGACGACCTCGGCGGCGAGGTGGCCGGCCACGTCCTCGGTGAGCGCCGGGTCCCGGGAGACCAGCGCGAGCACGTCGGAGATCGCCGAACCGTAGCGGCGCAGCAGTCGCTCCACAGTGGATGCGGACAGGCCGGACTCGGCGGCGACACGGGTCCGGTCTGCCCACAGCTCTTGGAAGCCAACGGCTCCGCACAGCGGCAGGCGCGCGGTCAGCGACGGCGCGACGGCCTTGCCGAGACCCGCGACGGCGGCGTTGACGACGTCGGCGGCCATCACGCGGTAGGTCGTGTACTTGCCGCCCGCGATCACGAAGAAGCCCGGTTCCGGCTGGGCCACGGCGTGTTCGCGCGACAGCTTCGCGGTGTCGCCGGACGCGCCGTCGAGCAGCGGGCGCAGACCCGCGTACATGCCGACGACGTCGTCGACCGACACGCTGTCGCGCAGCACGGCGTTGACGTGGTCGAGGATGTACGACACGTCCTCGGGGGACGCCGACACCGCGGCCGGGTCGCCGTCGTAGGGCGTGTCCGTGGTGCCGATGATCCAGTACGCGCCCCACGGGATCACGAACAGCACGCTCTTCTCGGTGCGCGTGATCAGGCCGCCGTCGAGCTGGATCCGGTCGCGCGGCACGAGGACGTGGACGCCCTTCGACATCCGCACGTGGAACGGCGGGGTGCCGGGGCTCATCGAGTTCAGCGAGTCGGTCCACACGCCGGTCGCACTGATCACGCGCCGCGCGCGCACCACGTGCGTCACACCGGTCAGCTCGTCGCGCACGGACGCGCCGGCGACGCGGCCGCCGTTGCGCAGCAAGGAGGTGACCTTGGCGCGGGACAGCACGGTGGCGCCGTGCTGCGCCGCCGTGCGCACCAGCGTGGTGACGAGGCGGGCGTCGTCCACCTGCGCGTCGTAGTAGCGGATGGCGCCGGCGAACGCCGAGGTGTCGAGCGAGGGCGCGACCTCGGCCATCCGCCTGCGGGACAGGTGCCGGTGCATCGGGACCGCACCGGCACCGCCGATCGAGTCGTACAGCAGCACGCCCGCGCCGACGTAGGCGCGTTCCCACTGCTTCTCCAGCGGGAAGAGGAACGGCACCGGCCGCACCAGGTGCGGTGCGAGCCGGCGCAGCAGCAACCCGCGTTCCTTCAGCGCTTCGCGGACCAGCTTGAACTCCAGCTGCTCCAGGTAGCGCAGCCCGCCGTGGACGAGCTTGCTGGACCGGCTCGACGTCCCCGCCGCCCAGTCGTGGGCCTCGACCAGTGCGACCGAGAGACCTCTCGACGCCGCGTCCAACGCGGCACCCGCACCGACGACACCTCCACCGACGACGAGCACGTCGAACTCGGTGCCGTCCAGGGCAGCCAGCGAGTCGGCACGTCGAGCCGGATCCAGCCTTGCGAACACCTTCAACTCCCTCAGCAGAAAATCAGCGGACGTCGGCGTCGACCCAGTCGAACGACTTGGTCACGGCCTTCTTCCAGTTGCGGTACTGGCGCTCGCGCTCGTCGGCGTCCATCTCGGGCGCCCAGCGCTTGTCCTCGGACCAGTTGGCGCGCAACTCGTCGAGCGAGGACCAGTAGCCCACCGCGAGACCGGCGGCGTAGGCGGCGCCCAGCGCGGTGGTCTCGGCGACGACCGGCCGGATCACCGGCACGTCCAGCACGTCGGCCTGGAACTGCATCAGCAGCTCGTTGGCCACCATGCCGCCGTCGACCTTCAACTCGGTCAGCGGCACGCCGGAGTCGGCGTTCATGGCGTCGAGGACCTCGCGCGTCTGGAAGGCGGTGGCCTCCAGGACGGCGCGGGCGATGTGGCCCTTGTTGACGAACCGGGTGAGGCCGACGACCGCACCGCGGGCGTCGGAGCGCCAGTACGGCGCGAACAGGCCGGAGAACGCGGGCACGAAGTACGCGCCACCGTTGTCCTCGACCGACTTCGCGAGCGTCTCGATCTCCGGCGCCGAGCCGATGATGCCGAGGTTGTCGCGCAGCCACTGCACCAGCGAACCGGTGACCGCGATCGAGCCCTCCAGGGCGTAGACCGGGGCCTCGTCGCCGATCTTGTAGCAGACCGTGGTCAGCAGGCCGTTCTTCGACGCGACCTTCTCCGTGCCCGTGTTGAGGAGCATGAAGTTGCCGGTGCCGTAGGTGTTCTTCGCGGTGCCCGGCTCGTAGCAGGCCTGGCCGAACGTGGCGGCCTGCTGGTCGCCCAGGATGCCGGCGATCGGCACGCCCTTGAGGACGCCGCCGGGGCCGCCGTGGCCGTAGACCTCCGAAGAGGACTTGATCTCCGGGAGCATGGACAGCGGGATGCCCATCTCCTCGGCGATCGTGGCGTCCCACTGCAGCGTGTCGAGGTCCATGAGCATGGTCCGCGACGCGTTGGTGACGTCGGTGGCGTGCACGCCGCCGTTGGGGCCGCCGGTGAGGTTCCACAGCGTCCACGTGTCGGTGTTGCCGAACAGCAGGTCACCGGCCTCGGCGCGCTCGCGGGCGCCCTCGACGTTGTCGAGGATCCAGCGGATCTTCGGACCGGAGAAGTAGGTGGCGAGCGGCAGGCCGACCTTGCCCTTGTAGCGGTCACCACCGCCGCCGAGCCGACCGAGCTCGTCCACGATGGCCTGGGTGCGGGTGTCCTGCCAGACGATCGCGTTGTAGACCGGCTGCCCGGTGTTCTTGTCCCACACGACGGCGGTCTCGCGCTGGTTGGTGATGCCGACCGCGGCGATGTCGCTCGTGTTGAGGTCGGCCGTGGCAAGCGCCTGGCCGATCACGAACCGGGTGTTCTCGGAGATCTCCACCGGGTTGTGCTCGACCCAGCCGGCCCGCGGGAAGATCTGCTCGTGCTCCTTCTGGCCCACGGAGACGATGGAACCGCTGTGGTCGAAGATGATCGCCCTGGTGCTGGTCGTGCCCTGGTCGACGGCGAGGACGTACTGCGTCATCGAAACTGTCCTTTCGGGATGGTCAGAACACGGTCAGAACGCGAGAGCTGCGACGACACCGGCGAGCGCGCCGCCGAGGAGCGGGCCGACGACCGGCACCCAGGCGTACGCCCAGTCGGAGTCCTTCTTGCCGACGGCCTCACCGTCGGTGCCCTTGTAGGACAGCGGGAGGATGGCGTGCGCGATGCGCGGGCCGAGGTCACGGGCCGGGTTGATGGCGTAGCCGGTGGGGCCGCCGAGGGAGGCACCGATGCCGACGACCAGCATCGCGACGGCCAGCGGGCCGAGCTGGGTCGGGGTCTTGCCCAGTGCGAGGATCACGAAGACCAGGACGAACGTGCCGATGATCTCGCACACCAGGTTCCAGGCGTAGCTGCGGATCGCCGGGCCCGTGGAGAAGACGGCGAGCTTGAGGCCCTCGTCGGGCGTCTCGTCGAAGTGCGGCTTGTAGGCCAGCCACGCGAGGACGGCACCGAGGAACGCGCCGAGCATCTCGCCGGCGAAGTAGACGAGCGTCGAGCCGACGCCGACCGGCACACCGGGCGCGAACTCGGCCGCACCGCTGGTGAGGATGCCGACCGTCACGGCGGGGTTGAGGTGTGCCCCCGACTTGTACGCGATGTACACACCGGCGAAGACCGCGAGACCCCACCCGAAGTTGATCAACAGCCAGCCGCCGTCGAACCCCTTCGACTTGGCGAGCAGCACGTTGGCCACCACGCCCGCACCCAGCAACAGCAGGATGCCCGTACCGAGCACCTCGCTGAGGAACACTGTCCCGAGACCCACGCTGGCCTCCCATTCGTCCTTGAACGGCTGATCACCCCGTGGTGACTGCCGCGGAACGTAATGACCCGCGTCACGCCTGCTCAACGGGTGCTGTTCGACAATGTCGACACCGACCGGGTGCACTGCTGTGACCGACCGGTCACGCTGCGCTCAGACAAGGTGTTTCAGGCGCGTGTCCAGCGGTGACGCGGGTCGTAGCCGTTCGACATTGCCGACACGGGTCGTCTCAATTACGTTGCTCGCGTGCCGGGACCCATCCAGTCGATCGAACGCGCCGCAGCCGTGCTGCGGCTTCTCGCGCGCGGGTCCGGCCACCACGGTCTCACGGAGATAGCCGCCTCGCTCGGTCTGGCCCGCGGCACCGCGCACGGGATTCTCCGCACGCTGCAACGGGTCGAGTTCGTCGAGCAGGACTCCGCGACCGGCCGCTACCGCCTCGGTGCCGCCCTGCTGCACCTCGGGACGAGCTACCTCGACGCGAACGAGCTGCGTTCCCGATCGATCAACTGGGCCGACACGCTCGCCGCGCGCTCGGGTCAGGAGGTGCGGATCGGCATGCACCACGACGGCGCCGTGCTCGTCGTGCACCACGTGTTCCGCCCGGACGACTCGGTGCAGACGCTCGGCATCGGCGCGATGCTGCCGTTGCACGCGACCGCGCTGGGCAAGGTGCTGCTCGCCTACGACCCGGACCTGTCGGCGGCCGCGCGCAAACGGGAGCTGACGTCGCTGACCCGCCGCACGATCACGCGCACGCAGGCGTTGGAGCGGGTGCTGACCGAGGTGCGCGCGCAGGGCTGGGCGGGTGAGGCGGAGGAGTACATGCCGGGTGAGGCGAGCATCGCCGCGCCGATCCGCATCCCCGGCGGCCTCGTGGTCGGCGCGATCGGCATCTCCGGCGCCGTGGACCGGCTCTGCGACTCCACCGGCCGGCCGCGCACGGCGCTGGTGCGCCAGGTCGTGCAGGCCGCCGACGCGGTCACCACCTCACTGGTCGACGAGAACTGAGAGGACCGGCGTGCAACGCTTCGTGATGGCGATCGACCAGGGCACGACGTCGACCCGGTGCATCGTGTTCGACCAGAACGCCCGCCTGGTCGCGGTCGCCCAGCGCGAGCACCGCCAGTACCGCCCGCGGCCGGGCTGGGTCGAGCAGGACGCCGTGGAGATCTGGCGCAACGTCGACCGGATCATGCCGCAGGCGTTGCGGCAGGCGGGGATCACCGCCGACCAGGTCGTGGCGCTGGGCATCACGAACCAGCGCGAGACGTTCGTGGCGTGGGACCGGCACACCGGTGTCCCGGTGGGACGCGCGATCGTGTGGGAGGACATCCGCACCGAGGAGCTCGTCGCGCGACTGGAGGGGCAGCCGGGCATCGAGGAGGTCCGCGAACGCTGCGGCCTGCCGCTCGCGACCTACTTCTCGGCGCCGTCGCTGCGGTGGCTGCTCGACACCGTGCCGGGCGTGCGCGAGCGGGCGTCCCGCGGTGACGTGCTGTTCGGGACGATGGACACCTGGCTGATCTGGAACCTCACCGGCGGTGTGAACGGCGGCCTGCACGTCACCGACGTGACCAACGCGTCCCGCACGATGCTGATGAACCTCAGCACCCGCCAGTGGGACCCGATGCTGCTGGACTTCTTCGGCGTGCCCGCGGCGATGCTGCCGGAGATCCGGCCGTCGTCGGAGATCTCCGGTGTGACGGCGCGGGTGGTGCCGGGCATCCCGATCACGGCGGCGCTGGGCGACCAGCACGCGGCGCTGTTCGGGCAGACGTGCTTCGAGAAGGGCTCGATCAAGGGCACGTACGGCACCGGTGGGTTCCTGCTGATGAACACCGGCACCGAGCTGGTGCGGTCGAAGCACGGCCTGCTGACCACGATCGGGTACCAGATCGGTGGTGAGCCGACGTACGCGCTGGAGGGCTCGATCGCCGTCGCCGGGTCGCTCGTGCAGTGGTTCCGCGACAACCTCGGCCTGATCCACTCCGCGCCGGAGATCGAGACGCTGGCCCGCACGGTGAAGGACAACGGCGGCTGCTACATCGTGCCGGCGTTCTCCGGGTTGTTCGCGCCGCACTGGCTCGCACAGGCGCGTGGGATCGTCGTCGGCTTGACGTCGTACATCAACAAGGGGCACCTGGCGCGGGCGGTGCTGGAGGCGACCGGGTGGCAGACGCGTGAGGTGGTCGACGCGATGAACGCCGACCTGGGCGCGCCCACGCCGGTGCTCAAGGTGGACGGCGGCATGACCGCCGACCACCTGCTGATGCAGTTCCTCGCGGACGTGCTGGACATCCCGGTGATGCGGCCGCTGGTGGCCGAGACCGTGTCGCTGGGCGCGGCCTACGCCGCCGGGCTCGCCTCCGGCTACTGGCCGGACCTGGAGGGGTTGCGGCGCAACTGGCACCTGGCCGCGCGGTGGAACCCCGTGATGGACGCGGCGCACCGGGAGAACGAGTACGCGAACTGGAAGCGGGCCGTGGAACTGACGTTCGCCTGGGCCCGCTCGACCCCGTCCGCTTAGGCATCTGCAAGTACTGCCAACCACCACGTTGGCAGTACTTGCAGATGCTCCAACAGCAGGGGGCTAGGCGCGGTTTGACCGCACCCAGGCCGCGATCTCGTCCGCGTCGATCGGCAGCGCGTCCGACAGGACGTCGGCGCCGTCGCCGGTCACGACCAGGTCGTCCTCCAGCCGCACGCCGATGCCGCGCAGCTCCGGCGGCAGCGTCTCGTCGTTCGGGTGGAAGTACAGGCCCGGCTCGACGGTCAGCGCCATGCCGCGTTCGAGGATGCCCTGCTGGTAGGTCTCCTGACGGGCGTCGGCGCAGTCGTGCACGTCCAGGCCGAGGAAGTGCCCGGTGCCGCAGACGATGTAGCGGCGGTGGTGCTGGCCGGACGGGTCGAGCGCCTTGTCGACGCTCACCGGCAGCAGGCCCCAGTCGTGCAGGCCCTCGGCGAGCACGCGCATGGCGGTGTGGTGGAAAGCGCTGTAGTCGTTGCCCGGCTTGACTTCCGCGAGCGCGGCGACGTGCGACCTGAGCACGAGGTCGTACACCTGGCGCTGGGCCGCGCTGAACTCGCCGCCGACCGGCAGCGTGCGGGTGACGTCGGCGGTGTAGAGGGTCTTGGTCTCCACGCCGGCGTCGAGCAGCAGCAGGTCGGCGTCGCTCACCTTGCCGTCGCAGCGGGTCCAGTGCAGCACCGGGGCGTGCGGTCCGGACGCGACGATGGAGGTGTATCCGGGCCCGTTGCCCTCCGTGCGCGCGCGGCGGTCGAACGTGCCCTGCAACCAGCGCTCTCCCCCGCCGCGCACGGCCTGGCCGAGCTCGCCCGCGACGTCGAGGAAGCCCCTGACCGTGGCGTCCACGGCCTGGCGGAGCTGGTCGACCTCCCAGTCGTCCTTGATCCGCCGCAGCTCGGACAGCACGGTCCGCAGCTCGTCGCTGTGCGAGCCGGTGAGCGCGTCCAGCAGCGGGTCGACGCCCTTGGCGGTGAGCGTCTCGGGGTGGCGGCCCTGGAGCGCGCGCGGCAGGTCCTCGATCGGGCGCACGGTGAGGTCGAGGGCCTCGGACCACTCCTTCGTGCCCGCCGCGGCACCGATCCAGAACGGGCTGCGGTCCGCGTCACCGAAGAAGTCCACGGTGTGCGGCTCGGACGGCGTCGGCACGAACAGCGTGGCGTCGTCGTTCTCGACCACGACGACCGCGCCCTCGACCTGGCAGCCGGTCAGCCACACGAAGTCGCTGTCCGCGCGGAACTCGTGGAACGTGTCGTTCGAACGCACGTGGGCGCGTCCGGCGGCGAGGGCGATGCGCCGGCCGGGGAGCTGCGCGGCGAGCTTGGCCCGGTGCTGCGCCGCGGCCTCCTTCGCGCCCGCCGGGAGGTCGATGGGGTTGTCCCACTCGCCCCAGCCGTCGCGGATGTAGGTGCGGAAACCGTCCGCGTCCACCAGTTTCGCCATGTCACGGCGTGTGCGGGCCAATTCTCGTCCTTCCGGGGGTCTGTTTTCCCACAGCCTCCGCCGAACGGAGGGCTTCCGCCCATCCGACTTGGAGATAGCCTCGTCCTATGGAACTGGAGATCCGCCACCTGCGGGCCATCTGCGCCATCGGCGACGCGGGCAGCCTCTCCCGCGCGGCGACCCAGCTCGGCATCTCCCAGCCGTCCCTCACCACCCTGCTGCAACGGGTGGAACGCCTGGTCGGAGGCCGGTTGTTCGACCGAGGACGGGCCGGCGCGGAGCCCACACCGCTGGGTGCGCAGATGCTGCAACGCGCGCGGTTGCTGCTGGTGGAGCTGGACGCGTTCGGTGCGTCCGTGGCCGGTCGTGGCGGGCCGGTGCGGTTCGGTTCCGTGCACATGGAGTGCGTCACGAGGTTGTACACGCGCCTGGAGGAAGCGCTGGAGGACGTCACGCTGCACGTCGATCCGTCGTCCACGGGCCTTGCGCTGGCGTTGGCCAACGGCCACCTCGACGCCGCCGTGATCGCGGTCGACGAGGACGGCGACCTGGGCTTGCCACGCGGCGTGGCGCAACGGGTCGTGGTGCCGTGGGTGCCCGTGCACATCGCATTGCCCGCCTCCCACCCGTTGGCCTCTCGGTCCGAAGTCGAGCTGGCGGACCTCGCCGGTGAGGCGTGGGTGGGGCCGCCGGGTGCCGAGGACGGGTCGCTGACGGCGTTGCGCGCGGCCTGCCGGGCCGTCGGGTTCGTGCCGAAGATCCGGTTCGAGGTGCCCAGCGGTGCCGGGCGGCAGCTGATCGCGGCGGGCAAGGCGGTGCAGCTGGTCGAGCCGACCTCGCGGGGCGGACAGGGCGTGACCGTGCGGCCGTTGGCGGGGGCGCCGATGCGGCTGAGGGTGGTGTTCTGCTGGCGGCGGGAGCGGCTGACCTGGGACCAGGCCAGCCGCATGTTCACCGACGTGCTGGAGGCGTACGCCGCCGCCGCGCTGGCCAGCCCGGCGTTCCGGCCGTGGTGGGAGGAACGCGGCGCGGCCCTCACAGCGAGCTGAGCCAGCCGTACTGCTCAACGCGCACGAGGGCGGCTGATCGCATCGAGGTCCTCCGCAGGGGTGTGAGGTGTTCGGTAGCGTCACACCGCCCGCAGGCCGGGGAGCATCCCTACTCGGCATAGCCTGCCACTATGGGAGCGTCTCACTCCGGCTTCGTGGGCTGCGCGAACAGCAGGTGCCGCACCCGCGGCTCCTCGCGCGCCAGCTCACGGGCGATCCCCTGGTTCTGCTGGTCCACGACGGTCCCGCGCTCCAGGTGCTGCCGCAGGTGCTCCTGCCAGGTGGCCACGGTGAACGTCTCCAGGAACACGTCCGGCTGCTCGGTGTCGCGGAACAGCCCCCACATCGTCGCCCCGGTGCGGCGGCGGGCGCGGCCGACCTTCTGCATGGCGTCGACGAACCGGTCGTGGTTCTCGGGGGCGACGGGCCATTCGACGGTGACCAGGACCGGACCCGCGTCGGTGTCGTCGAGCTGGGGCGGTTCGTTCCAGTAGGTGGCGGGGGTGACGTCGAGCGGGCGGTCGATCAGGGGCCACCAGCGGGTGGCGACCAGTGCCAGCACGGCCATCGCCACCGCGGGGACGATCATGGCGGGGTGCAGGCCGTAGACGTCGGCGACGGTGCCCCACAGGACGGCGCCGAGGGCCTGGCCGCCCATCAGGATCAGCTGGTAGTAGGCGAGCGCGCGAGCCCTGGTCCAGGCGGGGAGCAGGACCTGGGCGATGGCGTTGAAGGTCGACAGGGTGGCGATCCAGCAGGCACCGGTCAGCAGCATCGCGACGATGACCAGCGGGAAGCTGCCGACCAGCACCGAGGTGCTCGTGGCCAGCGCGTAGACCAGCGTGGCGCCCAGCACCATGCTGTTCTTGCTCATGCGCTGCAACAGTTTCGGCACGACGAAGGCACCACCGATCGCCCCCGCGCCGACGCTGCCGAGCAGGACGCCGTAGCCGCCGGCGTCGAGCCCCAGGGGGCCGCGGGCGATGGCGGGCAGCAGCGCCCACAGCCCGCTGCCGAAGACGATGAACACCAGCAGCCGGGTGAGCACCCGGCGGAACAGCGGTGAGCTGGCCACGTAGCGGGCGCCGGTGCGCACGGCGGTGGCGATGTGCTCGGTCCCGAGTGGACGGTGGTCGGACGGGCGGCGCCAGCGGGCCAGGACGATCAGCACGCCCAGGAACGACACGGTGTTGAACGCGAACGTCGCCTCCGGACCGGCCAAGGCGATCAGCAGACCGCCGAGCGCGGGGCCGATGGCGCGGCCGACGTTCATGTTGACGCCGTTGAGCAGCGCGGCCTGCGGGATCTCCTCGCGGCTGACCAGCTCCGGCTGGATCGCCTGGAACGACGGCATCGACAGCGCCTGGCCCATCGCCATCAGTGCGAGCAGCGCGAGCAGGCTCGACGGGGTCGCCCGGTCGGTGCCGGTGAGCAGCATCAACCCGGCTGCGCCTGCCAGCATGAGCGCCTGGCCCGCGAGCAGGACCCGGCGGCGGTCGAGGATGTCGCCGAGCGCGCCGGAGGGCACCACCAGCAGGAACACCGGCAGGGTGGTGGCCGTCTGGACGAGCGCGACCTGCAGTGCGCTGCCGCCCAGGTCGCCCATGAGCCACTGGGCGCCGACGGTCTGCGCCCACGTTCCGATGTTGCTGGCGAACTGGGCCAGCCACAGGGCCCGGAAGGCGCTGCGGCGCAGGGGCGCCCACGCGGAGACGGTCACGCTCCGATCTTCACACCTGCGGGTGCGGGTCGCCGACCGCCAGGACAACACCTTCGGTTTGCGCTGAAATCATCAAACGCACGAGAAATGAGATTCGGGCACCCCCGTAGTCGCTAACGGGTTCGTATCGGCGACCCCCCAAATGGATGTGATTTGCATCACTACGACTCATCTGAAGCACCCTGCCGGAATCGACGAGCAACCAGTCCGCGTCGACACGGAGCGCGACTTGGCAGCGCTCCCAGACCCTGGTCTCACGCGGGCTTCCCAGGCCTGGCGACACGGAAGCGGGCCGAATGCGGGCAGTGCGGCGGATCGTGAACATTCCGTCTCAACCGGGTACGCAACCCCACAATGATGAACGCCCGACGCGTTCCTGCTCGATACTGCGCGCAACGCAGGCAGAGCAGAAAGGTTCCGAGCACTCGTGATCACGCCCGAGTACTTGCTGTCGACCCGCGAGTTCGAGGTGCTGTGGCAGACGCTGCGGCTCGGCAGAATGCCGTACCCGCTCGACGTGCCCAGCGAAGGAGCTACCGCGAGCGAGCTCACAGCGTTGCAGGAACGGACGATCGCGGACCTGCGGAGGCGCGGGCTCGCCGATGACGCGCGGCTCGAGGACCTGATGCGCCTGCTCGGCGAGCACGACGTGTCCGTGGACGCCGTCGCCGGGCTCGACCGGACCGTGCGGGCGCTGGCCGCCTCCGACGGCAACGAGGGCGTGCTGGCCGTGATCGACGGTGACGCCGTCGGCCTGTCCGAGATCAGGCCCACCGCGCTGGCCCGCGAGATCGTGCGGGTCCTGCCCCACGGCGTTGCCGGACCCGGCAGCGCGCTGTCGGTGCGGCTGGAGACGTTGCAGCAGGCCGTGGCGCTGCAGGAAGCCGAGCAGGACGAGGAGTCCGAGGACCCGTGGGGTGCGGCGGACGACGAACTCGACGACCGCCAGGCACTGCTCAGGGCGGGGTTGTCAGCGCAGGACGCGCGCCAGATGGACGAGCTCGCGGCGAACCGCGTGGCAGGCGGCCAGTTCGGCGTGACGCACGGCCGGCACCGCGCCGACGTGGTGATCAACTGGTTCGACACCCACCAGGGCCGCTACCTCATGGTCCGCTCCGACGGGTGGCTCAGCCTGTCCCCCACCGACAACGACCGGATCGCCATGCGGATCGACTCCGTGCTGACGTGACCGGCCGCGGCCTGATCGGATCGGGCAAGTCGGGCTTCCACGGGAACGCCCGCGTTCCGCTAACCTCAAGACAGCCCTAAATCACACATTCAGACCACTGTGACTTCGGTCACACCGGCCCTGTCGAGGGCAGATCCGATGGCGTGGACGGAGATCGAAAGCCCGAGCGGGCAACGTCCCGAGAGCGCTTCCACAACCTGCGGAAACGACATGCTTGTTACAGTCCGTTCATCTGGAGCCGGCGGTTTCCCTCCACTGCAACGCTTTGCGCGGACAAGTCTCAATTGGGACAGGCCTGGAACGGAACGCGCGATGTGCGAAAAGACCCCCGATACTGCCCGCATGTACATCGTCGGTGACAAAGAGGCTGTCCCGCTCGGCGAGACCGTCTCCTCGGGGCAGGTTCAGCTCGACCCGGCAGCGGGTGAGGAGCTCCGCAAGCAGTTCCAGGCCCAGATAGACCAGGTCGACTCCTGGATCGAACGCGCGACCAGCAGCATCGCCCGCCCGGCTCCGCTCGGAGCGAACCCGGTCGGCGACAAGATGCGCGACAAGTTCACCCACCGCGCGGACGGCGAGCAGTACTCGTTCGTCAGCGTCATGACCGCGTACCGCACGGTTCTCGAGCAGACGAAGAACTCGATCGTCGAGGCGATCGAGAACTTCACCCGCCTCGACGAGGACCAGCAGGCCGAACTGAAGAAGCACATGGGCAACAGCTGATCTTGTGGCCAGTTGACCCAACGACGTGAGAGGCGAGCCGGTCATGCCCCCCGAGACCGTCCCGAGCGACATCGAGAACGTCCCGGTCCTCACGGACCCGCAGAACTGGGCGTCTCGTTCGCACCAAGAGCTGTACGCCGCGGTGCACAACAACAACGACCCCGGTCAAGCCGGCCAGATCAGCTCCGACTGGGGCAAGTACGGCACCGAGCTGACCGAGGCGTCGCGCACCATCAACTCGGTCATCGCGGCGTCGGAGTCCGGGTGGACCGGTGACGCCGCCGAGGCCGCCCGAGCCGCGATGAAGAAGCTCGGGGACTGGGTCGACGAGACCGCTCGCACCGCGGTCGAGGTCGGCGCCAAGGTCGCGGACCAGGGCCGCGTCATGGAGAACGCCCGCGCGCAGATGCCCCAGCCCGTCCAGTTCGACTGGAACAAGGCGGCGGCCGCGCTGTCGCAGCCGGGCACGCCCGCGTTCGTGCTGGCCTCAGCGGACATCGCGCTGGCCAACGCCGCCTCGCGCGCGGCGCACGAGCAGGCCGTCACCGTGATGACGGACATGGAGAACAACTCCCGTCAGATCGACTCGACGACCCCGACCTTCAAGCCGCCGTTCAACCCGAACACCGGCCAGGTCGAGCAGCCGGTGATGGCGGTGCGGCGCATGGGAGACGTGCCCACGCTCAACGGCAACGCGGACGCTCTCACGGCGACGCACGCGCAGAGCGGTGCCGGTGTGGCCGCTCCCCCGTCCCCCGCGGGTGCCGGAACCGGAGCCGGCACCACGACCGGGACCCAGCCCGCCGCGGCGGCCTACACGCCGACCGCGCCCGGCTACACCGGTGCCGGAAACGGCGGTGGCGGTGGCGCCGGCGCGAACTACACGCCGCAGATGCCCGGCTACAACCCCGGCAACACGAGCACCAACACCTCGGCGGCGTACACGCCGACCGCGCCGGGCTACACCCCGCAGCTGGGTGGCAACTCCGGCAACACGTACCCGAGCGGCAGCGGTGGTGGCGGCGGCAGCTACACCCCGACCGCGCCGGGCTACACGCCGCAGCTCGGCGGCACCGGCACCGCCAGGCCCGGCGGCGGCCAGAACCAGAACATCCCCAGGACCCCGGTGGTCGGCAGGGACATCGCGAACCCGAACTACACCCCGCAGAACCCCGGCTACACGCCGCAGAACCCCAAGGGTCCCGCGGCGTACACGCCCACCGCGCCCGGCTACAACGGCCCCGGCGGTGCGGGCGGTGGAGCCGGCGGTGGCGGCGGAGCCGGTGGCGGCGGTGGCATGAAGGGCGGCCCGATGCCGTACACCCCGCAGATGGGCGCGGGTGGCGGTGGTGGCGCCGGCGGCGGTGCGTTCGGCGGTGGCGCGGGTGGTACCGCGGGCGCCGGTGGCGCGATGCAGTCCGGTGGCGCGGCGGGTGTCCAGAACGCGGCCCGCGGCGGCATGCCGATGGGCATGGGTCCCGGTGGCGCCGCGGCGGCCGGTGCCGGCATGGGTGCGGGCGCGCCGATGGGTGGCGCTCCGGGCGGCGGCGGCAGGGGCGAAGAGGACAAGGAACACCGCTCCGCCAGCTTCATCATGGGCGGCGACCTGTTCGAGGTCCCCGGTGAGAACCTGCCCCCGTCGGTGATCGGTGCCGCGAAGGTCAAGAAGCCGAAGGGGGCAGAGCCCGCGTGATCACGCCTGAGTTCCTGCTCACGCCGCGCGAGTTCGACGTCCTGTGGCACGCGCTGGACCTCGGCAGCGTGCCCTACCCGCTGGACGTGCCCAGCGAGGGCGCGACGGAGCAGGAACGCCGTGTGCTGACCGAGAGGACGCTCGAGGACCTGCGCTCGCGCGGTCTCGTCGACAACGAGCGCCTCGAAGGTCATCTGCGGCTGCTCGACGACCACCGGGTGTCCGTGGACGCCGTGGCCGGACTCGACCGCACGGTGCGGGCGCTCGCCGTCTCGAACGGCGAGCGCGCCGCGCTCGCGATCATCGACGACGACCGGGTGGGGCTGCTCGGCATCCGGGAGACCGGCATCGCCCGCGAGATCGTCAAGGTCCTGCCCGACGCCGTGCCCGGTCCGGGCACGGCGGTGAACGTGCGGGTCCAGTCGCTGCAGGACGCCGTGGCGCTGCAGGAGACCGAAGGGGCCAAGTCCGCGGACGACCTGTTCGGCGAGGGCGGGGTGGACGACCAGGAGGCGCTGCGGCAGGCCGGTCTGTCCGCCCAGGACGCCAAGCAGTTCGACGAGCTGGCCTCGAACCGCGTCGCGGGTGGCCAGTTCGGCGTCACCCTCGGCCGGGAGCGGTCGGGTGTCGTCATCAACTGGTTCGACACCCACCAGGGCCGTTACCTGATGGTCAACTCGGACGGCTGGCTGAGCCTCTCGCCGACCGACAACGACCGCATCGCAACCCGTATCAACGCTGTGCTCGCGTGATCTGACGCGTCTCAGTTGAACCGCCGCCGCCGGAGGACCGTGTGAACCCCGCGAACCCCACCCAGTGGGTCGAAGAGTACGAGGCCAAGCTGGCCGACCTGAAGAAGAAGTCGGAGGACCTCACGGAGAACTTCGCGGCCGCCTCCGCCACCGTGTCGTCCAAGGACGGCTCGGTGACCGTCACGGTGGGCCCGAACGGAGGCCTGCAGAACCTGCAGCTCGGGCACCGCGCGGTCGAGCTGGGCGCCGCCCGGCTCACCGCGGCGATCCTGGAGACGGCGCGGCAGGCCCAGAAGCAGGCGGCGTTGCAGGTCCTGGAGCTCTTCAAACCGCTCGGCGAGGGCACCGAGGCCTACCAGATGGTCTCGGACTCCATCCCGGACGACGACGAAGCCGAGGACACCGGCGACACCTATGACGAGATCGACGACGACCCGGAACCGGCCCCTGCGGCACCGCCGGCGTCCCGGCCCGCGGCGGCTCCCCAGCCGCCGCCCGTCCGCGGCAGGCGCCGCGCGGACGACGACGATGACGACGACAACCAGCCCTGGTAAGGAACAGCGATGACCGCGCCGGAAACTCCACTCCCGTCTCCTCCCGGGATGAACATCACCGAGGAGAACAAGCTCAAGGGCTCGCTGTTCATCGAGGCCTACGGCAGCCTGATCGACGGCATCAGCAAGGACGCCGAGAGCGAGACCGAAAAGGCCCTGGACATCACGTTCAACGCCATCGGCGCCGCCTCCGCCACGGTGATGCTCGCGATCGACCCGCTGGGCAGCATCATCGGTGCCGGCGTCGGCTGGCTGATCGAACACGTGTCGTTCCTGCGCGACGCCCTGAACCAGCTGATGGGCAACCCGGAGGAGATCCAGGCCAACGTCGAGGCGACCAAGGCCCGTGCCGCCGAGCTGCGCGTGCTGGCCGAGGACCACAAGAGCGGTCTCGCGACGTTCGACGGCTGGACCGGTCAGTCCTCCGAGCGCTTCAAGACGTCCATGGACTCCATGTACCAGGAGCTCGACGACCTGGCCAACGCCGTCGAGACCAAGGCCAAGATCACCGCGATCATGGGCATGCTGGTCACGGTGCTGCGCGACATCGTGCGCGACCTGATCGCCCAGCTGATCGGTTCGCTGATCGGTGGCGCGATCCTCGCCGCCGCCGCGATGATCCCGACGTTCGGCGCCTCGATCCCGATCTTCATCGGCTTCGCCGTCGGCAAGGCCGTCGCGCTCGGCGTCAACATCGCCTCGCGCGTCGCCCGCGTCGTCGCCGCGCTCGCCCGTCAGATGAAGCGCATCGGCGACCTCGACGAGATCATGAAGAAGGTCAGCAAGGGCTGGGAGCGGTTCGAGAACTCCGCCGACGCCGCCGAGATCACCTACGAGGGCTACAAGGCCCAGGACGGCGTCAACGACAAGATCGACGAGGCGCTCCAGAACAAGCAGGGCGGTGGCAGCGGCACGGCTCCGGGTGCCACCACCGGTGAGACCACCACGGGCACGACCGGCACCGCCACGGCGACGCTGCAGAACTCGGTGCGCCTCGCCGACGCCGAGCCGACGCAGGCCCGCATGGCGGTGCACCAGGCAGAGCAGTTGCAGCCGACCCATGCCGTGCGGGCGATGCAGGCGGAACCGCTCCAGGCGACTCACGCCGTGCGGGCCATGCAGGCGGAGCCGTTGCAGCCGACTCACGCCGTGCGGGCCATGCAGGCGGAGCCGTTGCAGCCGTTGCAGCCGTTCCAGCACGCCGAGCCGATGCAGCCCCTGCAGCGCGTTGAGGCGATGCACGCCGTCGAGCCGATGCAGGCCGTGCACCGCACCGAGGCGGTTCAGCCGTTGCAGCCCATGCAGCGCGCCGAGGCCGTGCAGGCGCCCATGGCGTTCCAGCGCGGCGAGGCCGTCGAAGCGCCCATGGCGTTCCAGCGCGCCGAAGCGGTCCAGGCCCCGATGGCGTTCCAGCGCGCGGAGGCCGTGGAGGCTCCTGTGGCGTTCTCCCGTGGCGTCGCTTCGGACTCCACGATGGTGTCCGGCGTCAGCATGACCTCGGGCGGCTCGCTGCACGAGGCCGTGCAGCCGATGCAGGCGCGTGAGGCCTACACGAGCGCGGACACGCAGTCCGAGCCGTTGCAGCAGACCACGGCCTATGAACCGCTCGCGCGCACGCAGGTGTCGCACGCGTACGACGGTCTCGAACCGTCGCAGCCGCGTGAGGCCTACTACGCCACGGGCATCGAGGCCGAGTCCGCCGTCTACGAGAACGTCAACCCGCTCGTGGCGAACGAGCCGTTGCGCGCGGTCGCCGCCTTCGAGGTGGACGCTCAGGCCAGCGGTGCGGCGGCGGAGCCGGTGCAGCCGACGTTCCAGCGTTCCGTCCGGCCGACCGAGTAAGTCCAGCCAACAGCCGGGATCCGAGGTCCCGCCTTGTTCTGACGCAGTACTGGAGAAGCACCGCCCATGGCCAAGGGGAACGTCAATCCCAACCCGTCGCCGAACCCGGGAGCGAACCCACCCCCCTCGGCGCCACCGGCCGGCACCGGTACGGGTGGTGGTCCCACCGGCAACAGCGGTTACTCCATGAGCGACTCCTCGATGCAGGGGTTGCAGAACAAGGCAGGCGACCTCGGGTCCCGCCTGGCGAGCATCTCGAGCGGCCTGCGCGGCCTGAGCTTCAGCGGCAACGCGCTCGGCCCCATCGGCCTGTTCGCGGTGCCCGCGCTCAACGCGTCCAACGACAACGCGGTCGCGCAGGCGGACAGGGGCGCCAAGGCGTTCACCGACGTCCAGTCCGGCCTGAAGGCCACGCACCAGACGTCGACCACGACGGACACCAACCAGAGCTCCAACCTCCGCTCGATCGACACGAGCACCAACGCGAAGCCGCCGGCCGGCACGACCGCGCCGCCGCCCTCCGGTCCGAGCACGTCGGGTGGCAAGGTCAGCGACCCGGGGTCGGTCAAGGGAGGCGGCAGCTCCACGCCGGGCCCGAACGGGCAGAGCGGCCCGAAGGTGTCCGGTCCCGGCACGGTCAAGGGCGGTGGCGTCAACCCCAGTTCCACCCCCGGCCCGCAGGGCGGCGGCAAGGTCACCCCCACCCAGGGTCCCAAGGGGGGCGCGAACTTCACGCCCACCCTCGGCTCGGCACCGGGTGGTGGCAAGGTCGGCGACGTCCAGGGTCCCAAGGGCGGCGGCGCCAACCCCGGCTCCACCCCCAACTCGCAGGGCGGCGGCGGCAAGGTCTCCCCCACCCAGGCCCCCAAGGGCGGCGCGAACTTCACGCCCACCCCCGGCTCGGCACCGGGCGGCGGCAAGGTCGGCGACGTCCAGGGTCCCAAGGGCGGTGCCGGCTTCACGCCGACCGCCGGCGCCACTCCGGCGGGTGGCAGCAAGGTCAGCCCCACCCAGGGCCCCAAGGGCGGCGGCGCGGGTTTCACGCCCAGCGTCGGCCCCACGCCGGCCGGCGGCGGCAAGGTCAGCCCCACGCAAGGCCCCAAGGGCGGCGCGAACTTCACGCCGAGCCTCGGCAAGTCGCCGGGCGGTCCCGCGGCCGGTGCGCCGCCGGTCGTCGGTGGCACGCCCGGTGCTCCCGGCGCCTCCGGTTCGAAGGGCGGCGGGTCCGGCGTCAAGAGCCCTGCGGCCTTCACGCCCTCCGCTCCCGGCAGCGCCGGCGGCAAGGGCGGTGCGACGCCTGGCGCGACCCCCGGCTCCACTCCCGGCGGCAGCGGGACCAAGGGTGGCTCCACGCCCGGCGGCTCCACCCCCGGCGGCGGCGCGAAGACCCCCGCGGCGTTCACGCCGTCCGCGCCCGGCTACAAGGACCCCGGTGGCGCGGCGGGCACCAAGCCGTCCACGGGCGTTCCCGGCTCGCAGGGCGCGGTGACGTCACCTCCGCGCGGCGGCGCGACGCCTCCCCCGATGGCGCCCGGCATGGCCCCGCCGGCGGGTGGCGCGATGCCGGGTGCGACCGGCGGCGAGCGCGGTGGCAGCAAGGTTCCGATCAGCGGTCAGAAGGGCGTGTTCGACGCGCCCAAGCCCTCCACGCCCGACAACACCATCACCAAGGCACCGGGAACGTCACCCTCGACCCCGCCGCCGGCGCCGAAGCCCAACGCCAACATCCCGCTGACGCCCGGTTCGACGCCCGGCTCCACCCCTGGAGGTTCGACTCCGGGCGGAGCGAACCCCGGTGGCAGCGCGAACCCCGGTGGCGGCGCCAAGGCTCCCGCGGCGTTCACGCCGTCCGCGCCCGGCTACAAGGACCCCGGCAACACCCCCGGCTCGCAGAGCGCCGTCAGCACCCCACCGCAGAGCACGGGTTCGCGTGGCGGCACGGCTCCGAGCGTGACGTCTCCCGCTGCGGGCGCACCCCCCGTGGCCCCGCCGATGGCACCAGGCGGAACCCCCGGCGCGACCGGCGGTGAACGCGGCGGCAGCAAGGTTCCGATCAGCGGTTCGAAGGGCGTGTTCGACGCGCCCAAGGCCCCCACGCCCGACAACACCATCACCAAGGCACCGGGAACGTCGCCCTCGACGCCGCCTCCGGCACCGAAGCCGACGCCGACGACCCCGCCTCCCTCCAGCACGCCGTCCGCTTCCCCGGCGGCGAACCCGAACACCGCGCCGCCCGCCCAGTCCCGGCCGGGCACGCCGCCCGTGTCGTCCCCGCCGGCGTCGCCCGCGCCCAACACCAACGCGCCGTCGCCGCGCCCGGACGCCACCCCGGCCGCACAGCCGCCGCGTTCCGACGCACCGCCCGCGCAGACCCGTCCGGCACCACCGACCAGCGCACCGCCGGTCAACACCCCGCCGGTCAACACCCCGCCGGCTGCGACCACGCCGAAGCCCGAGACCAGCGCTCCGACGACCACGCCGCCACCCGCACAGACGCGACCGGCTCCCCCGCCTCCCACCGGCGTGACTCCAACTCCTGCCGCGGCCGTGACCCCGACCCCGAATCCCGCCACCGACTCCGGACGCGGCAGGCCCGAGGACGCGCAGCCCCGTCGTGCACCGGTCAACTTCAGCCGCCCGACGCCGCAGAACCCGGAGGCGGGTCCCGCGGGACAACAGGTCCCGGCGCCGATCAACTTCAGCCGCCCCACGAGGCAAAACCCGCAGACGGGTCCCGTGGAGCAGCAGACGGCGGCTCCCATCAACTTCAGCCGCCCGACGAGGCACAACCCGCAGATGGGCCCTGCACAGCCGCAGACGCCGGCTCCCATCAACTTCAGCCGCCCCACGAGGCACAACCCGCAGATGGGCTCCGCAGACCCGCAGGCGTTGGCCGACTACGGGGACATAGTGATCGGCTACGACCACGACATCGCCGTGGCGGAGGGCATCGCCGGCCCGGACCACGACGCGATGGTGGACCACCTCGCCAACCGCGAATCGGCCTACGACCTGCTCGACTCGATCATCGACGACTACACCGGCCCGGTGACGACGCGGGACTACGAGTTCGCCAGTGACGGCGTCGAGCCGCAGTTCGTCTGGCAGGGCACGAAGGTGGTGCTGGAACCGCGTCCGGGTCAGTTCCCGTCCGTGGTGCCGGTGGTGGAGACGGGCGTGGCGGCGAAGCCGGAGATGATGTTCTCCTCGGACAACAGCCTCGCTCTGCCGCTTGCTCGTGGCGGCAACCAGTTCAGGGAGTTCTACGCGACACCGGAGGTGATCGCGGACGCTCAGGCGCGGTTGAAGGAGGTGGGCAGCAAGCTCGAACTGAAGGTGGCACCCGGCAACACGGTGCGTCATGGGGACACAACGCTGCTCATGGTCAAGCCGCACTTCGCGAGCAGGCCGCCCGGAGTGTGCAGCGAGTTCTCCCAAGGCATCATCGGTGGCACGCACAGCCAGGCGGTCATGCGGCCACCGGATGGTGCGCCGGTCGTCGCCAAGGTCGGCAACGGCGGTCCGCTGCAGTTCAACGGAATGCACGAGATGGCCTTCGCGCTCGCCCACGCGGCGAGGCAACCCTCGTCACCGTCCACCACGCTCACCCCGCAGCAGGTGGCCGACGCCATGGTCGCCCCCTCGACGAACCCACCGCCGGTGGGTGCTCAGTACGGCTCCGCGCTGATGCCGGGCACCGAGCAGCGGGCCAAGCTCGACGAGGCGGCCGAACAGCTGGGTGTCAACCAGTTCGCCTGGGCCAAGCCGGGCGAGGCGTACATGATCCAGTCGATCGCGGCCCCCGATCCGGCTGGCGCCAACTACGGTCTGAACTACACCCGCACGGGTGACGGGCAGCAACTTCCGCAGGTGTGGGGCTACCACCTCGGTTCGGTCGTGGTGAACAGCGCCGCGGACGACATGCAGATCAGCGTCGAAACCGTTCGGCAGGGCGGTTACCGCAAGGAGCTGCTGAACCAGGCGATCGGTGAGAACCTGCGCAGGCACCAACACGAACTTCCCGGTATCGAGGCGGAACTTCGCAAGCAGCCACCGGGGACGGTGGACGCGGAGCTCATGCTCGTCGAGGCGCTCACGAAGATCCAGGACAGCCGTGCGGCCCTCGCCGACCCCTCGGTCCAGGGCGGCGATCGCCAGAGCGCGGAGACCACGCTGAACCAGGCCACGTTCCAGGCGCGGCTGGCGATCAACAAGATCGCGGGACCTCAGCTGCCGCAGCCGGGTGAGATGTGGTTCTTCAACGACTACAGCAAGCAGCCCGGCCAGTCGTTCTTCGACAAGTGGGGCCACGTCGACGATCCGGACGTGCAGATGCAGCTGGCGAACCCGCTGGTGGCCGTCGCGACATCGCACCAGATCACGACGAGCTACCAGGTGCCGATGGGCGACGCCAAGAACCTGGACGCGGAGCAGGTCGCGGCCGGCGCGCAGAAGCTGCCCGGGAACGCGAACAGCATGCTGACCGGTCTGGCACAGCAGACGGTCGAAGCGGCGCTGTGGCGGCATCGCAACGGAATGCCCCTGCCTGAGATCCAGTTGCACGGCTACAGCAACAACCTCCTCAACAGCGACGCGGCAAGTCAGCAACGCGCTGATGTGGCCGCCGCGTGGACCAGGTCCGAGGTCGCGCGTCTGCTGGACGAGCTGCAACGCGACGTGCCGCCCGAGCGGCGGCTGGACGCCGGGCAGATCCGCGTCGATCCGATCTCGCACGGTCGCGAGGTCCCTCCGGACTCGAAGAACCCCAAAACCGATCGCCGCAACGTCCGCGCGGAAGTGGTCATCCCGGACACCACGACTGCCGATCGACAGTCGGCCCCCCGCGACGTCCCCGTTGCCGACGCCACGAACACCGCGGCGGACATCAGGGAGAAACCGCTGCCCCCGCTGCCCGCGGAGGCGTTCGCGGCGGAGAGCAGCCGTGGCGGTGCGGACACGAACGCACTCAGGCCTGCTCCGGCCAACACCGGAGTCCCGGGGCAGGGCCGCGACGGCGGTGTGCCGCCGGTCCCGTCCACGTCATCCGCCGGCACGGCCACGAACACCACAGCGGACGGCAGTGGGAAGTCCGTGCCCACGCCGCCTCCGCTGCCCGCGAAGCCGTCCGCGGCGGAGAGCAGTCAGGGCGGTGCGGGGACGAACACGCCCGGTGCTGCTCCGGAGACTTCCACGGAGCCGAAGAAGGTCCGCGGCGGTGGCGCGCCGCCGCGGATGACGCCGCCCACCCCGGAGTCGCACCAGGGCAAGGACGTGCTGTCCGACGAGTCATGGCGGCACGACCCCGCCCGGACCGCGGAGTGGTCCGAACCGGACAGCCCGGCCGACCGCAGCACGTGGGCCGATCGCCGCAACGACACCGACGTCCGCACCGTCGACCTCGACGTCCGCGACGTGCGCACCGACAGCACGCCGTCGAAGATCGAGGCCTACAAGGGCCTGATCAACTACGACCTGCGCCGCATCGAGACCAGCCCCGGCAAGTTCGTGCAGGAATACACCGTCAAGGTCCACCTCGAACCAACCGGCAAGACCACCGCCGAACAGCTCGCGCAGATCAGGGACAACGCCACCAACGGCGTCAACAACCTGCTCAACCAGGGTTTCCGGCTGCCCAGCGGCGACCAGTTCCACGTCAACCTGGAGTTCACCGACAACAAGGCCGACGCCCACACCACCGTCCAGGTCGACCCGAACGACCCGAAGGTCAACCAGGACCACTGGAACCCCGACACCAGTCCCGAGGTCCTGGCCCACGAAACCCTGCACTACCTCGGCATCCCGGACGAGTACAAGGACACGACCCGGGTCCTGCAGCAGCACGAGACGAACTCCGGCGTGCACGAGAACGACGGCGGCCTCATGGGCTCCGCCGTCCACCTGCCCGACCCCGGCATCCTGCCCCGTCACCTCTGGCTGATCGAACGCACCGCGAACAGCCAGGTCATGGTCCCGGACACGAGGCTGGAACCGCCCGGTCCCGCCACCGTGCCGCCGCCCGCGGGCTGGACGCCCAAGCCACCGTCGAGCGACGGCCCGGTGTCCACGCCCGGCACCGACGGCACCGTCGACACCAAGACGGACTCGGATTCGAGCCTCGACACCGACCTCGACCTCGAAACCAGGCCGGCGACCATGCCCGGCCGGTTCTTCGACTCGGACAGCGACGTCGACGTCGCTGTCGACGCCGCCGCCGCCCGTCCGAACCAGACGCACCTGCCGAACCTGGACCGCGTCGGTCTGGTCGAGTCGGTGCTGCGCAGTGCGGCGTTCCAGAACGCGCCGGTCCCGAACGCCTCGCCGCTGGTCGGTTCCACCGACGTCAAGTCCACTGTGGACACAGTGCTCGGCGATGTCCGGCAGAACCCGCGCAACCACAACCACTCCGGTCTGACCCCGCCCGCTCTGGCGAAGTGGGTGGCGAACCAGGTCAGCCAGGAGACCCTGGCGAAGTTCCACCCCGACCTGGAGCCGAACCTCCCCGGCCTCACCTCCGACGCCAAGGCCGACCAGTGGCGGGCGAACCTCGCCGACGACCTGGCGAACGGGTCGTCGAGGCGCTGGGACGTCGTGAACGCCGGTCCCAAGGCCGCCGGCACGAACCCCGGCGACGTCGAGGTGATCAACCACCTGACCCAGCAGCTGAAAGCGAACGGCGCGTTGCCGTCGCCCGCCGACCTGGTGGACAAGGCGCTGCAGACGCCGTCGTGGGCCGACTCCCACGTCGGCTCCCACCTGCCGGCGTCGATCGCGCAGGCGTTGGACGTGCAGCTCGTCGTCGACAACAACGGCGTGCAGACCGTGCACGGCCCGGGCGGCGCGACGCAGGTGCAGATCAGCTCGCAGAACGGCACCTTCGGTGCGCTCGGTGCCCCGTCGGCCCAGGAGGTCCGCGCCGGCATGGAGGCGTGGCTCGCGGGCAAGTCCTCGGCGGAGGTCAACCAGACCATCGCCGATCTCTACAAGGGCCGCCAGGACGAGGGTCTCTACAAGGCCGCGCAGACGGTCCAGCTCGTCAAGCGCGCGGCCGCGCACCCCGGTGGCCCGCAGGCGTTCGTGAACGCCCTGCGGGAACGGGCCTCGACCCTCGAGAACCGCATCGCGGAGGTGAAGTCCCAGGCACCCCGCCGGCCCAGCCTGTGGAAGACGCCGCAGCACACCGCACAGCTGGCGCAGATCGACGCGCAGGTCAAAACCCTCACCGACCTCCTCGACAGCACCAACAGCCAGATCGAGACCATTGCCGCGCAGGGGCCCGCGCTGGGCACCACGCACCTCATCGACAAGTTCGTCGCGGGACCGAACGCGGACAAGCTCGAACACGTCCCCGCTGACGTGCTCCCCCGGCTCGACAACCAGCTGACCGCGCAGATCACGGCGGCCGAGAACGCCGGGTTCGACGCCTCGGACCTGAAGGTGTTGCAGGAGCGGGTGCGCAACGAGGCGGACGTGCGCATCGTGATCAACCACGCCTCCACGCGTGGCCTGGACGGCCTGAGCGCCCAGTTGGAGGACGCCAAGGAGGCGTTGCAGAACTACCGCGACGGCAAGTCGTCGACCACGGGTGTCCAGGGCTTCCTGAACCAGATGCTCGGGCACGAGGTCGACACCTCCGTCGACTTCGACCAGAAGATCGCCCAAGCCGAAGCCCTGGTGCAGCAGGCAGAGCGCAACCTGGCGTTCACGAATGATCCCGACTACGGCAACCGCTTCGAGAAGGCCGCGGAGAAGTACGCGCAGCTGCAGGCGACGATGCAGCGGTTGGAGCGGTTCAACGCCGAGCTCGATGCGCGTGCGGAACGCCTGCGCGATCTCGGGGTCAGGACTCGCGAGTTCCAAGTACGCCAGCTCGCCCGCGCTCTCGAAGAGCAACGCACGCAGCGGGACACCGCAAGCATTCACAGCGCTCCCGGTTTCGACACGCAGTCGGATGTCGACGCGCGGTCCGACGCCGATGCGCAGTCCGACGTGGACGCGCGGCCGGACAACCGCGTGCTGACCCCGCGGCACGAGCACGCGGCGTTCCGGGCCTCGCTGTACGGGAAGTCGCAGGCCGAGCTCGCCGATCTGGCCGCGCAGCACAGCACCCACCCGGACCGCTCGTTCGAGATCGAGCAGATGTCCCGCTACCAGGAGATCGCCCACAAGGAAGGCGGCCTCCAGCAGCACCTGCGGGACCTGCAGAGCGAGATCCGCCAGACCCGCGAGGAGGCCCGTGACCTCAAGCGGACCACCGACGCCCTGCCGGACGTGTTCAAGTCCGAGCTGATGCGCACGGACCAGGCGCAGCGGCAGGCGGAGCAGCAGCGGCTCACCGACCATGCGCGCCAGCTCGACCAGGAGCTCATGCGGCTGCAGTACGACCGCACCGACGCGCTGACCACCTACGCGCTCAACCTGCCCGCCGACACGACGGCACCCGAGTGGCAGGCGGTGACACCGGCCGACGCCGAGATCATCGAGAACCGCGTCACCGACCTGATCCGTGACGCGCGCATCGGCGGTCTCCCGACCCCGGAGCTCGACCGCCTGTACGACCAGATCCGGGAAATCCGGATGATGGAGACGCCGTCGCCGTCCCGGCCCGACACGCCGGTGCCGTCCCGGCCCGACACGCCGACGGCCGAGGTGGACGACTCGGCGTCCGTCCGATCGGACGACTCCTCGTCAGCTGGTTCGGACACCGACGCGCGGGACAGCGACACCGCCCCGCCGGTCGAGGCCCGGCAGGAGCAGGCCGCCCCCGCGGCCGAGCCGCGGCCGTTCATGCAGGACCCGTCGGCACGGTCCGCGGCCCCGGACATGGACCTCGTCGTGCCCGGTGGCTTCGGCCCCGTCCACGAGGGCACGCCGCAGCGGTCGTTCGAGGCGTCGCTGTACGGCCTGGACACCGCGGCGCTGCGGGACCTGCAGCAGACGTACGGCCGTGACGCCGCGCGCTCGGCGGCGATCGAGCACATGATCGAGGTGTCCCGGCAGGCGGGCCCGCCCGCGATCCACGACCAGCGCACGCAGATCGCCGAGCAGCGCCTCGACGAGATGAAGACGGCCCGCGACCGGTGGAACGCATCGGACCTGGTGCCCGACCGCCTCAAGACCCAGGCGATGCTCGACGAGCAGGCGGCCAGGCGGGCGGCAGCGGACCGCCAGGTCGAGTACTACCAGCAGCGGGTCGACCAGCTCACGAACAACCGCGACGCCGCTCTCACCACGCACGCGCTGCAGCTGCCGGCCGACGTGGACGCGCCGGCCTGGCGGCACTTCGGCGACGCCGACCTCGCGGCCGTGCGGAACCACGTCGACCAGCAGATCCGGGACGCGCAGGCGGGTGGGCACAACACCGCTCACCTCGAAGCCTTCCTCGACTTCACCACCGAGCTCCAGGAGACGCGTCAGAACGAGGACGCGGACACCCGTCCCGCGCCCGAACCGGACACCCGTCCCGCGCCGCCCAGGCCGACGCCCAACCCCGTCATCCCGATGACGACGATGGCGCCACAGCCGGTCGGCCAGCTCCCGGACACGAACCTGCCGAGCTTCTTCCAGGACAACAAGGCGCTCGGCTCGATCGTGCCGACCGACGTGCGCGGCGCGGACGCGGTGGTGCGGGAGATCAACGGGCTGAAGCCCGACGACGCCGCCCGCATCAAGAACGCGATCGAGAACGACTTCGAGACGTTCCTCGGCGACGGCCGCAACTTCCAGGTGAAGATCGGCAACGCCTGGTTCGAGGCGAACGTCCGCGCCGAGATGCACGCGGACGGGAGCAGCACCACCGACGCCGCGACCACGAAGGTCGACAAGAACTACCAGGCCGCCGCCGCGTCCACGACGACGAACAGCATCTCGACGTCCAACGACGTCGGCGGTGCGGTGACGGCCGGCGTGGCGATGGGACCGTACGGCTCGCTGGGTGGCAAGGCCGCGCTCGCGACACCCGCGGTGTCGCAGGCCACCAGCACCTCCGTCACCGAGCAGCGTGCGATCAAGGGATCGGACTCCGGGTCCAAGAAGATCACCGTGCCGGTCTCGTACGAGATCACGCTGTACGACGCGTCGGGCAACCCCACGCTGTTCTCGACGCTCAGCACCGGCCCCGACGTGACGCTGCAGGTGCCGACGGACCTCAGCACGATCGTCGACTCCGGCAAGTCCTCCGCGGCGGTCACGCCGTCCGACGCGGCGTGGGGCGTCAAGGCGGAGAACGTCGTGCCGGAAGCCGTGGTGGTCAAGGACTCCGGGAAGCTGTTCAACGACGTCGCGGAGAACCTGCACCCGTCGATCACCAAGATCGGTTCGCCGGGGCGCGAGGCGCTGCAGAACTTCCTGAGCCCGACCTCGATCCGCAACAACCTGCCCGCCATGCTCGGCGGCTTCGTCACCTCGCCGGACCTCATCAGCCCGCACGCCGGCAAGGGCGCCGCGGTGCAGATGAAGGCGACGCTCAAGGACGCGAAGCTCGTCGGCACGCACGCCGACGCGGCGCTGGACCTCAAGGACACCTTCTCCTGGGGCAGCAGCGTGTCCGCGGCCAGCAAGACCGGGTTCGACGTCACCGCAGGCTTCGGGGGCAACATCGGTGTCCCCGGCCAGGTCGGCGGCACCGTCGGCGCGACCGGCGGGTACTCCGCGCGCACCGCGGAGGGCGTCAACGCGGGGACGAGCTCCAGCCGCAAGTCCGGCATCGGGGTCAAGGCCGAGACCGGTCTGTACGAGGTCACCGCCGAGGTCGAGGTCCAGGGACCCGCGGGCAAGCCGGTGACCATGGAGGTCACGACCCACATGCGCATGGGTCTGGGCGAGGCCGGTGCGGCAGGCCTGCCGACCCCGGACGGCACCCGCAACTCCACGACCGACCCGGCGACCGCGGACACCAGGTTCCTGCCGCCCTACGTCGCTGACACGCTCGCCGCGGGCAACGCCAAGGTGGGCGAGTTCGTGCCCGCGACGCAGGTGCAGAACCAGGTCGAGACGAAGCTGCGCGAGCTGCCCGGGTTCGAGAAGTTCCTGCCGAAGTGGAACAACCCGGCCGCGAACCCCCGCTCCAGCAAGGGCCAGGGTTTCGGTGACGTGGCCGTGCAGCTCGCGAACCAGCGCAAGCTGGACGCCAGCCTGTCCCCGGCCGCGCTGAAGGCGAACATGGACAGCCTGCTCGGTCCGGGCGTCCAGGTGCAGCTGAAGAACTCCGGCAAGACGACGAACACCTACGTCAACGTCACGGTCAAGGCGAAGCTGACCAACCCGAAGCACCTCGGCAAGGCCGATGGGCACCCGGTCAGCGACTCCACGACCACCGGCCCGAAGCTCGACGCCAACACCAGCACCACCAAGGGCTGGAGCGGCGGCATCACCGGCAGGGCCAACATCCCGGTGAAGACCGGCGTCGCCTCGCTGACCCCGATGCCGCAGGCCGGTGTGTCCTACAGCCACTCGTGGACGGACAAGACCTCTGCGGGACCGGCGGTGAGCGCCACCTCGTCGAACCCCGGCAGCGCGGACGCGCAGGTGTTCCAGGGCGACGTGGAGTTCGAGGTCGAGATCACCACGTTCACGCGGCCCCGGACGTGGGTCCGCACGATCGTGCCGGGCGCGCCCGGGCAGCACGCGCCGGACGTGAAGACCGTCGCCAAGACCGGCGCCGGCCTGAGCAAGATCGACGGCAAGGTCAACCTGTGGGTGTCGGACTCCTCGACGCTGAAGGACGACCCCGGTGACGGTTTCAAGCCGGGTGATCCGAAGGCCACGCCGATCGGCAACTCCCCGACCGTCAAGGACCTGCTGAACCCGGGAGAAGCCCGGCAGAAGTCGCCGGAGTTCCTCAACGTGGAGGCGGTCGCCAACACGACGGAGCTGCGGGACCAGGCGATCGACGCGCTCAACCGCGCGGCCAAGGGCGACTCGGCGCTCACCACGCCGGGCACGGCGTCACGGGCGCAGATCGACAAGATGTTCGCCCCGGAGAACATCAAGGCGAACCTGCAGCGGCTCATCGAGACCGGTGTGCAGGAGCAGGGCCTCAAGTACGACCGCCGTGTCACCGACCGCTCCGGCGCGATCGGCATGTCGGTCAAGCTCGGTGCGGCGAAGCTGGTGTCCATCTCGGACGCCACCGGCACCGACAACTCGGTCAGCGGTGGGTACAAGGCCGGTGGGTCGTCCACGACGAGCCGGTCGGTCGACCTCGTCGCCGGCATCAACGTCCCGGTGCGTCCCAACGTCACCCCGCCGCCCGCCGGTCAGCCGTCGAACCCCAGCGGGTCCGGCGGTGTCGCGGTCACCGGCAGGTGGACGCCGTGGTCGGACAACAAGACCACGTCGAACGAGATCGGCGGCAACGTCGACCGCGGCCGGACCACACCGGACGACGCCAGGACCGTGCTGGTCCAGGTCGACGCCGAGTTCACGATCGTCGGTGAGAGCCGCGCCGAGAACTTCGTGCACGGCGGCACGCCGAACGCCGAGGGCGTGAAGGTGGACCTGCCGAAGTCCGTCTTCGTGCGGGTGTCCGAGGACGTCGCGCGGGAGATGGGCGTGCTGCCGAAGGTGGCGCCGAACGTCCCCAAGCCCGAGTTCCCGAAGATGGCGCCGCCGTCGACGGTGGCTCCGGGCGAGCCCGGCGCGCTCGGGCTGTCCAACGTGGAGAAGGTCCCCGACCTCTCCGCGGCGGTCAACGAGCTCACGACGAAGCTGTCCACGAACACCAAGAAGTTCGGCAGCGCCCCGCTGATCCCGGACTCGGTGCTCAAGGACTCGATGAGCAACCTGCAGCGCATCGTCGACCTCAACTCGCCGTCGAGCGTCAAGGCGATGATCGACAGCGCCCTGGACGGCGGCGTGCCGCTGCTGGTCCACCAGCCCGGCACGTTCGGCAAGGACTCCTACCAGGTCACGCTGCGGGCGAAGACGGGCGAGCCGAAGTTCGACCAGGTCGTCAACGACGGCGTCGACATGTCCCACAACGACGGCGGCTCCCGCAAGGACGGCGACGGCGAGGGCCGCGGCACCGGCTGGGGCCTCGGCCTGCGGGCGCCCGGCCTCGCCGCGCCGGGGAGCGCGAACCCGAACGTCTCCGGCACCGCGGGTCTCAGCGCGATCGCGAACGTCGGCTCCGCCGAGAGCACGTCGGTGACGACCTCGACCAGCACGGCGTTCGGTCACAACCGCACGGCGAGCGGTCCGGCGGCGCGCTACACCGTGCCGGTCGAGTTCGAGCTCGTCGTGGAGAAGGGCGCCAAGGAGGTCGCGAAGGTCCACAGCGCCGAGCAGGACATGGTCGTCCGCACGCACGCGGACAACCAGAAGGTCTCGGCGCCGACGACCGGTCGCGGCGCCCCGCAGCCCTACATGTCGGCGGCGAGCAGGCGTGGCAGCGAGTTCGGCACGCCGGACGCGACCTACGCGTTCCAGCAGGACAGCCGGGCCACCCAGCTGCCGGCGACCGCGTCGGTGGAGAACCTGCGCGGCGCGGGCGACCTGCGCGACGCCGCCGTGAAGGCGATGACGGAGGCCGGCGCGGGCAAGGGCCTCACCGGCAAGGGCACGGGCTCGCTCAACAGCCTGCTCTCGACCCTCAGCCCGGAGAACCTGCAGCCGCACCTGCCCGCGATGCTGTCCGGACCGCTCGACGTGCCCGGCCTCAAGGAGGCGGCGCTGACGTTCGGCCAGGACGCCGACGTCAAGGTCTACGCGAAGCTCGTGAACCCGCAGCTGGGCTCGCTCAGCGACGGCGTCAAGATCGAGACCCCGCTGATCACCAAGACGACCGACGTCTCCAGCGAGGCCAAGGTCGCCGACTCCTCTGACGTGGCCGTGGGCCTCGCCCAGGGCAGCGCGGCGGTCAAGCAGGGCGACCCCGCGGACACCGTCAACGTCGGCTCCGGTGGCGTCGAGCTGAGGCACGCGAACGAGGAGTCGTCCGCGGTCTCCGGCGGCCCGGCGCAGGCGCAGGGCGGCGGTGTGAAGCCCAAGGACCCGTCGCGCACCGGTCTCGTGCAGTTCGACGTCGAGTACCGCGTCGTCGCGACGGTCGGCGGCAAGACCGGCGTCGTCGACCTGACGGTGCCCGGCTCGGCCGGCGTGCGCATGCCCGCCACCGAGGTCGAGTCGATGCTGAACCAGAACTTCAGCGACTCGCTGAAGGACGCCCAGACCGAGGTCAAGAAGACGGCCGACGACTGGCGCGAGGCGGAGAAGAAGGTCGACGAGGCCCGGCACGAGGCCCAGGAGGTCATCAACTCCGCGGCCGCGGTGCTGGCGAGGACCGACCAGCCGCTGGGTGACGCCGCGACGAAGCTGAACACGGCGATCGAGAACCACGTCAACGCCGAGGCCGAGCTCCGGACGCGGCAGACGGCGTTCGACACCGCCGTGGCGGACGTCGCGCAGACCCGCGCGGCGATCCAGGACCTGACGCCGCAGATCTCGTCGCTCAGCCAGGACGCGCTCACGACCAAGGACGCCCTGGACGACGCCCAGATCAGCGGAGCGCCGAAGGCCGAGCTGGACCGGCTGGGCCAGGAGGCCGACGCGGCGCACACCGCGTTGACCGACGCCCAGCAGCAGCTCACCGACGCCCACGCGCAGCTCGACGTGCAACGCAAGGCCGCCGTCGACGCCCGTGCGGAGCTCCAGGCGCAGCAGAAGGCCGTCGCCGACGCCGAAACCGCCCGCACCACCGCCGAGGAAGCCCACAAGGCGCTCTCGGCCGAGCGCACCGCGGCCGAGAACAAGATCAAGGAAGCGGAGACCAAGCTCGACGACGCCCGCAGGGCCGCGGACGCGGAGCAGAAGAAGTGGTGGGACGCGAAGGCGGAGGCGGACCGCCAGGTCGACCTCTACAACTCGACCCCGCCACCCGCGCCGCCCGCACCGTCGGCGCCGCCCGCACCGTCGGGCCCGTCCGCCCCGCCGGCCCCGTCCGCGTCACCTGGCGACGCGAGCACGAGCACGCCTCCCGGCAACGCGACCACGGGCACGCCTGGCCGCGACACGACCACGGACACGCCTCCCGGCAACGCGACTACGAACACACCTGCCCGCGACACGACCACGAACACGCCTCCCACCGGCGCGGCCACCAATACCCCACCCGCCGACGTCACCAACACCGCGGCGGGTGCGAGCCAGAAGCCGCTGCCCACGCCGCCTTCGCCGCCCGCGGAGTCGTCTGCGGGCAGCGGGGGCAGTCGCAGCCGTGCGGAGACGGGCACACCCAGTCCTCAGGTCGCCGCACCGGCCACCCGCAGCAACGCCGAGGCGTCACTTCCGCGACAGACCACGGTGGTCACGGGCCCCGCGGATGTCCAGCCCACGACGCCGAGCCCCACCGTGCACCCGACGACCGCTTCCGCCGAGGCCGAGGTCGAGGTCGAGGCTGAGCCGCAGGCCGTGCTGAGCAACGAGTCCGAGGCTGCGACCACGGACCCCAGGACGAACGAGGCACCACCAGCCACGTCGACTCCTGACACCACCGACAACCCGCACGCCGGCCCAAGCGAACCGCGACGCGAGACCACCGAACCCGGCGCGGCAACGACCGCTTCCGCCGAGGCCGAGGTCGAGGTCGAGGTCGAGGTCGAGGTCGAAGCTGAGCCGCAGACCGTGCTCCACAACGAGCCCGAAGCCGCGACCACGGACCCCAAGACGAACGAGGCACCACCAGCCACGTCGACTCCTGACACCACCGACAACCCGCACGCCGGCCCAAGCGAACCGCCACGCGAGACCACCGAACCCGGCGTGGCGACGACACCGGAGCAAAAACCCGAGGCCGAGATCGAGGCCGAGCCGCAAACCGTGCCCGACAACCCGCACGCCGGCCCATCCGAACCACCACGCAAGACCACCGAACCCGGCGCGACAACGACGCCGGAGCAGGAAGCCGGCGCCGCGGCGGTCAGCAGCGCGCTCACCGGCCCCCCGGCGGACCAGGACGCAACCGGGTCCAGCCGTGCCGGTGGTGCGGGCGAGCGGACGACCCCGGGTCAGCCGGTCGAGCCGCAGCTGCCGGAACCGGACCTCGGCAAGCCGTTCGTCGAGGACCTCTTCGACGAGATCGACGCCAAGACGTCCGCCGCGCCGCGTCCCGCGCAACCGCGGGACTCCGTGCAGTGGCGGGTTCCGGACGACGCCGCGCCGCTCACCCCTGACCGGCTCGAAGGGGAGTTCGGCATCCCCAAGCGCAACCAGGAGCGGTTCCAGAACTTCGTCGACCGCTTCAACATCGTGCTGGACGTCCGTCCCACGAACCCGGACTCCGTTCGCTGGCTCCACGACGGCGCGATGCCGAAGCCCAAGGACATCAAGGCGAAGACCATCAACCAGGCCGACGTGCTGCTCGGTGCCGACGCGGAGCACGTCGGGCTCGTCGGGTTCTTCCAGCCGGACCCGGACCCGGACCTCTCCGGCGTCGACCCGGCGATGCGGGACAAGGTCGCCAAGCGCTTCCACGAGCGCACCGCCGAGTTCGCCGAGCTGATCGGCACGATGGAGCAGTACGAGCAGGAGGGCAAGTTCAAGGTCATCGACGGTGTCGTCCACGGGTCGAACTCGCGGGGCGACCTCATCTGGGTGACCGGTGACGCCGACATGTACGGCATGTACGACCCGGAGGGCAACCGGCTCGGCGAGGAGGACTACGAGAGCATGGTCTTCCTGCTGGTCAACCGCAACGTGGGGGTCCAGCACGGAGCACACCTGTACTGGGACCCGGCCACCGACTTCGACCGGAAGATCTTCGACACGATCGTCAACAGGCACGTGACCGAGGAACCGCTGGTCCGGTTCAGCCCTGGCCGGTCGGCGTCCCTGGTGCTCGCCGACCCGGTGCCACCGCGCGTCGACCCGGTGCCACCGCTCGCCGACCCCGTGCCACCGCTCGCCGACCCGGTGCCACCGCTCGCCGACGCCGACGGCCAGGTCGCGCCGACCGGTTCCGGAGGACCCGAACAGCCCGAGGTGGCGGAGGCCGCCCCGTCGAGCCGGCTCAGCGAGTACGAGGAACACGTCAGCAGCACGCGGCGGCACCTGCGGCACCTGGCGTTCGACGTGCTCAACCGGCCCGCTCCCCCGCCCGTCACCTCGGACGGCCTGTACGCGGCGGTCGCGGAGGTGGTGCGCCAGGACCCGGCAGCCCTGCGCGCGCAGGTGCTGAACCAGGCCGCCACCACCGCGGCGGTGAGCCGGGCGGTCGCGGACTTCACCTCGTTCAGGCCGGCTCACACCGGACACCTGACCGGTGCGCTCGTCGAGAACGCCAACTGGGCGCTGCACCCCGACGCGAACGAGAACACCGGCGCGGGGAACGCGCGCGACCTGCTCGGCCACCTGATCGCCACCCGGCTGGGCACGACCTTGATGATCCACCAGGGCACGGGCACCGCACCGCTGGTGCTGGCACCGATGGGCGAGCACACCGGAGCTCCCGTCGAGGTCGACGTGGTGGTGGTCGACGGCCGCGTGACCTACCGGCCTCACCAGCCACTTCAGCCGGGCAGGTGAGTGCGTTAGCGTGACCGGCGTGGACGAGTTCGCGCAGGCTCTCCGGACGGCGATCACGAATCGCGGTCTCGGTCTGGAGCGCCTGCGCGAGCACCTCTCGCACAACGGCGTCTCCGTCTCGATGGCGACGCTGAGCTGCTGGCAGACCGGTCGCAGGCGGCCAGAGCGGCAGAAGTCGCTGCAGGCCGTCGTCCACCTCGAGCACATCCTGCGGGTGCCTCCCGGCCACCTGTCGGAGCTGCTCGACCCCCCGCGCTCACGCGGCCGCTGGCTGCGCGGGGCGCCGGCGCCGGTGTCGGCGTTCTGGCCGGTCCCCGCGCCCGTCGAGCACGCCCTGCACGACCTGGACACGCAGTGGGACGACCAGCTCCTGCGCGTGAGCCAGCAGGACTTCGTGACGATCGGAGCGGACCGCACCGAACGGGTCTTCCGCTCCCGGCAGGTGCTGTCGGCGTTGATGAACGGGCCCGACCGGTGGGTCGTGATCCTGCACGCCGACGACCGCGACCGCCCGCCGCCGCTGGTCAAGGCCCTGAAGAACTGCACGGTCGGACGGGTCGTCCAGGAGCCGGCCGAGGGGTTGCTGGTCGCGGAGCTGCTGTTCGAACGGCCGCTGCGCAAGGGTGAGAGCGTCGTGGTCGAGCACGAGATCGTGAACCAGGCGCCCTGTCCTCCCGCGACGAGCTACGAGCGCAAGTTCCGCCTGCCGACGCGGGAGTACGTGCTCGAGGTGACGTTCGAGGGTGCCCCTCCCGCCTCCGCCGTCCAGCTCGCGGACGGGTCCGAGGTGGCTCCCGGGCGCACGTTGCTGGACGTGGCTTTGAACGTGCGGCCCGGTGTGCGCGGGTTCAGCTGGTCGTGGTCCTAGCGCGACATCGCCGAACGCGCGGAACGGCTGTTCCCCCGTGCCTCGGGAGAACAGCCGTCCTGCGGCAACCGTCCGGTGTGGACTCTCAGCCGATCTTCTCGATCAGTGCCCTGCGGATCAGGAACTTGCCGGGCTCCCGCACCTGTTCGAAGGCGGCGTTGTTCAGCAGCGCGCAGCTGCCGGACACCGACGCGACCTTCACGGTGGTGGACTTGTCGTTGTCCAGGTTCGTCACCTTGAGCGTGGTGCCGATCGGGAACTCACCGCTGGACGCGGCGGGCGCGCCGCCCTCGCCGGACAGCGTGACGGTCGAGCCGGCGCAGACCTGCTGCCCGGACGCGCCACCGTTGCCCTGACCGGTGCCGGGCTGCTGGGGAGCGGGCTGCTGGGGAGCAGGCTGGGCCTGGTCGGCGTTGCCCGCGCCACCGTCACCCGCGCAGCCCGCCGCCTTGCGCCGCTGCTGGATGAGGTCGACCACGGCCTGCCGGTTCGCGATGCGCGCCTGGGACTGCGCGTCCGGGTTCGCCTTCTGGCCCGCGATGAAGCTCAGGTTGTTCTGCAACGCCTTGTCGAGCCCGCCGCAGTCCTCACCGGACGTGGCCGCCTGGCCCTTTTCCGGTTGCGCCTGGACGTTGCCACCACAACCGGCGGCAGCACGTCGCTGGTTGATGAGGTTCACGACCGCCTGGCGGTTCGCGATGCGGGCGTCCGACTGGGCGTCGGGGTTCGCCTGCTGACCGGCGATGAAGGTGAGGTTGTTCCGCAGCGCCTGGTCCAGTCCGCCGCAGTCCTCGGCCGCGTTCGAGTTGGTGCCGCCGAAGGCGAAGATGCCACCGGCGACAGCGGCGACCGCGAGCACAGCGCCCGCGCCGATCATGGCGGGCTTGCGGTGTCGAGCGCCCATCCTGTGTCTCCTCGGGGTGGATCGGTGTTGTACCGATGACTACGGGGAGATCACGGAGCGGGTTCAGAATTCGGTTGCGGGCAAAGGGTTTTAAATCGGTTTAAGGTCCGTGGAATTCTGCGCGGTCAGCCCGACTCCGCGACCTTCTTCAACCGCTCCAGCGTCGCCTCGATGTTCCGCTGGTTCGTCACCGCCCGGTCCTTCACGCCGGTGGCCAGCCGCGTGATCGGCACGTACCACCCCGGCCGGCGGTCCCAGGTCGACTCGGTCACCCGGCACCCGCCGGCGGTCGGCTCGATGTCGTACTGCCAGCGCGCCACCGCAAGCCCCAGCGACCTCACCTCGAACGCGAACCGGGTCACGGAGCAGTCGGTCACCGTGGAGGTCGTCGGCCACACCCGCCGTCCGCGCCGGTTGACGCCGCGGAACCGCGCGCCGACCGACGGGCCGGAGCCGTCCAGCCACTTGCCGCCCGCGTACTCCTCGGCGACACCGCTCAGGTTTCGCAGGTCGCTGACCAGTTCGAACACTCGCTGCGGTGAGGCGGCGACATCGACGTGCGCGGTGGCGTCCGGGGTCATGCAGGCGAACCTACTACGGGTAGGTTCGCTGCACCAGCAGCTGATCTCCTGCTGATCAGTCCGTACCCCGGACGACCCCCGCTGCCGGGTTTTCTTCCTCGTCGTCGAACCATTCCGGCCGCAGCGGAACACTGCACAGCGTGGGGAAGTCGTCGAGATCCGGTGCACCGCCGCGCAACTGCTCTTGAACGCTCATGGTCACTCCTGGTGAAATCCCCCGCTGGCTTTGTTGAACGATGGCAATGAATGTAGTCGAAAGGGTGTGACCCAGATCGCTGAGTTCCACGGGGTGGAACGCGGGTTCTCCGCCGGCTCGGTTCACTCCGCGGACGGCACGAGGAAGCGCGACACGCTGCGCAGCTTCTCCCGCGTCTCCTCCAGTTCCCGTTCAGGGGTGGACTGGGCGACGATGCCCGCGCCTGCCCGCAGCCAGATGTCGCCGTCGCGGCGGAACACGCTGCGGAGGACGAGAGCCGCGTCGATGGCGCCGTCCTGGTCGACGGTCAGCACGGCGCCGCTGTAGAGGCCGCGCGGCTGCGTCTCGGCGCGCCGGATCAGCTCGCACGCGGAGGCCTTGGGGATGCCGGACGCCGTGACCGCGGGGAAGAGGGCGGCGAACGCGTCCCAGCCGGTGCGGTCCGGTGCGAGCGAACCCGAGAGCTGGGAGGCGAGGTGTTGCACGCTGCCGCGTTCCTTCACGCTCATGAACTCCTCGACGCGGACGGTCGACGGTCTGCACACGGTCGACAGTTCGGTCGCGGCCAGGCGCACCGAGATCGCGTGTTCGAAGACCTCCTTGGCGTCGCGGTAGAGCTCGTCACGCCGCACCCGGTCGGCTTCGTGATCTCCGAAGAAGGCGCGCGTGCCGGCCAGCGGCTGGGTGACCACCTCGCCCTTGGAGCTCACGCTGATCACGATCTCCGGGCTGAACCCGAGGACCTCCCAGCCTTGAAGGCGCAGGAGGAACGATCGCGCCGGGTTGTTGGCAAGACGGCCGGTGAGGTACGTCGTGGGCATGTCGATGTCTTCCTGCACCGGCACCACACGGGAGAGGATCACCTTGTCCAGCGCGCCGGAGCGGATCTCCGCGATGCCCGCCGCGACCGCGGCTCGGTAGCTCTCCGCGTCGTGGCCGTCGACATCGACCTCCACGCGCGCCTCCGCCGGCTCGACCCCACCGGTCAGCACGGCAGCCGCGAGCCGCGACTCCAGCGCGTTCACGTCCGCCGCGGTGAGTGCGCGCAGGAGGGCGATGCCGTTCTCGAAGCGCACCTCACGCCGCGGGATCATCAGGGTGACCGTGTCGGTCGTCGGCGCGTCGTCCAGTCCGTACAACGCGTAGGACAGCTCGAAGGTGGCCCAGCCGTAAGCGCGCCAGTTGTCGACGTCGACCTCCGCGAGCCGGGTGGCGAGCGCCGACAGCGGTTCGCCCGCCCGCGTGGTGACGGTCGCATGGGCGCCCTCACCCCAGCAGATCGAACCTTGGTTCTCGTAGAGCACGTTGTCCTCGGTCGACGTCGCCGCGAGCGTGGCAGCCACGCGAAGAGGATCGGCCGGCAGTGCGACGTGACGTTCCCAGTACCTCAGTGCAGTTCTCCTAGGTCGAGTCGGTTCGCAGCTCGCCCGCATCCGGGCGCGTGGGTCGTGGTGGCTCAGGCCGCGGCCGGGTTGTCCACCCACAGCCGCACGGGGCCGCGGAAGCACGCGTTCTCGTGGTAGCGCACGACTTCACCGTCCGCGAGCCGGAGGTGGGGCAGGCGTGCCGTCAGCTCCTCCAGCACGACCCGCATCTCCAGCCGAGCCAGCGGAGCACCGAAGCAGGCGTGGATTCCCCTGCCGAAGGTGAGGTGCTGCTGGGGGTTGGACCGGTGGACGTCGAACCGGTCCGGGTCGGCGAACCGTGCCGGGTCGTGGTTCGCGGAACCGATGAGGAGCAGGAGCTTGGCCCCCGCCGGGACGGTGACCCCGCCGATGTCGACCTGCCTGGTGGTGATCTTGCGCCAGGTGTGCAGGCTCGGGTCGAAGCGCAGACCCTCCTCGACCGCGTTCGGGATCAGCGACGGGTCGGCGCAGATCGCCTCCCACTGCTCCCGGTGCGTGAGCAGCCGCTGCAGCGTGCTCGACGACGCGTTGGTCGTGGTCTCGTGGCCGGCGAAGCTCACCGCGTGGATGACGTTGACGATCTCCTCGACCGACAGCGCGGCGGGATCCGCGAGGTGCGAGCGGAGCAGGTCGCTGGTGAAGTCGTCCCGCAGGTCCTCCTTGCGCGCGGCGACGAAGTCCGTGCAGTACCGCCAGTACTCGACCATCCTTCCCGCGATCCTGACCTGTTCGTCCGGTGTGGACCGTCCCCAGGTGAAGGCCATGCGGTTGAGGGCGAGCGCCTTGAGCGCTTCCGAGTCCGACTCGGGAAAGCCGATCAGGCTGAACACGATCTTGGCGGGCAGTGGTGCCGTCAGCTCGTGCACCAGGTCGAACCGCGACTTCGAGGCGGCACCGTCGAGCAGTTCGGTGGTGCAGGCGCGGATGACCGGTTCGAGCCCCGCGATCCTCCTGGCGGAGAACGCCTTGACGTTGAAGGCGCGCACCCTGGTGTGCTTGGGCGGGTCGCAGTTGGAGACGGTCGGGGTGGCGTGGAACCCGGCGTCGAGGATCTCCTTCGCTTCCTGCGCAAGCGGGTAGAAGGGCGTCTGGGTGATCGCACCGGAGAAGCTCTCGTGATCGGTGAGGACGCGCTTGACGTCCTCGTGCCGGGTCACCGGCCACATGTCGAGCTGCGGTTCGTAGAAGACCGGGCTTTCCTCGCGCAGGGTGGCGAGCGCCGGGTACGGGTCGGCGAGGTAGTCGGGAGCCAGCGGGTCGAACCGCCCTTGCACAGGGCAACGACCCGTGCTGCTGTTCAGCATCTCATCTCCACGGAGTTGGCTGGGTGAACCGGAAGCCCGGAGGAACAACCGCTGAGGCGCGCTCACAGCCGCCTGCCGAGCACCTCGGCCTCCCGGATCGACGTGAGCATGGTTCCCGGCGCGTACGCGTCCCCGATGACGTGGACTGGCACCCCGCTCGCCGACAGCGGACCCGACAGCTCGTCGACCGGCTGACGCGGGGTCGACCAGGTGAACAGGGCCACGTCCTCGATCTCGGTGAGCCGCCCGGTGAAGACGTTCGCACAGCGCAGCACGCGGTCCTCGTACAGCAGCGGTTCGGTCGACAACTCGATGCGCACGCCCGCCTCGTGCAGTCTCCGGTGGACACCAAGGCGGCTCACGTACGGCACCGCGTCGCCCAGGGACGCCCTGGGCGTCATGAGCACCACGTCGCGGTACCGCCGCGCCAGGAGGTCGGCCACCGCGTAGGTCCCGGCCGAGTGGTCGAAGTCGAACAGCACCGCTGTGCCGTCGCTGCCTCCGCCGTCGCCGTGGACCAGGTGGTCGCGCACGCTGACGCCGTCCTCGCCGTGGGCGGCCAGGGTGGGCGGTCGCATCATTCGCGCCCCGGTGGCGAGGACGACGACGTCGGGACCGGTCGCGAGGACCATCTCCTCCGTCACGCGCGCACTCCGCTCGACGCGCACGCCGTTGCGTTCCACCAGCCACAGGTGGTGCTCCAGCGTGGTGGCGATGTCAGCACGTCCCGGCAACAGCGACTCCACCCTCGCCTTGCCGCCGAGGTGCGGTCCGGCCAGCAAGGTCACCCGGTGCCCTCGTTCGGCCGCCGCCGCGGCGGCCCGAAGACCTGCCACACCGGCGCCGACCACGGTCACCGCACGCTTCGTCGACGACCCGCGCACCCGGCCGGCGGCTTCACCACCGGTGCCGAGGTCGGGGTTGACCACACAGGCGATCGTGCGGCCACTGGTGACCTCTCCCCAGCAGACGTTGCAGTAGAGGCACGGCCGCACCGCCTGCTCGCGGCCCGCCCGCACCTTGGCCGGGAAGCCGGGATCGGCCACCAGGAGACGTCCCAGGCCGACCAGGTCACCGACCCCGTCCCTGACCACGGCCTCGGCTTCGGCAGCGGAGGTGACGCGGCCGAACGCCACGACCGGGACGTCCACCGCTGCCCTGAGGTCGCGCTGGATCCCGAGGTACGGGCCGGGCGGGTAGTGCATGTCGGGCACGTGGTCGCCGAAGCTGAGCGAGGAGTTGCCCTGGCCGAACGCGAGGTAGTCCGGCGGAGTCTCCTGGCCCACCCGGTTCGCGATGCGAGCCGACTCCTCCGCGGTGATGCCTCCCCGCACCAGCTCGTCACCCGGCATCTTCAAGCCCAGCAGGAAATCCGTCCCGCACACCGACCGGATGCCGGCCAGGACCTCGCGCAGGAACCTGGTCCGCCCGTCCAGGTCGCCGCCGTACTCGTCCTGCCTGGTGTTCGACCACGGCGACAGGAACTGCGTGATCAGGTGACCGTGCGCCGCGTGCACCTCGACGCCGGAGAACCCCGCACGCTGCAGGACGGCGGCCGAAGCCACGAACGACTCGGCGATCATCCGGACCTCCGACGTGGACATCACGTGCGGAACCGTCCAGCTGTACGGGTCCGGCAGGGGCGACACCCCGATCGAACTGTCCGACACCGGACCTCGCACCTGCTGCCTGCCCGAGTGCAGGAGCTGACCGACCATCCGGCAGTCGTGTTCCTCGACCGCGGCCGCGAGGCGCTCGAAGCCCGCGGTGTTGGCGGGTTCGTACGCCGCGAGACCCGTCTGCGGGGGCACCGAGCTCGGGTGGACGAACAGCGCCTCGGACACCACCATCGCCGCGCCACCGGCCGCGCGCTCGGCGTAGAAGGTGACCGTGCGGTCGGTCACCAGCCCCTGGCGCGCGTAGTTGTTCATGATCGCCGGAAACACGATCCGGTTCTTCAGCCGCGCGTTGCCCACCCGCAACGGGGAGAACAGGTGCGGATACCGGTCCTGTTCCTCGGTGGTCACGCCCTGGTGCCTTCGCCCGCCGCGGAGACGATCTCGCGCAGCTCGCGGCCGATCTTGCCGATGTCCGGCTCGGCACCGTCGAACAGCGCGCCGCCGTCGGCGTCCACGAAGACGGTGGTGATCCGGTCGCGGTGGATCGACCGCAGCGGTGCGGCGTAGGGCGACATCGCGTGGATCGCGGTCTCCTGCCGGCTGGCCTCGCCGACGGCGAGGATCGTGATGCTGCCGTCGAAGCCGGTCGGCGGGTCGTAGGTGAGCATCGCCGAGAGGTTCGCCTTGTAGATGGCCATCCGGTTGCGGAAGACGTCGAGGTCCATTCCGGACAGCAGGTCGTGCTCGTCGACGTAGCGGACGACGAACTCGACCTGTGCGTCCTCGTCGAGCTCGTTCAGCTCGTCCCACGGCAGGTCGATCCGCACGGCCAGCAGGCGTTCGATGATGTAGACGTAGTCCATGATCGCCCGCTGCTGCAACGAGGCGCTGTCGACCGGCAGCTCCTTCCAGGGGCGGTTGAAGTTCGGCATCAGGTGCAGGACGAGACCGGTGCGTTCACCCTGCTCGTGGAGCTGGCGGGCCGTCTCGTACGCGGGCAGTCCGCCCATGCAGTTCCCCGCGACGTAGTAGGGGCCCTCCGGCTGGACGCGGCGCATCTGGCGGATGCCGTGGGCGGCCAGCTCCTCGACCGTGCGGTACGGCGCCTGCTCACCGTCCATTCCCGGGGTCTGCAGGGCATACACGCCCCAGGTCTCGGGGATGTGCGGCAGGTAGTTGTTCATGTAGCTCACGCTGCCGTCCGTGGCCGGGTAGAGGAACAGGATCGGGGTGCCCTCCCGCAGCACCTTGACGTTCGACCCCTCCAGGGTGAGCAGCCGGTCGTTCCCGATGTTCTTGTTCTCCAGCAGCCGCAACAGCGCCAGTCGCTTGGTGTCGGACAGCTGCTGGAGCCGGTCGGTCGTGTTCACACTGTCTCCTGGTTCGCTGGTTCGCTGGTTCGCTGGTTCGCTGGTTGGTCAGTGGAGGCCGTCGAGCAGGCGGGCGACGTCCTCGTCCGACATCGACTCGAGCTGGTCGAGCGCGGCGCTGATGGCGAGGTCGTCCCGGACACCGCGGGTGAGGTCGTCGTCGATCCGTGCGGCGAGCGCCGACACCGTGGGGTGCGCGAAGAGGTTCTGCAGCTCCACCCGCACGCCGAAGCGCTCCTCGACCTGGAACAGCGCCCTGGTGGCCAGCAGGGAGTGCCCGCCCAGGTCGAAGAAGCTGTCGTGCCTGCCGACCCCGGTCCGGCCGAGGAGGTCGCCGTAGATCTCCGCGACGACCGCCTCGGTCCCGCCGGCCGGCGGTTCGTGCGCGGTGGCGCTCGGAGCCGGCTCCGCGACCATCGACGACAGCGCCGTGCGGTCGACCTTGCCGTTGGGAGTCATCGGAAGCGCGGTGTGCAGGACGAAGCGCTGCGGCACCATGTAGGCGGGGAGGACAGGAGCGAGCAGCTCTCTGAGCCGACCCGCGGAGACGGTGTCGCCGTCATGCGCGGCCAGGTGGGCGACGAGCACTCCGTCCGCCGCCAGGGTGACCGCGGCGTCGACGACCGCGGGGTGCCGGCGCAGCGCGTGTTCGACCTCGGCGGCCTCGACGCGGTGACCGCGCACCTTGAGCTGCTGGTCCGTCCTGCCCAGGAAGGTCAGCGTGCCGTCCGCCGACTCGCGGACCAGGTCACCGGTGCGGTAGACGCGCTCGGGCGCGTCGGCCACCCCCGCCAGGTCCGTGAATCGCCGCTCGGTCTCCTCCGGCCGGTTCAGGTAGCCGTTCGCGACGCCCTCCCCCGCGATGCACAGCTCGCCCGGCACTCCGGGCGGCACGAGCAGGCCGCGTCCGTTGACGACGTAGAACCGGGTGTTCTCGATCGGTTCCCCGATGCGCACGGGACCGGTCGCGTCGACCTTCCAGCGGGCGGACCAGATGGTCGTCTCGGTCGGACCGTAGAGGTTCCACACCTCCCGGCACCCGGCCAGGAGCTGGTCGGCCAGGTCGCGGCTCATGGCCTCTCCGCCGCACAGCGCGGTGAGCCGGGAGAGCCCCTTCCAGCCGGAGTCGAACAGCATCCGCCACGTGGAGGGCGTCGCCTGCATGACGGTGGCACCACTGGTGTCCAGCAGGCCGGCCAGGCGAGCCGGGTCCGCCGCCTCCCCCGCGGTGGCGACGACGACCGCCGCACCGGTGACCAGCGGGAGCAGCAGCTCCAGCAGCGAGATGTCGAACGACAGGCTGGTCACCGCGAGGAACACGTCGTCCTGCCGGATTCCCGGCTTCACCGCCATCGCGTGCAGCAGGTTCAGCAGGTTGTCGTGCCGCACCTCGACTCCCTTGGGCCGGCCCGTCGACCCGGAGGTGTGCAGCACGTAGGCGGGACTGCCGGCTGCGGGCGGCTCGAGCGGCCGGTGCGGCGTCGCGTCCGGTGACCCGTCGACCAGCAGCGGCCGGACCCGCTCGGGCAGGCGGGCGGCGAGGTCCGATCGCGTGACCGCCAGGGACATGCCGGTGTCCTCGACGATCCAGGCCATCCGCTCCTCGGGCAGATCGGTGGCCAGCGGGACGAAGACCGCTCCCGCGCGGACCGCTGCCAGCACCGCCACCACCATGTCGGGACTGCGGTCCAGGAAGATCCCGAGTCGCCGGCCACGACCGCCCGCGGCGTCGATGCGGCAGGCCAATGCCGACACCGCGCGGTCGAGCTCCGCGTAGCTGAGCTCACGGCCGTCGCAGCGGACGGCGACGCGCTCGGGGTCGGCTTCGGCCCATGCCGCCACGAGCCGGTCGACCGTCGTGTCCCGTGCGTGGTCCGATGCGGTGCTGTTGCGCCTGCGGAGGTTCCGGCGCTCCAGCTCGGTCATCAGGGAGACGTCGCCGATCGGCAGGTCCGGGGAGCCGACCAGCAACGCGGCGAGGTGCTGCCAGCGGCGGGCCATGGCCTCGACCGTCGACCGCTCGAACAGTGCCGTGTCGTAGTAGAAGCTCCCCAGCAGTCCCCGTTCGCCGGCGTCGGGGTGGAAGTGCAGTTCGAGGTCGAACTGGACGCTGCCGGTGTCGAACGGGCGCAGCTCGGCCGTGGCGCCGGGCAGCCTCAGCGGGTGGAACGCGTCCTGGAAGGCGAAGAACGCCTGGAACAGCGGACTGCGGCTGAGGTCGCGGCTGCCGGCCACCTCGCTCACCAGCTTCTCGTACGAGTAGTTCTGGTGGTCCCAGGCGTCGGCGCACACGGCGGCGGTCCTGCGCACCAGCTCGCGGAAGCTCAGCTCGGCGGACAGGCCGACGCGCAGCACCAGGGTGCTGACGAAGCACCCCGCGGTCCGCTCGAAGCCGGGGTCCAGCCGGTTGGCGCACGGCGTGCCGATCGAGATGTCCTCGCGCTCGGTGGAGTGCCACAGCAGCACGAGGTACACGGCGAGCAGCGTGGCGAACCGGGTTGCCGCTTCCTCCCTGCCGAGCTCCGTGAGCCCGGTGGTGAGCTCCGGTCGCAGGACGAAGTCGACCCGCGCGCCGACGTGGCCGCGCCGGGGCGGGCGCGGGTGGTCCAGCGGCAGCTCCAGCGGGGTGCTTCCCGACAGCGCACCCACCCAGTGGTCCAGGTTCCCGGCCGAGGCGGGGCTGTCGGCGTGTGTGCGTTCCCACTCGGCGTAGTCGGTGTAGTCCAAGCCCGCGTCCGCACCGCTCTCGCCGTTGAGGATCTCGGAGACCTCCCGCACGACGAGCCCGGTGGTCCACCCGTCGGCGACCAGGTGGTGCAGGGTCAGCCCCCACACGTGTTCCCGCTCCCCGGTGCGCACGAGCACCGAACGCGCCAACGGGCCACGAGCGAGGTCGAACGGCGCGATCAGGGCCGCTCGCAGCTCCCGGTCGACTTCCTCGGCATCGGCGCCGAGGAGATCGGCACTCCTCAGCACGGGTGCCGACTCCGGGTCGATGAACTGGACCGGCACTCCCCCGATCTCCTCGAAGGTCGCCCGCAGACCGGGGTGGCGGCGCCAGACGGTCTCCAGTGCGGTGGCGAGCGCCGGCGCGTCGACCGGCCCCTCGATCCGGTAGGTGACGGTGAACGTGTACGCCACTCCCGTCGGGTCGAGCCTGTCGAGGAACCAGATGCGGTTCTGCACACCGGTCAGCCGGCAGGCCGAGCGCCCGCCGAGCAGCTCCAGCAGCTCGGACCTGTGCTCCCGCACCGCATCCCGCTCGGCGGGGTCGAGGGTTCCCGGAGCAGCCCGCAACCGCAGCCGGTCACCGGCCGGCGTCAGCTGCACGCCCCGCCTCAGCAGTTCCACCAGTGAGGTCATCGCGTTCACAGCTCCATCCAGTCCATCGATCCCACGAGCGCCGCCGCGCCGGGCGCCGGCTGGCCGGCACCGGTCGACGGCTGGGCCTCGGCCGCGAGTGCGGAGACCCCGTCCGCCCGCAGCACGCGTGAGACCGGGATCTCCACGGCCAGATCACGCAGGACCAGGTTGCGGAGTTCCATCGCCATCAGGGAGGTCATGCCCAGCTTGCTCAGCTGGACGTCGCGCTGGACCTCGTCCTGCCGCAGGCGCAGCACCCTGGCCACCCGGTTCGCCAGCCGGTCCTCGAAGGCCGCACCGTCGTCGGAGCTGCTCGCGGCCTCCTGCGGGACGACTTCCTCCGGCTCCGAGCGCGAACCGTCATCGATCGCGCTCGTCATCTCGCGGCGAGTGCCACGTACGCGGTCGAGCCAGTACCGCTCGCGCTGCCAGGGGTAGGCGGGCAGCGGAACCGTGCGGCCACCGGCGGGCTGCACCCGGTCCCAGTCGACCTCGCACCCCGCCGTGTAGAGCGCCGCGACGGCTTCCAGCAGGCCTGTCCGCTCACCGCGCTTCCTGTGCGCCTTGGCGACCGTGGTGGCCGTCGCGCCGACCGAGTGGAGCGTCGCGTCGATCGCCGGGCCGAGCACGGAGTGCGGGCTGATCTCCAGGAACACCTGGTGCCCCTGCTCGGCGAGCAGGGCGACGGCCGGGCAGAGCATTACCGGTTCACGCAGGTTCCGCAGCCAGTACGACGTCCCCAGCTCCTCGCCCGCGCTCAGCGCACCGGTGACGCTGGAGCAGAACGGCACCGAGGTCGCGGCGGGCCAGACCCCGCGCAGCTCGGCGCGGAGCTCGCCGAGCAGCGGCTCCACCTGCCGGCTGTGCCCGGCCACGTCGACGACCATGCGCCGTGCGAACACCTCCGTGCGCTCGAGCTCGCCCAGCACCTCTTCCACCGCCTCGGGACTCCCGGCCAGCAGTGTCGAGGACGGGCTGTTGCTCGCCGCGACCTCGACCTGGCCGTCCCACCGGCCGATGAGCTCCCGCGACTCCTCCAGGCCGAGCTCGACCAGCGCCATCGCACCCTGCCCGCGGATCGACGCCAGGAGCGTGCTGCGGCGGCAGATCACGAGTGCGGCGTCCTCGAGGGACAGTGCGCCGGCGGCGTGTGCCGCGGCGATCTCCCCCATGCTCTGCCCCACGACCGCGGCCGGTTCGACGCCCCAGGACCTCCACAGGGCCGTCAGCGCGACCTCCATCGCGAACAGGGCCGGCTGCACCTCCTCGATCAACGGGATGTCCGCTTCCCCGTTCTCCCGCCGCAAATAGTCGAGGACGGAGAACCCGCTGACCCGCCGGATGGCCGCGGCGCAGTCCTCCAGCGCATCCCTGAACACCGGCTCCGTCGCGGCGAGCTCCAGGCCCATGCCCGCCCAGGCGGCGCCGTGGCCTGGAAAGACGAACACGACGGACGGTTTCTTCCACGTCGGCGCCAACGGCCGTTCCGCGGCTCCTTCGAGTGCATCGGCCAGCTCGGTCCGCGAAGCACCCGCGACGGCCAGTCGTCGCGCGTGCGGAGAGCGGCGGGCGGCCGTGTGGGCGATGTCCCCGAGGTCAGCGGCGGTCCGCACGACCTCGGCGAGTGCCGTGGCTCCCTCGGCGAGCGCGGCCGGGGTGTGCGCGGACAGGGGCAGCACCACCGGTTCCCGCTCCTGCCCGTCCGGTGCGTGCGGGCGTTCCGCCGGCTCTCGGCCGGTCCGGGCGTGCACACGGGACCAGTTCACGTCCTGCCCCAGGCAGTACAGGCGGCCGAGGGAGTCGAGCAGCACCGGGCGGCTCGGCTCCGCCCGCCGGGAGGACGGCAGCACGTGACCTTCGCGGCCCGCCTCCGCCAGGCACTCGGTCACGTTGTGCACGAGGAGCGGGTGCGGGTTCACGTCGATGAAGTCACGCCGCCCTTCGGCGACGAGCAGCCGCACCACCTCCGCGAAGAGGACCGGCTCACGCAGGTTGTCGCACCAGTACTCGGCATCCAGCTCGTCACCGGCCACGTCCTGGCCGACGACCGTGGAGTAGAAGGGGATGACACCGCGGTGGGGACGCACACCGCTCAGCGCCGACCGCAGCTCGGGCAGCAGCGGGTCCATCTGCGGTGAGTGCGACGCGTAGTCCACCTGGATCGGCCGCAGCGTGACGCCCGACCGCGCGAGCTCGGACGAGAGGTCCCGCACGGCGTCAGCAGCTCCGGAGATCACCGTCGCGTTCGGACCGCTGCTGACGGCGATCGAGATCTCGTCCGCGCGGCTCGCGATCACCCGGCGAGCCTCCTCGACCGGCAGGTCGACCACGGCCATCGCGCCCGAGCCGGACGCGGCGCCGTGCACGATCGTGCTGCGGACGCAGACGATCCGCACCGCGTCCTCCAGGCTCAGGCACCCCGCCACGTGGGCTGCCGCGATCTCTCCCAGGCTCTGCCCGGCGACCGCGCCGGGGTGCACTCCCCAGGAGCGCCACAGAGCGGCGAGGGCGACCTGCACGGCGAAGATCGCCGGTTGCACCAGCCTCAGGTCCTCCAGCCAGGCCGGGTCGTCCGCGAGCACCACGTCCAGCACCGACACGTCGAGGTAGGGGCGCATCGCGCGGTCGCAGCGCCGCATCGCGGCCAGGAAGGCCGGTTCGAGCACCAGGTCCCTGCCCATGCCGAGCCACTGCGATCCCTGACCGGCGAACAGGAAGACGGGGTTGCCGCGATCCGCTTCCACGAGGCCGGTCACCGTGCCGGGCAGGGGACGGCCGTCGAGGTGCGCGGTGAGCCGCCTCGCCAGATCGGCGGGGTCCTCCGCGGTGACCGCCAGCCGCTGTCCTTCCCCGACTCCCCGTGCCACGGCACCGGAACGCAGCGCCGGCATCGTCGCACCGGGTCGCTCGCACGCTTCGAGCAGCTCTGCCGCCGCAGCGCGCAGCCCGTCTTCGTCACGGGCCGACAGCGGCACCAGGTGCGGCCCGCCCGTGCCCGCTTCCTCCAGGACCACGTGGCAGTTGGTGCCGCCGAAACCGAAGGCGCTCACCCCGGCGAGCCCGGGACGGTTCCGCCGCGGCCACGGCGTGCGTCGTGCAGCGACCCGCAGCCGCAGGCCGTCGAAGTCGATGTGCGGGTTCGGGGTCTCGAAGTGCAGGCTCGGCGGGATGGAACGGCGGCTCAGCGCCAGAACGGTCTTGATGAAGCCCGCCATCCCCGCGGCCGCTTCGAGGTGGCCGATGTTGGTCTTCGCCGAGCCGAGCAGCAGTGGGCGGTCGGCCGGGCGCCCCGCCCCGTGCACCGCGCCCAGCGCTCCCGCCTCGATCGGGTCGCCGAGCATCGTCCCGGTGCCGTGCGCCTCGACGTAGTCGACGTGCGCGGGGTCGATCCCGGCGTCGGCGCAGGCGTCGCGCAGGACCTCCACCTGGGCGGCCGGGCTGGGGGCGGTCATGCCGTTGCTGAAGCCGTCGTTGTTGATCGCGCTCCCCCGGATGACGCAGTGGACGGGGTTGCCGTCGGCCAGCGCGCGGGACAGCGGTTTGAGCACCACCACACCGCCGCCCTCACCCCGCACGTACCCGTTCGCCCTGCTGTCGAACGCCTTGCACCGCCCGTCGGGCGCCATCGCGCCGAACCGGTCCATCGCGACCATGCTGTCCAGCGCGAGGATCAGGTTGACCCCGCCGGCCAGTGCGAGCGACGACTCGCCGAGCAGGAGGCTCTGCCGTGCCTGGTGGATGGCGACCAGCGCGGACGAACAGGCGGTGTTCAGGGTGATGGCGGGTCCGCGCAGCCCGAGGAAGTAGGAGATCCTGGCGGGGATGATGCTGAGGTCCTGCCCCGTCGCGGTGTGCTGCGTGGTTCCGGCGAGGTCACCTGCGGCCAACTGGGCGTAGTCGTGCCACATGGCGCCGAAGAAGACGCCGGTCCGGGTGTCCCGGAGGCTGTGGGGCGCTATGCCCGCGTCGTCGAGCGCCTCCCACGACAGCTCCATCGCCAGCCGCTGCTGTGGGTCCATCTCGGCCGCCTCACGCGGTGAGATGCCGAAGAACTGCGGGTCGAAACCATCGACCCGGTCCAGGAAACCACCCCGCCAGCCGTCGGTCCCGGCCGGAGCGTCGCCCGCGTGCCACCGCTCCGACGGCACGGTGCCGACGGCGTCGACCCCGTTCGACAGCAGCGACCAGTACGCGTCGAGATCTCCGGCCCCCGGGAACCGGCAGGACATGCCGACGACGGCGATGGCCTCGTCGGAGCGGGCACCGCGCGTGGCCGGAGCGGGAACCGGGCTCGGCTCCCCGTGCCGCACGGAGGCGCTCACCGCCTGGGCGAGTGACCTGACGGTGGGGTTCTCCCACATCATCGTGGGCCGCAACGGCCTGCCCAGCTCGGTCCCGAGATCGGTCAGGAGCCGGACCATCTGCACCGAGTCGCGGAGGTAGCGGTTGATCCGTTCGTCCACGTCGACGAACTGAGCGGGTGTGCCCGTGAGCTCTGAAAGGCGTTCCACGAGCCGCTCTTCGACTGCGGTGGCGGAAATTTCCAAGTCGGAGGACATCGCTCGGTTCCTCAGCTCTCGATGAGTCGCAGACACTTCCCGCGTGATCCACTCTGGAAGTGGATCATGACTCGGTCAACGAACCGTCCCGCGTACCGGAACGCGGCAGCCCGACCGGGCCGGTCATTCCGCTCGGCGCGGAAATCGTTGTCCTGCCTGGAAAACGACGCAACGGCGCCGGGGTCGACCGGGACCCGGTGAACCGTCAAGCGGGACCCAGGCTCCTGACGTGCCCAGCAGGATCGTCACCGGTCGGGACCAGTGCGATGATCGGTGTCGTCAGGCCGTTGTCCACATAGGATCGAATTCGCTCGCGGCAATCTTCGGGCGCGCCGTGCACGACGAGGTCGTCCACGACCTCGTCGGGAACCAGCTCCAGCGCCTCACGCCGGTCACCGCGGTTCCAGGCGTCGTGCACCGGCTTGAGCGCCTCGCCGCGGCCGAGCCAGTCCTGGAACGCCGCATAGGCGGGCACGGTCAGGTACTCCGCGACGAGTCGGCGGCCGAGCCTGCGTGCCAGCGCCCTGTCCGCGGTGGGGCAGACGAAGATCCTGGCGGCCAGCTCGACGCCCTGGCCGACCTCCTCGCGCACCCGGCGCACGTCACCGGGAGCGAGCCAGTTGGTGATCACACCATCGGCCTCCTCCGCGGCCAGCCGCAGCATTTCCGGCCTCAGGGCGGCGAGCGCGATGGGAGGCGGCGGATCGACCGCGTTCTGCAGGCGGAAACCACTGACGGAGAACGTCTCATACGCCTCGGTCACCTTCTCGCCGCCCAGCGCGGCCCGCAGGAACCGCAGCGTGTCCCTGACTCTGCGGAGAGGGGTGGTGTACTCCGCGCCGTTCCACTGCTGCACGATCACCCGCGACGAGGCGCCGATCCCCAGCACGAACCGGCCGGGGGCCAATCCCGCAAGGGTCGCCGCGTTCATCGCGAGGAGCGCCGGACCACGGGTGTACACGGATGCCACCGCGGTGCCCAGGCGCAGCTGCTCCGCCCACTGGGAGACGAGCGCCAGAGGGGTGAAGGCGTCGGTGCCCGCCTTCTCGGACGTCCAGACGTCGGTGTACCCGAGGTCCGGGAGCTCCTCGACGATCTTCCGGTGGAGCGCGAGAGACATCCCGGGCAGGGGAACGGTGATGCCCCACCGGCTCACAGGCCCTCCTGGAGTTCCACCGCCGGCCATGCCACGCCCTCGCCGCCTCAGGGCTTCGCGCCGCGCTTGCTCGCCTGCGGCCGCCAGATCGGGTACAGCGACGGACCACCTCGCAAGGTGATGGGCTCGCCCAGCCGCACCTGCCCGAGCCGTTCGTACAACGCGAGGTTGCGCAGGCAGCTCGCTTCGCCGTACACGCCCGCGTCCGCATCGTCGGCGATGGCGAACTGGGCGTTCTTGAGCACGGTTCCGAGCCCTTTGCCCTGCCACGCAGGGACTGTCGAGAGGAAGGTGCCGTACAGGTGCGGTGGCACGTTCCGCGGGTGGTTGTCGTTCAGCAGGTCCACGAAGGCCACCGCCCGCTCAGCCTGGTCGCCCAGCCGCTCCGTCAACCGCCTGACGACCTCGGCGTGGTCCTCCGCGGTGGGCAGCACGGACGGCGGGTAGAACAACGAGACCGCGCTGAAGTCCTCGACCTGGAGCGCGAGTCCACCGCCGGCGAACGTCGTTTCCACGATGACGGTGAAGAACTCCCGGTTGGCGTCCATGCGGCGGTCCGGGTCCGGGAAGATCCAGGAGAACACGGGGTCGTCGTGGAAGGCTCGGGCGTAGACCTCGACCAGGGACTCGGCCTGGTCCTCGTGAACCGCGTTGATCATCGACACGGGTGCTCTGTCCTCTCGGTTCGCGACGAACGGGCGGGGCTCAACTCGCTGCGGGCGAACGGTGTGCCGCCGCGTGTCGCGCGATCTCGGCACAGGTGGCCCACCAGACGCCGGTGCGGGCAGCGATGTGCGCCAGCAGCTCGTCCAGCACCTTGACGCGGGAGCGGTGCCCGATGATGTGCGGGTGGAGCGCGAGGGTGAACAACCCGCCTTCGGCGTAGGCCGCGTCGAACTCGTCCTGCCACGTCCGCAGCACTTCACGCGGCGCCAAGACCTGCTTCCCCAGAGCGTCGTCGGGGAAGTAGGGGGCGTCGTCCCGGATCCAGGACACCGGGATCTCGGTCACCCCGGTCGCCTCACCCCGGTGCAGGAGCTCGTAGGGCTGGTCATCGGCCATGAGGGAGGAGTCGTACTCGAGCCCGAGCTCCCTGATGATCGGCAGCGTGTGCACGGTGAAGTCCCAGTACGGCGTGCGCAGACCGACCGGACGGACGCCGGTTGCGGCCTCCAGCCCGTCCGCGCTGCGCAGAGCCAGCTCCCGTTCCTGTTCCGCGGTCAGGTCACCGCACTTCTCGTGGATCCAGCCGTGCAGACCGATCTCGTGCCCGTCCGCCCGCACCGCGGCGAGCCCGGCGGGATCCAGCAGGGTCGAGACGACCGGGTAGAAGAACGTCGCAGGTGCGGAATGCCGGCGGAGCGTTTCGAGAACGCGCGGCAGGCCCACACGCGCACCGTACTGGCCCTGCGAGAGAAGGCCGGGTCCGGTCTCACCACGGGAAAGGGGAAGCGTCTCGTTGTCGACGTCGACCGAGATCGCGACGGCCACCCTCGCGTTCTGCGGCCAGTTCCCCGGGGCCAACCGGGCACCCGCGCCCACCTCGTCCACCGCGGATCGCCATTGCCATTCAGCCCACTCCCAAGGCGAGGAATCCACATCAGGCATTCTCAGAACCCTTCTTGCTCATGCCACAGGGGCGTCGAATCGCCACTCACCGGCAGGTGATCTCGGGAATCCCTGAATGATGATTTCGTGCTTTCAGGATTTCCACGCTAGTTTGAGCGGAAATCAGCGTCAATGAGACGTTCCGGTGTGCGGAACCTGTCCCGGATTCGCGCACCAGCTCTTCACGATGTGCGCCAAATGTGAACGCAGGCTCCCGCGCGAGCCGCGAATGCCGAGGTTCAGGTGACCGAACTGCGGCCTTCCGCAGCACCGGGGAACCGGTGACCTGCGGCGTGGCGGACCTGCGGACCGCAGCGGCGCTGTGGATGTCCACAGTCACACGACATTGCGCTGCCCCTACGCTCGCTCGAAGTTGAGCGACGGCTTCACCGCCGCACTGGAAGCTTTGTGAAAACAGATTCGCCTGTCACCGGTCAGCACCGGTTGCACGACTTTGACACCGCACCGCGACAACAGGGACAACGCATGGCGATCGACATTTCCGGCACGCTCGTGGACGCGATCAACTGCGCACCCGGTGACCGCGGTCGGATGTTCTTCCCGGAGTCCACGACCGTCCTGACCCGTGCCGAACTCGGCCCCAGGGCCAACGGCGTCGCCGCCGCACTGCTCGCCGCCGGTGCCGGACCCGGCGAGGTGGTCGGCGTGCTGCTGCCCGCTGTTCCGTCCTTCCCGCCGGCGCTGCTCGGCGTGCTCACCACCGGCGCCGCCGTCAGCGTGCTACCGCTGCCCGCCGTCGCCCACGACGTCGACAGCATGGCCGACGACCTCGCCGCGTTCATCCGCACCGTCGGCATCCGGCACCTCGTGACCGGTGACCTCTTCGCTGCCGCGCTCGAACCGCTGCAGCGCCGGTGCCCCGGACTGCGCGTCGTCAACGCCGACCGGTGCCCGCCGGCCACCCGCGTCCCGACCACGCACACCCCCGGACCGGATGACCGCGCCGTCGTGCAGTTCACCTCCGGCACCACCGCACGGCCACAGGGCGTCGTGCTGTCCCACCGCGCCGTCCTCAACGGCGTCCTCGCCCCGGTCGCACGCTGCGAGCTCACCCCGGCCGACGTCGGCTACCAGTGGCTGCCGCTGTTCCACGACTTCGGCATGATCGGTCTGCTGATCTCGCTGTGCGCCGGGTTCGACACCCACCTCGTCTCACCGGCGGCGTTCATCCGGCGCCCGGTGGACGCGTTGCGCTACCTCGGCGAGCACGGCGTCACGATCTGCACAGGACCGAACTTCGCCTACGACCGGCTGGCCGAAGCCGCCCGCACCGCGGAGCTCGACGGGCTCGACCTCGGACGCTGGCGCCTGGCGCTCAACGGCGGTGAACCGGTCTCCCCGGCCACGGTCCGCGCCGTCACCGAGGTGCTGGGCCGGCACGGCCTGCCGGCCGGCGCGATGACCCCGGCTTACGGCATGGCCGAGTACTGCGCCGGCATCACCATCGACCTGCCGGCGCTCGCACCTCGCACCGTCACGCTCGACCGGGCCGCGGCCACCGACGGCCGGGTCGTGCCCGTCACCGGGGACTCCGGCTGGACGATCGTGTCGCAGGGTCCCCCGTTGCCCGGCACCGAAGTGAGGGTCGTCGACGCCGGAGGCACCGTCCTGCCCGAGGCCGGCGTGGGCGAGCTCCAGGTGCGTGGCCCCAGCCTCATGGACGCCTACCTCACCGATGACCCTGCAGCCACCTCAGGGGTCCTGGACGACGGCTGGCTGCGCACCGGCGACCGGGGCTTCCTGCTGGGCGGGGAGGTGCACGTCGCGGGCAGGCACAAGAACATGATCATCGTGCGTGGCCGCAACGTCCACGCGGAGGAGGTCGAGCACGTCGCCCGGCACGTGCCGGGCGTCTACCAGCGCCACTGCGTCGCGGTGGCCGACCAGGAAAGAGAGCGGGTGGTCGTGGTCGTGGAAACCGTCGAAACCGACCGGGCGGCGGTGGCCGAGGGCGTGCGGCGAGCCGTCGGTGAACGCCTCGGCATCACCGACGCCGACGTGCGCACCGTCGACCGCCGCTGGCTGCCCCGCACCACCAGCGGCAAGTGGAAGCGCGACGAGCTCCGCCGCCGCCTGTTCGGAGAGGAGAACGCGGCATGACCGGACCGGTGCACGGCAACGAGTCCTCCGCGCTGGCCGTGGTGGTCCAGGAGCTCGCCAGGGTGCTGGAGATCCCCGCCGACCAGTTGTCGCCGGACGACCGGCTCGCCTACCTGCCCAACGTCGACTCGCTGCGGCTGCTGGACGCGATCACCGCCGTGGAGAACACGAGCCGCGTCAAGCTCAGCGAGGACGACCTGGTGACCGCGCGGACGGTGGCGCAGCTCGCGGCGCTGGTCGAGTCCGCCGAGGCCGCGGCTGTGGAGGGGGACCGGTCATGAGCTTGCCCACCCTGGTCTCGCTGCCTGACGACGACACCAACACCGCCTACTACGCGCGACTGCGTGAAGCCGCATCCGTGCAGCGGGTGCAGCTGCCCAACGGGTTCCCGATCTGGCTCGTGACCAGGTACGACGACGTGCGGGCCTGCCTGCGCGACGAGCGGCTCGCCGTCGACCCCCGGCTGCTGAGCTCGCCCGAGCACAAGTTCGGCGGACGGCGCGTTCCCGAGGACACCCTCAGCTCCACGGGACGGCACATGCTCAACACCGACGGGGCCGAGCACCGCAGGCTGCGGTCGCTGGTCAACGCCGAGCTCTCCAGCGGTGCCGTGGGTCGCTGGCGCGCGACCGTCGACCGCATCGTGCACGAGCAGCTCGACCACCTCGAGCACCAAGGCGCCGCCGCGGGTGGCGGGCCGGTCAACCTGATGACCGCCTTCGCCAACCAGGTCCCCGTCACGGTGATCAGCACCGTGCTCGGCCTGCGCCCCGCGGACACGCCGGTCGCCGCCGCGCTGCTGCGCGAGCTGCTGTCCAGCAAGCCCACCGACAGCCCCGAGATGATCGGCTATTACCACGAGCTCGTCGACCTCGTCCTCGCCACGGTCGAACACCGCAGGAACGACCCCGGCGACGACCTGATCTCCATGCTGCTCGCCCGGTCGGAGTCCGTCGGGGTGCGCGACCTGCTCAGCACGGTCATGGCGCTGTTCGTGGGAGGACCACCCACCACCGCCACCGCCATCGCCCACGGCGCCGCCACGCTCGGCGCCAGGCCGGACCTGCGTGCTGAGGCCCTGGGCAGCGAGGCGTCCACCGCGCGGATCGTGGAGGAGCTGCTGCGCCACCACCCGCCGTTCCAGTTCGCGATCTGGCGGTTCGCCACCGCCGACGTCCGCGTCGGCGACGTCGTCATCCCGAAGGACGCGACCGTGCTGCTGTCGCTTGCCGCTGCCAACCGCGATCCTCGTGTCTACGACGATCCCGACGTGGTCCGTTCCCACCGCGACGGTGAGCCCAGCCACTTGTCGTTCGGCAGCGGCGTGCACCGCTGCATCGGCGCGCCGCTGGCCCGCATGGAGATCACCGTCGCGGTCCGCTCGCTGTTCCTCCGCTTCCCGCGGCTGCGGCTCGCCGTCGACCCGCACGAGCTGTGCTGGAGCGACATGGTGTTCGACCGCAGGCTGGAGTCGATGCCCGTCGACCTCGGCGGTGTGCGCGCATGAGGGTGTCCGGACGGGTGCGCATCTCCGCCGCCACGACCTGGCTGCCCGCAGGACGGTCCCGCGCCGCTGATGCGGTCACGGCGGGCACGCTCAGCGACATCGACGCCCGGTCGGCCGTCTGCCACGAGGTCGCGGTCGCCGACGGGCAGCAGGCGTGGCAACTCGGCCTGACCGCCTGCCGAGACGTGCTCCCCACCGCCGGGATCACGCCGGAGGAGATCGGGTTCCTCGCCTACGCGGGCATGTCCGCGACCGACGAGGAACCCGCGTCCCCGGCACACCGGCTCGCCGCCGCGCTGGGGACCACCCACGCCGTCGCCGTCGGCCTGAGCCAGATGTCCAGCGGCGGCGACGCGGCGCTGCACGCCGCCATCACCACCCTGCTCACCGAACCCGACACCCACCACGCTCTCGCGTGCACCGGCACCGACACCCGCGAGCTGCCCTACGACCGCTGGCGCACCGCGCCGGAGGTGGTGCTGGGCGACGGGGGCACCGCCGCGCTCCTGCACCGCGACCGGGGCCCGCTGGCCGTGCTGGCCACCGGCCGGGCCGGCAACCCCCGGCTGGAAAGCGCCTTCCCCCGGTTCCACCCCTTCCGGCCGCTGCCACCCCCGCTCGACAACAGCGCCGCCCTGCTGGAGTTCCGCACGACCGCCCAGGAAATCCGCACCACCGTCGCCACAGCGGTGCAGCGGGCGCTGTCCGACGCCGACCTGCACGACGCCGATCGCATCCAGGCCGTCTGCACAGCGCGGTTGCGTCCGGACACCATCAGGTACACCGTGCTCCCGGTGCTGCCCGAAGCCTTGCGTGACCGTCTCGTGGTGTTCGGGGACACCACAGGTCACCTCGGTGCAGGCGACACGATCGCCAACCTGGACGACCTCCTCCGCCTCGACGGGTTGGCCATCGGCGACTGCGCCCTGCTCATCGGCCTCGGCGCCGGGTTCACCGCGACCGCGCTCGTCGTCGAGCGGTGCTGATCGTCCGTCCACAACAGACAAACGGGCGCACGCTCCGGTCGAACCACGCTCTCCCGTCCTCCCCAGGTTGCTGTTTACGACAGACTGTCGTAATGTTTGCGACAGATCGTCGTAAACATGCAGACCACGGGAACGGGGACACACATGACCACGCTGAACGATCGGGCCGAGCTCATCGAAGTGATGAGCCACTACGCCGACATCGCAGACCTGAAGGAGTTCGACGCGCTGCCCGGCCGGGTCTACACCGACGAGGTCTCGTTCGACTTCTCGTCCGTCACGGGCACTCCGCCGATGACGATCGCTCTGAGCCAGTACGTCGAGGTCCTCCGTGCGAGCTTCGCGGCGTTCAAGGCGACGCACCACGCCATCACCGGTCATGTCATCGAGATCGACGGCGACAAGGCCAGGATTCACGCCCACGTCCGCGCCGAGCACTGGGTGCCGGACGAGCTCACCGCCGATGGCGCCGGTCCGTGGCTGGTGGTCGGCTTCTACGACAACGAGGCGATCCGCACGCCGGAGGGCTGGCGGCTCACGCACGTCACGCTGACCGCGATCCACCAGGAGAACCAGCCCCGGCTGCCGGACGCCGTGCCGACGGCGTAGGACGAGGTCATCCGGCCGGAGCCGGCTTTCCGAGGAGAACGAGCAGATGCCGCGGATCAAAGCCGCCACCATCGAGGAACACCACGAGGTGGTGTGGGCCGACCTCACCGAGGCGGTGCGGCAGCTGCTGCTCGAACGCGACTACGACTCCATCACCATGGGCCACATCGCCGCGCAGGCAGGCCTCGCGCGCAACACCCTCTACAACTACGCCGGCGACAAGCGCGAGCTGGTCCTCGAACTGGCCCGGCGGGCCGGCCGTCCGTTGGCGCACCAGGTGTCCGCGATCGCCGCACGCTCCGCGGACCCGGCTGCCGGCAGGATGCGGACGATCATCGAAGCGATCTTGTCGGCCTCCACGAACCACGCCATGCGCCTGATGTTCCTCCCGAACTCCACACCGCTGGTCGCCGAGCTTCCGACAGGGCGGGAGAACCCGTTCACCGCACTTGTGACCGAGGTGGAGAACGTCGTCCGCGACGGCATCGGCACCGGCGAGTTCCGTGCGGTCGACGACGTCTCGCTCACCGTCGACCTCCTGACCGGCACCGTGCGCGCCGGCATCCACCGGATCAGCAGGGACCCCGGCGCACTTCCCACAACCGTCCGCGCGGTGCAGCACGTCGTCCTCGCTGCGATCACCCGCGAACAAGGCTGATCCCGGCTCCGCAGAGAGCACGTCCACCAGTTCCACCGATCACCGCACGGGTGATCGGTCGCCATCGGCTGTCCTGAGAGGAATTCACCATGAAGGTCATCGCCTACGCGGCCCGCACCGCCGGCGGCGCCTTGCAGCCCTACGAGTACGACTCGGGACCGCTGGGGCCCAACGAGGTCGACGTGCGCGTGACTCACGGCGGCATCTGCCACACCGATCTCGCCGCCATCGACGACGAGTGGGGCCTTGCGCGGTTCCCGGCCGTGGCCGGACATGAGGTCGTGGGCGAGGTGGTCGCCATCGGCTCCGCCGTCGACGAGGCGGCGTTGCCGATCGGGCAGCGCGTCGGCGTCGGCGCACTCGCCGGGTCGTGCTTCCGGTGCGAGTCGTGCCTCAGCGGGCGCACCAACCTGTGCCCACGTCGCGACGCCCTGGTGCTCCGCGGCGACCGCGGCGGCTTCGCCCACCACGTCAGGGCGAGCGATTGGCGCCACGTCCACCCGATCCCCGACTCGATGCCGTCCGAACACGCCGCACCGCTGATGTGCGCCGGCACCACGGTGTTCTCACCGCTGCTCGCCAACCGGGTACTCCCGACGCACCGCGTCGCCGTCGTGGGCATCGGCGGCCTCGGCCACCTCGCGCTCCAGTTCTTGACCAGGTGGGGTTGCGCGGTCACCGCCATCTCGACCACCAAGGACAAGCAGGCCGACGCCGAACGCTTCGGCGCCACGGACTTCATCGCCTCCCGGGAGCCAGGAGCCCTGCGGGCGGCAGCCGGCTCGTTCGACTTCGTGCTGTCCACCGTCTCCGGTGACCTGCCCTGGGACGACTACCTGGGAATCCTTGCTCCACAAGGCCGTCTCTGCATCGCGGGGGTGCCGGAGCGGCCCATCTCCGTGTCGGCCCTGGGATTGGTGTCCGAGGCGAAGGAGATCACCGGAGGCATCGTCGGGACGGTGACGGAGACCCGGCAGATGCTCGACTTCGCGGCCCGCCACGCCATCCGTCCCCAAGTGGAGACGTTCGCGCTGACCGACTTCGAACAGGCACTCGACCGGGTTCGCAAGGGCAACGTGCGCTATCGCGCCGTCGTCGACTTCACCTGAGAACAGCCCACGCCACTCGTATCACGTCAAAATTGACGGTCTTGTTGTTCCACAAGGCGGAATGACGCCTTGTTCACCACTGACGCGAGGGCAATATTCGGAGAGAGCACACCGATGAGGGAGTTTTGTGAACCAGCAAAGCGCCGACCCGGTTTCTCTTCGCCGGTCACGGCGGTCATCTCCCGGGCGCCCTGCACGAGTCGGCGACCGAGATTCCGGCACCGTCCGCCGACGGGCTTCTCCCCGAAACACACCTCCGGAGGTCAAGGTATGACGCGCGTGGTCATGGCAGCGATTCCCTTTCCCGGACACGTGAACCCGCTGCGCCCCATCGCCGCCCACCTCGTGGCCCGGGGGTACGACGTCACCTTCGTCACCGGCACCAACCTGCGCGACGCGGTTCTCAGCACGGGCGCCACCTTCCACCCGCTCAAGGGGCACGCCGACTACGACGGCCCGAACGTGTACCAGACCTTCCCGCAGCTCGTCGCCGCCGCGCCCGGTGTCGAGCAGATCTCCGTCTACCTCACCGAGGTGCTGGCCAAGCCCATGCGGGAGCAGCACGAGGCGATCCAGGAAGTTCTTGCCCAGCAACCGGACACGCCCACGGTCGTGCTGCACGAGATGTACTTCACCGGCCTGTGGCCGATCCAGCTGGGCGCGCCGGGCATCCGGCCCGCGCGGGTGCTCGGTCTCGGTGTCACGGTGCTTCCCCTGTACAGCGTGGACACGGCGCCTTTCGGGATGGGTCTGCCGCCCGACGCGTCGCCGAGCGGACGGGAGCGCAACGCCCGGCTCAACGCGGAGGTGCGCGCGGCGTTCTCCTCCGCGCAACGCCTCGCGGAGCAGCTGGTCCGCGACTGCGGCGGCACCGGCACGCTGCCGTCCTACTTCGACGCCCAGGTCGTGGTGCCCGACGAGTGCCTGCACCTGTCCATCCCCTCCCTGGAGTACCCGCGCAGCGACCTCCCCGGTTCGGTTCGCTTCGTGGGCGTGCCGTGGGAGGCCGACCACCAGGACGTGCCGCTGCCGCAGTGGTGGGACGACGTGCTCAACGCCGACAAGGTGGTGCTCGTTTCGCAGGGCACCGTCAGCAATGACGACTACTCCGAACTGATGCTGCCCACGATCGAGGCCCTGGCCGGCCAGGACTGCCTCGTGATCGCCACCACCGGCGGCCGTCCGGTGAGCGACCTCGGCGCCCTGCCGGACAACGTGCGTGCCGCGGAGTACATCCCGTACACGCAACTGCTCCCGCACGTCGACGTGTTCGTCAGCAACGGCGGGTTCGGCGGGATGCAAATGGCCCTCAGCCGCGGTGTGCCGCTCGTCCTGGCGGGCGAGACCGAGGAGAAGAAGGACGCCACCGCGCACGCCGCGTGGACCGGCGCGGCCATCAACCTCGCTACGGGCCGGCCGCGCGCCTCTGACATCGGCGCAGCGGTGAACGAGGTGCTGCGCGACAACAGCTACCGCGCCGCCGCGCAACGGCTGCAAGCCGAGTACGCGGAGTACGACGCGCTTCGCACCATCACCGAGATCGTCGACAGTGCGGGTAAATCCCCGATTTCTCAGGAAACCGGTCCGGTCGGCGATCTCCTCCACTCCTGACCTGCGGGACGCCGGGAACGTTCGCGCGGGACCGGCGCACCAGGTGAGGCCTACCGACACTCAGCAGAACGGCATGTGAAGATGCACATCTCGCGCACCAGCGAGCGTCACCGGCAGAACTTGCTGGCGGAACTGCTCTCCGACGACAAGGAGCTGATCACGGCGTTGGAGACGACGCTCACCGAGAGCGACGTCGCGGGCAACGTCGAGAACTTCGTCGGCGCCGTACCGGTACCCCTCGGGCTTTGCGGTCCCGTGCTGGTCAACGGGCAACACGCCGCAGGCGAGTTCGTGGTCCCCATGGCAACGCTGGAGGGCACCCTCGTGGCCTCCTACAGCCGCGGTGCGAAGATGCTCAAGGCGTCGGGGGGCTGCGAGGTCGTCGTGACGGCCGACCGCTTCCTGCGGGGCATCCACTACCGGGTGAGCAGCCTCCGCGCGGCGCAGGACCTCGTGACGTGGTGCCGGACCCAGGAGCAGGTGCTGCTCGCCGTGGCGGAGAGCACCAGCGGTCATCTGCGTGCGCAGCGCCTCAGCTTCGACCACGCCGGCTCCACCGTGCTGGTCTCCGTCGAGTTCACCACCGGTGACGCGATGGGCAGCAACATGGCGAGCAAGGCGATCGCCGCGGTCTCGGAGCACGTCGTCCGGCACAGCGGCATCGAGCTGGAGGAGTTCCTGCCGTACCCGGAGGACAAGAAGCCCATCCCGGCACGCCTGAAGGGCAAGTCGGTGACCGCTCGGGCAGTTGTCCCGGCGGACGTCGTGGCTTCGCAGGGGCGGACGGACGTGCTGCGGCTGGACCGGTACGTCCAGGCCTACCGGAGCACGCTCGCGCTGCACGGCAGCTCATCGCTCAACATCCACGTCGCCAACGGCATGGCCGGCCTGTTCCAGGCGTTCGGGCAGGACATGGCCTACCTGGGCGAGTGCGCGAAGGGAATCGTGGACTCGCGCGTGACGAGCAGTGGCGACTGGGAGGTCTCCCTGACGCTGCCGACGCTCGTCGTGGGGACGGTCGGTGGCGGGACCGGCCTGCCGGCCTTCCAGGCGACGCTGGGAATGGTCGGCTGCGCCGGCGCCGGCAAGGTGGCCAAGCTCGCCGAGATCATCGCCGCGGTGTTGCTGGCGGGCGAGGTCGGTTGCGCGGTCGCCCAGTGCGCGAACGAGTTCGTCTCCGCGCACGAGTCACTGGGGCGCAACCGTCCGGACAGGTCGGACTGAGCTCCCACGTCGAGCTGGACGCGGGTGGTGACCGGCAGTGCGGTCACCACCCGCGTCCAGCTCCCTCATCGTCTCGGCACGACCTCGAACTGGCCCATCATCGAGTGGGTCGCGTGGTCGAGGAAGTGGCAGTGGAACGGGTACCGGCCGAGGTGGGAGTCGAACGTCGCCTGGATGCGGACCACGTCGCCGGGGAACAGGCGGACGGTGTCCTTCGGGTATGAGTCGTAGGCGGGCTCGGGCTTGCCGTTCCGGTCGAGGACCCTGAACTGCACGAGGTGCAGGTGCAGCGTGTGCTGGATGCCGAGAGCGGCGTCGTCGTTCACGACCTCCCAGATCTCGGTCGAGCCGTGCTCGATCGTCGCGTCCACGCGGTCCGGGTCGAACCCCTGGTCGTTGATGACGAACTGGCCGCGCTCGAGGTCGAGCCGCAGGACGAAACGGCGGGTTCTCGTGACCCGGCCGCGCAGCGGGTCGTGCGCCGGCCATCCCGGGATCTGTCCCCCCACCGACGGAACCCGCGCGCGGGACCAGCCGGGGATGGCGATCTCCGGCTTGGCCCACGCACCCCCGTCGCCGACCCGGAACTGCAGGACGTCGCGCTTGTCCTCGGACAGGGCCGCCACGTTCTGCAGCGCGATGGCGGTGCCCGGCGGAACCGACCGGAAGTCCACCAGAACCTCGGCGCGCTCCGCCGGCCAGACGTCGACCTCCTGCCGCGCCGCAGGCACGCGCAGGAAGCCGCCATCGGACGCGATCTGCAGGAACGGCGCTCCGGTGGAAAGCCGGAACTTGAACATCTCCAGGTTCGAGCCGTTGATCAGCCTGAGGCGGTACAGCTTCCGCTTGACCTCGAAGTAGGGCTGCGGCCGTCCGTTGACGAGCACCGTCGGCCGGTTCAGGAAGTCGTCCGGCACGAAGACGAGCTGGCCCCTGCTGTCGAACTTCGCGTCCCTGAGCATGAGGGGAACGTCGAACTCGCCACTGGGCAATGGAAGCAGCGCGTCCACGGGGTCCGACAGCAGGTACGCGCCGGAAAGGCCGCGGTAGACCCGTTCAGCTTCGAGGTGGTGCGTGTGGTCGTGGTACCAGAGCGTCGCGGCCCGTTGGTCGTTCGGGTACCGGTACTCCCTGGACCGGCCGGGTGCGATCGGGTCCATCGGATGCCCGTCACTCGACGCCGGGACGTCCGCGCCGTGCAGGTGGACGGTGGCGGGGCCGGACAGGCCGTTGAACTGCCGGACCACGACGGCGCGACCGCGCCGGGCGCGGAGGGTGGGGCCGGGGAAGCTCCCGTTGAAGGTGAGCGTCCTGGTCCGGATGCCGGGGAGGACCTCCAGCTCGGTCTCCGCGATCCGCATGTCGTAGAAGTCGGTGTCCGCCGTGCTCCGCGTGGGCTTCAGCACCGGGGGGATCGACAGCGGCAGTGAGAAGGGCGGCACCTCCGGCGGATCGTCAGAGAACGCGGAGGCCAGCTGCTTCGCCGGGAAGACCAGGGCCGCGCCGACGACGGAACCGAGTTTGATCGCATCTCTTCTGTTCAGCACGTCGATCACCTTCAGGGAGTCGGGGGGCGATCCGCGGGTGGAGGGCGACCGCGGCCAGCAGGGAGAGCACGAACGAGTGCTGCAACACGGTGATCGCCGCGGACATCGTGTTGCCGCGTGAGATCGCGTTGCCGACGGTGAGTCCCGCGAGGGGGATCGTCGCCGAGGCGCTGAGGACGGCCGCCGTCGCCGCGAAGACCAGCGCGGCGGTGATGCGCCTGGTCGCCGCCCACCGCCGGGTGGCGGCGCCGGCCAGCACCACGATCGCCATCGTCACGTGCGCGGCGAGCAGCGTGATGCCGACGAAGTTGGGGACGGCGTGCGCAACGATGGCGGGAGGCGGGGCGAGGGCCCCGCCCCCTGTTCCCGCGTGGTGCCCGGCACCGGCCGGCAGGAGGGACGACTGCCGCGGCCTGACGTCCAAGTAGGACGACCAGTCCCGGATCTGCCAGGCGACGACCGCCGCGAGGACGATCGCGAGCAGAGCCAGTGGAGTCGTGGGCCGGCCACGGCCCGATGATGACGAGGACGCGGGCCGGAGTGCGAGTTCGTCCTGCATGGAGCCGCCTTTCCCGCCCGCGTCCTTCGGATCAGTACATCGTGTTGGGGTTGGCCGAAGTCGGCGGAATCGGCTGCAGGACGGCCCAGTGTTCCAGCAGTTTCCCGCCACGGACGCGGTACAGGTCGACACCTACGCCGTTCTCCATGTCGAACAGCTTCTCCAGGTGGACGAAGACCGCGACCAGGTCTCCCTCTGCGACGACGGTCTTCACGTTGGCGCGGTAGTCCGGCTGCGCGGCGTACGCGGCGTGCAGGAACTGCTGCAGTGCCTCGGTTCCGTTCGGGACGTCCGGGAAGTGCTGGTAGTAGGTGTTGTCCCCGATGTAGCGGTCCAGCGCTCGGAGGCGGAGCTCGTCATCGGGCTGGTTGACGATCTCGGAGAAGGCGGCCCGGCCGAGGCGTTCGCTTTCGGCGTCCGTGGCGAACGGCAGCGACTGGGAGATCTTCGGCGAGCTGAGCGTGGAGAACATGTCGTTGCCGATGCTCACCGGCCGGACCGCCTCGTTGACCTCCCAGTGCTCGGCGATCCTGCCCCGGTCGAGGCGGAAGAGGTTGATCTTGGCGACACCCGCGTCGCCGGGCTTCCCTGCGAAGTGGCTGTGCACCACGACCAGGTCGTTCTGGGCGATGGTCCGCTTCACGGTGAAACGGAGGTTCGGGTTCTGGTTCCGCAGGCCCGCGTGGTACGCCCGGAACGCGGCCCGGCCGTCTGCGATCGCCGGGTAGTGCTGGACGAGGTCGGGGCGCACCACCCTGTCGAGGTGGCCGAGGTCCCCGCGGTTCAGCGCGGAGTAGAGGCCGAGGACGACCGCCCTGTTCGCCCTTTCCTTCGGGGTGGCGATCGACTCGAACGCGCCTTGCCGGTGCTGGGTGGGTGCGGCGGTGACGGCCGGGTTGAAGGCGGCGATCACGGTGACGGAGAGGATGACCGGCACCACCGCACGCCAGCGGGTCCGGGATCGGTAGGTCCTTTTCGGCATCTTGGTTCTCGCTTCCTGCGATTGTGGAAGATGTGACTGCGCTAGGGCCGCACGAGCACCTTGGTGGCCGTGCGTGCGGCCATCGCCTCGTAGCCGGACGCGATGTCGTCCAGGCTCACCGCCTTGTCGAAGATCGAACCGGGGTCGAGCGTGCCGGCCAGCACCCGTTCGGCGAGTTCGGGGAGGTAGGCGCGGGCCGGTGTGAGACCGCCGGTGAGGGTGATTCCGCGGAAGAAGACCGAGGTCACGTCGCCGATCGGCGGGCTGCCCATCACGCAGGCGGTGCCGCCGGTCCGGCACAGCGCGAAAGCCGTGTTCTGCGCCTGCGGACCACCACCGCACTCCACCACCACATCGGCGCCGAGCCCTTGGGTGGCCGCGCGGACGAAATCGACGGACTCGGCATCGCTTTCGGGTCCCTGGGCTCGGAAGGTGTCCGTCGCACCGAAGTCGCGGCCCTTGCCCAACCGGGATTCGTGCCTGCCCACGAGGATGATCCGGCCTGCTCCCGCTTCCCTCGCCGCGAGCACGGCGCACATCCCGACCGGCCCGTCACCGAGGACGGCGACCGACGAGCCCGGCGTGACCCGGCCCGTCCGGACGGCGTGCAAGCCGGTCGCCATCGTGTCGGTGAGGGCGAGGAGCGAGGGCAGCCGTTCGTCGTCCTCGTCCACCGGCACCGCCACCAGGGTGGCGTCGGCGAAGGGGACGCGGACCGCTTCGGCCTGTGCGCCGTCACCGTCCACACCGAACATGCCACCCGCGGCGCAGGCGCTGTGCACACCGGCCTGGCACGCCGAGCAGGTTCCGTCGGCGAAGTTGAACGGGGCGACGACCATCATCCCGGGGCGGAGTGTGGCGACCTCGGTGCCGACGTCTTCGACCACGCCGACGAACTCGTGCCCGCAGCGAGGACCGGTGACCGGACCGGGAAGCCCGTGGTAGCCGTGCAGGTCCGTGCCGCAGATCCCGGCGACGACAACGCGGACGACCGCGTCACCGGGTGCCCGGAGCGCCGCGTCGGGGACTGTTTCCACGGTCAGCTCGTGCTTTCCGCGCAGGACCGCAGCCCTCATGAGCACACCTCTCGTCGGCTTGACCTGATCGAACCCGGCCCTCCCGGCAGCACGTCGTCCGTCCGGACGTACCGGCCCGACAGGTGGTCCGCCGCGCCCGTGACGACGGAGACCAGCGCGGCTGCGGCGTCCTCGGCGGCCGTGAAACGCCCTGACCGCCGGGCCTGCAACGTCCACGTCAGGATGTCGTCCTCCCAGCGGTTCCCCGTCCGGCCGCGGTCGAGGTGGGACCGGGTCATGCCGGCGTCGACCAAGCCGGGGTCGAACGCCACCGCAACCCGTGCGGAGCAGGCCAGCTCCCCGGCCAGGCTCGCTGTCACCGAGATCAACCCCGCCTTGGCGGCCGCGTAGGCGCTGGCGTGCGGCCAGCCGACCGCGCCGGCCCGGCTCACCACGTTCACCACGCGTCCGGTGAGCGAGGGCAGCACGGCCCGCGTCACCCGCACCGACCCGAAGAACCCGACTTCGGAGGTCTGCCGCCACTCAGCTTCATCCACCGTCCACAACGGACCGATCGGCCCTGCCACACCCGCGTTGTTCACCAGCACGTCGAGGCCACCCAGCTCGGCCACGACCTGGTCGACCCCGCGGGCCACCGAATCGTCGTCCGTCACGTCCAGGCACACCCAGGTCGCGGTTCCACCGGCTCGCCGGATTCCGTCGGCGATCTCCTCCAGGGCGTCCCGGTCGCGGCCGGCGACGGCGACGGACAGCCCGGCGGCGGCCAGCGCCTGCGCGAACGTCCGTCCCAGCCCGCGTCCGCCGCCGGTGACCAGCACCCGCAGCGCCGGAGGCCGCAACCGCTTGCCGGTCGAGGAACGCGGGATCGCCCGTACCCGCTCGATGGCCCGCACCCGTTCGTGCGGTGCGACGCGGTCCGCGACGTGGGCCGTGATGTCCGCGAGGGGCACCGGCTCGGCCAGCACGACGTAGGCCTTCGGGACCTCCCCTGCGACCGGGTCGGGCACGCCCACGACGCAGGCTTCGGCCACCGCGGGGTGGCCGGTGAGCACTTCCTCCAGCGCGGCCGGCGACACCTGGTGGCCCTTGTACTTGATCAGCGACTTCGCCCGGCCGGTGATCCGCAGGAAGCCGTGCGCGTCCCGGCTCACCAGGTCGCCGGTGCGCAGCCAGCCGTCCGCGTCCGCCGACGTGCGGGCGATCTGCGGCCCGCGCAGCCACAGCTCGCCCGACTCCGGCTCCGTGCCGCCGGTGAACCGCACCTCGGTGCCCGGGACGAGCACGCCGGTGGAGCCGGGCGGCACCTCGACGCCGTCCGGGCTGAAGCTCACGCACCCCGCCTCGGTCATCCCGAAGCCCTGCACCACCGGGACACCGAGGACCGCGGCGCAGCGGTCGGCGTCCACCGAGGGCAGCGGTGCACCACCGGAGACGACCAATCGCAGCGACGGCAGCGGCTGGCCGGTCGCACCGAGCTCGGTCACCACGCTCGGCACCAGGTACGCCAGCGACACGCCGTCCTCGGTGACGTCGCGGGTGAAGTCGGCGGCCGAGAACGGGGTCGCGCCGATGACCAGGGTGGCGCCCGCCCGCAGCACCGGGTTCATCGCCATCTGCATCCCGTAGACGTGCCGCAGCGGCGGCACCGACAGGACCACGTCGTCGTCGCGCACCCGGTGCAGGTGGGCGATCTGCCCGAGGTTGGCGGTCAGGTTGCGGTGCGACACCGGCACGAGCTTCGGTGCGCCCAGCGTGCCGCTGGAACTCATCAGCACTGCCGTGCGGTCGCCTCCGCGCGGAGACAGCGGCAACGGTGGCGTGGCCACTGCCTCGTCCCACGGCGTGCCGTTCGGTGTGGGGGCGCCGACGCAGACGGTCGGCAGCGAGACCTCCGGCGGTCCGAGGGCCGTCTCCGCGACCAGTGCCTTGGCACCGGTGCCGTCGATCGCGGCGCGCCACCGCTCGGCGGTGTCCCGCGGGTCGAGCGCGAGCACCACGGCACCGGCCGCGAGGATGCCGTGGTAGGCGACCACGAACTCGGCGCTGTTCTCGGCGAGCACCACCACGGTGTCGTCATCGCCGACCCCCGACCGGCGCAACCAGGCCGCGAGTCCGGCGACGGCCGCGCGCAGCCGTCCGTACGTCCATTCGAGACGCCCGCCCCGCGAGCGGTCCACCACCGCGACCCGGTCGTCGTCCGCGGCGCCCGGCCGCAGCACGTAGTCGCCTAGGTGTGCGTCGGCGGGCACCTCCCAGGCCGCCGTCACGGCCGCACCGGCACTTCAGCGGCTCCCCGTCCGGTCCTCACCGCTCCCCCGGGCCCTTCTTGCGGGCCAGGGTGAGCCCGTCCGCGACGGTCAGCAGGACCGACTCGACGCGGTCGTCGTTGCGGACGTGCTCGTTGAACTCGCGGATGGCGCGGGCGTTTCCCTCCGCGCCGGGTGAGGCCGCCTCGCCGGCGTAGAGCACGTTGTCGGCCACGATCAGGCCGTTGGGGCGCAGCCGGGGCACGAGCTCTTCCCAGTAGGTGCGGTAGCCGGCCTTGTCGGCGTCGAGGAAGGCCAAGTCGATGAACGGCTCTTCCGGAAGGCCGCGCAGGGTGTCGGCGGCAGGGCCGAGCAGCGGTTCCACCCGCTCGGCGACACCGGCCCTGGCCCAGGCGGCGGTGGCGATCCCCGCCCAGCGGTCGGTCACGTCGCAGGTGATCACCCGACCGGTCGGCCCCACGCCCTCGGCCAGCGCGAGCGTCGAGTACCCGGTGAACGTCCCCACCTCGACCGCCACGCGGGCGCCGGTCAGCCGGGCCAGCAACGTGAGCAGCGCTCCCTGTTCCGGCGGCACCTGCATCTCGGCCACCTGGCCGAGGGCGAGCGTGGCGTCGATCAGTTCGCGCTGGACGTCGGTGAACGGCGGGAGCTGACCCCGGACGTACTCGAGCACCTGCGGGGTGAGCAGCACCGCCTTGTCGGGCTGTTCCGCTGTTGTCGTCATGCGTGGGCTCCGTCCGCGAGAGCCGCCTCGGCGATCGGGACGAGGCGGGCGATGTGCACCGGAAGGTCGGTCTGGAAGTGGTTCACCGCGTCGCGGTCGTAGATCGCGTGCACCGGCTGCGTCGCGAGGTCCGCCAGCAGCGCCACCACCCGCGCCCGCAGCGCGGCGGTGAAGACGTGCGCGCAGACCTGGGCCCGGTCGACGAGGAAGAAGTCGTCGAGCAGCGCCTGCTCGTCCTCGGTGGGCGCCTGGTGGACGTCCCGCCCGGCATCGCGCAGCAGCGACCCGCCGACCGGCACGAGCCGGGCGGCCACCGTCATGTGCACGAGGCGGTTGAACTTCACCGCCGCCCTCAGCGCCGACCCCGGTGCGGGCCGCGCTGCGGCGAGCAGCGCGGCGGCGTGGCGGTGGTCGCGCGCCCACGTCCCGCTCAGCGCCGGGTGCCGCGCCGCCATCCGCGGCCGGATGACCGAGAGGTAGACCTCGGGGCGGCAGCTGCCCGAGTAGAGCAGCAGCGCCGAGTAGGTGTCGTGCAGGACAGCGGCCTCGTCGAGGTCACCGCGGCCGAGCGCGGCCGAGAGCAGCCGCCACACGCAGAAGGCACCGTGGTGGCCCAGCAACCAGCGGTACCAGGCGAACTCCGCCTCGCTGTCGGACGGCGGCGGGCCGACGGGTTCGTCGACGTCACCGGGGTGCCAGGCACACGGGGCGAGCGGGTTCTGCGGAAGCGGAACGGTGAGCCGGGGCAGCGGCGGAGCGGTCACGACAGCACCTCCGCGACGTGCTCGTCCAGCGCATCGGCAGCCGCGCGGATGTCCTCGTCGAGCGGACGGTCGTGGGTGATCGGCGCGACCCGCTCGGCCAGCGCCGCGACCAGGCCCGCGCAGTGCGGCGCGGTCGGCTCGCGATCACCGATGTGGGCGGCTTGGCGCACCGCGACGCCGAGGCAGCCGTGCAGCAGCCGCAGGAGGTTGGCCTGCTCGTAGGCGGTCAGCGCGGCTTGGGTGCCGAAGGGGACGACGTCCTGGTTGTGCAGGTTGGTGGGAATGCTCTGCATCGCCGCGGGCGTGCACGCCCGGCGCATCGCCACGACGACCGACGTCGCCAGCACCTGCAAGCCCTGGACCGCGTGCTGCTTGCCCGGCTCGGCCGCGAGCATCGGGGGCCGCCCTCCGTTGCGGCCGGGGTCCACCAGCAGGTCGACCTGCCGCTCGGCGAGGTTGCCGACCTGGGTCATCGCCGAGGACAGCAGGTCGGCGGCGAAGGCGGCGGGCTGGCCGAAGAAGTTCCCCCCGTGCGCGACGAGGTCTTCGTCCGGGAAGAACAGCGGGTTGTCGCTGACCCCGCGCAGGTCGTCGGCGACGGTCCGGGCCGACCACCCGGCCGCCGACCGGGCAGCGCCGAGCAGCTGCGGCGCGCACCTGATGCTGTAGGGCTCCTGCAGCGGCCGCCCCGCCACCGGCGTGGTTCCCCCGAGCCACCACGACAGCTCACGGCCGGCCGCTTCGGCCTCGGGATGACCGAACGCCTCCAGCAGGGACGGTGCCAGGAACGCGGGCGTCGCACCGAGCAGGTCGGCCAGTGCCGCCGTCAGCGCGACCGCGACCTTCAGGGAACGTTGCGCCGACAGCACCGCAAGCCCGGCGGCCGCCGTCGTCACCGACGTCCCGTTGACCAGCGCCAGCGCGTCCCGGCCGTCCAGCTCGAGCGGGGCCAGGCCCGCCGCGCGCAGGGCGTCGCCCGCGGGCATCCGATCGCCGTCGAAGTAGGCGTACCCGTGCCCGCGCAGGCTCTGCACGGCGTGCGCCAGGGGAACCAGGTCTCCGCTGGCTCCGACCGAGCCCCAGGTCGGTATGGCGGGGGCGAAGCCGCTGTCGAGCATCCGGGCCAGTGCGTTCACCGTGGACATCGACGCGCCGGACAAGCCGCGGGCCAGGGACCGCGCACGCACGAGCACCGCCGCGCGGGCGACGGGGACCGGCAGGTCGGGCCCCTGTCCGACGGTGAGGTGCTGCAACACGTTGTCGCACTGCGCGGTGCTGCTCTCCCGGCCGTCGAAGACGACCAGCGGCCCGAATCCCGTGGTGGCACCGTAAACCGGGCGTTCGGACCGCGCCAGGGTCGCCTCGACGAAGCGCCGCCCGCGCTCGACGTCCGCCACGACCTGTGCGGGCAACGTGATGCGCATCGGCCGAGTCGCGGCCTCCAGGTGGACCAGCTCCACGGGAGCCGAGAGATCGAGGGTGGTGGTCGCGGAATCGATCGGGCTCATCGTGTCATCGCCCCTAGTTCGGCCGAAGTGGGTTGGAGCTCGTCATCAGCCACGTTGGTCAGGTCAGCGGCCGTCCGAAGTGGTCGCGCTGTTCACCGGAAGAGGTGGGCCGCCGGCGAAGCGACTTCCCACCTCGAGAAGCACTCTCACCCTGTCCGCGTAACGATTTTCGTCGCAAGTATGTAGCCGCGGAGCCGTCGCACAACCGGACATTCCAGCTACCGGAACGACGACCGCGAGCCGCAACAGGCCGACACTGTCCACAAGCGACTTCCGCGCGGCACTTCCCGCCGTCGCCTGTCGACCGCAGGGCGTTCGTCGACGAACAACCGTTGCGGGAAAACGACTTCGTGGTGTAGAGCGGCCTCGACGCGACTGACCGGAGGGTTAGCGGCGGTTTGATCAAGTGTTGGTGGTACTTGCAGACGCCTGGGCAGCAACGAAGGGGAAGGGGGCGGACAAGGCTTCTGTCCGGGTGCTCAGCCGGCCGCCCGCGTGTCATCGCACTGCTCGCGCTGCGGCCAGTGCGCGCCGAAGGCCTTGAGCACGTTGGTCATCAGGGGCGAACACTGCGACCTGTGCCACGCCAGGGCGATCCCCACGTTCGCCCCGTCCTCGAGGGACCGGACCGTGATGCCCGACAAGGGGATGGAACGGGCGGACTCCGGCACCACACCGATTCCGAGCCCGGCTGCGACCAGCGCGAGGAGCGTCGGCATGTTCGAGACCACGTGCTTGCGCTTCGGGCTGAAGCCGGCCTTCAGGCACATCTGCAGCACCGCCTTGGCAATCCCTGCCTCCGGCTTCACCTCGGTGATGAAGGCTTCGTCGCGGAGGGCCGCGACGCTCAGCGACTGCCTCTCCGCGAGCGGGTGGTCGACGGGGAGGACGACGACCAACCGCTCGTCGCGGACGGGGAACAGTTCCACGTCCTCGCAGTGCACCGGCGGGTGCACGACCCCGAGGTCGAGCGTCTCCTCCCGGAGCCTGACGCACTGCTCCTCTGTCGAGAGGTCCGAGTGCACCTCGAACTCGACGCCGGGCAACCGCTTCCGGATCGTCTGGACGAGGAACGGCATGTGCGCCAAGGCGGCCGATCCCGTGAGCGCGATCCGGAGCAGTCCCGTCTGACCTTCTCCCAGCAGCCGGACGCCGTCGACCCCGGCATCGATCCGGCTCAGCGTGTTCAGGGTCTCGTCGAGGAAGAACCGGCCCGCCTCGGTGAGCTCCACCCGTCGCGTCGTCCGCGCCAGAAGGCACACGCCGAGCTCGTCCTCCAACTGCCGAATGGCGTGTGACAGAGCAGGCTGGGCCATGTTCAGCTTTTCGGCCGCCTGACCGAAATGACAGGTTTCGGCAACTGCGGCGAAGTACCTGAGGTGCCGGAGTTCCACCCTGCTCGCCATCAACAACCTCAATCACCCGGCCACAACAACGGCTCGCCGACTTCGCACTCCACGACCGGCAACAAAACAGCCTGTTCGAAAGTCTCGAACCGCCCGCGCAACTGCGGTGCGAGCCCTTCCAAACGATGACGTTCAGTTGTCAGCCAGCAACAGTATGTCCACTTCGACCGGGTGCCGCAACCGCTGGAGAATGTTAGCGCTCTCAATTCGGTGCACCGCCCGGCAAGCGGCCGACCTCGACAGATGACACACCTGTGACGAGCGCATCAGCAGACCAGCCGTTCGGAGCATCGACAGCGCAGACCGGCGCAGATTATTCGCGGTCAAACATCCGCTCTGCAGCACCACAGCAGCACACTCATGAATTAAAATCCGAATGATGCAACATCGATAAACCGGTCGAAAACCGGACTTGGACACGAGGGAAACGTGAAATGAAATAGGGACCGAGCCGCACCGCACCTTCTCCGCGGCGGTCACCGCACAGCTCTCCCGCCCGCCGACGAGCGGGGAGGAAAGCCTTGCCGGAGAACGAAAGTGAGGTCGAGTCCGGGACTACACCTTCGACAGAAGGCCCTCGAACGTCCTCACCACGTCGGCGAGCACCGGGGACTGCTTCGACCTGAGCCACGCCAGGGCCACCGGCACCATCGGCGCTTCGCTGAGCGGGCGGAACGTCACGCCCGGGACGGGGACCGAGCGGGCGGCGTCCGGCACCACGCCGATCCCGAGACCGGAGGCGACCAGTGCGAGGAGAGTCGGCATGTTCGAGACCACGTGCTTCTTCCGCAGGCTGAAGTCGGCGTTCAGGCACATCTTCATCACCGCGTTGGCTATGCCCGTCTCCGGCTTCGCCCCGGTGATGAAGGACTCGTCCCGCAGGTCCGCGATGCCGACCGACTTCTTCTCCGCGAGCGGGTGGTCGAGCGGGAGGACGACGATCAAGGGCTCCTCGCAGATCGGGATCAGTTCCACGCCGTCGGGAACCGGCGGGTGCACGACCCCGAGGTCGAGCGTCTGGTCACGGAGCCTGACGCACTGCTCCTCTGTCGAGAGGTCCGAGTGCACCTCGAACTCGACGCCGGGCAGCTCCCTGCGGATCGACTGGATCAGGAACGGCATGTGCGCGAAGGTGACCGAGCAGGTGAGCCCGATGCGCACGAGTCCGGACTGCCCCTCGTTCAGCAGCCTGACACCGTGGATGCCGGCGTCGACACGCCCCAGCGTGTGCAGCGCCTCGTCGAGGAAGAACTTGCCGGCCTCGGTGAGCTCCACCCGCCGCGTGGTGCGGACCAGGAGGCTGACGCCGAGTTCGTCCTCCAATTGTTTGATCGCGTTCGACAGCGCGGGCTGGGCCATGTTGAGCCGTTTCGCGGCCTGACCGAAATGACACGTCTCGGCCACCGCGGCGAAATATCGCAGATGCCTGAGCTCCACCCTGTTGCCCACGAAGACCACCATTCACGTCGCGGCACCGGGCTGGCCGAAATCGACACCTTCGCATTCGACGACATCACCGGTCGCCAAAAACGCGACCGTCGGTTTCACTCACCCTCCGGTTGCCGGTTCACGACAGTATGTCCGCCACCGGAGGGCTGCGCAAGGTCTGGAACGTGAACGTTCTTGATTGAACTGCCTGGTCCAGGCGTTACGCTGATTCCAATTGACACGGAGATTCACCCTTTAGGGCTATCAAGATTCCTATCCAGAACCCCGTTGCAGCAAGAAACCAGAACGCCGACGTTCCCGACTGATGACGCAGTGCGACGACCGCGCGCGGCTCCGCGGTCCGGAACGCGGGTGGCGCAGATTCGCCGCCGGTGATAGGTACTGAGCGTGAGGACCACTTCGAGCCGGGAAGGACACCGGGCACCGCGCCGATGAAGCCACGAGGAGACTCCTACGGCGGAAGGTCCCGCCTCGAACGGTCAGCTCAGCGACGGGAACGACTGGTCGAGGCCACGTTGGAGCTGTTCTCGGCGCGCGCGTACGACGACGTCACGGTCGCGGACGTGTGCGTTCGCGCGCAGGTGTCGAAGCGCTACTTCTACGAGCACTTCACCGATCGCGGTGACCTGGTGTTCCAGGTGCACACCGAGCAGAACAGGTGGCTGCTCGAAGGCATGGTCGAGGCCTCGCCGCGCAACCCGTCCGGTCCGCGCGAGCTCATCTTCCCGATGATGAAGGCGCTGGTCACCATGCTGTCGGAACACCCGCAGCGGGCGCGGATCATCTACATCGACGTGCCGCGCCTCGAGTCACTGCGCCGGGAGTCCATGCGCAGGCAGGCGGAGTTCTTCGGCCGCCTGGTCCGCGGGGTCGTCGGCCCCCAGCACGACCGGGTGCTGTTCCAGCGGGCCTCGCTGGCGCTCGTCTCCGGGATCTCCCAGGTGGTGACCGAATGGGTGACCAGGGGGTTGACCGATCCCGTCGACCCCCTGGTCGAGCACCTCACCAGGATCGTCTGCGCCGTGCTGCGCGACCTCGGCTGAGGCCTGGCTCAGCTCGCCAGACCTGCGCACAACGGCTCGTACAAGCGCGCCACGTGCGCCAGCGCGGTCTGGACCTCCCCCCGCGCGACGAACGCCTGCGGCCCGGTCACCGACACCGCGGCGAACAGGGGGCCGTCCGCGACGACCGGCACGGCCGAGGTGCGCAGACCCCGGTGAGTGACCCCGTCGTCGTGCGCGACCCGGGAGGCGGGCCGGCCGGAGGAGCTCCGATGCGCCTTCAGCGTCAGCACCGCCTTTCCGGCGGCGGTCTCCAGCGCGGACCACGACCGGCCGAAGTCGACCGGACCGGACAGCAAGCCGGCACCGGGAGGCTCGAACTGCTCCACGCAGCGGACCACGTTGTCCTCCACGACCATGAGCTGCACCAGCAGGTGCGTCAGCTCGTACAGGCGCAACATGCCCTTGAGCGCGTGCCGCCGCAAGAGGGCGTGGTCGTCGCTCGTCAACCCCGCTGTCAGTCGCAGGTCGCCCAGTTCGTACCCGTTGGCGATCCGCCGGACGGCCTGCTCCGCCTCCAGCGTGCGCAGCAGCCGGTGAGCGGTCGTCTTGGCGAGCTGCAGGTCCCGTGCGATGTCGGCCAGGGAGCAGACCCCGCCCTTCCTCCCCAGGTAGCGGATGATCAACACCGCCTTTTCAACCGCCCCCTGGGACTTTTCCGCGGAACACGTCTCGTCCACCCACGCCGTGCTCACCGAGGAACCGCGCGCAGACGTCATCCGAACCTCCGATGACCGGGATTCTGAAAATATTCATGAACGCGCCGACCCTAACCGGATTATTCCAGTCGGATCAACACGCGGTGCCATATATCGACGAGCCGAATGGACTGATCGGCCTCGACTCAACAATTGGTCTGGGATCATGAACGCACGACACGCACGCCACGGCGCGAGGCAGGGGTGATCGGCTTTCTGAGTTCACCGCGCCGCCGTCGTGACGAGGTAGCGGGTCAGGGCCGCCGGTGTGGGATGGGTCCAGAGGATGCCCGCGGGCAGCTCGACTCCGGTGCCCTGCTGCAGCTTGCCCCGGATCGCGATGCCCATGACCGAGTCCAGGCCGATGTCCGAGAACGGCCGTTCGGGTTCGATCCGGTGTTCCGGCACACCGGTCTCGGCCGCCACCACGCTGCGGATCACGGCCATCGCCGCGTCGGACACCTCGTCCGCGGGCAGGTCCCGCAGCAGGGTGACCGGTTCCGCCGCCGAGCCTCCGCGCGACTCGCCGTTCCGCGGGTCGCGGACGTGTTCGAACAGCGCGCGACGTCCCCCCGGCGGCGGTGTGGTCGGCCTGACCACCAGCGCGTAGCCGTCATCCGTGGTGTGCAGGCAGTTCCACACGCGCAGCGCCTCGGACGGGGTGATGTCACCGAAGCCCTGGGCCTCCATGCTCTGCAGTCCGTCGGCACTGAGCTTGCCCATGCCGGTGTCACGCCAGACCGTCCAGGCGATCGAGGTGGTGTTCCCGCCTCGGTGCCGGCGGTGTGCGGCCAGGCCGTCCAGGAACGAGTTGGCCGCGGCGTAAGCGGTGCAACCGGGCAGCACGACCAGCGGTGCGGTGGAGGAGAACAGCACCATCTCGTCGATGCTCCCCGGCGGGAACAGCTCGTGCAGCACCACCGCACCCAGCACCTTGGCGTGCAGCGTCTCCCGGATCGACTCCTCGTCCAGGTCGTCCACCAGGCGGCCGTGCACGGCTCCGGCCGTGTGGACCACGCCTCGGATGGGCGGCATGCGCAGGAAGTCGGGTGTCAGCACCGCTCGTGCGGCGTCGGCGTCGGTCACGTCCAAGGCGAGCGGGAGGACGTTCACCCCTTGGCCCTCAAGCTCCTCGACGACGCCGATGGCGCGCCGGGTCGCGTCGTCGTGCTGCTCCTCCCAGGTGGAACGCGGCGGCAGTCCACGCCGGCTGGTCAGGACCAGCCGGCGGGCGCCCCGTGAGGCGAGGTGCCGCGCCGCCTCCAGCCCGAGTGCCCCGAGACCGCCGGTGACCACGTAGGTGGCGTCGGGTCGCAGGGGCACCGGCGGGGTCTGGGCGCGGTCCGGGCGGGGAACGACGCGACCGGCGAGCAGTTCACCGTTCCTGACGACCAGCCAGTCCTCCGCGGGGGGTTCGTTGAGGACTCGCGCCACCAGCTCGAACGCGGCGTCGTCGTCGCCTCCCTCCAGGTCGAGCACGCCACCGCGCAGCTCCGGGTGTTCGGAGGCGATCACCCGTGCGGCTCCCCACAGGGGCCGATGCGCGAGACCGGAGGACGTGGTGCAGGCCAGGGCTTCCCTGGTGAGGACCCACAACCTGGTTCCCGGCCGGTCGGCCTCGGCCGCGGACCGGGTCACGTCGGCGAGATCGGTCAGGTGGCGGACGGTGGCGTCGTACTCCTGTCCCGGTCCGGAGTACGGGGCCAGGTACACCACGTGGTGCGGCCCGTCGCCCGCGGGCGGGTAGATGTCCTGTGCGGCTTTGACGAGCGTGCACGGCAGACCGGCCCGCACGAGGTGCTCCGCGAGCTGTTCCGCGGTCGCCGAGGGTTCGGTCGAGACCAGCGTGACCGTGGCCGCGGGCGTCTCGACGGCCGGGACCTCCAGCGGCTGCCAGGAAAGCCCGTGCAGGAAGGTCCTCGGGTCGGCGATCAGCGTCTGGTCCGCGTCGAGAACGCCGAACCGGAGCCCGGTGACCCTGGCGGACGACTGTCCGCCGGTCCCCTGGAGGTCCAGGTCGATGGTGTCGGTGGTACCGCTGCGCAGGCGTGCGACCAGGTGGACCGACGACGGAGCGGGACCGGTCCACTCGACCGACTCGATGGAGGCGGGCATGCGGTAGATGCCCTGCCGGGCCAGCGGAAGCGAGGACAGCGTGGTGGCGGCGTCGAGGACCACGGCCCAGTGGGACGCACGGCCGGGCGTCGACACGGTCGCGTGCACCACGTCGTCGTCGTGCCGGAGGTGGTCCACCTGCCAGTCGAAGGCCAGACCTGACACCCCCAGCGGCCGGAGCAGGTCGAGCACCTCGTCGGTGCCGACGGGGAGCATCGGCAGCACCGGGTCTCCGACGACCTCGGCCGCGTCGGCGCGCACGGTGCCGGCACCGCCGTCGCGAGCGGAGGTGTGCGTGGTCCAGGACGTCTCTTCGGACGCCTCCTGCAGACGGGAGGAGAGCACCGCCCTGCCGTCCTGGCGGACGACCTGGACGGCGCGGTCCTGCTCGGCCGGCAGAGGGGTGCGCAGGACGACGTCGCGGAGGTGGCGCGGCTTGTCGGCAGCACCCGTGATCGCGTCGGCGAGCGTGCACAACAGCACGGCGGCGGGAACGATGTCCACGCCGTGCACGGTGTGCGGGGCGTCGTACGGCCTGTTCTCAGGCGACAGGGTCGTCTGCCACACGGCAGAAGGCGGCACGGTGGCAGCGGTCAGCCGGGAACCGAGCAGGGTGAAGGACTCCGGGTCGTGGCCTCCTGTCCCCCGGTCCAGGGGCGCCTCGGGAAGCCAGTACCGGCTGTGCTGCCACGCCGTGCGCGGCAACGCGACCGCCGCCGAGCGGGGCCAGCGGGCTCGCCAGTCGACGTCGACTCCGGCGCAGTGCAGCCTGCCCAGCTGTGCCGTGAGCTCCGGGAGCGCCGGCTGCGCGCGACGCAGCGAGTGCGCCGCGGTGACCGCCGGAACGGCCAGCGACTCCGCGATCTGAGCGATGTTGTGGACGACGACGGGATGCGGTGAGATCTCCAGGAAGTGGCGGTGTCCATCGTGGACCGCTGCTTCCACACCCGCCGCGAACCGCACGGGGCGCCTGAGGTTCTGCTGCCAGTAACCGGCGTCCCGTGGTGCGCCGGAACGCGGGTCGTCCAAGATCGTGCCGTACAGCCGCAACGACGGCGGGCCGATCGACAGGCCGTGCACAGCGGCGCCGAGGTCGTCGACGAGCCCGTCCATGTGCGAGCTGTGGAAAGCGACGTCGGAAGCCACCCGGCGAACCACGCGGCCCTCTTCGGCCAGCACGGTCGTGCACTCCTCCACCGCGGCCACGTCGCCCGCCAGCACGGACCACCCGCGGGCCGGTTCGATCGCCGCCGTCAGGCCGGACTTGCCCGCGAGCCGTTCCTCCAGCTCGTCGAACGGCACGTCGAGCAGGACCATGGCACCGCGTCCCGCCACGGTCCCGAGCAGTGCCGCGCGGCGGCAGGCGAACCGGGCGGCGTCTTCCGCGCTCCACACGCCCGCGGTCACCGCCGCGGCGATCTCGCCCATCGAGTGGCCGAGTGCCGCCACCGGTTCGACACCCCAGGACCGCCACACCTCGGCCAGGCCCAGGTGCATGGCGAACAACGTCGCCTGGATGCGGTCCGTCCGCGTGCAGTCCCCCTCGTCGATCTCGGTGATCAGCGAGTACCCGGCCTCCTCGCGGAACACCGGGTCGAGTCGCTCGCACAGGGCCGCGAACGGTGTGCTCGACCGGAGCAGCTCATGTCCCATGCCCGCCCACTGGGAACCGTGGCCGGAGAAGACGAACACCGGTCCGGCGGCCTGCTCGGTCGCCCTGCCGTGCACCACCCCCGGCACCTTCTCGGTCGCGGACCACGCCCGGAGGCGGTCGACCGCCTCGCCGCGATCGGTGGCGACCACAGCGGTCCGCCACGGCAGGTGCGACCTGTGCAGCGCCAGCGTGGCCGCCACCGCGCCGACGTCCTGCTCCCCCGTCTCCAGCGCGTCCGCGAGCCTGGACACCGTCGGTGCGAGCGCCTCCTGGGTGGCGGCGGACAGGACGAGCAGGGACGGGGCGCCGGTGACGTCCGGCTCCCCGTGTGGTTCCAGCGGGTCGCCTTCTGCCAGGCAGACGTGCGCGATGGTGCCCCCGTAGCCGAAGCTGGACACACCGGCCAGCTTCGGCTTTCCGGCGACCTCCGGCCAGGTGGTCGGCTCGGTCACCACCTTGACCGACCGCTCCGCCTCGACCGCGGGGTTGACACCGTCCCGCGCTCCCACCGTGGGCGGCAGGACACCGGCACGCATGGCCAGCACAGTCTTGATGATGCCGACCACCCCTGCACCCGCCTCCAGGTGCCCCACGTTGCCCTTCACCGATCCGATGAGCAGAGGCGAGTCCGGTGCCCGGCCGGCTCCGAGGACGGCAGCGGCCGCGGCCGCCTCCGTCGGATCGCCTAGAGGCGTGCCGGTGCCGTGCGCTTCCAGGTAGTCCACAGCGGACGGATCGATGCCGGCGCCGGTGTAGACGGATCGGAGCATCTCCTGCTGTGCGACGCCGTTGGGCGCCATGATCCCGTTGGTGCGGCCGTCCTGCCGCACCGCGCTCGCACGGACGACGGCCAGGACGTTGTTGCCATCACGCCGGGCGTGGTCCAGCCGCTTGAGCACCACGACACCGGCACCCTCGCCGCGCCCGTACCCGTTGGCGGAGGCGGCGAACGGCTTGCTCCTGCCGTCGGCGGCCAACGCTCCCGACGCGCCCAGCGACAGGGTCTGCGCGGGTGCGGCGATCAGGTTCACCCCGCCCGCGATCACGACGTCGCACTCCCCGGAGAGCAGCGCCTGCCGTCCGAAGTGGATCGCCGCGAGCGAGGACGAGCACGCGGAGTCCAGCGCCAGGCTCGGACCGCGCAGGTCGAGGAAGTACGAAACCCGGTTCGCGACGGCGCAGTAGGCGCCGCCGATGCTGCTCCACGGACCGATCCGCTCGGGATCGTTCAGCAGCATCTGCCCGTACTCACCGCCACCCACGCCGATCAGCACGGCGGAGTTGCTGCCGGCGAGCGACAGAGGCGGGATTCCGGCGTGTTCGAGTGCTTCCCACACCACTTCCAGCACCAGGCGCTGTTGCGGGTCCATCAGGACCGCTTCTCTGGGTGTGACGCCGAAGAACTCGGCGTCGAAGCTCGCGGCGTCCTCCAGGTAGGCGGCACGGCTGACCGCCCGGTCCACCGCGGCGGCGGCCGCCGGACCGTGTGCCGGGTACGACGACCACCGGTCGCGGGGGAGGTCCCCGACCTCACTGCGTGCCGCGATCAAGCCGGCCCAGAAGTCCGCCGGTTCGCAGATGCCACCGGCCAACCTCATGCCCAGACCCACGACGGCGACGTCGTTGTCCGGGCTACCAGAACTCAAACGCGTCATTTTGCTACCTCACAGATTTCGGTCAAGCCGCCTCGATCTCACGGGGTCTCCCAGCCAGCTCCGGGAGCCGGCCGCAGGGCGGGTGCGGCCGGGCGATGATGACGAGCGCGGAGCCCACCGGCGCGACGACCTCAGCCGCCGGGCCGGTGGGGCCGGGCATCCGGGTCGGGCCGGATGCCGTGACGGCCCCGACCGAGGTGGTCGGGGCGCCACGCTCAGCTGGTGTCGCCGACGTCGAACGTCTCGCAACCGGAGATGCGGATGAGGACCCGGCCGTCCACGTTCACCGCCTCCTCGACGTTCGCGTCGTCGACGTGGATGAGCAGGATTCCGTCCGGGTTGGACTTGCTCACCGCCGCGTCGCTGCCCGTCGCGAAGAACTCGATGCGGTCGATGAAGCGGGGTACCGCCACCAGGTGGACGCCGTTGCCGTCGGTGCGCAGCAACCGGGTCCGGGCCAGTGCGTCCAGCATCACCGTGGGAACCGGCGGGTTCTCCAGGAGTGCGCGGTCGGCTTCGGTGGCGGGCGGGACCAGCACCCAGCGGGAGCTGGTGCCGTCCGGGCCCTCCCTGCCGTCGGTGCTCGCGCGGTAGACCCCGCGCAGGACCACGGCGCTGTCATCGCGGTAGTAGGGGTCCTCCGACGGCCGGTCGGTGACGACGTTCCTGGCGAGCGGCGGGACCGGAAGGGTGCCCAGCACCACGTCGCACGCGAAGTGCTGGCGGTCCGCGCGCAGCACCCGGCCACGCCGGTCCACCACGTCGCTGGTGATCCGGACGTGCACGCGGTCAGGGCCGTCCAGCCGCGCCGTCACCCGGTAGGGGTTGCCCGGCCCGGCCTTCGGCGCGACGAACGCCGAGAACCGCAGGTTCTCCAGGGTGCGGACGGGCAAGCCGGGTACCACCGCGGTCGCCGCTTCGGCCGCGATGGTGGCCAGGCCGGTGCCGTGCATGGTCGGTTTGCCGTTCACCGTGTGGTCGACCAGGAACCCCGCGGTGCGCTCGCCGAGGTCCAGCAGCCACTGGGTGGTGCCGCGGGTGGTGCGGTGCGGGGTGCCGAGCATCCACCGGGTGCGCTCCGGTACCGGGTGCACGAAGCCGGGGAACTGCTCGCCGAAGGTCGCGCGTTCCTTCGCGTTGAGGAACGCCACCAGCGGTTGGGCGACCGACGGCGTGCACAGCTCGGCGGCCAGGTGCCGCACGCCCTCGGCCGGGGCGAGCGGAGCCATGATCCCCGCTCGTTCGTTGTTGCCCTGCATCAGTTCCGATCCGCCCATGCCGATCTCCGCCCAGATCGGCCAGATCAGCGTGCGCTCGTCCGCGCCGCGGACCAGTGCCGCCTGGCGGGCCGCGCCGTGGAGGAAGTCGTTGCCGGGCGCGTAGTCGGTCTCGCCGGGCAGCCCCACGAGGCCGGCCACCGAGCCGAAGTTGCACCACTGGGCGGGCTGGGCGGTGCCGAACGCGGCCTTGAGGTTGCGGTACCCGTCGACCTTGACCCCGCGGACGTGCCGCAGCCCGTCGACCGTCAGCCGGGAGATGTCGCCGCCGTTGTGCAGGCCGGCGCCGTGCACGAGCAGGTCGACGTCCGGGGTGACCTGCCGGATCGTCTCGACGGCCGAGCGGACGGCCTCGGCGTCGGTGAGGTCGCAGGTCAGGTAGTCGACCGCGTCCTCACCGCAGAGCGCGCGCAGTTCCCGCAGGTTCCGCTGCGACTCGCGGGCGTTGAGCAGGCGGTCGAACCGGGCCATGACCTCCCGCACCGTGGCACCGGGGGTGCGGGCGCGTTCGGTCTTGAGGAAGTTCGCCCGCAGGCCGGGAAGTTGCTCGTCGCCCGCGTACAGCAGGTCCTCGGGCACGTCCTGCAGCCGCGACGAGCCCAGCAGCCACAACCGCAACGGCGTCCGGGAGGCGAGCTCCTTCGCGCAGGCCGCCGTGATGCCCCGCGCGCCGCCGGTGACCACGACCACCGACCCCGGCCGCAGCGGCGACACGTTCGAGCTCAGGTCGAGCGGTGCGGGCACCAGCTTGGTGCGCAGCCGCACACCGTCGTGGTGGAGCACCGCCGGGTAGCCGCGGTAGCCGGCCAGTTCCCGGTTCAGGGTGTCCCAGGCGCCGGTCTCCGAGCTGATCACCACGGCCAGCCGCGCCCCGCGGAGGTCCCAGGCGAGGCTGCTGACGATGCCGGTGAACAGGCCGGCGGAGGAGTGCGGGACTCCGCTGCGCAGCTCGTCGACGAGGTGCACGCCGAGCGAGCCACCGGCGTCGATCCGGTCGCGGCAGGACTTCGCCGCGAGGAACAGTGCTTCGTGCGCGCGGAGAGTCCCTTCCGCAACGGTGTCGCCGGGCGCCGGACCACCGGTGGAGGCGAAGAGGCGGACGTGGCTGAACCGGCCAGCGCCCGTCGCGGCGTCGGGGAACTGGGCCTCGACCGGTGCGGTCTCGTCCAGCACGTGGATGTGAGCACCGGACGCGCGCACGTGTGCGGGCACCGACTCCTCGCACCCCGGCTGCACGACGACGAGCCAGTCCGGTCCGGGAGCGGTGGTCCACTCGGCGCCGGAAGCCGGCTCTTCGACGTAGGTGCAGACGTAGCGCTCGTTGCGCGGCGCCGGCCGGGTGGCCCGGTGTGGTGTCAGCACGATCCCGGGCGCCGAAGGGCCGGCACCGATCACGTGGGGGGTATTCCCCAGTCGGGCGAGCTCGCCGACGAGGTCGCACGCGCCGTTGGCACCGAGGTAGTCCAGCGGCCGTGGGGCTCGGGTCCCGGCGCCGCCGGTGGCGACCGAGACCTGGCAGAGCACGGGCCATCCGGCGGCGGCGGCGGTGCTCTCCCGCGCCAGGGCGAACAGGAAGGCGCCTTCGCCGAGGGGGCCGCGACCGAGCAGGGTGCGCAGCTCGTCGGTGCTGTTGCCGTTGAGGCTGAGCACGAGCGCCAGGTCCAGCGCTCCGCCGAGGAGGTGCCGCACCGCCGTCTGGACCGCGTGCGCGGTGGCGTCCGGCCCGGCGTCGGCGAGCTGCACCGCACCGTTGAGGTTGTGGCGGTTGGCGATGCGCGACGCGATGACGTTGCCCATCAGACCGGGCTGGGTGTCCGGGGTGGACTCGGGGGTTCCTGCCCGCACCGCGCGGCCCACGGCTCGCGCGGCCTCCGCGAACTCGTCCGCGTCGAGCTCACCCGGCGTGACGGCGAGCAGGTCGTCGGCGTAGCAGCGCAGCGCCGACTGGTACCAGGACAGGGTCGGTCCGTAGTGCGCGGCGATGACACCGGTGGTCTCCTCGCGGCCTTCCCACAGCTGCCCGTGTTCGACCAGGAAGCGTTCGGCCACGTCCAGCGCCATCAGCTGGGTGCGGTCGATGGCGTCCGACACCGCGGCGGGCAGCCTGCTCACCTTCCACTCCGGCGCCGGGTAGGGCATCGGGAAGGCCGCGTCGTCAGCGGGCGCACGCCCCTCGCCCAGGCGCGTCGCGACTTCGGCCGAGGTCGGCGCACCCGGCAGGTGGGCGCTCCACGCGACCAGGACGACGCGGTCGTCCTTCGCCGGCGGCCGGGAGGTGGGCACGGGCTCGCCGGGGCCGGGCTCGTCACGCAGCAGCAGGTGCCCGTTGGTCCCGCCGAACCCGAACCCGGAGACGCCGACCAGGCGCGGTCCGGCGGGCAGCGGCGTGTCCTGCGCGGGGACGGTGACGTGTTCCGCGGTCGCCGCCGCGCCGGGTCGTGGCCGCTGAGCGGGGACCACACCGTGGCGCAGAGCGAGCAGCGCGTGGATCACCGACACCGCGCCTGCGGCCCACCCCGTGTGCCCGATCAGGGACTTGTTGCTGGTGCACAACACTTCCCGGCCGGCCGCCGACCGGTCCAGCGCGGCCAGCTCGACCTCGTCGCCCGCCCTGGTGCCGGTACCGTGCCCGACCACCCAGACCGGGGCGTGCTCCTGCCCGTGCCCGGCGCGTGCGATCGCCAGTTCCTGCCCGCGGTGGTTGGGGGCGGCGATGGCCTTGCCCCTGCCGTCGGCCGCGGCACCGAACCCCGCCAGCACGCCGAGCACCTGCTGGCCGTCGCGGCGGGCGTCACCCAGCCGGCGCAGCGCCACCACCGCCGCGCCGTCGGAGAAGAGCGTGCCGTCCGCGGAGCCGTCGAACGCGTTGACCGCTCCCCGGTGGCTGAGACCACCGAGCTTGCTGAACAGCACGTTGAACCGCGGGGTGACCATGAAGTAGCCCCCGCACAGCGCCAGGTCGGTGCTGCCTTCCAGCAGGGCGGCCACACCCAGGTCGACGGCGTAGAGCGACGAGGAGCACGCGGTGTCCACGATCGTCACGGGCGTGGTGTCCGGCAGCAGGCCGCGCACGGCGTTGCGGACGACCCCGTCCGGCAGGTGGCTTTCCGGGTTGCCCGCGGCCAGCCGGTAGCGCTCGCGCAGCAGGGAGCGCAGCCGCTCCGCGTCCGGGCCCGCGGGCGTCGGCCAGGCCTCGGCGAGCATGCGGGCGTACCCCTCGACCACCATGGCCTGCTCGAAGTGCTGGTCGCCGTCGGAGCAGGCACCGATGAACAGCGAGGAACGGGACGACGGACCGTCCGGCAACGCCTGCCCCAGGGCGTGGCGCAGCCAGGACGACGACAGGCTGGCGTCGGGAGCGACGTCCTCGTGCCGCCCCATCCGGACGAAGCCCGCGGTGCGCGCGTACGTGCGGTCGCGGTCGCCGGGATCGGCGGCCCAGAAGGTGTCGAGCGGATAGCGGTCCCCCGGTTCGCTGAACGCGGGCTCGCCGGCGCGCAGCAGTTCCCAGAACTGCTCGGGTGACTCCGCACCGGGGACGACCAGTCCCATCCCGACGACGGCAATGGCATCGTCGTCACCCTCACGGCCGGGCGTGGGTTCCGCGGCGCGGCTCGAGGTGCGGGCAGGCGCATTGTCGGAGGCGCGGGTAGGCGCATTGTTGGTGGCGCGAGCGGGCGCACCGTCCGACGTGCGGGCAGGCACATCGTCCGACGTGCGGGTGGGCGTGGTGTCCGAAGCGCGGGCAGGCGCACTGTCGGCGGCGCGAACCGGCACATCGCGAACCGGCACCCCCGACGCGCTGGGCTCGACGACGTCCGCCGTCGGCCGCGGGGCGTCGCCCCACGTGCCCCCGGCGCGGATCAGCGCACCGCCCAGCCGGATCCCGCCGTCGTTGACGACGTTCTCCCCCGTGATCCACGACGCTTCTGGCGAGGCGAGGAAGGCCACGAGCTTCGCGTGTTCCTCGACCGTGCCCAGGCGGCCGAGCGGAGTTCCCGCGACCGTGGCCTCCAGGACCTCTTCACTGCGGGGGAACAACTTCACCGTCTCGCTGACGAGCATTCCCGCGGACGCCATGTTCACCCGGATGCCGTGCGGCCCGAACTCCACGGCCAGGTACTTCGTCAGCTGTTCGAGGGCCCCCTTGCACACCGCCACGCAGCTGTAGTTGTCGATGACGACGCTGGTGCCGATCGAACCCAGGTTCACGATCGCGCCGCCGCGGTCCTTCATGAGCGGGAAGGCGGCACGGCAGCAACGGCGCGGGCCGTGCACGTTGGTGTCGATCGCCCTTTCCCAGTCGCGGTCGGTGAGCACGTGACCGGGCTCGAACACTCCGCGGGCGGCGTTGTTGACCAGCACGTCGAGCCGCCCGTGCCGGCGCGCGACGTCGGCGAACATCTCCTCGACCGCGTCCTGCTTGGCCACGCTGGCCCGCAGGTGCTCCGCGGAACCGCCGTCCGCGAGGATGTCCGCCACGGTCTGCCGCGCGGCGTCGATGTCGTGGAACCAGTTCACGATCACATGGCCGCCACCGCGGGCCAGCTCGCGCGCGATGGCCCGGCCCTGCCCCTTCGAGCCTCCCGTCACCAGGCAGATCCGGTCGGCGAAAGCACCGCTGCGTGGACTGTTCACGCCTTCACCCGCCCGGCACCGAGCTGGGTGAGCAGCTCGGCGATCGACTCCAGGGTGGTGTAGTCGGTGATCCGGATGTCGGCCTCGGGGAGGTCGTACTTCTGGCGGGCGCGCTGGAGCAGCTCGGTCTGCCGGATGGAGTCGATCCCCAGGTCCGCCTCGAGCTCGATGTCGGCTTCGAACACTTCCTCCGGATAGCCGACGGCGGAGGCGTAGAGGGTGCGCAGCTCGTCCACCAAGCCTGGAACGTCCGCGCCCCCGGACGGCGCGGGTTCTGCGGGCTCGGGTGCCGTCGTGGGGACGGCAGCGGCGGGAACCGCGGTGTGCTGCACCTGGTGCGTGCCCGTTCGGGCGGGCTCGACCGGTGCCGCGTCCGCTCGGGCGCTCGTGATCGGCGACCCGTTCGAACCAGCGCCCGCAACCGGCGACCCGTTCGAACCAGCGCTCGCAATGGACGACCCGTTCGAACCGGCCTGCATGACCGACGATCCGTTCGACCCGGCCTGCGCGACCGGCGCCCCGTTCGACGCGGCCTCAGAGCTGGAGGACGTGGCGAACGCGCCACGCAGCTCGTCGAGGGTCCGGCGCTGTCGCAGCGGTGCCGCGGTCTGCACGCCGGGCAGGCACGCACCCACGAGGTCGGTCAGTGCGGCGCGCGCTCCGCACTCGAGGAAGTGCGCGTACCCGTCACCCCGCACCGACACCAGGGCCTGCAGGAAGCCGACCTCCCGTTCGAGGTGGCTGGTCAGGATCTCGCGGCCGTCCTGCTCGGTCTCGACGTAACGGCCCAGCACCGGCGAGTACATCGGCACTCGCGGTGCGCGCACCCGGACCTCGGCCACCTCCGCCTCGAACAACCGGTTCGCCTCCGCCAGCAGCCGGTTGTGGAACGGGTACGGGACGCGCAGGCGCGTCGCTTCGATCCCGAGCAGGCCGGCCAGCGCCGTCAGCCGGTCCAGCGACTCGTGCGGGCCGGAGACCACGACCTGGTCGTACCCGTTGTGGGCAGCGACCGCCAGGCCGCGGTCAGCGAGAGAGCCGACGACAGCGCTCGCCCGCTGTCGTCCGACGCGCAGCGCGACCATTCCTCCCTCGGTGTCGCGCGAGGCGCGCAGCGCACGGTCACGCGCGATCACGAGCCGGACCCCGTCCGCCAGGTCGAGCGCTCCCGCGGCGGTCAGCGCGGCGAACTCGCCGAAGCTGTGACCGATCACGAGAGCCGGTGTGACGCCGGCGAGCTCACGGGCCAGGTCCAGGACCGCCAGTTCGGTGGCGAAGATGGCCAGGCTCAGAGCAGGGACGTCACTGGCCAGCAGCACGTCCAGGGTCGGCGCGTCCGCGCTCTCCAGCAGGGTGGAGATCGTGGGGCCGCCGTGCCGGAGGGAGATCGCGTCCACCTGACCGACAACGGCCGGCAGTGAGCGGTCGGCGCACACGCGTGAAAGACCACCGGGCAGGTACCCGCCCTGTCCCGGGAACAGGAAGACCGGCGAGGAAGACGACGAACAAGACACGATGAGATCCTTAGCGTGGAGCGGGAAAACGGGTTTCAAAGCACCCGGCGGGGGACCGGGGCAGGCTCCGGACGAAGCCAGGAGGTCGCTTGCTCGACAGGATGTCAGTGGTGCGCGTACCGCCACGAGCGCTCGTTCCGGCAGGCGGGACCGGAGCCCTTCGCGCCGTTGACGCCGGGTACTCTCACCGTCGGCTGCCGTCGTTCCAGCCGAGCACACCGGCGAAGATCCCGGCGGCCGGTGCGCACCTGCCGGAAATCGGTGAGCACTGCCCATCGTCGCGCAGAAGGAACTCCTCGGACCGGCGCGATGAATCCTTCCACGGGCCAGGGAGGTGCTGGGGCGGGATCGGGCACCCGCACATCTCCGAATTCTTCACGACGGCGGTGTCGCCGCCGCGTCTGTGTTGCGGCATCCCTGCGGACCACATTCACCGTGCACCACAAAATGGTGAACATCGAGTGACTTGCAGTCTTCTGCCGCACCCTCCGGACGACACCCCACGGGTCGTTCGGCGGCGATTTCTCGGAAGGGGCATCACCCTTCGAACGGCACGCGAATGAGGCTAAACAGCTTCACGACGGCATACCTGCGGAAGTCCACAGGTATGCCGCAGGAGCAGCGATCACCGAAAGACCACAGGCGTTCACCAGCGGTAACGGGGTCGAGGCGCTCCACCCCGAAGGCAGATGAGCTGCGCGCTCACAAGCAGAGAGTGACGCACATCGCCGACAGCCCTCAAGAAGACTACGGATGTCCACAGCACAGACCCGCTGGATTGGTGGTCGCACCCGCCGATCATCCGATGAAGGCCGTCCGACCGGACCACTGACGCGCCTTCCGGTGTCACACCACATCGACGAGCGGGCAGCGGACGAGGCGATCGTTTCACCACAAATACTCATCGGCGGCGCAATTCGTACGGACCCGTTCGAGACCCTACCCGCTTCCTGCCCGATCAGTCCGTCTCGCGGTGTGTGACAAATCTCGGCGCCACTCGCGCCCGGATGTGCAGCCGACGACTGCCCGAACGGGCGTCCGACCGTTCTCACCTGCGACTTCGGCGCCAAGAAGTCTTTTCGACTCAAGGGATCGAGAACTTGACCCGATGGGTACTCATAAAGTGGAATCGATAGCAGGGCGATATGAGCTGATTTGAAGCGAAAGACCACCCGATTGGGCCAGTTGACAACTACGGAGCGCATAAATGGTCGCCGACGCACACCAGCATTCAGGCAGTGCCGAGACGCTCGTCGGTCGCGGCGCGGAGTTGGCACGCATCGTCGATGGTCTTGAATCGGCGAAGCGTGCGACACCCTTCACACTCCTGGTCGAGGGCACGCCCGGCGTCGGCAAGACCGCGTTGCTGGACGTGGCGTGCGAGCTCGCCCGCGAGCGCGGATTCGTCGTCTGGCGTGCGAAGGGCTCGCTGATGGAGCGGGACGTGCCCTTCGCCGTGGCCCAGCAGCTCTTCGAGCACCTGCGCGAGGAGCTGCCGCCTGGCCGGAACGGTGAAAGCACACCTCCTGGGTACGACCTCATCGCCGGGCACCTCACCGCCGAGCGGGATGACGTCGGTGAGCTCGAACTCCAGCGGGCCATCCGGGACCTCTACCGCTTCACGGCCGACTTCGCCCAGCGCGCACCGCTGTGCCTGGTGATCGACGACGTGCAGTGGGCGGACGTCTCGTCGTTGCGCTGGCTGAACTACCTCGTGCACCGCGTCGTCAAGCTCCCGGTCGTCCTGCTGATGACCCGCACACCGGGGATCCAGCCGACCGATCCCCTGCTGATAGCGGAACTGGACATCTACTCCGAGCGCATGAGGCTCGCGTACTTCACCGCGCGCAACATCGCGCAGCTCACCGAGCGGATGCTCGGGCAGACGCCGGACGAGAAGTTCGCGCAGGCCTTCGTCGAGGCCACCGGCGGCTGTCCCACGGTGACGCGGCACATCCTGGGTGTGATGCGGGAAAGATCGGTGCCGCCGGAGGAGAGCGCCGCGAACGACCTGCTGCGCCCCGAATGCGAGAAACTCGGTCAGGTGCTGCTCGCGCGACTCAACCGCCAGTCACCCGAGCTCGTCGAGCTCGCGAAGGCGATCGCGGCCGTGGAGCCGGCGGACCTGGCCCTGCTGACCGCCGTCGTGGACCTCGACACCAGCGAGGCCGCCGATCGGGTGCGGCAGCTGGAAGGCATGGGCGTGCTCACCCCGGACGGCGGGCTGAAGTTCACGCACGCGGTGCTCAAGAACACGATCACGAGCGCGGTCGGGTACCGGGAACGCGAGCAGCTGCACGCCAAGGCCGCGCGGTTCCTGCACTACACGCGGGCACCCGCGGTCGTCGTGGCACGCCACGTCCTGCACACGCCCGCCCAGTCCGGCGCCTGGGCGGTCGAGGTCCTGCGTGCCGCCGCCGACACCGCGATCGCCGACGGCGATGCCCGCTTCGGTGCCCAACTGCTCGCCAGGGCTCTCGACGAGGACCTCTCCACCGCGCAGAGGCAGGACCTGCTGCTGCGGCTCGGTCTGGCCGAGACGTACTTCGACCCGCGGATGGCCGTGGCGCACATCGAGGAGGGGATGATCGGCCTGGACGATCCGCAGGAAATCCTCGCGGCCGCCTGCCGGCTAGCGGAGATCCTCTACTTCGACGGTGCCTACGACAGTGCCAGCGAGGTGCTGCGCCGGGCCATGGAAGAGATCGGGTCCAAGATCCCCGCGGCCGTCGAGTCGATGCGCCTGCTGGAACGGATCACCGTGCCCTCAGGTGACCCGGAGGCCCGGCAGGTGGACTTCCGCGAGTTCGACGAGCAGCAGTGGCGCCGCGGTGACGAGCACGGCCGCAGGCTGGCCGGGCTGATCGCCGAGGACACCAGCAACCGGGGCGTGGAGCTGGCCCTGTGCCGCAAGGCCGCGCTCGCGGCGCTGTCCGGCGGCGCGACCTCCGCGATGCAACACCCGCAACGCCTGTTCGGAGTGATCAACGCCCTGCTGCGCGCCGACGAGGCGGAGCTCGCGATGCGCCACTGCGACGAGGTCCTGCTCGAAGCCCAGCGCCAGGGGCTGTCGTTGATCACCATGCTCGGTCACTCGCTCCGGTCGCGGGCGCACCACCACCACGGGTCCTTCGCCGAGGCCGCCGCGGACGCGGAGCTCGCGTTGTCCGCGGCACGGACCGCGAAGCTCGCCCCTGACCACCTGGGACACGTCTACGCCACCGACGCCTGGGTTCGCGCTCAGCTGGCCCTGGGCGACCTCGACGCGGCGAAGAACGCGCTGGCGCCCTATGGGCGCTCCAGACAACTGCCGCAGACCTGGCACCACACCGCCCTGCTGCACGTCAGAGGCGCTGTGCGCATGGAGCTCGGCGACCACGAGGCAGCGCTCGCCGACCAGCTCGAATGCGGTGAGCGGTTCCTGGCCTGGGATCGGCGCAACCCGGCGGTGCGCCCCTGGCGGTCCTTCGCGGCGCTGGCACACCTGCGGCTCGGACAGCCGCAGCCGGCCCTCGACCTCGCGTTGCAGGAGCTGACCCTGGCACGGGAGTGGGGCGCACCGACCGTGATCGGTCGCGCGCTGCTGACCGTGGGCATCGTGACCGGCGGTTCCGCCGCCGCCCCGTGGCTGGCCGAGGCCGACTCGGTGCTGCGCCGGTCGACCGCGCGGATGCTGCACGCACAGGTGCTGCTCGAACTCGCCGCAACGCGGTGGGAGAAGGGACAGCACGACGCCGCCCGGCAGCACCTCGCGGAAGCGCAGGCACTCGGCCGGCAGTGCGGCGTCGCCGTGCAACCGGGACAACGGCTCGCCGGACTGAGCTCCGCCGCCACCTCGCACACACCGGTGCCGCACCACCCCGAACCGACCAACGCCGCGCCACCCGCTCCCCGGCTCAGCGCGCTCACGCTGACGCCGCACGAGTACCGCATCGCCACACTGGCCCTCGAAGGCAACTCCAACGAAGAGATCGCCCGCGAGCTCAACGTCTCGCGGCGCACCGTCGAGTTCCACCTGACCAACATCTACCGCAAGCTCGGCGTGCGCCGGCGCATCCAGCTGTCCTCCGCACTGGCGGGCCTCGTCCCACGCGCATGACCTGAAAGCAGGGTCACCGGGCACCGCTGTGCGGTGCCCGGTCTGCACGTGGGCGCACCGTTCAGGCGCCTGCGGCTTCGGCTCGGCCGCCGCGGCCGAGCCCGCTGCCGACGTGGAGCTCGCGCCGCACGAGGTCCGCGACGCTCCCCCAGTGGTCCACCGGGAAGAAGTGGCCCCCTGGGAACTTCTCCAGCACGAAGGACCCGGTGGTGTGACGCATCCACGCGCTCGCGTCCGGCAGTGGCACGATCGGGTCCTCGGTGCCGGCCAGAGCGGTGATCGGCGCGGTGATCACCGCGGAAGGCCCGCACCGGTAGGACTCGATCGCCCGGTAGTCGTTGCGCACCACGGGTAGCACCATCGCGCGGAGATCGGCGTTGCTCAGCACGCCCGGTTGGACGCCACCCAGCGCCTCGATCACGGTGACCACGTCGTCGTCGGACATGAGGTGCACACCCGCGTTGCGGTGCAGGTGTGGCGCCGCTCGACCGGACGCGAAGAGGTGCGAGACGGGCACCGAGGCGGCCTCCAGCCGTCGCGCCACCTCGAACGCCACCACGGCGCCCATGCTGTGCCCGAACAGGGCCAGCGGCCGGCTCTTGTCCAGCACCGCGAACACCTCGTCCGCCAGCACGTGCAGGTCGTCGATCGGCTCGTCGCGGAGCCGGTCGAGGCGGCCGGGGTACTGGACCGCCGACAGCTGGACCTCGCCGTCGAGCTCCATGCGGAGCCGGGTGAACCACCCGGCCGATCCGCCCGCGTACGGAAAGCACACGAGCTGCGGGGCTTCCTCGGACGTGGCGCGGAACTTCCGCACCCAGCGGCCGCCCTGAGCAACGTTCGCCATGATCTCCCTCTTCGGGTCTTGCTGTGGGGTCGACATCGTCGTCGGCGCTGCTCGTTCAGCCGCCCAGCAGGCGGCTCAGGTCGTCCTCCGGGGTCAGGTAGCCGCCGGACAACGCGTCCGCCTCACCGGACACCAGTCGCACCAGCATCTCCGATGACTCCTCGGGCGTGGTGAACCGGCCGCTGTCGCGCTGGTCGGCCATCCACGCACCGACGCCGTCGAGGTGGCGGTCACCGGTCTCGCCGGCTTCCAGCTGCTTGCGGGTCAGGCCGAGGTCGACCAGTCCGGGGTGGTAGCTGAGCACCGACACCCCGGTTCCCGCCAGCTCCGGCGCGAGGTTCTCACCGAGCTTGATGGCGGCGGCCTTGGACACCGAGTAGCCGGAGACGTTGGGCCAGCGGTGCTTGCCCGCCGAGCTCACGATGTTGATGACCCGCCCGTGCCCGCGCTCCACCATGCCCGGCAACGCCGCCCGGCAGGCCCGCACGGTCCCGCGCAGGTTCACCTCCACCGTCTGCCACCAGTGGTCCTCGTCGACCTCCCACAGGGGGCCGGCCGGACCGCCGACACCGGCGTTGTTGATCAGCACGTCGACCGCGCCGAACTCCTGCTCCGCCCGCTCGACGGCCCGGGTCAGCGCCGTGCCGTCGGTGACGTCGGCGACCAGCGCCAGGGGCGTTCCGCCGATGGAGTCCGCCAGCTCGTCGAGCGCGGCCTGGTCGCGTCCGGTCAGGACCAGGTTCGCCCCGGCTTCGGCGAGCTCCCTGGCGAAGAGCCGCCCGAGACCGCCGGTCGCACCGGTCAGCAGCACCGTCGTCCCGGCCAGCGACGGACGCTCCACGTCGAGCGGCCGTTCCGCTTCCTGCTCGCCGAGCTGGATGCGCAGGTACTTCGCGAGGGCGCTCGGCGTGGAGTGGTCGAAGATCGCCGTGGGCGGCACCGACCGCCCGGTCGCCTTCTCGACGCGGTTGCGCAGCTCCAGCACCGTGAGCGAGTCGAACCCGATCTCGAAGAACCCGCGGTCGGCCTCCACCTCGTCGGCGCTCGCGAACCCGAGCACACCGGCCACCAGGCTCCGGACGAGGTCACCCAGGAAGGCCTCCTGAGCGCCTTCGTCCTTGCCGGCCAGTTCGCCCGCGATGGACGACACCGGCACCGGCGCCGCTTCCGCCACCGGACGCCGCTTCACGTGCCCGCGCAGCAGCGGGGTCAGCGGCGCCGACTCGCTGTCGACGAGCTGACAGGTGTCCAGCGCGATCGGGGCGAGCATGGGTTCCCCGGTGCGCAAAGCGGTGTCGAACGCGGTCAGTGCGTCCTCGGTCGACAGCGGAGTGACGCCGAGGCGGACCAGCCGGCGCAGGTCCGCCTCGTCGAGGTGACCGGACAGCTCGCTGCGTTCGGCCCACAGCCCCCACGCCAGCGACAGCGCGTGCTGCCCGGCGTCGTGCCTGCGCCGTGCGATGGCGTCGATGCAGGCGTTGGCGGCGGCGTAGTTGGCCTGGCCGGCCGTGCCCCACCAGGCGGCAGCGGAGGAGCACACGACGAACCAGGTGAGGTCCGCGTCCCTCGTGAGCTCGTCGAGGTGCGTCACGGCGTCCACCTTGGCCGGCAGAACGGCCTCCAGGGCCTCCGCGGTCAGCGACCGGATCGTCGCGTCCCGCGAGGTTCCGGCAGCGTGGATCACACCGGCCAGCGGCCGGTCCGACGGTATCCGCGCGAGGACCCCGGCCAGCTGCTCGCGATCTGCCGCGTCACAGGCCTCCACGGTGACGGAGGCACCCAGCTCACGCAGTTCGGCGGACAGCCGGGCCATGCCGGGTGCGTCGGCACCGCGCCGGCTCAGCAGGACCACGTCCCGAACCCCGTGCTCGCGCACCGCGTGCCGGGTCAGCGCGGAACCGACGACCCCGCCCGCACCGGTGACCAGCAGCGAACCGCCACGCCACTCGGTGGGAGCGGACGGCCCGGCGGCTGCCGCACCGGCCAGCCTCGGCACGCGGACCTGCCCGGCGCGCACGGCGAGCTGCGGCTCGTCGGTGCCGACCAGCTTCCGCCACGCCTTGTCCGACGCGGCCGTGCCGTCGAGGTCGATCAGCTGCAGCACGCCGGGGTGTTCGGTCTGCGCGGAGCGCACCAGACCCCACACCGCGGCGGCGACCGGGTCGCCGTCCACCGCACCTCGGGTGAGCACGACCAGCCGGGCACCAGGCTCGTGGTCGCGCGCCACCCAGCCGCGGACCGAGGCCAGTGCCGCGTCCAGCGCGGTCCGGACCCGCTGCGGCAGCGGCGACGCGGGGTCACCGTTGTCGACGGTCAGCGTCAGGTGCCCGGTTCCCCCTGCCGGGGACAGCCCCTCCGGTGCCTTCCAGTCGATCCGGAACAGCGTCTCCGCCGCCTGGGCGGCGCCGATGACCTGCAGCTGCTCACGCACCACCGGCCGCGCGACGAGCTCTTCGGCGGAGAAGACCGGCATGCCCACGTTGTCCCACGCGGTGACGCTGAACGAGTCCTGTCCCTTGTCGCGCAGGCGAACCCGCAGCGACGCGGCGCCGGGCCCGTGCACCTCGACGCCCGCCCACGAGAACGGCAGGCGCAACGCGTCCACCAGCAGCGGGTGCAACGCCGAGTCCAGCAGCGCGGGGTGCACCAGGTAGTCACCGGCTTCGCCGTGCACGGTCGCGGGCAGGGCAACCTCGGCGAAGACGTCGCCGCCACGACGCCAGGCCCTGCGGACGCCCTGGAAGTCGGGTCCGTAGCCCAGGCCGGCGTCGGCGAGGCGGGGGTAGAGCCCGTCGAGGTCGACCGGCTGCGCGTTCGCGGGCGGCCATTCGGTCAGGTTCTCCCCCGAACCGGGCACGCCGGGAACGAGGCGGCCGGTGGCGTGCGCGGTCCACGGCGCGTCGGCCGAGGCCCGCGAGTGCAGGGCGAGGGCGCGGCTGCCGTCGTCCTCGGGCGCGGACACCTCCACCTGCACGTCCAGGGTGCCCTCGGCGGGAAGCACCACCGCGGTGCGGAAGACGAGCTCCGCCACCCTCGGGCAGCCGACCTGCTCACCGGCCCTGGCGGCCATCTCCAGCAGGGCCGTGCCCGGCACCACGGCGGCACCGCCGACGCGGTGGCCACCGGTCCAGGCCGGGCGCGCGGTGGACAACCGTCCGGTGAGGACGGTGGCTCCGCTGCCGGCCAGGGACATCGACGCGGTCAGCAACGGGTGCCCGACCGCACCGAGGCCGGTGCCCGCGACGCTCCCGGTGGCACGCGGGGTGTCGAGCCAGAAGCGCTGCCGCTGGAAGGCGTAGGTCGGCAGCTCCACGTGCGGTCGTGCGCCGCCGCCCAGCACAGCGGACCAGTCGACGGAGGTGCCGCGGACGAACAGCTTCGCGACGGTGTCCAGCAGTGCTCGTGGTTCCGGGCGGTCCTTGCGCAGCAGCGGCAGCGGCACGGCCGGTGCGGACACGCTCGCCGACGCCATCGCCGAGAGCACGCTGTCGGGGCCCAGCTCCACGAAGGTGCTGACGCCACCGGCTTCCAGGGCGCGCACGGCGTCCTGGAACAGGACCGGCTCGCGCACGTGGCGGACCCAGTACTCCGCGGTGGTGAAGTCGCCCGCAGCGGCGGCCTGACCGGTCAGCGTCGACACCATCGGGATGCTCGGCGCCGAGAACTCGATGCGGGACACGACGTCCCGGAACTCCGCCAGCACCGGCCCCATCAACGGCGAGTGGAACGCGTGGCTGACCCGCAGGGCCTTCGTGCGGTGGCCGCGCGAGCGCAGCTGCTCGGTGATCGCCTGCACCGCGGCGGCGGCACCGGACAGGACGGTGGCCCTGGGCCCGTTGACCGCGGCGATCCCCACCTCGTGCTCACGGCCGGCGAGCAACGCGGTCACCTCGGCGGCGGCCGCCTCCACGGCCACCATGACGCCGCCTTCCGGCAGTGCGCCCATCAGCCTGCCCCGAGCGGCGACCAGCGTCGCGGCGTCGCGCAACGACATGACGCCGGCCACGTGGGCCGCGGCGATCTCGCCGATGGAGTGCCCTGCCACGCGGCCCGGTCGCACTCCCCACGCCTCCAGCAGCCGGAACAGCGCCACCTCGAGCGCGAACAGCGCGGGCTGCGCGTGCTCGGTCCGGTCCAGGCCGTCACCGGTGAAGACCAGGTCGCGCAGGCTGACGCCGAGCAGCGGGTCGAGCACCTCGGCCGCGTCGTCGAACGCGACCGCGAACGGCGGGTACGCCTCGTACAGCTCCCGTCCCATGCCGGCGCGCTGGCTGCCCTGACCGGCGAACAGGAAGGCGGTCTCGCCCGCGTGCCTCTCGGCCGTGACGACCAGGTTCGGCGCGTCGTCGCCGTGTGCGGCGGCGGTGAGGCCCGCCAGCAACGAGTCCCGGTCACCGCCCAGTACGACGGCGCGCTGGTCGAACCGCGACCGGTTCGTGAGTGCCGCCGCGACGGCGGCGTCGTCGTGGCCGGGCTCCCGGTCGAGGAAGTCCGCCAGCTTGGCCGCCTGTGCCCGCAGCGCCGCCGGTGTCCTGGCGCTGAGGACCCACGGCGTGACCGCCGCTGCTCGCGGCTCCGGCACCGGGGCGGTGGCCTCGGCGGGGTTCTCCTCGGCGGGGCTTTCGAGGATCACGTGGGCGTTCGTGCCGCCGATGCCGAACGACGACACCGCGGCGCGGCGGGTTCCCCCCGGCCACGGGCGTGCCTCCCTCAGCAGCTCGACCGACCCCGAGGTCCAGTCCACGTGCGGGGACGGCTCGCTGACGTGCAGGGTCTTCGGCAGGACGCCGTGCCGCATCGCCATGATCATCTTGATGATCCCGCCTGCGCCCGCCGCGGCCTGGGTGTGGCCGGTGTTGGACTTCAGCGAACCGAGCCACAGCGGGCGGTCGCGGTCCTGTCCGTAGGTGTCCAGCAAGGCCTGCGCCTCGATCGGGTCGCCCAGCGGCGTGCCGGTGCCGTGCGCTTCCACCACGTCCACGTCGGCGGCCGTCAGTCGTGCCTGGGCCAGCGTCTGCTCGATGAGCCGGCGCTGAGCCGGGCCGCTCGGTGCGGTGAGGCCGTTGGAGGCGCCGTCGGAGTTGATCCCGCTGCCGCGGACCACCGCGAGCACCCGGTGCCCGTTGCGCTTCGCGTCGGAGAGCCGTTCCAGCAGGAGCATGCCCGCGCCCTCGGCCCAGCTGGTGCCGCTCGCGTCCGAGGAGAACGCCCGGCACCGCCCGTCGGCGGCGAGTGCGCGCTGGCGGCTGAACTCGACGAACGTGACGGGGGTGGACATCACCGACACACCGCCGGCCAGCGCCATCGAACATTCGCCGTTGCGCAGCGCCTGCGCGGCCAGGTGCAGTGCCACCAGGGAGGACGAGCACGCGGTGTCGACCGACATCGTGGGCCCCTGCAGGCCGAAGACGTAGGAGATGCGGCCGGACGCGACGCTGCCGTGGCTGCCGAGGGTCATCATCCCCTCCATGCCGTCCGGGAGGTCCTGCACGTCGTGGACGCGGGTGGAGTAGTCGTGGAACATCACGCCGGCGTAGACACCGGTGCGGGAACCCTTGACCGACAACGGGTCGATGCCCGCGTTCTCCAGCGCCTCCCACGAGGTCTCCAGCAGCAGCCGCTGCTGCGGGTCCATCGCGAGCGCCTCGCGCGGCGCGATGCCGAAGAACGAGGCGTCGAAGTCGGCGGCGTCGTGCAGGAAACCGCCTTCACGGGTGTAGCTCGTGCCGCGGTGGGTGGGGTCGTCGTGGAAGAGGGTGTCGAGGTCCCAGCCGCGGTTGTCGGGGAACGCCGTGATCCCGTCCGTGCCGGTGGCGACCAGGTCCCACAGCTCCTGCGGCGAGCTGACCCCGCCGGGGTAGCGGGCGGCCATGCCGACGATCACGATCGGGTCGTCCTCACCCACTTCGGGTTCGGGTTCTGCTCGCTGGACCGCCTGGGTCACAGTGGTGTCCTTCTCGGTCGAGAGTTCTTCCACCAGGTGTTCGACCACGTCCAGCGCGCTGGGCCGGTCGAACAGCAGGGTGGTCGGCAGGCTCAGGCCCGTGGCGTCGCTGAGCTCGTAGCGCAGTTCCAGTGCGGCCAGCGAGTCCATCCCCAGCGCGGAGAACGGCTGCTCCACCTGGTCGTCCCGCAGCTGGGCGTACCCCAGCACGGCGGCGGCGCTGGTGCGGACCAGCCGGGTCAGCTCCGCCCGCAGCTCGTCCGCGGTCAGCTGGTCGAACGCGCCGCCGGAGGTCTCCTGCGCGGTCACGGCCGGTTCGGCCACGACCGGTGTGCGGACGAGGTCGGCCAGCAGGGGCACGGGCTGCCCGGTGACGGAGCGGACGTCCAGGCGGACGGGCGCCAGCACCGGCTCCGTCGAGCGCAGTGCGCCGTCGAACGCGGCGACGGCATCCTTTGTGGACAGTGGTGCGATGCCGGCCCTGGCCATGCGCTGGAGGTCGGCGTCACCGAGGTGCCCGGAGAGCTCACTGCGCTCCTCCCACAGCCCCCAGGCCAGTGCCAGTGCCGGGAACCCGGCGGCGGCGCGGTCGCGGACGATCGCGTCGAGGCAGGCGTTCGCGGCGGCGTAGTTGGCCTGGCCGGCGGTGCCCCACCAGCCGGCGACCGAGGAGCAGACGACGAACCAGTCGAGGTCCAGTCCCCTGGTCAGCTCGTCCAGGTGGCTGACGGCGTCCACCTTGGACGCGAGGACGGCGTCGACGCCGTCGGTGGTGAGCGCCTCGATGACGGTGTCGGCCACCGTTCCGGCCGCGTGGACGATGCCGCGCAGGTCCGGGACGCGCGCCAGCAGGCCTTCCACCTGCGAGCGCTTCGCCACGTCACAGGCCTCGACCGTGACCGAGACGCCCGTGGACCGCAGCTCCCCGGCCAGCCGCGCGACACCGGCGGCCCGTTCGCCGCGCCGGCTGACCAGGACGACGTCGCTGATCCCGCGGGTGGTCACGGCGTGCAGCGTCAGTGCCGAACCGACGACTCCGCCCGCACCGGTGACGAGCAGCGTTCCCCTGTCCCACCTGATGTCCGGGGCGGCGGGCGCGGCGGTGTGGCGCACGAGGCGCGGCACCAGCGCGGTGCCTTCCCTCACGGAGACCTGCGGGTCGGGTGAACCGGCCAGTGACGGCACCAGCGCGTCGGAGGCGGCACTGCCGTCGACCTCGATCAGCTGGAAGCGGCCGGGGTGCTCGGTCTGCGCCGAACGCACGAGCCCTTGCACGGCAGCGCCGACCGGGTCGGAACCGGTGACGATGCTGAGGCATCCGCCCTGCTCGCCGGACAACCAGTCCTGCACGGTGGTCAGCGCCCAGGCCAGTCCCGCACGCACCCGGTGCGGCAGCGGGCCTCCGGACCCGACCGGCAGCCGCCGCGTGGTGCCCGGGGTGGGAGCCACGACGGTGGTGGGCCGCCATTCCACGCGGTACAGCGAATCGGCTGCCACGGCGTCACGCAGCTGGGCGTCGGACACCGGCCGCAGCACGACCGAGTCGGCGTCGAGGACGGGGTTGCCCTCACCGTCCCAGGCGGCCAGCCGGACGGTGTCGGGACCGAGCCCGGTCAGCCGGGTCCTCAGCAGCGACGCCCCGGCCGCGTGGAGGCGGGTGCCCGTCCAGGAGAACGGCAGTCGCGCCGTTCCCCCGTCGGGCAACAGCTCACCGGCCGCCAGTGGTTGCAGGACGGCGTCCAGCAGTGCCGGGTGCAGCAGGTGGTCGTTCTTCGTCTCGGGCAGCCGGACCTCGGCGAAGAGCTCGCCGTCGCCGCGCCACAGGCGCCGCACGCCCTGGAAGACGGGACCGTAGTGCAGGTTCCGCTCGGCCAGTGCGGCGTAGAACCCGGCCAGGTCGACCGGCTCGCAGCCGACCGGCGGCCACTGCACCGGGGCGGGCCCGGTGCCGGTGGCGGCGTCGACCTGGCCGGTGACGTGGAGGGTCCACTCCCCCTGCCCCGCGAGGCGTGACACCGTCCGCAGGGCACCGTCCGCCGACACGCGGACCTGGACGTCCAGCGCGTCACCGGCGGGAACGACCATCGGCGCGATCAGCAGCAGTTCGGTGACGGCGGGCCGGCCGACGTGCGCACCGGCGCGGGCGGCGAGTTCGAGCAGCGCCGTTCCGGGAACGACCACCGCTCCGCCGACCCGGTGCTCGGCGAGCCACGGCAGCTCGGCCGGGTCGAGCCTGCCGGTCAGCACCGTGGTGCCGTCGACGGACAGCGCCGCCCTGAGCACCGGGTGTGCGACGGCGTCGAGCCCGGCGGAGGCGAGGTCCGCGGCCTTGGCGACCGGGTCGAGCCAGAAGCGCTCGTGCTGGAACGCGTAGGTCGGCAGCTCCGTGCGGCGGGCGCCGGTGCCGGCGAAGAACGCCGTCCAGTCGACGGTGACACCGGCGGTGTGCAGCCGTGCCAGTGCGGACACCAGCGTGCCGGCTTCCGGCCTGCCCTTGCGCAGGGCGGGCAGGACGAGCTGGTCGGTGTCGGACAGGCAGTTCTGCGCCATCGCCGCGAGCACGCCGTCCGGGCCGATCTCGACCAGCCGCGTCACGCCCTGCTCGCGCAGGTGGCGGACGCCGTCGCGGAAGAGCACCGCGTCGCGGACGTGCCGCACCCAGTGCTCGGGCGAGCGGAGCTGCTCGGCCGTCGCGAGGGTGCCGGTCAGGTTCGACACCAGCGGGATCACCGGCGCCGCGTAGGTGATCCGCGCGGCGACGCGGCGGAACTCCTCCAGCACCGGTTCCACCAGCGGCGAGTGGAACGCGTGGCTCACGGTGAGCCGCTTGGTCTTGCGTCCGCGCTCCGCCCACCGCGCGGCCAGCGCGAGGACGTCGTCCTCCGCACCGGACACCACGACCGCGTCGGGTCCGTTGACCGCGGCCAGGCCCACGCGGGAGGTCAGCTGCGGGCGCACCTCGTCCGCGGTGGCCTGCACGGAGACCATCGCACCGCCAGGGGGCAGCGCCTGCATCAACCGGCCGCGCGCGGCGACCAGTTCCGCCGCTCCCGCCAGGGTCAGCACACCGGAGACGTGCGCCGCCGCGATCTCACCGATCGAGTGGCCGGTCACGAAGTCCGGCTCGACACCCCACGAGCGCACGAGGCGGTACAGCGCGACCTCGACGGCGAACAGCGCGGGCTGGGTGTACTCGGTCCGGTCCAGCACGGCGGCGTCGTCGCCCCACATGACCTCGCGCACCGGCTTGGTCAGGTGCCGGTCGAGCTCGTCGGCGACCTCGTCCAGTGCCGCGGCGAAGACCGGGTAGGTGGTGTACAGCTCCCGGCCCATGCCCAGGCGTTGGGCACCCTGGCCGGTGAACAGGAAGGCGACGGGCTCGTCGAGCCGGGCGTGGTCGCGGGCTCCGCGGCCCTCGCACAGCTCGCGCAGCCCCGCCGTGTCCGTGGCGAGCACCGCGGCACGGTGGTCGAAGTCGCTGCGACCGGTGGCCAGGGTGAACCCGATGTCGGCCGGGTCGAGCCCGGGGTGCTCGGCGAGGTGGTCGCGCAGCCTTCGCGCCTGTGCGCTCAACGCCTGCGGCGTCTTGGCGCTCAGCAGGAACGGGACCTGCCGCTCCTCCCGCGCCCGCTGCTGCGGCTGCGGCCGGTGTTCGAGGACGACGTGCGCGTTGGTGCCGCTGATGCCGAACGACGACACCGCCGCCCGCCGGGTGCCTTCCGGCCACGGCCGTGCTTCGGTCAGCAGCTCGACCGCCCCGGACGCCCAGTCGACGTGCGGCGAGGGCTCGTCGACGTGCAGGGTCTTCGGCAGGACGCCGTGCCGCATGGCCATGACCATCTTGATCACGCCCGCGACGCCGGCCGCGGCCTGGGTGTGGCCGAGGTTGGACTTGAGCGAGCCGAGCCACAGCGGGCGGTCGCGGTCCTGGCCGTAGGTGGCGATGATCGCCTGGGCCTCGATCGGGTCGCCCAGCGACGTGCCCGTGCCGTGCGCCTCCACGGCGTCCACATCGGACGCCGAGAGCCCGGCGTCGGCCAGCGCCTTGCGGATCACCCGCTGCTGCGAGGGCCCGTTCGGCGCGGTCAGGCCGTTGGACGCACCGTCCTGGTTCACCGCGGTGCCCCGGACGACGGCGTGGACGGTGTGGCCGTGGCGCAGCGCGTCGGACAGCCGCTCCACCACCAGCACGCCGACGCCCTCCGACCAGCCGGTGCCGTCGGCGGCCGCGGAGAACGCCTTGCACCGGCCGTCTCGTGCGAGACCGCGCTGGCGGCTGAACTCGGCGAACATGCCGGGCGTGCTCATCACCGTCACGCCACCGGCGAGGGCGAGCGAGCACTCCCCGCGCCGCAGCGCCTCGACGGCGAGGTCCAGCGCGACCAGGGACGAGGAGCAGGCCGTGTCGACCGACAGCGCGGGGCCTTCGAGGCCGAGCACGTAGGCGATCCGGCCGGAGACGACGCTTCCGGCGAGACCGGTGAGGAGGTGCCCGGCCACGGCGTCCGGGCTTTCGTGCAGCCTGGTGCCGTAGTCACCGGCCATGGCCCCGACGAAGACGCCGGTGTCGGTGCCGCGCAGCAGTTCGGGGTCGATCGCGGCCTGTTCGAGCGCCTCCCAGGAGACTTCGAGCAGGAGCCGTTGCTGCGGGTCCATGGCGAGCGCTTCACGGGGCGACACACCGAAGAACTCGGCGTCGAAGTCCGGGGCGTCGTGCAGGAACCCACCCGTGCGGGCGACTTCGGCGCTTCCCGCGAACAGGTCGCGGACGTCCCAGCCGCGGTCGGACGGGTACGGCCCGATGGCGTCGGCCTCCGCGGTGACGAACCGCCAGAGGTCCTCCGGTGAGCGGATGTCACCGGGGAACCGGCAGCCCATGCCCACGATGACGATCGGGTCGTCCTCCGGCTTCTCCTCGGCCGCGGTGACCCGTTCCAGCGCGGCGGGAGCCTGCCGGGTGCCGCCGGGGAGGAGCCGGTCGACCTCGGCCGCGAGCGCCGCGGGTGTCGGGAAGTCGAACGCGACGCCGGCGGGCAGCCGCAGCGACGCGGCCGCGTTGATCCGGTTGCGCAGCTCGACGGCCATGATGGAGTCGAAACCCAGCCGCTTGAACGGTTCCCGCACGCTGACCGCGTTCGGGGTCGTGCGCAGCACGGCGGCGGCGTGGGCTCGGACGAGGTCGATCCCGTGCAGCACCGGTCCCGTCTCGACGGTTACCTCGTTCTTGTCACCGATCCAGAACCGCTGCCGCTGGAAGGGGTAGGTCGGCAGGTCGGCGGCACGGACGCGCGTGCGCACCGGCGGCACCACGGCGGACCAGTCGACGTCGATCCCGCCGGTGAAGGCTTCCGCGACCGAGGTGAGGAAGCGGCGCAGGTCGCCCTCGTCGCGGCGGAGCGAGCCGACGACGACCGCGTCGTCGATGTCCGCGGCGGTCACCGTGTCCTCGACGGCGGCGACGAGAACGGGGTGCGAGCTGACTTCGACGAAGTGGCGGAAGCCCTGTGCCAGCAGCGCTTCGGTGGCCTCACCGAAGCGGACGGGCGCTCGCAGGTTGTGCGCCCAGTACGCGGCGTCCAGCCGGTCAGCCCAGGCGCAGTCCGCGGTGGAGAAGAACGGCGTGCTGCCCTGCTGCGGCCGTATCTCGGCGAGGGCCTCGACGATCTGCCGGCGCACGGAGTCGACGTGCGGGCTGTGCGAGGCGTAGTCCACGGCGATCCGCCGCGCCCGCAGGCCCTCCTCCTTCCACTGCGCCACCAGGGCGTCGACCGTGTCCTGGTCTCCGGAGACGACGGTCGAGCGCACGCTGTTGACCACCGCGACCTCGACGCCGGGATGGCCGGCCAGGCGCGAGCGGACCTCGTCTGCGGGCAGGTCGACCGACGCCATCGCGCCGTGCCCGGCCAGCTCGGCGGCGATGATCTTGCTGCGCAGGGCGACGACGGTCGCGGCGTCGTCGAGATCGAGCTTCCCGGAGACCACCGCGGCGGCGATCTCGCCCTGGGAGTGCCCCAGCACGGCGGCGGGCCGGACGCCGGCCGACGCCCACAGCCGGGCCAGCGACACCATCACGGCCCAGGACGCGGGCTGCACCACGTCGACGCGGTCGAGGCCGTCGCCGGTGCGCAGGACCTCGGTCAGGGACCAGCTCACGTGCGGTGCCAGTGCCTCCTCGCAGGCGGTGACGGAGTCCGCGAACACCGCGGAGACGTCGAGGAGGTCACGTCCCATCCCCACCCACTGCGCGCCCTGTCCCGGGAAGACGAGGACGGGACCGGCGTCCGCCTTCTCGCTGTGGCCCAGGACGACGCCCGCGCCGGGGACGCCCTGCTCGATCCCGGCGAGACCGGAGTCGAGCTCATCGGCGGTGGCGGCGAGCACGACGGCACGGTGGTCGAAGAGCGTGCGCTGGGTGAGCAGCGCACGGGCGAGACCGGCGCGGTCGAGGTCGCGGCCCCGCAGGTTCCGGGCCTGAGCGCGCAGCGCCTCGGGCGTCTTCGCGCTGAGCACGAACGGCAGGGTCGCCTCGACGTGCTCCGGGGTGCCCTCGTCCTCTTCGGACTCAGGCGGTCCGGAAAGGACGACGTGGCAGTTCGCCCCGCCCATTCCGAAGGAGCTGACGCCGGCCAGCCGGGGCTCGGCGCTCCAGTCCGCGGTCTCGGTCTGCACCCTGATGCCCAGCTCGCCGAACGCGATGTCCGGGTTCGGCTCGGTGAAGTTGAGGCTGGGCGGAACCTGTCCCCTGCTGATCGAGAGCACCGTCTTGAGCAGCCCCGCGATGCCGGCCGCTCCTTCGAGGTGGCCGATGTTGGTCTTGACCGAGCCCACGCGCAGCGCGTCGGCCGGAGCGCGGCCGGCACCGAGCACCCGGCCCAGCGCCGACGCCTCGACCGGGTCGCCCACCCTGGTGCCGGTGCCGTGCAGCTCCACGTACTGCACCCGGTGCGGGTCGACGTCCGCCGCGCGGTAGGCCGCGCGGAGGACCTCCGCCTGCGCGGTGGCGTCCGGGGTGGTGAGGCCGTCGCTCGCGCCGTCGTTGTTGACCGCGCTGCCGCGGATCACGCAGAGGACGTCGTCCTTGTCGGCCAGCGCCTTCGCGAGCGGCTTGAGGACGACCACGCCGCCGCCCTCGCCGCGCACGTACCCGTTCGCCCTGGCGTCGAAGGTGTGGCAGCGCCCGTCCGGGGAAAGACCACCGAACTTGGCCGCACCGACGGTGCTCTCCGGTGCGAGGTTGAGGTGCACGCCACCGGCCAGCGCGACCTCGCACTCACCGGTGCGGATGCTCTGCGCGGCGAGGTGCACCGCGACGAGCGCGGACGACTGGGCGGAGTCGACGGTGAAGCTGGGGCCCCGCACCCCGAGGGTGTAGGAGATGCGGTTGGCGATGAGACCACGGCTGAGACCGGTGACCGTGTGGTGCCCGACCCCTTCGATCCCCTCGCGCTGCGCGAGCGTGGCGTAGTCGGATCCGAACGCACCCATGAACACGCCGACGGCGTGCTCGCGCAGGGCAGCCGGGACCACGCCGGAGTTCTCCAGCGCTTCCCAGGCCAGCTCCAGCGCGAGCCGTTGCTGCGGGTCCATGTCCGTGGCTTCACGCGGGGAGATGCCGAAGAACGCCGCGTCGAAGCGGTCGACCTCGTCGAGGTAGCCGCCCCAGCGCGAGTTCGCCCTGCCGGGCTTCGACAGGTCGGCGTCGTACAGGGCGTTCGCGTCCCACCGCGTGGCCGGCGTCTCGGTGACGGCGCTCGAACCCGTGACGAGCAGTTCCCAGAAGGCGTCCGGGTTCGCCGCCCCGGGAAGGCGGCAGGACAGGCCGATGACGGCGATTCCATCCCGCGCGGTGGCAGCAGCGTGGTCGGGCGTGGTCATGTGCGACTGAGTTCCTTCGATTGGTGACGACGGCGCGCGGAGGTGATGCTTTCTCGCGGTACCAAGGGGTTCACCGTTGAACGCCACATGGATCGGATCAGGACTCGGGGTAACGGGAACGCAGGTGCTCCAGGTAGGCGGTGGTGTCGCGGTGCGGGTGGTCCTGGGCACCGCGGCGGTGCAGGTCGAGGCTCCCGTCGGGGTGCAGGCGCAGCGTCGTGGTGGCTCGCCGGACCGGCTCCGCCGGGCTGCTGTCCGCGAGGTCCAGCACGGGTGTGCCGGGCGGGAACATCGCGAGGGCGTCGGCGGTCGAGGCCACCGGCGGGTGGCCGGTGCGGTTCGCGCTGCTCACGTACAGCAGGGGGAACGAGTCCAGCACCGGGCGCACCGGCGCCCAGCGAGCGCCGAACAGCAACGTCCAGGCGTCCCTGGTGGCGGGCGCCAGCCAGGCGGGAACACCGGGCGACGTCGGTACGAGCAGGGTGACGTGCTCGTCGCCGAGCAGCCGGTGCGCCAGGGCGACAGCGGCGGGCGCGAGCGTCGTCGCCGAGATGATCTCGGTGAGGACGTCGGGGCTGTGCGCCCACACCGCGACGGCCTGGTCGGCCGGTCGGCCCTTGGCGGCGTTGACCGCGGCCGGGGTCGTGGCGGTGACGACGTGCGTCAGCGGGACCGGGTTCGGCAGGACCACCGCCGCGTTCCTGGCCAGTGCGGCTCGCACACCTTCGATGTCGGCGATCACCGCTGCAACGCTCCCGCGCGCACGCCGTCGAGGTAGTGGGCGAAGGCCTGGTCGTCCACGACCGCGTGGCCCTGCTGGTAGGCGCGCGACTTGACCCAGGCCATCGCCGCGCGAGCGCCGGTGACGTCGAGCTCGTGCCCGAGGCGGCCGGCGACGGCGGTGACGACACGGGCGCTGGCCAGGTGGGTGAGCACGACGCTCGGGGTGATGCCCAGCTGCTCCGGGGCGAAGGGCTGGAACAGCTCGGGGTGCACGAACGGAGTGCCGGTGGAGATCGTGCCGACACCGGTGCCCACCACCGGGGTCGTCACCCCCAGCGGAACACCGATCTCCTCGGCGACGGCCTGGGCCAGGCCGGGCAGCCGGGTCAGGTCCGGAGGCGTGCACCACGGGTCCGCGTCCTCGCCGAGCAGCACCTTCGCCCGGTCGGCGCGGTAGGCCAGCAGGAACAGCACCTGCTCGGTCGCCACCAGACCGGAGCGCTCGGCAACGCCCAACCAGGAGGAGGACACCACCCGCGCGCCACCGCCCAGGGCTTCCAGCGTGTTGGCCAGGCCCAGGCCGAGGTCGTTGTGCGCGTGCGAAGCGAGCACCACACCTTCGGAGCGCGCGGCCGCGAACATGGCCCCCGCCTCGGCGGGCAACTGGTCTCCCACGGTGTCCGCGAGGAACACCACACCCGCTCCCGCGGCTGTCAGCTCACGCGCGGCGTCCGCGAGCAGACCGTGATCGGCACGGGACGCGTCGGCCAGGCACACGTCCACCGCGACCCCGGCACCCAGCGAGTCGCTCACGAGGGCGGCACCCGCGCGCACGGCCTCAGCGGCCCGCCGGTGCGTCATCACTTCCGACATGGCCTCCGATGCCGGGACCACGAGCATCACCCGTGCGTGCGCGACGCCGTGCACGGAAGAGATCGCTTGCCGCACGTCCGCGGCCGTGCCCCGGCACACCGCCGCGGGACTCACCGTTCCCTCGGCCTCCACCGCGACCCGGCGCACGGCCTCGAACTCCTCCTTGCACACCGCAGGGAAACCGGCGGCGAACACGACGTGCCGAGGACCGTCCTCACCGAACACCGCCCCCTGCTCGCGCGCCAGCCACACCCGGAAGTCAGGGCTCATCAGCGTCTTGCCCTGCGCCCCGTCCCGCGCCGACTCCTCCCAGAGCACGACCTTGCCCGCCAACGCCGATTCCCGCACCACATCCGGCTCAGCTGTCATTGCGCACCGTTGCCAATCTCTTCTCGTCAACTCGGACGCCCGCACGCCGCCGTTGCGCGGTGTTCTCCCGGTGAAGCCGACTCTGCTCGGGAGGTATTTCGCGCAGAAAGAACTCCTCACCCGAATGCGGTGAATCGTCGCGGCGCCGACGCCTCGATCCTGAAGCGGTCCGACCGCCCGCACATCACGGAAAGCCGCAACGGCGAGAAGATCCGCCGACCCTCATCTGTGCGGGTGCCGCCCTTCGGCTGATGCGCACCCAGGCTAACCAGCGGCGCATCCGCCCTACTGCGGAACTCCGCAGTACTGGCGGCGAACCTGGACGCCGCGGACCACGACCGTGACGACATGTTCACCCACAAGCGGTGGTGACGTCGGGAAATCGTCACCGGAAGCCGAACGGAAGACCTCGCTTCAGCCGCCGGAGCGTGACACAGATCGCAGATCGGCGAACAAAGCGGTGCGGTCGTCCACGACATCGACAACGGCTTCCCCTGGCGCGGCGAACTCCGGGCATCGGCCGAAATGCCGATGTCGCCAGTGGACGGCCACCGGCACTCTGAGCCGCATGATCTACAGCTTTCCCGCCGGGCTGCTGCTCGGCGTGCTGACCAACCTCGGACAAGGCGTTCTTCCCGGCGGCTTCAACTCGCTGGCCAACTCCGGCGCCATCTGGGTCGTCGCGGCGTTCATCGCCGGCGCTCTGTCCCGGCGCCCGATCCTCGCCGGCACGCTGACGCAGGTCGGCGCGGTCGTCGGCTACTACGGGTACGCCGAACTCTTCCGCGACGGCATGGGCGACCTCTACGCGCCGTCGGTGTGGCTGGCACTGGCTCTCGTCGCGGGCCCGCTCTTCGGGACAGCCGGCGGTTGGTGGCGGCACGGCCGGAGTTGGCGGCACTGGACAGGCGCGGGAGCCCTGGGCGCGGTGTTCGGCATGGAGGGCCTGTGGCACCTGTTCGTGCTGGGTTACCGCGACACCGGGATCACCGCCTGCGCGCTCGCGGTGGTGTTGCCGTTGCTGATCTCGCGCAACCGCCGGCTCGGCCTCGCGGTCTCAGCGGGGCTCTCGTTCGTCGCACTGGGCTGCCTGCTGTTGATCTCGCTCGTGACCGGCCTGTAGGCCGCGCTTCCGCCAGATGGGCACCTGACTGACAGCACGGCCTCGGTGCAGCGCCGCGGGCCCGGTGAAGATCCGCCTCGTCATGGTGCGGTCACGACGAGAACGGCGTTCTGGCCGCCGAACCCGAACGAGTTGCTGACCGCCACCCCGTGCGGCACAAGCCGAGGTGCCTTCGCCACGACGTCGAGCTCGATCTTCGGGTCGAGCGTGTCGAGGTTCGCCGTCGGCGGGACGACGCCGTCGCGAAGCGCCAGAATCGTGCACACGGCCTCGATCGCCCCCGCAGCGCCCAAAGCGTGTCCCATGACGCCCTTGGTGGAGGTCACCGCCACACGGTCGCCGAACACGCGCTGGATCAGCCCGGCCTCCGTGGCATCGTTGATCTTCGTCGAGGTGCCGTGCGCGTTGACGTGGCCGACATCCGCCGCCACCAGACCCGCGTCGTCCAGTGCTGAGCGAACCGCCCGCTCCACCGCGGCACCGGACGGGTCGGGAGTCGTCGCGTGATGGGCATCCGCCGACGCGCCGTATCCCCTGATCACCCCGTGCACGCGAGCACCTCTGGCCCTTGCGTCGGCGATGCGCTCCAGCACGAGGACCGCAGCCCCCTCCGCCGCCACGAAACCGTCGCGATCGACGTCGAAGGGCCGCGACGCGGCGTTCGGGTCCGAGGTGCGGCGGGACAACGCGCCCATCCTGGTGAACCCGGTGATCATCGTTCGGCCGAGCGCGGCCTCTGCGCCTCCGGTGATCACGACGTCGCAGCGTCCGCTGCGCAACAGGTCGCGTGCTGTCCCGATCGCCGTGGCACCTGACGCGCAGGCCGTTGCCGTGACGAGGTTCGGACCGCCGGCACCGCACTCCATGGCGAGGTGGCCCGCCACCATGTTGGGTGCGCACATCGGCACGAGCAGCGGGGAAACCGCACTCGGGCCGGCGGAGTCGAGCTGGCGCTGCTGCAGTTCGTAGGTGTGCACACCGCCCAGTGCGTTGCCGAGCACCACGGCGACCCGTGCTCCGTCCCAGGTGGACTGGTCGAGACCTGAGTCGTGCAACGCCTCCCGCAAGGCCACGACCGCGAGCTGTGCCGACCGGTCCAGCCTCCAGGCCGCGCTCCTGCCCAGCACGGCATCCGGGTCGAATCCCGGCACCCGGCACGAGAAGTCGACGGGCAGGCCTGCGAGAAGCGGGTCATGGCTTCCTGCCGCCTCCGCCGCGAGAACGCGTCGCCAGGAGGGCTCGACACCGATGCCCGCCGGCGTCACCAGACCGAGCCCTGTCACAGCCGCTGGGAAACCCGCACCCGGCCACGACATCAGGCGGTGACCGCCCTCGCGTCGATCAGCTCCGCGACGCTCTGGACGGATTGGTCGGGGGTGATCTCCTGCTCGTCCACCTCGACGCCGAACTCCTTCTGGGCGACCATCGCCAGCTCCACCAGTGCGAGCGAGTCGAAGTCCAGCTCCTCGAAGGTGATCTCGCCGTTGACCCGCTGTTCGGCCGCGCCGAAGTGCAGGACGAGCAGCTTGGTCAGCCGGTCCAGCGTGTCGTTGTTGCTCATGATGCGGTTCTCCAGGATGTGAGTGGAACTCGGTGGTGGGGTGGCGTCCGGGTCAGCCGAGGTCGACGTCGGGCCAGGTGATCACGGTGGAGCCCCAGCTGAGACCCGCGCCGAAGGAGGTGATGAGGACGCGGTGGCCGGGGACGACGTCACCTGCCGCGGCCGCGTCGGCGAGGACGAGAGGGATGGAGGCGGCGACGGTGTTGCCGACCCGGTCGACGTTCCTGACGACACGGTCTTCCGGCACCTCGAGGGTGCGCGCCACCGCCGAGAGGATTCGCGCGTTCGCCTGGTGGCAGGCGAACCGGTCCACGTCCTCGATCCGCCAGCCGGCGTGGGCGAGCACCTTGGTGGCGGACTCGCTCATCCTCGTGACGGCGTTGCGGAACACCGGCGGACCGTCCATCCGGAAGTAGACGTCCTCGGGGTCGGGAGGCCGCCCGGAACCGCGCTGTCTGGATCCACCGGCAGGCACGATGAGCAGGTCCGCGTTCGTCCCGTCCGAGCCGAGGTCGAACGGGCCGAGCGCGCCCGGCTCGTCAGCCGTCCCCGCACGGAGGACCACCGCGCCCGCGCCGTCTCCGAAGATGGCGGCGGTCGTGCGGTCGTGCGGGTCCAGCACGGTGGTGAAGGTGTCCGCGCCGATCACCAGCACGCGCTCGGCGGTCCCCGCGGCGATGTGCCCGGCGGCCGTTGCGAGTGAGTACACGAACCCCGCGCACACCGCGTTCAGGTCGAAGGCGGGCACCCCGGCCATCCCGAGACGGCTTGCGACTTCGGGGGCGGTCGACGGGCACGGGTGGTCCGGTGTCGTGGTGGCCACGACCACCAGATCCGCGTTCGCACCACCCGCGGACTTCAGCGCGCGAGCCCCCGCCTCGACCGCGAGGTCCGAGGTCGACGTGCCCGGCTCGATCACACGGCGCTCGCGGATTCCCGTCCGGGACCGGATCCACGCGTCCGACGTGTCGAGTTGCCGAGCGAGGTCGTCGTTCGTCACCACCCTCGGCGGCAACCACGTCCCGATCCCGCACAGAACTGCGGCACGGCGGTGATCCGCTGTCATGCGTTCTCCCGTTGGTCCACGGGGTGAGGCTAGGTCGGAGCCGAGCCGACCCGGCCTGCGGAAATCCGCAACCTCGTTCGCGAATCCAATCCTCGACGCCCTCACCTGCTGAATCGGAGCTCATTGGAAATCAAATGACGTGGGCAAGTCCCGAATGGACCTCCACACAAGCCGCTCACCTTGGACCGAAAGGATGAAAACAATGCCGCAACCTTGCATTTGGACGAAAACCCTGCCGCTCGGACCTGCGGGGCAGAGCACTGCGGTACTCCGCAGTGCGAGATCTCCCGCCCCGCCGCACTGTCGTCCTTGCTCCGGCCGCTCAGCGCACCCGTGGCAGTTCCGCACAAGGCTCGACCCGATGCGCCTGCCTTGTCACAAGATCGAGGAACGTCGCTCTCCCCGAAGTCGACAGGAACAGGAATTCCGTGACAACGACGCACACGACCGCCGCGCTGACGCCGGTCAAGCTCGGTGCCCGCAACGCACTGGGCGCACTCGTGGATCCTGGCAGTCTGCTGGAGTTCGGTGCCGAGGCGACGCACCAGTGCACCGCTTTCGGCATGCAGGAGAAGCGACCCGCCGGTGACGCCGTGGTCACCGGCACCGCCGAGATCGACGCGCGGCCGGCGGCGGTGTTCGCGCAGGACGTCTCCGTGCTCGGCGGCACCCTGGGCGCCACTCACGCGCAGAAGATCGTCCAAGTGCTCGACCAGGCGCACCGGGCCCGGTGCCCCGTGGTGGGCGTGCTGGACTCCGGCGGCGCGCGCATCCAGGAGGGCGTCTCCGCCCTGGACGGATACGCGTCGATCTTCCGCCGCAACGTGGCCCTGTCCGGCCGCGTCCCGCAGATCAGCGTGATCCTCGGCGCATGTGCCGGTGGTGCGGCCTACTCCCCCGCGCTGACCGACCTGATCGTGATGGACCGCCGGGCCCACATGTTCCTCACCGGCCCGAAGGTGGTGCGCAGCGTGACGAGCGAAGAGGTCACCGCCGAGGACCTCGGCGGCGCCCACGTCCACTCGGCGATGTCAGGTCTCGCGCACCTCGTGACCGAACGTCCAGAGGACGCGTTCCCGTTGGTCCGCAGGGTGCTGTCCTACCTGCCCAGCTCCTGCTGGGACGAACTGCCGCTGCACCTGGCACGAGACCCGGAACTGGTTCCCGAGGTCCCCGCGGAGCAGCGCAAGACCTACGACGTGCGGCAGGTCGTCCGCGGGCTGGTCGACGCGGACAGCTTCCTCGAGCTCCAACCGCACTACGCCCCGAACATCGTCATCGGCTTCGCGCGCCTCGACGGGATGCCGGTGGGCGTGGTGGCCAACCAGCCGAACACGTTGGCCGGCACGCTCAACACCCGTGCGGCCGAGAAGGGCGCGCGGTTCGTGCGGATGTGCGACGCGTTCGGCCTCCCGCTGGTCACCCTGGTCGACACACCGGGGTTCATGCCGGGGAAGGCGCAGGAGGCCGACGGCGTCATCCGCCGCGGAGCCAAGTTGTTGTACGCCTTTTCGGAAGCCACGGTGCCTCGGGTCACCGTGATCCTGCGCAAGGCGTACGGCGGGGCGTACATCGTGATGAACTCCAAACAGCTCGGTGCCGACCGCGTTTTCGCTTGGCCGACGGCGGAAATCGGGGTGATGGGCGCGGAAGGTGCGGTGGAGATCGTGTTCCGCCGCGAGCTCGCGGCAAATCCGGACAGGCGCCAGGAGCTGCTCGACAACTACCGCGCGGAGGCACTCTCACCGGCTCTGGCGACTTCCCGCCAGGCGGTCGACGCCATGATCACTCCTGCGGAGACCCGCGACGCGATCATCAAGGTCATCCGTCCGCTGATGCGCGCCCGGAAACCTGGTCACAGTCACGACAACATGCCGCAGTGACGACACCCGAAGCCTCGGCGACCACGAGCCCATCTGGAGGCAACGTGCTTTCGCAGCAGGATGCTGCCCTTTCCGCGAAAGCGATTTCATGCTGCACCGAATGTGCTGCCGGAGCACCTGACTTCGGTTCCGCCGAGCTCTTCTCCCACGGACAGCCGCACGCCGTGCTGAGCCGGTTCCGCGAAGCCGCGGCTGTGCACAGGCTCGCGTCCGCCGCTGTCGGCGACGAGTTCTGGGGCGTCTTCCGCGCCGAGGAGGCGAAGGTCGTCCTGGGAGACGACGACGTCTTCCTCTCCGGTCAGGGTGTCTTCCCGTGGAACGGGCCCGCCAACCCGGACCCGTTGCGCGGCAGCATCCTGATCGCCACGGATGGCGAACATCGAGCCGTCGTGCGCTCCGCCATGAAGGACCTGTTCACCAAACGGCGCGTCGAGACGCGTACCGCAGCTTTGACCGATGCGCTCGAACGCCTGGTGCGGCCCCGCATCGACACCGCGGCGTTCGACTTCAACGCCGACATCGCATGGCCGCTCGCGCTGGCGTCCATGGCCGATCTCCTGGGGCTGGACGAGATGCGGATGTCCGAGGTCGGCGACCAGGTCGCGGGCATCCTCGGTGACACGGGCCCGGAGGCCTTCACCGGTACCGACCGGGAGACGGCGCGCCAGGCCCTCGCCAAGGCGGCGGGCATCTTCAGCGATCTGCTGGTGGGACACCGCAACGCCGGGCAGAACAACCTGATCGGCCACCTGCACGAGGCAGAACGCGCCGGCCGGATCTCGCGCAAGGACGTGCTCTCCAACCTGATCGGTGTCGTCGTCGGAGGCACCGTCGCACCTCGTCTGGCCTTCACGGGGCTGGCCGTGCTGCTCGCCAGGGAGCCGCACTGGCACCCCCGCCTCGCCGCCGCGCCGGAGCTGGTGCCCGGTTTCGTCGACGAGGCGCTGCGCTGGACCGCACCGACCACCACGATCGGCAGGACGGCGGGTCGTGACGTGGAGCTGGGCGGACGGCACATCCGCCGCGGCGACACCGTGCGGGTGGTGCTCGGCGCGGTTCTGCGCGATCCGCGCTGCTACCGGAGTCCGGACGTGTTCGACCCGCTGCGCGGGCAAGGCACGGGCATGGCCTTCGGTTTCGGGCCGCACCACTGCCTGGGCGCCGTCGTCGCCCGGTCGCAGCTGACCGCGCTGCTGGAGTTCTTCGTGGAGAACCGGCTTCGCGTCGTCCTGACCGGACCACCGACCACGACCAGGTCCAACACCTTCACCGGCTACCGGACCGCACCTGTGCGGCTGCTGCAGGACGGACCGAACCCGGTCTCCCGCTGACCGCCACCACCACCGAACAACGGAGATCGACATGAGCGACCGCCTCGCCGGAACGAACACCGAAGCGGAGAACGTGATCATCGACGTGCTCGCCGAGCTGCTGATGCTCGCGCCCGAGGACGTCCCGCTGGACCGGTCGTTCGCCGACGTCGGCGTGGACTCGATCCTCGCCGTCGAGTTCGTCAGCATGCTGCGCACCAGGTTCGACGGTGTCATCACGGTCGACACCGTCTACGACAACGACAGCGTGCGCCTGCTGGCGGCTGCTCTCAAGCCCGTCGTCACGGGGTGACGGGGTGGGAAACCGAACCGGTCGCGAGGAGGTCTTCGCCGTGCTGAAGGAGCAGCTGCTCGAGGTGCTGCCGGACCTCGACCCCGCCGCGGTCGTGCCCAGCGCCAGCATGAGCTCGCTCGGTGCCGATTCGATGGACCGGATGGACGTCGTGGTCGGTACCGTCGAGGCACTGGGCATCGACGCGGCGTTGCACCGGTTCGGTGACGCCGCGAACCTCGGCGAGCTGACCGAGCTGCTCCTCGAAGAGGTGCCGTCATGACCGCGGTCGGCGTCGAGGACATCGGCGCCTACTTCGGCACGGCCCGGGTCGAGGTCGACGAGCTGTTCCAGGCCCGCGGCCTGGAACCGGCGAGGCTCGCGAACCTGTTGATGCGGCGCAAGAGCGTTGCGCTGCCGTGCGAGGACATAGTCACGATGGCGGTCAACGCCGCTCGACCGGTGCTCGACCGCCTCGGCGCGGAGGGCAGGGCGACCATCGAGACAGTGGTCGTGGCAACCGAGAGCGGTGTCGACCTCGCGAAGTCCGCCGCGGCGTTCGCTCACGCCTTTCTCGACCTGCCGAAGACGTGCCGGGTGTTCGAGGTCAAGCAGGCCTGTCACGGCGGAGCCGCCGCTCTCCAGATGGCGGCCGCTTCGCTCGCCGCCTCGTCGAGGCGCGGCAGGGCGCTGGTCATCGCCGGTGACGCGCCGATTCCCGTCCAGGGCAGTTACGCGGAACCCAGCCAGGGCGCCGGAGCGATCGCGGTCCTGCTCGGCGAGCCACGCCTCGCGCGGTGGCACGCGGACCGCTATGGCCTGTGGAGCTTCGACAACACCGACTTCCGCCGGCCGGCGGTCGACGTCGACGTGATCAACGTCGACCTGTCCATCATGTCGTACATCGACTGCCTCATCGGCTCGTACAAGAACTACTCCGAGCACACCGAGTCCGATTTCGGCACGTCGTTCGACGCGCTGGCGATGCACACCCCGTTCCCGGGAATGGTGCGCGGAGCACATCGCACCGCGGCACGGCGACTGTCCGGGATGGACGCCGTCGAGATCGACCTGGACTTCAAGAAGCGGGTCAGCGCCTCGCTGGAGGTCCCGGCCGAGGTCGGCAACATCTACTCCGGCTGCACCCTGATGGCCCTGGCGAGCTCGTTGCGCCACCATTCGACGACGACCGGTCACGAGCTCGGCGTCTACTCCTACGGAGGCGGGTGTTCGTCCGAGTTCATCGGTCTCACCGCTTCCGCGGACACCGAGGGCACTCCGGCGGCAGCACAGCTCGACACCGCGCTGTCCGCGCGAACGAAGATCAGCGTCGAACGCTATGACGCCGTGCTCGACGTTGCTCGCCGCACACTGCCGGGCACACCGGACGCCGATGACTGCCTCCGCGGCGTCAGCGACCTCGTCACCGCGGCCGCACGCACCACCGGGCCGTTGCTGATGCTCGGTTCGATCAAGGATCACCACCGGGAGTACCTGTGGTGCGACAAGGACATGACATGACATCCGACGGTCTCCGAGTGGTCCCCAAACCGGGTCACCTCGTGCTGGAGCTCAACGACGCCGAGTCCCGCAACGCGCTCACGCCGGCGTTGATCGCCCGGCTGCACGCCGCGTTCGACCAGGCAGAGGCCGACCCGGGCTGCCGCGCCGTCGTACTCCTCTCCGACGGCCCGGTCTTCTGCGCCGGCGCGCACATCACCGAGCTCGGCGAGGCCGAGTTCACGGGGTTGACCACCGGCCTGTGGCACCTGCTCACCCGGATGAGCTCGGGACCGGTGCCCACCATCGCCGTCGTGCAGGGCTGGGCCAGTGGCGGTGGGGTCGGTCTGGCCGCGGCCTGCGACGTCGTGATCGCCTCGCCCGAGGTGACCTTTCAGCTCACGGAGGTGTTCTTCGGCATGCTGCCCACCATCATCATGCCGTGGATCGCCCGCCGCGTGGGACAGCACAGGTCGCTCCGGCTGGCGATGCTCGCGGATCAGCTCACCGCCGCCGAGTCCGAGCGGATCGGGCTCGTCGACGTCGTGAGCGACGACCCGCGGGCGGCGATGCGCAAGGTGCTGCTCTCGTTGCGCCGCTCGGACCGCGACACCCTCGCGGACCTCAAGCAGGCGCACCAGGTCCTGTTCCCGGCCGACAACCGGTACGGGTTGATGGCCGAACGGATGTTCGGCGCGCGTCTGAACGATCCGAAGGTCTCCCAGCGGATCACGGCGCTGGTGGCAGAGGGGTTGTTGTGAGCGACGACAGCGCGGTTCCCGAGCAGGTGTTCGGACCGATCTCCGTGGAGTTCGAAGCGCCGATCGCCACGGTGCGCTTCGCCGATGCCGAGAACGGCAACACGTTCCGCAGGGAGTGGCTGGACCACCTCTTCCAGGCGGTGGAAGCGGCGACCGGCCACCCGGACACCCGTGTGGTCATCGCGGCCGGCATGCCTTCCGTGTTCTGCGCGGGAGCGACCAGGGAGACGCTGGTCGGGATCGCCGACGGTCTGCCGCTGCCGGAGTACCGGCGTTTCGCCAGGGTCTTCGCGACGTGTCCGCTGCCGGTGGTCGCCGAGATGCAGGGCCACGCGCTGGGCGGCGGACTCGTGCTCGGGCTCTACGCCGATGTCGCCGTGCTGAGCGAACGGTCCTACTACGCGGCCAACTTCATGCAATACGGCGTCGCACCGTACGTCGGAGCGACCTACGTCGTCCCCGCCAAGATCGGGGAGGCGCTGGGCACCGAGATGTTGCTGACCGCACGCGGTTACCGCGGCATCGAGCTCAGGCAACGCGGCTGCGGTGTGCAGGTGGTCGCGCACGACGAGGTGCCGGCCACGGCCCGGAAACTGGCCCTGATGATCGCCCGTTCGCCGCGTGCCAGTCTCGAACTGCTCAAACGCGAGCTGATGGGCAAGTGCCTCGCGGGATCGGACGCGGCGATGGACAGGGAGCTGGAGCCCCACATGACCTCCCGCGAACTGCCCGATGTCGTCTCACTGACCGAAGAGGGTTATGGCTTGCTGCGGACCACGACGTCATGACCACGACGTCATGACCGCGCCGGCGGCCCGGGCTGCGGTCGCGGTGCGGGCCGCCACCGTGCTCACCCCTTCGCTCAGCGGCCTCGACCAGCTCGCGGACGTGCTGCTGTCCGACGGCGAACCACCTCCGGTGCACCGGGGTTGGGTGGGTCTTCTCGACGATCCGGAGGTCCACCACCTGGATGCAGGGGACGCCGCGCGGGTGCGCCGCGCCACGAGGTGCAGCGCCGATCCGGCCAGGACGGCGGCGGTGGCCGCTGTGCGGTGTGCCCGCGAGGCCGGGCTGACGGCGTCCGAGCTCGCCGGGTGCGCGCTGATCGTGGCAGGCAACAACCTGGCCATGGACTACCAGGCGCGCACGGTGCTGGACGAGGTGCGCGGTGTCCGTCGGGTGCGTCCCACCCATGCCGTGGCCTACCAGGACACCGACACCGTGGGTGTGGTGAGCGAGCTGCTCGGCCTGCGTGCCGAGGGGTGGACCGTGGGCGCCGCGTCGGCCAGCGGAGCGGTCGCCGTCATCCAGGCGATGCGCCTGCTGCGCGCCGGCGACGCGCAGCGGTGCCTGGTGGTCGCTCCCGCAGGCGAGCTGTCGCCGACCGAAACACGCGCGCTGAGCACCAGCGGCGCACTCCACCCCGGCCCGGAACCGGTGTGCCGGCCGTTCGACGAGCACCGGGAGGGTTTCGTGCCGGGAACGGCCGCGGCGGCGGTCGTCCTGGAACCAGCCGGCCGGACGGCACGGGAACCGCTGGCGGTTCTGCTGGGCGCCGGGCAACGGCTCGACGCCCGGCGTGGCGCCGCACCCGACCCGGCCGGGCAGGTCGAGGCCATGCGCGCCGCGATGCTCGCCGCCGGGATCGAACCCGCCGACGTCGGTTATCTCAGCGCGCACGCCACCGGTTCACGGGTCGGAGACGAGTGCGAGGCCAGCGCCATCGCCCAGGTTTTCGGCGTCGGTGCGGGGCCGCTCGTCAACTCCACCAAGGCTTTCCTCGGCCACGCGCTCACCGCGGCGGGCTTGGTCGAGCTCATCGCCACCGTGGTGCAGCTGCGGAGCGGCCGCGTGCACGGCAACCCGAACACCAGCAGTCCCATGCCCGGTGTGGGCGGACGTCTGGCGGGGCGCACCTCCAGCCCGCTCGACCGGCGGGTGGCGCTCACCAACAGCTTCGGTTTCAGCGGCATCAACACCTCCATCGCACTCACCACCGAGACCATCCAGACGGGGGAAACCCGATGACCGTCGTTTTCCTGTTCCCAGGACAGGGCGTGCAGCGTCAGAACATGGGGGTCGAGCTCTTCGCGCGGTTCCCCGCCCTGACCGGAGCCGCCTCGGCGACGCTCGGCTACGACCTGCGTGAGCTCTGCGCCGATGAGGAGCGGCTCGCCCAGACCCGCTACACCCAGCCCGCAACCTACGTGGTCAGCGCCCTGGCACTGCGCGCCGCCCGCGAGGACGGGCTGAGCCCCGATGTCGTGCTGGGGCACAGCCTCGGTGAGTACAACGCCCTGGAGGCAGCGGGGGTGTTCGGCTTCCTCGAAGGGCTCGAACTGGTCCGGCTGCGCGCCGAGATCACTTCCAAGGCGGCAGCCGGCGCGATGACGGCCGTGCAGGGGCTGGCGGAGGAGACCGTCTGCGGAGCACTGGGCGAGCCGCGGTTGCGGGGCGTCGAGGCCGTCAACTTCAACTCGCCGACGCAGACGGTCCTGGCAGGTCCCGAGAGCGCTCTCGCCTCGGCGGAACAGGTGATGCGCGACCTCGGTGCCGCGGACGTGCGGCGACTGGCGATCACCGGGGCGTTCCACAGCGGTCACATGCGGGACGCCGCGGCTGACTTCGGGGCGCAGCTGGAGCGGTTCTCCTTCGAGGAGCCCGCCATTCCGGTCGTGTCCAACGTGACCGCGCGTCCGCACAGCGCGGCGGACGTCGCCGATTCCCTGGTCCGGCACGTGCACAGCCCGGTGCGCTGGCACCAGTCCGTGACGTGGGTGGCCGAGAACTTCCAGGACGTGTCCTTCCACCAACCGGGCGTCAGCCAGGTGCTGGTGAGGATGTTGCGGCAGATCCCCGCCGCGGCGAACCTGCTCTCCATCACCACGGGAGGTGCGCGGTGAGCGCCGGCGGAGCAGCGCCGGTCGCCATCATCGGCATGGCCGCGCGGGTGCCCGGTGCGGAGGACGCCGACGCGTTCTGGCGCCTGCTCGCCGAGGGCAGGTGCACCTCGGCCCCCGCGACTCCCGGCCGGTTGCACGACTACCGCGCCGACCTGGGCGGCACACCGGACCCGGTGGTGTCCCTGCTGCCGGACGTGGGTGACTTCGAGCCGGGACTGTTCCAGATCACGCCGCGGATGGCCGTCTGGATGGACCCCCAGCAGCGCCTGATGCTCGAAGCCACCTGGCACGCCTTGGAGAGCGCCGGCCTGGCACCCGACTCGCTCGCCGGCCGCGACGCCGGGGTGTTCGTCTCTACCACGAGCTCCGACATGCGCGACCGCGCCGCAGACCTGCACCTCGTCGACCGGTACAGCGCGATCGGGCTTCTGCTGACCTTCGCCTCGGCACGGATTTCGCACCAGTTCGACCTGCGGGGCCCCAGCATCACGCTGGACACCGCCTGCGCGGGCGGTCTGACGGCGGTGGCCCAAGCGGTGTCGGGGCTTCGTGCGGGTGAGTTCGACCTGGCGGTCGCCGGGAGTCCGAACATCTACCTGCACGGCCACATGCAGGCCGTGATGCACCGGTTCGGCGCTCTGTCGCCGACAGGGCAAGCCCGGTGCTTCAGCGCGGACGCCGACGGCTATGTCCGCGGTGAAGGGGTGTTCTGCTTCGTCCTCAAACGCCTGGAGGACGCGGTGGCCGACGGTGACCCGGTGCTCGCGGTCATCAGGGGGAGTGCGCTGAACCACGACGGCCGGCGTGGCACGCTGACGCGTTCCGACGCCGAGTCCCAGGTGGAGCTGATGAGCCGCGCGCTGGCGCAGGCAGGTCTGCCTCCTTCCGCACTGGGGTACATGGAGTCGCACGCGGCAGGCACCGGCAAGGGCGACCCCGTCGAAGTGCAGGCCGTGGTCGATCTGCTGCGGTCGGAAGAGGGACGGACGACCGCAGCCGGACCCGGCGGCAAGCTGTGGATGGGGTCGGTGAAGGGCAACATCGGTCACCTCGAAGGCGCGGCGGGGGCGGCGAGCCTGGCCAAGGCGGTGCAGGTCCTGCGTTATCGCACGATCCCGCTCACCGCCGGTTTCACCACGCCGCACCCCGACATCCCCGCGGACCGCGATCCGGTGGACATCGCGGCACGAGCGGTTCCCTGGCCTGACGGCCCACCCCGCAGGGTCGGCATCACCGCACTGGGAGTCGGTGGGGCCAACGCCCACATCGTGCTGGAAGAAGCGCCGGAGCTCGACAGCCGCGGCCGGCACCGGTCCGGCCGCCTGCCCGTGCCGGTGAGCGCACGCACCGAGCGCAGCCTGCACCGGTTGCTCACCGAGCTGGCCGACCTGCTCCCCCACGGCAGGCAGGACCCGTCGGGCGGACCGGGGCTCGCGCCACCGGACTTCACCGCCGCCGTGTGGACCCTCCAAACGGGACGTGCCCAGTTGGCCCAGCGGGTCGTCATCCTCGCCGAGGACGCGGGTGAGTTCGCGGTCGCGGCCCACGCGTTCCTGCGCGGCGAGCCGCATCCGTTGGTGCTGCACGACACAGTCGACCCCGCGGAGTTGGCCACCGCTGACCACGACGTGCCGGAGCCGGAGCTGCGGGTCGCCGCTCGCTGGCTCACCGGCGAGCGCGTCGAGTGGGACGTCCTGTGGCCGGAAGAGCAGCGCCCGCGCCGAGTTCCGCTGTCCGCCTACCCGTTCGACCGGATCTCGTGCTGGCACGAGTCCTTCGGCTCACTCGGCTCTTGAGGAGAGTGCTCTGGAACGTAGTATGAGCACGCTTCCACCGAGCGACGGCGCTGCCTCCCACCGGCAGATCCACCCACAGCCTTGTGTTGACGTGACCACTGCCACCAGTGACCCCTCATCAGCCACCGGGTCCGCCACTGCGGGCGGTCACCACGATCGGAGCACGACCTTGCGGATCCTCTTCACCGTCGCGAACTCACCGTCCCACATCCGGGCGCTGGTACCGGTCATGAGAGCCGCTCAGGCTTCAGGGCACACGGTCGGGATCGCCACCGCCGCGACCTCCGCCCAGGACATCACCGCCTACGGGTTCGACCACCTGCCGGCGGGGGTCGACATCCTGGACCTCGTCGAGCGGACGCTGGCGGAGTCCGGTGGAACGTTCGCGGAGCTCTCGGCGATGGAGAGGACGGTCGATTTCTTCATCGGCCCTCCGGCCGAGGCGATGGCGAAGGACGTCATCGCCTCGGGGTGGAACCCCGACGTCATCGTCCGCAGCACGCTCGAGTTCGGCGGTGTGCTCGCCGCGGAGGTGCTGGGCGTGCCGCACGCCTCCGTCGCGATCGGTGGCGCGATCAACGTGATCTCGCCGCCCTCCACGCTCGCGCCGCTGATGGCCCCGCTCCGGGCCTCGTTCGGCCTGCCGCCCGATCCCACCGGGGAGGCCGGCTTCCGGCACCTGCACGCCTGCCTGATGCCCGAGACCTACGACCCGGCGGAGGCCGCCGTGCCCCGCTCCAAGTCCTACCGGCACGAGCACCCCGGAAGGCGGGGCGAGGCGTTGCCGCCTGTTCTGACGGGTCTGCCCACCGACAAGCCGTGGGTGTTCGCGAGCCTGGGCACGCTGTCCGCGTTCGCGTCCGACGGCCTCTCGCTGCTCAAATCCGTCGTCACGGCCCTGGCGCAGCTGGACTGCGTCGCGGTGGTCAGCACAGGACGCGGCGTCGCGCCCGAGGCGTTCGGCTCCCTGCCGTCCACTGTGGTCCTCGTGGAGTCAGTTCCCCAGCCGCTCCTGCTGGAGTGCTGCGATCTCTTCGTCACGCACGCCGGTCACAACAGCGTCCGTGAAGCGATGCGATGTGGCGTCCCGCTCGTCTGCATGCCCATGTTCTCGGAGCAGCCGTACAACGCAGGCAGGTGCGCGGAGGCCGGCGTCGGCGAGCAACTGCGCACGGACGCCATGAGCGCCGACGACATCTTGGCCGCCTGCCGGGCAGTTCTGGAGGACCCGCGGTACCGGGGCAACGCCAGGCGGATCCAGCGCGACATGCTGGCCCTGCCGCCACTCGAGACGTTCGTCGCTGACCTGCAGTCGTTGGTGGAAGACGAAAGCAGGCGTTCGAACCGCTCCCGGTCCTGACTACGGGTTCACGGCGAGGAACAGGAACGCCGCCAGCAGCACCAGGTGCACGCCGCCCTGCAGCCGGGTCGCGCGTCCTGGCACCACGGTCAGGACGCTGACCAGGACGGTGAGCAGCAGCAGGATCATCTGCGTCGAGCCGAGACCGAGCAGCAGCGGGCCGTCGAGCCACACGGTCGCGAGCGCGATGGTCGGGATGGTGAGGCCGATGCTCGCGATGGCCGAGCCGTAGCCGAGGTTGAGGCTGGTCTGGATGCGGTCGCGCAGTGCGGCGCGTGCGGCGGCGATGGTCTCGGGCAGCAGCACCAGCAGTGCGATGACGACACCGACGAACGACTGCGGGAAGCCGACCGCGCGCACGCCGGCCTCGATCGCGGGTGACTCGATCTTCGCGAGGCCGACGACGGCGACCAGCGCGACGAGCAGCAGGAACAGCGACATCAGGGCGGCTTTGCCGGACGGCGCCTCGGCGTGCTCGTCGGCCTCGATCACGCCGTCGGCGTCGACGGGCAGGAAGAAGTCGCGGTGCCGGACGGTCTGGGTGAAGACGAACATCCCCCACAGCGCGAGCGAGGCGAGTGCGGCGAACGCGAGCTGCGGGCTGGAGAACTCGGGGCCGGGCGTGGTGGTGGTGAACGTCGGCAGCACGAGCGTGAGCGCGGCGAGGGTGATCACGGTGGCGAGCGCGCCGCCGCTGCCCTCGGCGTTGAAGAGGGTGGTGCCGTGCTTGAGCGCACCGAGCAGCAACGCGATGCCGACGATGCCGTTCGTGGTGATCATGACCGCCGCGAACACCGTGTCGCGGGCGAGTGATGCCGCCTCCGGGCCGCCGGACACCATCAGCGTGACGATCAGGGCCACCTCGATGACCGTCACCGCGACCGCGAGGACCAGAGATCCGAACGGCTCCCCCACTCTCAGCGCCACGACCTCGGCGTGGTGCACGGCCGCGAGGACGGTCACGGCGAGCACGACGGCGATCAGGACCACGAACACGGGCCCGAGGTCGCGCCCCCACGTCACAGCGAGGAGCAGCACGCCGAGAGCGGGGGCGATGGTCGTCCAGGAGAGCAGGGGGAAGCGCGAGGTGGTGGCGGCCATGATCACACCCTCGCACACGTGCGCGACCCCACGCCATCCGAAGCGACCCCCATTCCGATGGCCGAAAATGTGAGGTGGGACGCCCCTGCCGCGCCCCACCCCACATTCTCAGTGGTGCCTAGAAATCGAACAAGGCACCGGTGTGCGCCAGCATGACGCACGAGTTCGGGAACGTGCGGACCTGGTGAACGGGCGCACCGCGCCAGAATCCGAACATCGACACCTCGACGGGTGCGTGCTCGAACGTGCACGCCCGGTCGTCCGCCGCCATCGCACCGAGGTCGGCACGAGCGGCGGCCAGTGCTGCGCAGGCCTGCGCCCCGCGCGGGTGCTCATCGGTCCTCCCGCAGGTCAGGACGGTCGCCCGGTAGGCGTTGTCCGCCACGTCGGAGTGCTGGACCTCAAGCACGAGAGCGGTGCTACCGGCCTGCGGTGCCGCCTGTGCGGTACCGGCGGTGATGAAGAGCGAGACGAGCAGTGCGGCGAACGCGAAAATGCGCGCGGACATCGAAACGGGTCCTCCTGAGACCTTCTGCAAAAACCGGGCCGGTTCTCGGCCGCCGCAGATGTTGCCACCCGGAATCAGCGTGGTGAAAGGGGCCAGGATGCGTTCACCGATCACATTTCGACGTTGCGCCGAAAGCGTGGTTGGGCCGAACGGCTGTGTTCTGCGCCACGCCGTCCGGGACGCGCCTGTCGACCGGTTGTCACCGGACGATGACGGGCACACCGTATTATCGAAATCATGTCCAAGACCTCCAGACGCGTCGTGTTCGGCGTGTTGCTGATCGTCACACTCGTGGTTTCCGCCGGCGGCGCGCTGGGTCACCTGGGCAGATTGACGCTCGTCTTCGACCGGCACGCCGGAAAGCCGCTGGCGATTTACGAGGAGGTGCCGGGCCCGCCTTCCGGGCCGCCGTGCCCGATCGACGCCCGCTACCTCGACGAAGCACCCGACGGCCTGCGCGGCGACGTGCTGCAGGCGTGGAAGTCGTTGCGCGCCAAGGCAACCGAACAGGGCGTGACGCTGTGCCTGAACGACGGCAAGCGCAGCCGAAGCCAGCAGCAGAAGGAGTTCGACGACGCGGTCGGGAAGTTCGGCAACGCGGAGCTCGCCAGCCGGTACGTGCTGCCGCCGGACAAGTCGATGCACGTGCTCGGATACGCGATCGACATCCAGCCGATCGAATCCGCAAAATGGATCGAGAAGAACGGCAGCACCTTCGGCTGGTGCCGCCGTTACGAAAACGAGCAGTGGCATTTCGAGTACAACGCCGCCTACCCCACCGGCGGCTGCCCCGCTCTGGTTCCGAGCGCGACGGGCAGCTGACTCCCCCGGTAAAGGTCTAGACGCCTGGTGCGCGCGTGAGGTTGCGTCACCGCAATCCGACAACGCCCGTTACCGGATCAGAGCACCGCATGGCTCGCGCCCGCACCGGCGTCGGCGTCGCTCCTGAACAGCGCCCGCCCCAGCGCTGGGCGGTTCGGGCGATCCGCGTTCATTCCCGAACGACCAGGCCCGCCCACGTGATCGGATCGGGCCGTGCGCACCTGGAACAAGATCGTCATCGCCGTGGCCGTCGTCCTCGGCTACGTCGCCCTGATGCTCGCGATCAGCGCGGGCATCGACCTGCGCAAGAGCGTCGCGTTCGAGGACGCGCCCGCCAAAGCGGCGGCGTTCCGGGCCGCGATCGACCGCAAGGACGTCGTCGAGGCGCGGTCGATCGCGAGCTGGTTCGACGTCCACCACCCCAGCGGCGGCCACTCCTACATCTCAGCCGAACTCGGGGCCGACGTCGCCGCGGAGGGCCGGTTCGAGCGGGCCAGGAGCTACGCCAACGACCTGCCCGAGGAGATCCCGGAGGACCAGGCCAAGCTCGACGCGGAGTTCGACCGGACGAGTGCGCGCGCCGTGCCGTGGCTGGTCGTGGCGGCGATAGCGGCCGTGGGGGCGTTGGCGTTCCGGTATCAGCGGCACAAGGCCAACGCCGATGTCGTCGAGGTGGTCACCCGGTTCATGCCGAAGCGGCCGGTGTGGCGGCGGCCGGTGTTCCTCGTCGTCACCGGTGCCGGGTACGTCCTGCTGACGGCCGGGTTCATCGCCGTGGTGGCCGCGACCAGGGCCAACGAGCTGCCGTGGGGGGTGCGGGGGATCTTCCTCGCCGGCGGTGTCATCGGGTTGCCGATCGCCTACTTCGTGCTGCGGTACTCACGGCCGCGGGCGGTGCGGGGTGCGGCGCAGGCGTTGCGGGCCGACTGGCGGCGGCCGGTGCTGTACCTGCGCGACTTCGGGGACGACCAGGCCGCGTCCGTGGTTGACGGGCAGGAGGAGATGGCGTGGACGGGGATGGTCAGCATCCTCTCGCGCGAGGAGCAGCTCATCGGGGCGTTGGGGGCGTACGGGCCGGTGGTGGCCGTCGGGATTCCCGGCGAGGACGTGCCACGGCTGGGCGCGGCACGGTTCTACCTGCCCGGTGACGACTGGCAGAGCGGCGTGCTGCGGCTGATGGACCAGGCGCAGCTCATCGTGCTGCGACTGGGTGACGGCGACGGGGTGTGGTGGGAGGTCGACCAGGCGTGCCGCACGCAGCCGCCGGGCAAGCTCGTGCTGCTCGTCCCCGGTGGGCGGCCCGACCTGGCGCAGCGGCTGGAGACGCACCTGCCGACACCGCTGGGCGTGCCGGTGGACGAGAACCGGTGGACCTCGGCCGTCGTCGCGTTCGGGCCGGACTGGGAGCCGCACGTGCAGCGGGTGGGGCCGTTCGCCGGGGAGAAGCGGCGCACCAACCAGCCGGCGTTCTTCGTCGCCCGCGCGTTGCAGGAGGCGCTGAAGGCGATCGGGTCGTACCGGCACGGACTGCACATGCGGACCAACGCGCACCTGCTCAAGATCTACGGCAAGGTCCTGCTGCTGGTGCCGGGACTGGTGTTGATAGTGAGCTTCCTGCGCATGGTCTTCCTCTGGTGAGCTGCCCCCGTGGTCGCCGACCGGCGGCACGAGGGCCGCTCGCCGGCCCGCGGGAGCGCGACACGCCGAAGAAGCCACTTTGGTGAGGACCAAACGGGCGCCTGAGCGGTCGGTTTGTCCAGTTCGGCTGCTCCTGGACCGATCCGTTTGTACCGGAATCCCGAAAACCGCTTCCACGCGGAACCGGTTCCATATACTTGTATGAGAGCGCTCCCACGCCGCTGCAGCACGAGCCCTTCCGGAGACCACATGGATCAGGACGAGTCCTACCTCGACGCCACCCTGCCGATCGCCGCGCGCGTCGCCGATCTGCTCCAGCGCATGACACTGCCCGAGAAGGTCGGGCAGATGATGCAGCTGGACTCGAGGGAGGACCTGGACGACCACGTGCTGCGCAAGCACGTGGGCTCGATCCTGCACACCTCTCCCGAACGGGTGCTGCGCGCGCACGACCTCACCTCACAGACCAGGCTGCGCATCCCGCTGCTCATCGCCGAGGACTGCATCCACGGCCACTCGTTCCACGAGGGCGCGACGATCTTCCCGACCCAGCTCGGCATGGCCGCGAGCTGGGACCCCGAGCTGGTCGAACGGGTCGCGCGGGTCACCGCGGTCGAGGCCGCGGCGACCGGTGTGCACTGGACGTTCTCGCCGGTGCTGTGCATCGCCCGCGACCTGCGCTGGGGCCGGGTCGACGAGACGTTCGGCGAGGACCCGGTGCTGATCGGCGAGCTCGCGGCGGCGATGGTCCGCGGCTACCAGGGCGACGGGCTGACCGACGAGACCGCGATCCTCGCGACCGCCAAGCACTTCGCCGGGTACTCGGAGACCCAGGGCGGCCGGGACGCGAGCGAGGCCGACCTCAGCAGGCGCAAGCTGCGGTCGTGGTTCCTGCCGCCGTTCGAGAAGGTCGCGCGCGAGGGTTGTGCGACGTTCATGCTCGGCTACCAGACCACCGACGGCGTGCCGATCACCGTCAACTCGTGGCTGCTCGACGAGGTCCTGCGCGGCGAGTGGGGCTACCGGGGCACGCTCATCACCGACTGGGACAACGTCGGCCGGATGGTCTGGGAGCAGAAGGTCCAGCCCGACCACGCGCACGCCGCCGCTGCCGCCGTGAAGGCCGGCAACGACATGATCATGACCACCCCGCAGTTCTTCGAGGGCGCGCTGCAGGCCGTCGAGTCCGGTTTGCTGGCCGAGTCCGACCTCGACAGCGCGGTCACCCGCATCCTCACGCTCAAGTTCGAGCTCGGCCTGTTCGAGAACCCGCGCCGGCCCGACACCGAGCGCCAGCGCACGATGATCAACCACGCCGACCACGCCGCCCTGAACCTCGACGTGGCCCGCCGGTCGCTCGTGCTGCTGCGCAACGACGGCGTGCTGCCCGTCCGCAAGGGCCGGATCGCGCTCGTCGGCCCGCTCGCCGACGACGCCCAGACCCAGCTCGGCGACTGGGCCGGCTCGTCCGGTCAGGCCGACTGGCTGCCCGACGGCCAGCCGCGCGACATGATCACCACGGTGCTGGACGGCCTCAGGGAGTTCTCCGAGGTCACCTACGCGCGCGGGGCGGACATCCTCACGCTCGAAGCCGACCCCGAGGGCGACACGTTCCCGGACGGCCAGCCGCGCCCGCAGGTCGTCGCGCCGTGCCCGCCGAACCCGGAGCTCATCGCCGAAGCCGTCGCCGCCGCCCAGGACGCCGACCACGTCGTGGCCGTCGTCGGTGACCGCATCGAGCTGGTCGGCGAGGGCCGGTCCACCGCCACGCTCGACCTGATCGGCGGTCAGATCGCGCTGCTCGACGCGCTCGCCGCGACCGGCAAGCCGCTGATCGTGGTGCTGCTGGCCTCGAAGCCGCTGGTGCTGCCCGACAGCGCCCGCAACGCCGCCGCGGTGATCTGGGCGGCGAACCCCGGCATGCAGGGCGGCCGGGCGATCGCCGAGCTGGTGCACGGCCTGATCGAGCCGAGCGGCCGGCTGCCGATCTCGTTCGCGGCGCACGCGGGCCAGCAGCCGACCTACTACAACCAGATCCGCGGCCAGCACGGCACCCGCTACGCCGACCTGACCCAGGAGCCGGCGTTCGCGTTCGGCGAGGGCCTGTCCTTCACCACCGTCGAGTACACCGACCTGCACGTGGACACGTCGGTGCTGGGCCCGGACGAGACGGTCCAGGCCTCGATCACGCTGCGCAACACCGGGTCGCGGCCCGCGCGCGAGACCGTGCAGGTCTACGTGAGCGACGCCGTGACGTCGGTCAGCTGGGCCGACAAGGAGCTCAAGGCGTTCCGGCAGGTCGACGTGGCGCCGGGCGAGAGCGTGACGGTGCGGCTGGAGGTCCCGGTGTCGGCGTGCTCGATCGTCGACGCGCTGGGCAACCGGGTCGTCGAGCCCGGCGACTTCGTGCTGCTCGTGGGGCCGTCGTCGAAGGACTCGGCCCTGCGCAGGGCCGAGTTCACCGTCAAGGCGCCGTGCTGATCGTCAGGTAGCGGGGCGGGAGCGCCGCCGCAGCGGTGACGGCCCGCTTCACGGCCGGCACGAGGTCCGCGTCCACCAGCGCGACCGCGGGCCGGCCGGGCGGGTCCACCAGCAGGCTCGCTCCACGGGCACCCGCCCGCACCGCCGCACGCACCACCACGTCCTGCTCCTGATCGGGGTCCTGGGCGTGGTGGTAGGCGGTCAACGCGGCCCCGAGGTCGTCGGTGTCGCGCACGAAGGGCCGTTCGCGCTGCGGTTCGACCCGGCGCACCCGCGTGTCGACGACCAGCAACCGCTGCCCCGGCAGGTCGAGCGGCACGACGGGCTCGTCCTCGAACGCCACGCCGGCCAGCTCGCGCAACGCCAGCCCCACGGCCGTCCGCAACGCCGGCCCCGCCGACAGCCCGCTCCCCTGCGGCAGGTCCACGCTGCACATCAGCGTCGCCCCACCACCGACGCCCCGCACCGGCGAGGCCCACGCGGGCACCTCGTCCGACGGCAGCAGCGCCCGTTCGGCCGGTCGGTTCACCGACACCAGCTCCAGCAGTCCGTCGTCGCGCCGGTCACCCGCGACGATCGCACCCCACCTGCCCGGCACCCGCACCAGGCCACCCAGCAGCCGCAGCACGCCGGGCGCGTACCAGACACCGGCCGCGGACCGGCCGAAGGTGCGCCGGAACGCGTGCGGCACGAGCCTCAGCTCCGGTGCGACGTCCGGCCGGTCCGCGAGGTCGACCGGGGCGTTCATGCCTTGAGCGCCAGCAGCCGGTAGGCGTTGCCGCCGTCGCTGCGCGCGGCCAGGAACCGGTTCACGGTCTGGTCCAGCGCCATCGCCACGAAGAACGCCGGGATGCCCAGCGCCCACACGCCGAAGCTGCGCAACCGGCGCAGCCGCACCCGTTCCGGCCGCCACGGCGCGGGCGTCCGCGGGGCCTTGGCACCCAGCCACAACAGCAGCGCCAGCGTGAAGTCGTTGCACAGGTGGGCTTTCGACCGTTCCCGCGCCACGGTCACGAGACCGCGGTCGGCCAGTGCGTGCTCCAGGTTGCCGATCGGCATCATGTGCTGGTGCTGCGGCTGGAACCACGGCATCCAGTACTGCCCGAACAACCGCCCGAGCCGCCACTCCGGGTCCGGCAGCTCGATCAGCAGGTAACCGCCCTGCGGCAGCACGTCCGCCGCGATGTCCAGCTCCTCCCACGGGTCCCGCACGTGCTCCAGGTAGTGGTGCATGCTGATCACGTCGTAGCGGCCCTTGAGCTCGCCCGCGAAGTCCTTGAAGCTGCCCCGGTAGGCGTGCTCGATCCGGCCGAGCCGGGCGGCGTCCTCGATCGCGGCGCCCTGGTCGAGCCCGTCGAACGCGGTGTCCGGCAGGACCTCCTTGGCGCCCAGGCAGAAGTGCGCGTGCCCGGAGCCGACGTCCAGCCACCGCTCGGGTTTCACGAACGGCTCCACCATGCGCGCCCGCCCGTAGTACGGCGAGGTCTTGCCGGAGAACACCGCGTCGGCCGACGACTCGCCCAGGCCGTCGTAGAAGTCGCGGTAGTAGAAGCCGAGGCCTTCCTCGGTCAGCCGCGGGTTCTGCCAGACGTGCGCGCACCGGACGCAGCGGTCCATGGTGAACGTGCCGGGCTTGCGCTGCACCAGGTCGTGCGCGGTCACCCACCGCCGCAGGTCGCTGCTGCCGCAGGACGGGCAGGTGTCGCGCCGGGTCTCGTGGAAGTCGCGCCCGAGTCGCTCGGTGTACCAGGGCGCGGCCTGCTCCAGCGTCTCGGCCTGCCGGAGCTCGGCGGTGGACTTCTTGCCACCGGCCGTCTTGAGCCACAGGTAGGGCGTGCGCAGGAACCGCGGCACCCAGAGGTCCCTGGGTCGCAACGGGGTTCCCGCGAACACGAGGAGCGGGTGCGCCCAGTAGGCGGCCAGCGCGGCCAGGCCCCACGGCCAGTCGACGACCACGGCGGCGGCCACCACCGCGTAGCCGATCATCGAGCCCGCGATCCACAGCGACGGCCGCTTGCCGATCTGCCGCAACGTCGCCGCGCGGTACCCGAGGTCGCAGGGCCCGGCCTTCAGCCCCGGCGCGACCGCGAGGTCGACCTCGGCGGGCACGTGGTCCTTGACGCGGCGCACGAACGCGACGAGCTCGGTCGGGTCGTCCGGGTCGACCTCCTCGGCGTACCTCTCGCGCACCAGCACGGCCTGTGCCGCGCTCGCCCCGCGCACCCACCGGTCGGCCCGGTACCGCGCGGGGTCGACCGCGCCGAGCAGGTCCAGCGCCGCCGCGGTCGGCAGGTCGCGCGGCACCAGGTCGACCAGGTCGGCGTCACCGGCGTCCCAGGAGCCCTCCGAGTGAACACCGGTGGCAGTGACCAGGGCGTGCCCGCTCACGCCCGGTGCCAGCACGCGCAGTTTCGCCGCACGGGAACGCAGGCGCACGACGTCGACCAAGACGACCAGCACCACGAGCACGGTGAGGATCACCCCGCCACCACCTTCTCCAGTCGATCGGCGGCGGCTGCGGCGCCGCCAGCCGCTGTGAACGACTTCCGCACGAGCTCCGCGGCGGCCGCGTACTCCGGCTTGCCCAGCACGGATTCCAGCGCGCTGCGAATATCCGTCGCGCGGGCCCGCGAGTAGGTCAGCCGGACGCCCGCTCCGGCCGCGACGACCTGGGCGGCGACGGTCGGCTGGTCGTCCCGGATCGGCGCCACGACCAGCGGCAACCCGTGTGCCAGCGCCTCGCAGACCGTGTTGTGGCCGCCGTGCGTGACCACCGCGCTCAGGTGCGGCATCAGCGCGAGCTGCGGCACCGAGGGCTGCACCAGGACGTTGGCCGGCGCCGGTCGTTCGGGCGCCACCATGACGACCTGGACGTCGAGGTCGGCCACCGCCTCCACGGCCTGGGTGAAGAACCGCTCCCCCGCGGGGCCGTTCAGCGTGCCCAGCGAGATCAGCACGGCGCGGTCGCCGAGCCGGTCCCACGGGAACCGCGCCCGTTCGACGCGGTGGGCGAGCGCCGGCCCGACGAACGCCACCTCGTCACCGAAGTCACCGCGCACCAGCGCCTTCGAGCTGTAGACCAGCACCAGCCGGTCGGAGAACCGGACGTCGCCGCCCGCGAAGTCGTGCAGCAGGCCCCGCACCCAGGCGTCGACCTTCGGCATCGTCCGCAGCGGGTTGACCAGCTCGGCCGAGGTCGCCGCGGACGTCGCCCACGGCACCCCGGCGTTCTTCGCCACGCACGGCCCGGCCAGCGCCTGCTGGTCCGCGACGACCACGTCCGGCGCGAAGTCCCGCACCGCCGCGGCGACTCCGGGCACCATCGCGTGGCCGAGCGGGATGAGGAACTCCTCCCAGAAGAACTTCAGCACCGCCATGCCGCGCAACGCGAGCCACCGCTCCCGCTTGGCCCGGATGTCGTTCTCCAGCACGTCGTCGATCGCCGGGTACACCACCGCGCCGTCGGGCAGCAGCGGTGCCAGCGTGCCGGGGTGCCCGACCCACGCGACGGCGTGGCCGCGGGCGAGCAGCTCACCGCCCACGGACGCGGTCGGGTTGACGTGACCGGTCAGCGGCGGCACGACGAACAGGAACCGGCTCATGACGGCAACCAGTCGCAGAGGACGTCGAGCAGCTCGCCGGTGGCCTCGCGCAGCACGGTGTGACCGAGGCCGGTCACGACGTGCAGCCGGCAGGACGGAATCCGCTCCGCCAGCTCGGCCGCGGCGCCGACCAGCTCGGACTCCGCGCCGAACACGCCGAGCACCGGGCAGCGCACCTCGGTGAGGTCGAGCTTGGCACCGGAACCGAGGTCGTCGATCAGCGTGGTGCCGTTGAGCAACGCGTTGGCGTTGACGGCGAGCTTGGCGATCTTGCGCTGCCCGAGGGCCATGAGCTGGTCCTGGGTGCGGTCGAACTCCAGGCCCAGCGCGGCCACGGTCAGCGTGTTCGTGATGTCCTCGAACCACGCATCGCCGACCACTCCCCCGACCGCCGACTCGACCAGGACCACACCGGCCACGCGGTCCGGCGACCGGACCGCGGCGTGCATGGCGACCACACCGCCGTAGCTGTTGCCCAGCAGGAACACCGGCTCGGTCACGCCGATCTCGTCCAGCACGGCCACGAGGTCCAGCGCGCTCTCCTCGGGCGTGTACCCCGACGGCGGGCGTTCGGACAGGCCGTGGCCGCGCAGGTCGAACAGCACGGTGCCGAAACCCCTGGCCGCCAGCGGAGCCGCCAGCGTGTAGTAGAAGCTGGACAGGTTGTCCATGACCAGGCCGTGCACGAACACGATGGTCGGCACGTTCCCCGTGGGCCCGAGCCGCTGCACGTGGAACCGCAGCCCGCGGGCGTGGACCTCAGACACGGGCCGTGATGTGGTCGACGAGCCGGCCCACGGACATCGCCATGATCTCGTCGATGTCCATGTCCGCGAGGAACGCCACGAGGTCGACGCCGTAGTGGGCGTTGAGCTTGTCGGCCAGCGCCACGAACTCGATCGACTCCAGGCCGAGGTCGTCGCTGAACGTGGTGTCCCTGGTGATCTCCACGCCCAGCAGGAAGTCCGGGCCGACCACCTCGGTGATGAGTTCCGCTACCTGCTGCAGCACCTCGTCCATCACTTCTCCATCTTCACGCGTGCGGCGGCTTTTCCCTGTTCGGCAACGACTTCGAGCTGCGGCACCGCGAACGCCCCGCGCACCCGCGCGTCGGCGGACACGGTCAGCTCCGCGGGGTGGACCGGTCCGGCACCGCGGTTCCACAGCCACGAGCGCACGGCGTCCTTCACCGCGATCACCCGCAGCAGCCAGTCGCGTTGCGCGGGCACGTCGAGCCCGGCGTAGTGCGCCCGTTCCGCGGAGTTCAGGTAGCGGCGCATGATCAGGTCGCGGGTGGCGCTGTCGGACCAGTTCTCGGTGACGCGCAGCCACCCACCGTCCGGAGTGGACAGCATCTCGGTGCCGGGACGCAGCTTGACCCGCCAGATCCGGTCGTCGGTGGTGAACCGGCGGGTGGTCCAGCCGGTGATGCGGCACCACAGCGCCCCGGCCGCGGTCAGCTCGGCGTCGGCGACCATCGTCTGCGCGGTCACCTCGCGGATGCGGGCCGTGCAGCGGACGTCGCCGGTCGGCGCCGGGCCGTGGAACGACACCCGCTCGATCCCGGTGGGCAGCACGGTCTGGTCGACGGTGTGCACCACCTGCATCCAGTGGCCGATCAGCTGCCCGGCGCTGTCGAGCAACGCCCCCGGTGCGGGCAACGGCGTCAGCACGCCCGCGATCCCGTTGTCCGCCAGCGAGTCGATCCGCGTGACACCCGCGTACGCCGGACCGTGGAACATCCAGTTGTCCCGGTACAGCTCCTCGGCGGTGACCGGTGGCACGCGGGTGCCGTGCAACGCGATCTCCACCGGCTGCGGTGCCACGGGTGCCATCAGCACCACGCCCTCGGCGTAGTCGCCGACCTTCACCGCGACCCGGTCGGGCCCTTCGGAGCGTGCGCTGATCTTCACGGTCGTCGCGGGCAGCGCCGTGAGCCAGCGCTTGGCCTTCACGTCGGCGAACCCGTGCACGGTCCCGCCGGTGAGCCTGCGGGCGGCGTCGGCGAAGACCTCCAGCAGGCCGGTCGCCGGCACGATCGGGAACCCGTCGGCGAGGTCGGGCCACCCCGGTGCCTGCGGGAACACCGAGTGGTCCACCAGCTCCGGCATGGTGCGCAGCGAGAACTCGCGGGTGAACCCGGCCTCGCTGGGCCGCAGCGCACCGGCCACCTCGCGGGCGACGGCGTTGGTGTGGGCCAAGAGCTTGGTGACCGCGGCCGACACCGGGCTGTCGCCGGCGACCACAACGGGATCGGTGCCGAGCGGGTCGACGGTGATCTTCGGGGTGCCCAGCCGCAGCCGCACCCGGTGGGAGGTGCCGCGCTTGAGGCCGAACGCCCACAGCGCTTCCGGGGCGATGTCGGCGTTCACGGCGAGGTGCGGCCGGTCGGACAGGGTGTCGGCGACGAACCCCGGCAGGCTGCCCTGGCCGACCTGGACGAACGCGCGGAACCCGGCGGAGTGCAGGCGGTGCAGCAGCGGCCGGAACCGGACCGGTTCGACCAGGTGCCGCAGCACCAGGTCGCGGACGTCCTCCGCGCGCATCGGTTCCAGTGAGTTGGCCGACCACACCGGAACGTCCGAGGTGCGGACCGGCAGCTGGTCGAGCATCTCCTTCGCCCGGCCGAGGTAGGGCGCGAGCGCAGGGGTGTGGAAGCCGGTGCGGAACGGCATCAGCTGCGCCATCACGCCGTTGGCCTTCAACGTCTCCAACACGGGTTCGAGCAGCTCGATCGGACCGCAGACCACCGACTGGTGCGGGCAGTTGTCGTGGCTGATCGTCACACCCTCGACCAGGTACTGCTCCGCGGTGTCCGCGGAGCAGCCCAGTGCGGCGTAGGCGATGTCGACCACCGCGACGGCGCCGGGACCGAGCGCGTCGACGAACCGGTCGATCGTCGGGTAGATGCCGCCGACGACCATCGCGGTCCACTCGCCCATGCTGTGCCCGGCGAGCGCTCCGGGCGTGATGCCCTGCGCCATCAGCTCGCGCGCCGCACGGCGGCCGTCCTGCAGCAGCTGCACGGCGTGGTCGACGACCTCGCCGGTGAACTCGCGTTCGAAGCCGGGGAACACGAACGCGACCTGGTCGGTGCTGCTCAGCAGCGGCTGCGGGGAGAACCAGATGTCGTGCCTGCCCGGCCAGGCCTTGCCCTGGGCGATGACGCGTTCGGCGAGCTTGAGCCTGCGGTCGTCGGGGTTGCCGACGGCGAGCCGGAACGCGCGGTCTGCGGTGGAGGGCCTGCGTTCCCGCACGGCCTCGGCCAGCTCCGCAGCGGTGTCGGCGGCGAAGGTCATGACGGGCTTGCGCGGCCGGGCGACCGTGTGGCCGTCGAGCACGGCGTGGGCGTTGATCCCGCCGAACCCGAAGGCGTTCACGACCGCGCGGTGCGGGCCCTCCCAGTCGCGGGCCTCGGTCACCGGCGCGAAGCGGGTGCCGGTCAGCGCCGGGTGCGGCCGCTCGACGTGCAGGGTCGGCGGCAGCGTGCGGTGGTGCAGCGCGAGAGCGGCCTTGATCAGCCCGGCCATCCCGGCGGCCGGCATGGCGTGGCCGATCATCGACTTCACCGTGCCGATGCCGATCTCGTCACCCTCGGCACCGAAGGCGTTGATCATCGTGGCGAGCTCGGCGGCGTCACCGGCGGGCGTCGCGGTGCCGTGCGCCTCCACCAGGCCGGGTGCGTCGGTGCGCGGGTCGAGCCCGGCGTTGGCCCAGGCCCGGTGCACGGCCAGGAGCTGGCCCTCGGGGTTGGGCGTCATCATGCTCGTCGCGCGGCCGTCGCTCGCGGTGCCGATGCCGCGGATCACGGCGTAGACGCGTTCGTCGCCGACGTCCTCCAGGCGCTTCAGCAGCACCATGCCGACACCCTCGGACAGCAGCGTGCCGTCGGCGTCCGCGTCGAACGGCCGGATGCGCTCGCTCGGGCTCAACGCGCGGAGCTGCGTGAACACGCTCCACAGCGTCGGGTGGTGGCAGACGTGCACCGCCCCGGCCAGCATGGCGTCCGCGCGGCCCTCCTGGAGCTCGCGGACGGCGTGCTCGACGGCGACCAGACCGGACGCGCAGGCCGCGTCCACCGTGTACGCGGTGCCGCGCAGGTCGAACCGGTTGGCGATGCGGGAGGCGGCGAGGTTCGGCACCAGGCCGATCGACGCCTCCGGCTGCTCGGGGCCGAACCGGTCGCGGACCGCCTGCCGCACCGTGCCGAGGTCCGCGCCGCCCAGTCCGGGGAACAGGTCGCGGACCACCGACAGCACCTCGTCGGCGAGCCGCACGCGCTGGTCGAGCCGGGCGCAACCGGGCGTGAGGTAGCCGCCGCGACCGACGACGACACCGATCCGCTCCCGGTCCGGCAGGGCGGTCTCGCCGCCGGCGTCCGCGATCGCCTCCGCGGCCGTGGCGAGCGCCAGCAGCTGATCGGGCTCCGCACCGTCCACTGTGGACGGCATGATGCCGAACCTGGTCGGGTCGAACTCGGCCAGGTCGTCGACGAACCCGCCCCTGCGGCAGTAGAACCGGTCGCCGCTGGTGCTGTTCTGGTCGTAGTAGGTCGCCGGGTCCCACCGGCCGGGCGGGACCTGGCCGACGGCGTCCACCCCGGACGCGATGTTGCGCCAGAACGTCGTGGCGTCGGGCGCTCCCGGGAAGACCGCGCCGATGCCGACGATCGCTATGCCTCCCATCGGTAGACCACCTGCACGTCGTTCCCGGCGGCGATCTCGTTCAACAGCGCGGCAACGCCTTCGTCGGGCTGGATCAGCGGGATGCCGCGGCGCTCGTACTCCGCGGTGAGCCCGACCGCCATGCCCGCGCCGGCCCAGGGACCCCAGTCGACGGCGACCACCCTGCGCTGGGTGCCCCAGAACCGGGCCATCCGGTCGAGCGCGTCGTTCGCGGCGCTGTAGTCGGCCTGGCCGCGGTTGCCGAACACGCCGCTGACGCTGCCGAACAGCACGAGGAAGCCCTCGTCGAACGCCTTGGCACCGTTGACCTTCGTCGCCCAGACCCGGTTGAACGACTCCTGGGTCTTGTCCGCGATCAGCCTGTCGTCGAGCACACCGGCGCCGTGGACCACGCCGTCGAGCCGGCCGAACCGGGCGCGGACGTCGTCGAGCACCCGGCCCACCGCCTCGACGTCGGTGACGTCGCATTCGTGGTAGCGCACGCTCGACGCCGTGGCGCGCAACCGTTCCAGCGTCGCGCGCACCTCGCGTTCGGCGAGCACCCCGCGCGCCTTGGCGGGCACGTCGTCGGTGACGCCGAGCTCGAACAGCGCCTTGACGACCTCGGGTTCGGTCGTGGCGTGCGCGAGCCGGTGGTCCTCGGGTGCGATCGGGGTGCGGCCGATCAGCTCGACGTGGCAGCCGGTGCGTTCGGCGAGCGCGACCGCGGCCAGTGCGGTGATGCCGCGGGCGCCACCGGTGAACAGCACCACGCTGTCGGCGTCCAGCGACAGGGTCCCGCTGGGCAGCTCGGTCGCCACGGCGTCGAGCACCTGCCGGCGACCGGCCTGGTGGCCGACGACCGCCGGGCCGGGACCGAGCTCGGCGAGCAGCGCGGTGGCGATGTCGCGGTGGCTCTCCTTGGGGTTCACGTCGACCGCGCGCACCACCAGCTCCGGGTGCTCCAGCGCGGCGGTGCGGACGAGCCCGTGCAGGCCGATGTCCGCGGGCAGCTCGTCGGCGGTGTGGTCGAAGCCGAACGTGCCGCCGCCGGTGGTGACCACGACCAGGTGCACACCGGTGGTGACGCAGGCCTTGACCTCGCTGAACGCCTCCGGCAGCCGGGCGCCCAGCCGCACGACGACGTCGACGCCGGTCAGGTCGGCGGGGAACGACGGCTCGACGCGCGGGCGGGCGGTGTGCTTCTCCAGCAGGTCGGCGAGCTCCAGGCCGATGCCGTTGTCGTCGACGACCAGGACGGTCCTGCCGGTGAGGTCGACCGGTTCGGCCGGTCCGGCGGGGACGACCTGCGGGACGCGCCGGACGAGCTTCCCGCCGGTCACCGTGCGCGCGGGCCGGTCCGGCACGGGCTGCGGGGTGGCCTCGCCGAACCAGCCGACGATCCCGTCGATCGTCTTGAGCTGCGCCAGCTCGTCCACCGAACCCGCTGCGCCCAGCTCCTGCACCAGCTCGCCCACGATCTCGGCCCGTTTGATCGAGTCGATCGACAGGTCCGCCTCCAGGTCGAGGCCCGGTTGCAGCATCTCGACGGGGTAGCCGGTCCGCGTGCTGATCGTCCGCAGCACCACGGCCCGCACGTCCTTGCCCGGCACGGCCACCGGGGCGGCGGCACCGAACCAGCCGACGATCCCGTCGACCGTCTTGAGCTGCGCCAGCTCGTCCACCGAACCGGACGCGCCCAGTGCCTGCACCAGCTCACCGACGATCTCGGTGCGCTTGATCGAGTCGATCGACAGGTCCGCTTCCAGGTCGAGGCCCGGTTGCAGCATCTCGACGGGGTAGCCGGTGCGGGTGCTGATCGTCCGCAGCACCACCGCGGCCACGTCTTCCTGCTGCGGCACCACGGGTTCCGGTGCCTTGACCACGGCGTCGACCACCGGCATCGGCGGCGGGACGGCCGCGGGCGCGGTGCCGAGGTAGCTCAGCAGCACGTCGCGCTGCGCGCTGACGGCGTCGCGCATGCCGTCGAGGAACTTCTCCACGATCTCGTCCCGGCCCAGGCCCGGCCCGAGCCGCAGGGTGGGGAGCTCGGTCGCGGGCCGCAACCCACCGGGCAGTGCGTCTCCGTTCGCGTCCCGCACGAGACCTCCGTCCACGTACCACTTCGGCCGCGGCGGCACGGCCGTGGCGGGTTCGGCCCTGTCCTCGAACAACGGCGCGGCGTCCACCTCGACACCGGCGACCGCGAGTGCGGCGAGCGTGCGCAGGAACGTCACGTGGTCGTCGCAGCGCAGCGCCCGGTGCGGCCGGTCGCCGAGCGTCCGGCCGACCAGCGCGGTCAGCACCCCGCCCGGCCCGGCCTCGACGAAGATCCGCGCGCCCGCCGCGTACATCGACTCGACCTGCTCGGCGAACCTGACCCGGCCAGCGAGCTGGTCGGCCAGCCCGGTGCGGACGTCGGTGTGCGGTGCGGCGGTCACGTTCGACCACACCGGGAACCGCGGCTCGCCGACCGGCACGGCCGCGAGCTCCTCGGCGAACCGGTCCCGCGCCCCTGCCATCAGCGGGCTGTGGAACGCGGCAGCGACCGGGATGGGTTTGACGGTCAGGCCGGCGTCCCGCAGCAGGGCGACGGCGTTCTCCACCGCGGCCGTCGGCCCGGAGACCACGACCTGGTCGGGCGCGTTGTGGTTGGCCACCACCACGTCCGGCGGGAGCAGTGCCTCGACCTCGGCCACCGGGGCGGTCACCGCGGCCATGGTGCCGGGGTCGTCGCCGGCCGCGTCGAGCATCGCCCGCGCCCTGGCCGCGCTGAGGTCGAGCAGGTCGGCGTCCTCGACCGCCCCGGCGGCGGTCAGCGCGACCAGCTCGCCGTAGCTGTGACCGCCGGCCAGGTCCGGCCGCACGCCGACGGAGTCGAGCAACGCGGTCACGGCCAGCCCGGCGATCCCGAGCGCCGGTTGGGCGTTGCGGGTGTCGGTGAGCTCCGCGCGCTGGCGTGCCACGTCGTCCGCGGTCAGTGCGGCCGGCGGGAACATCACGCGTTCGTAGCGCGGGCCCACCAGCTCCTGCAGCCACGGGAACGCCGTGACCAGGTCCAGCAGCATGCCCGGTCGTTGGCTGCCCTGGCCGGGGTAGAGGAACGCGACCTTCGGCCGTTCCCCGTCCCGCAGCAGCACGACGTCCGACGCGCGCCACGCCTCGACGTCCGCCAACGCCCGGCTCAGGCCGTCGTGGTCGCTCACCACGAACGCCGCCTGCACCGTGCCGTTACCGCAGGCGGCCGCGAGGTTCCGCAACGGCGTGCGGTCGTCGACCAGTGCCCTGAGCCGTGCGGCTTCCCGTTGTGCTGCTTCGGGGTTCTCGCCGCGCACGAGGAACAGCTCGGCCGGCCACGCGGTCAGCCCGTGCCGCGGCTCGTCCGCGCCGGTGTACCCGGTGAGCACGGTGTGGAAGTTGGTGCCGCCGAAGCCGAACGCGCTGACGCCCGCGACCCGGTCCCGCGCGGCCCAGGTGCGGTGGCCGAACGCGAACGGGCTGGTCCGCGCGTCCCAGAAAGCGTTGGGCCGCTTGACGTGCAACGTCCCCGGCCGGATTCCGGTGTGGACGGCCAGTGCCGCCTTGATCACCCCGGCGAGCCCTGCCGCGCACTTGGTGTGCCCGATCTGCGACTTCACCGAGCCGATCGTGCAGCTGCCCGGTTCGACGCCGGCGAACATCTCGGTGAGCGCTGCGAGCTCGGTCCGGTCGCCGACGACGGTTCCGGTGCCGTGCGCCTCGACCAGGCCCACGTCCCGCACGGACACACCCGCCGACGCGTACGCCCTGCGCAGTGCCCGTTGCTGGCCTTCCGGTCGTGGCGCGGTGAGCCCGAGCGAGCGGCCGTCGCTGGACGCGCCGATGCCCTTGACGACCGCGTAGATCCGGTCGCCGTCGCGTTCGGCGTCCTCAAGCCTTTTGAGCACCACGCACGCCACGCCCTCGCCGAGCGCGATGCCGTCCGCCGCCGAGTCGAACGTGGCGCAGCGGCCCTGGGCCGACAGTGCCTTGACCGAGGCGAACATCTGGTAGTCGTGGGCGCTGTTGTGCAGGTCGACGGCACCGCACAGGACCATGTCGCTGGTGCCGCCGACGAGCTCCTTGCACGCCACGTCGAGCGCGGCGAGGCTGGACGCGCAGGCCGCGTCGACCGTGTAGTTCGCGCCGCCCAGGTCGAGCCGGTTCGCGACCCGGCCGGCGATCACGTTGCCGAGCACGCCGGGGAACGAGTCCTCGGTCAGCGCGGGCAGGTGGTCGTCCAGGCCCTTGACGCCCAGCGCGGGCAACGCCGTGCGGACCGTGTAGGCGTTCGCGAGGTCCGCACCGGCCTCGGCGCCGAAGATCACCGAGGTGCGTTCGCGGTCGAACACCCGCGTGGCGTACCCGGCGTCCTCCAACGCCCGCGCGCTGACCTCCAGCGCCAGCAGCTGAGCGGGTTCGATCGAGGTCAGCGACGCGGGCGGGATGCCGTAGGCCAGCGGGTCGAACGCCGTGCGCGGGAGGAACCCGCCCCAGCGGAACGGGCTGCCGTACCGCTCCGGCGACCACCGGTCCGGCGGGACCTCGGTGATGGAGTCGGTGCCCGCGAGCACGTTGGCCCAGAACTCGGCCACGTCCCGCGCACCCGGCATGATCGCGGCCATGCCGACGATGGCGACGTCCAGCGGCTGAGCCGTCCCGTCGGCGCGGGTGTGCTCCGGCAGGACGCCGGAGACGATCTCCTCGTGCAGCGCGGCGATCGTGGTCCGCTCGGACCGCAGCGTCGCGACCTGGCCGATCATGAACATGCCCTCGCGGCGCTGCTCGTCCTCGCCGACCTCGACCAGCCCGTCGCCGGAGCGCACGAGCCCTCGGCTGGCCAGCCGCAACCGGCCCAGGTTGAGCTGTTCGAGCCGTTCCCAGCTCTCCTGCCGGGGCAGGTCCGCCAGCTCGGCCCGCGCCTGCTCGAACGTGTCCACATAGGACGTCTGCGCGCACCGGACGGCGTGGCCGGGCGAGGTCTCCAGCAGCGCCGTGTCCGCGCACTCCAGCGCGACCTGCTGGAACACCGGCTGGATCGCGCCGTGCTCGACGGCCTCCTCGGTGAACAGGTAGGCCGTGCCGACGAGCACGCCGATCGCGGCACCGCGGGCGGCGAGCGGGGCCGTCAGCGCGTCGACCATCGCGGCCGACCGGGCGTCGTGGACACCGCCCGCGAACAGCGCGACGACGCCCTCCTCCCGCCCGCGCAGCACGTCGATCTGCTGCTGCCACAACGTGAAGCTGGTCCGCGGCCCGGTGTGCCCTCCGCACTCGGAGCCCTCGAAGACGAACTTGCGCGCGCCCTCGTCGAGGAACCGGCGCAGCAGAGCGGGTGACGGGACGTGCAGGAACGCCTCGATCCCGGCGTCCTCCAGCTCCCGCGCCTGGGCCGGGGTGCCGCCGGCGACGATCGCGTACCTCGGCCTGGTCCTCAGCACCGCCGCCAGCTGCCGGGCCCGCAGCTCCGCAGGCGCGAAGCCGAGCAGACCCACGCCCCACGGCCGGTCGCCGAGCTTCCCGGCGGTCGCCACGAGCAGCTCGTGGACCTGCTCGCCCTCCATCAGGGCGAGCGCGAGGAACGGCAGCGCACCGCCTTCCGCCACCGCCGCGGCGAACGCGGGCTGGTCGCTGACGCGGGTCATCGGCCCCTGGGCGATCGGGTAGCGCAGGCCGGGAACGCGGTCGCAGAACGGCCCGCCGACGCGGATCGAGCGGTGTTCGCCCGCGTGTGCGAGATTGTCGCCGATCGCCCGGTCAATGGCCCCGACGACGCCTCCGACGGTGCCGAACGAGGTGCGGTTGAATTCCGCGAACGCACCTTCCTGGCCTATTTCGAGAGCGTTCTGCCGAACATGAACACGCACGCCTTCACGGACAACGGTGTCGGCGCCGTCCATCACGCTGATCGCGTTGACAAATTCGCCGGAAATATGTTTTCGCGCTTCGCGCACGAGTGCCAGCTGGCCTTCCAGCACCACCCCGCGCGCACCGCCGGCGACGGCCGCGGCAGCCGTGTCCGCACCGATGCTCCCCCACAGCCAGACCGGCAGATCGGTCAGCGCGATCACCTGCTGGAGCAGCACGAACGCGGGCGAACCACCCACTCGGCCGCCCGCCTCGGCACCCTTCGCGACCAGGCCGGTCGCACCCCACCCGATCGCCGCAACCGCCTCCGCCACCGAGGTGACGACCACCAGGACACGGCGTTCGCCCAGTTCAGAGCGGTCGGGAACGGGGTCGGCCAGGTCCACCACGACCGTGTCGGCGGCCTCGGGCAACGCGGCGGTCAGCGGCCCGCGCACTCGCACCCCGAACGTGCCGGAGTGCCGTGCGCGGACCCGGGAGAGGTCTCTGACCGCGTGCGGCCCGAGGTCGAGCACGCCGAGGCCACCCGCCCGTTCGGCGGCGACCACGAGGGCCGGGTTGGGGGTGCCGAACGGACTCAGGCACAGCACCCGTTCAGGATCCGACAGCATGTCCACTGCGCTCACTTCCTCACCCTGCAGGGTGGGGAGAAAGGAATTCAGCTTGCGTTCCTACTGGCCGGTACAGTTACTTCGTGATCACCGTACGCACAAACCACAGGTGCCGTCGAGGGGGGTGCTGAAACTTTCTCACGTACGTAACCTGGCGAATGAAGCCGAACGGCCGGGTCTGGTACTCCGGATCGGTGATGGTGCGACGTGCTATGGCCTCCGGGGTACCGGTCCGACCGCTCGTCCGCGCGAAACACCCGCGTGATCCCGGTCGATGCCGCCAGTTCGTCGAACGGGAGCCGAGCTCCTCAGGCCAGCACCTCCGCGACGTCGGCCCGGATCGACGCCGACCGCCCGGCCAGGTCGCCGGGCACCTCCGCGTGGTCGCGGTTGATCCGCACCAGCCGTGCGTGCGGAAGACCGCGCACCAGCGACTCCACCGGCCGGCGGATCACGGTGGGCGTGCTGAACCCGGCCCCGATCTCGACGACGACCAGCTTCCCCGCCGCCGCCAGCCACTCGCGCAGACGGGTGCCGTCCGGCTCGTAGTGGTCGGGCACGTACTCGGGTCCCTTGTGCACGTTGAGGAACACCGCACCGCCACATCGCGGGCACGCCGGGACCGCCGAGGTCTCCCCGGTGTCCGGGTCGTACGCCGCCAGTGCCGCCTCCACGACCGGCCGGCTCTCCCAGGTTTCACGGGTGCACGGCGTTTCGCACTGGTAGCGCCCGTAGTCGCCCTGCGGTGACCAGACGTCGGCGAAACCGTTGCGCGCGAACAAACCGTCCACGTTGGAGGTGAGGACGAAGTTGTCCTTCCCGCCGACGACCTCGCGCAGCCGGGTGTAGACCGGGTTCGGTGCCGGGGCGAAGCGGATGTCGTCGACGTGCACCGCCCAGTAGCCCCACAGCAGCCGTGGCGGCAGCGGCAGCCCGATGAGCTGGTAGCGGGTCCGCAGCCCAGTGCGGTGCAGCACGGGGAACAGCTCGGCGAACCGCTCGGTGTCGGAGTAGTCGTACCCGGCCGCCGCCGACAGCCCCGCACCCGCCGCGACCAGCACCCGGTCCGCGTCGTCGAGCCAGCGTTCCCAGGTCATCGCAACGCCTTCCGGTAGGCCGTGTCGTCGTCGCCGCTGAAGGTCGTGAAGACGACGCGGTCGAGTCGCCCGGGGTGGGCGGCGAGCCAGTCGCGGACGACCTCGACGGCGATGTGCGCCGCCGGCTGTTTGGGGAAACCGAAGATGCCGGTGCTGATCGCGCAGAACGCGAGCGTGCGGATCGTGCCGACCTCGGCGGCCAGGTCGAGGCACGACCGGTACGCGTCGGCCAGGGCCTGTTCGTGCGCGGGCTTGACGGTGCCGCGCACGATCGGCCCGACGGTGTGCAGCACGAACCGCGCCGGCAGGTGGTAACCGCGGGTGATCTTCGCGAGGCCCGTGGGTTCCGGTGCGGCCTGCGCGGCCATGATGCGGTGGCAGTCCTCGCGCAGCCGCGGGCCGGCGGCGGCGTGGATCGCGTTGTCGACGCACTGGTGCATCGGCTGGAAGCAGCCCAGCAGGGCGTCATTCGTGGCGTTGACGATCGCGTCGGCCCTGAGCAATGTGATGTCGCCGCGCCACACGGCGATCGGTGCGGCCAGCCCGCCCGCGTCGGCAGGCGCGCTCTGCTCGCGTTCACCGCCGAGGACCGCGTCGAGCACCGCCTGCAGGTCGGGAGCGACCGGGGCGGGTTCGCGCACGGTCAGCAGCGACCGCAGCAGCAGGCGGCGTTCGGCGGGACCGCGCGGGAGGGTGGGGCGACCCACCCGCGGGTCCTCGCCGAGCAGCCGCAGCGCGAGCCCGGTCAGCCCGTCGAGGTGACGGGCCGGTGCGGGCGGGCGGAGCGGGTGGAACGGTTCGTCGAGCGCGACCGCGTCCCGGTAGTCGCGCAACGGCAGTGCGGTGATCACGGCTCAGAACAGGCCGTTGCCGTGCGGGAGCTCCGCGGGCACCGGGGTGATCACGTCCCAGTGCTCGACGATCCGGCCGTCCGCTACCCGGAACAGGTCCCAGTACGCGACCGGCTCGCCGAACTCGCCCTCGGACTGCAGCAGCACCAGGTCGCCCTCGGCCACGACCCGGTGCACGGTCTTGTAGACGAGGTGGCGGCCCTGCTCGGCCCACCGCGCGGCGGCGGCGCCGAACCCGTCGAGCCCGTCGGCGGCCTCGGGGTTGTGCTGCAGGTAGGTCTCGGTGGAGATGTAGTCGGTGAGCACGGAGTAGTCGGCGTCCTGCAGCACGCGCTGCGCGAACTCGGCGACCAACGCGCGGTTGTGCTCGGTGCCGGTGCCGGCGGGCCCCGCCGGACCGTCCGTCTGGGACCGTCCGCTCACCGTCGGATCGACGACCGGCGTGAGCGCGTCCCAGTGCTCGGCGAGCTTGCCGTCCTCGACCCGGAACAGGTCGAACGCGACCAGCGGCTGCGGCCCGAAGCCGTGGTAGACGCCGTGCAGCGCAACGAGATCGCCGTCGGCGACCACACGGGCCGGTTCGTAGCGGAAGCCGTCCGGCAGGCTCGCGACGAGCCCGCGCAACGCCTCGGGTCCGTCGCCGATGAGCGCGCTGTGCTGGCGGTAGTCCGGTGCGACCCAGCGGTCCACAGCGGACGGGTCCCTGTCGCCGAACAGCTCGCCGGTGGCCTTGAGCACGAGTTCCTTGGTGTCCATGCGGAGAACTCTGCCGCTCCGGCAGCCGCCGGACGAGGTAGGATCCGGCTTCACCATGGTCAGAAGTGGACAGCTTGCCGAGTTCGGCTTCAGCAACCCCGACCGGCCGAGGCTGGGGCTGGAGGTGCTGGACCTCGCGCAGCTTCGCGGCAGGCTCAGCGAGAACACCCTGCTCCAGGTGCACAGGACCGACTTCCACCAGCTCTTCGCGATCACCGCCGGGCGGGGTTCGTGCATGGTCGATTTCGTGGACCACCCGTGCGCGCCGGGCACCGTGCTGCACGTCAGCCCCGGCCGGGTGCTGCGGTTGCCTGCCGGGGCGTTGAAGGCGCACGCCGTGCTGTTCACGCCCGCGTTCCCGCCGCCGCTGGACGGCGCCCGGCCGTTGCTCAGCCCGTTCGGCCCGGTGCGGTGGCAGGTGCCGGCCGGTGACCGGGCCGCGCTGGACCGGTCGGCCCGCGACCTGCGTGCCGAGTACCGGCGGGTGGTCGGGTCCGGTGAGCCGGTCGACCTGCTGCGCCAGCTCGCGGGCGTGCTCCTGCTGCGGGTCGCCCGGCTGCCCGCGGACACCGGCGGACCCGGCGACCCGCGGTTCGAGCGGTTCCAGCAGGAGCTGGAGCGGTCGTTCGCCCGCAGCCGCAACGCCGCCGACTACGCGGCGCGGGTCGGCTACTCGCTGCGCGGCCTGAACCGGATCTGCGTCGCGGCGACCGGCCGTTCGGCCAAGGCGCTGATCGACGCGCGGGTGGCGTTGGAGGCCAAGCGCCTGCTGGTGCACACCGACCTGTCGGCGGCGGCGATCGGGCACCGGCTGGGGTTCAGCGAGGCCACGAACTTCGCGAAGTTCTTCACCCGCGAGGCGGGCGTGTCACCCGGCGCGTTCCGCCAGTAGCTGCTCGATCGTCCTGCTCGCGATCCCGGCGAGGAACGGGTTGGTGTCGCGGTAGTACGGCAGCGCGAGCACGGCCAGGTGCAGCGCCCAGCCGCGTGCGCGGGCCCAGGTGGCGTCGTCGAACTCGGCCAGCTCGCGCCGGAACGCCCTGCGGCCGCGGTCGTCGAGGTAGAGCCAGGCCGTCATGAGGTCCGCCGCGGGGTCACCGACACCGGCGGCGCCCCAGTCGATCACGCCGGTCAGCACCCCGCCGGTGAACAGCAGGTTGCCCTCGTGCAGGTCGGCGTGCAGCCAGCGGGCCGGCCGGTCCCAGCGCGGCGCGGCGAGCGCCTCCTCCCACAGGGCGACCAGCCGCGGGTCACCGCCCAGCTCCGCGATGCACCGGCGCACCGCTTCGTCGTCACGCGCGGCGTCCGTTCGCCCGCGGTAGTCGGTCCACGGCCGCCCGGTGGCTTCGATGTCGTGCAACGCGTGGACCAGTTCGGCCAGGCGGAACGGGGTGTCGCGGGCGACGGCCTCGACCGGTGCGGTGGTGCCGCCGAGCCAGCGCACCACCGACCACTGCGCCGGGTAGCGCTCGGTGGGTTCCCCGAGTGCGAGCGGTTCCGGCACGGCGACCGGGAGGTGCGGTGCGACCACGGGAACGGTGGCGGCCTCCTTGTCCGCGTCGTCCCTGGACCACTCGCGCCGCGGCAGCCGCACGGCCAGCTCGTCGCCGAGCCGGTACATCGCGTTGCTGGTGCCGCCGTCCCCGACCGCGCGGATCGGCAACCCGTGCCAGTGCGGGAACTGCGCGCGGACCAGTTCGTCCACGAGGGACACGTCCGTGGCGATCACGCCGTCGAGCATCGACCAACTCCCCCAGCGACCCGGTGTGCCGATGCAACACCGGGGCCGCCGGGGAGAGCAACCGATTTAGCACCGGAACCAGAGCGCGCCCCCTCTGGAACCGGCGATTCGTGGTGGCCGGGTGAACGGCGAAGCGGTGGCCTCCCGCAGCGGCACCGGGAGGCCACCGGGTCTCATCCCGCGCGGCGGTCGGCCAGCCGCACGACGTCCGCGGCGCGTTCGACCCGCACCCGCCCCGCGGCCACCAGGTAGCCGACGCCGCGCACGGTCTGGACCACCTCACCGGCGGCACCGAGCTTCTGCCGCACGCGGCGCACGTGGACGTCGACCGTGCGGCCACCGCTGTGGTCGTCGTCGACGCCCCACACCGCGGACATCAGCTCGCGGCGGCGGTGCACCCGGTCGGGGTGCTCGCACAGGTGCAGCAGCAGGTCGAACTCCAGCCGGGTCAGCTCGATCGTCCTGCCCTGGAAGACGACCTGCCGGGCGTGCGGCAGGATCCGCACGTCGGGGTCGGGTTCCGCGGTCACCAGGCCCACGTCCTTCAACGCCCCGAGCAGCCGCGCCGCGGCCTGGTCGTCGTCGGTCTCGATGGTCAGCACAAGTCGCACGACAGCCCTCTCACGACGTCTTCGGCAGGCCGGGAGGGTTGACCTCCGAGGTCGGCACCGCCTCGTCGGCCAGTCCCCAGCGCTTCAGCACCTCCGCGTACTTGCCGTTCGCGATCAGCTGGTTGAGCGCCTCCTGCACGGGGACGACCAACCCGTTGCCCTTCAGCGTGGTCACCGCGATCTTGCCCTGCACCGCGGCGCCGCCGGAGAAGGTGCCGATCACCTCGGTCTGCCCGGACACCGCCGCGTGGTAGGCGGCGGTGGGGTTCGGGCCGAGGTAGGCGTCGATGCGGCCGGACTGCAGCGCCAGGTAGTAGTCGGAGGAGTTCTGGAAGTACTTGACGTCGGTGGCCTTCAGGCCGTCCGCCACGTTCCTGGTGCTCCAGTCGACGAGGATCTTCTCCTGGTTCGTGCCGGAGGTCACCGCGATCACCTTGCCCGCGACGTCCTTCGGCTCCCGCACCTTCCAGGTGCCGCCCTTCTTCGCCTCGAACGCGAGCGTGTCGAGCCGGTAGGTGGCGAAGTCGTACTTCTCCTTGCGGGCCTCGGTCACCGTGATGTTCGACAGGCCCACGTCCACGGCACCGCTGTCGATGCCGACGAACAGGTTCTCCCACGACGAGGTCTCCAGCCGCGGTCTGAGCCCCAGCACGTCCGCGACGAGGTGGGCGATGTCGGTCTCCACCCCGATCACCGTCCGGTCGTCGGTGGCGTAGAACCGCAGTGGCGGCGCTGTGCCCGTCGATCCGCCGACCACCAGCTCACCCCGGGAGCGGAACTCCTCCGGCACCTTGGCGGCGATCTTGTCGTCCTTCGCCGCCGTGACCCGGTTCTGGTCGGGACCCAGGCTGACGCTCAGGCCCGACACGGTGGCGGGCTCGCTCTCCGCCGTTCCACAGGCCGCCAGCACCAGCACCAGACCGGCGAGAAGTGACTTGCGCACAACAGACTCCCTTCACAGCACCTTGGACAGGAAAGCGCGGGTGCGCTCGTGGACCGGGTGGTCGAGCACCTGCGCCGGCGGGCCCTCCTCGACGACCACTCCCCCGTCGAGGAAGACGACGCGGTCGGCCACCTCGCGGGCGAAACCGACCTCGTGGGTGACGACGACCATCGTGGTGCCGGAGCGGGCCAGGTCGCGCAGCACGTCGAGGACCTCGCCGACCAGCTCGGGGTCGAGCGCGGAGGTGGGTTCGTCGAACAGCACGACCTTCGGCCGGGTGGCCAGCGCGCGGGCGATCGCGACCCGTTGCTGCTGGCCGCCCGAGAGCTGCCGCGGGTACGCGTCCTCCTTGTCCGCCAGGCCGACCCGCGCGAGCAGGGCGCGTCCCTCCGCGTGGATCTCGTCGCGCGCCCGGCCGTGGGCGAGCGGCGCCTCGACGACGTTCTGCAGCGCGGTCAGGTGCGGGAAGAGGTTGAAGTTCTGGAACACGAACCCGATCTGCGCGCGTTGCCGGAGCACCTCGCGCTCCTTGAGCTCGTACAGCCTGCGCCCGGAGCGCCGGTAGCCGACCAGCGCGCCGTCGATGCTGATGAACCCGCGGTCGACCTTCTCCAGGTGGTTGATCGTCCGCAGCAGCGTCGACTTGCCGGAACCCGACGGGCCCAGCACCACCACGACCTCGCCGGCCGCGACCTCCAGCGACACCCCGCGCAGCACCTCGGTGGCGCCGAAGCTCTTGTGCACGCCCAGCACCTCGATCACCGGCGGGCTCCTCGCGCGAAGTACCGCTCGACGTGGTGCTGACCGATCGAGAGCAGCGTGGTCAGGACGATGTACCAGACGGTCGCGACCATCAGCAGGGCCACGACCCGCGCGTTGCGGCCGTAGATCACCTGCACCTGGTAGAACAGCTCGCCGATCGCCATCACCGAGACGACCGAGGTGCCCTTGAACAGGCTGATCACCTCGTTGGCCGCGTTGGGCAGGATGGCGCGCATCGCCTGCGGCAGAACGATCCTGCGCAGCTGCCGGGACCTGGGGATGCCCAGTGCGGCCGCGGCTTCCAGCTGGCCAGGCTCGACCGAGATCACGCCGGAGCGCACGATCTCGGCGGCGTAGGCGGCCTGGTGCAGCGCGAGGCCGAGGACGGCGGCGCCCATCGGGCTGATCAGCTGCACGGTCTCGAAGGAGTACAGCTCCGGGCCGAACGGGATGCCGACCGACAACCGCTGGTAGAGGTAGGAGATGTTGAACCAGAACAACAACTGCACGATCAGCGGGATCGACCGGAACGCCCACACGTACGTCCAGCCGACGCCCTGCAGGAACGGGCTGCGGGACAACCGCAGCAGCGCCACCGCGATGCCCAGCGCGAAGCCGAGCACCGTCCCGAGCACGGTGAGCACGATCGTGGTGCCCACCGCGCGCAGGACGGACTCGGCGGTGAAGTAGCGGGCGAACGTCGGCCAGTCCCAGCCCGGGTTGGTGACCAGGCCGTGCACGAACTGGGCGACGAGGACCAGCACGACCGCGACGCCCACCCACCGCCACGGGTGGCGGGCCGGCACGACCGACAGGGCAGCCAGATCGTCCGATCTGTCCTTTGTGGACGGTGGAGCGAGAGCAGAGGACATGGCGGGTCCTTGTCGGCCGGGTGGGTCAGAACGGGGCGCGTGGCGCGGAACTCACCGTAGGTACCGGCCGATCAGGGGAGCAAGGGCGTCCACGTGGTGAACAACTATCGGACACCGAGGTGATCGCGCAGTGTCGGGCCGGTGTAGTCGGTGCGGAAGACACCGCGCTCCTGCAACAGCGGCACCACCGTGTCGGCGAACTCGTCGAGCCCGCCGGGGGTCACGTGCGGCACCAGGATGAAGCCGTCCGCCGCGTCCTGCTGCACCAGGTCGTCGATCTGCGCGGCGACGCTCGCCGCCGACCCGGTGAACGTCTGCCGCGCGCTCACGTCGATCACCAGGTCGCGGATCGACAGGTTCTTCGCCGCGGCCTTCTCCCGCCACTCGCGCACGGTGGCGGCGGGGTCCTTGAACATCCGCACGCTGGCCCGGCCGCGCGCGATGGTGTTCTCGCCGACGAGCGGCTCGACCTCGGGCAGCGGCCCGTCCGGGTCGTAGGAGCTCAGGTCGCGGTTCCAGACCTGTTCGAGGAACCGGATCGCGGTCGCGCCGCTGACCTGCTGACGCCGCACCACGGCTGCCTTCTCCTGCGCGTCGGCGTCGGTGTCGCCGAGCACGAACGTGGCCGCGGGCAGGATCTTCAGCTGCTCCGGTGACCGCCCGTACCGCGCGAGCCGCCCCTTGACGTCGCGGTAGAACCGCTGCCCCTCCTCCAGGGTGGCGTAGCGGGAGAAGATGGCGTCCGCGGTGGCGGCGGCGAACTCGCGGCCCTCCTCCGAGTCACCGGCCTGCAGGATCACCGGACGGCCCTGGGGCGAGCGGGGCACGCCGAACGTGCCGCTGATGTCGAAGTGCCGGTCCCGGTGCTCGAACGCGCCGACGCCGGTGTCGAAGAGCTTCCAGGCCGTGCGCAGGAACGACTCGGCCCTGCTGTAGCGGTCCTCCTGGGCCAGGAAGCCGCCGCGGCGGAAGTTCTCGCCGGTGAACGCGTCCCACGACGTGACGACGTTCCACGCCGCCCGCCCGTCCGACAGGTGGTCGAGCGAGGCGAACTGCCGCGCCACCTCGTAGGGTTCGTTGAACGTCGAGTTGATCGTGCCGGCGAGCCCGAGCCGGTCGGTGACGGCCGCGAGCGCCGCCAGCACGGTGAACGTGTCCGGCCGGCCGACCACGTCCAGGTCGTAGATCTGCCCGCCCTGCTCGCGCAGCCGCAGTCCCTCCGCCAGGAAGAAGAAGTCGAACTTCGCCCGTTCCGCCGTCTGCGCCAGGTGGACGAACGACGAGAACTCGATGTGGCTGCCGGCCTGCGGGTCGCTCCAGACCGTGGTGTTGTTCACGCCGGGGAAGTGCGCGGCGAGGTGGATCTGCTTGGTCATCGCGCGCTCCCTGCGGCGTAGCGGTTCTCCGGACGGGCCAGGCCGAGGTGCCCGCGCAGTGTCGTGTGCTCGTACTCGGTGCGGAACACCCCGCGCTCCCGCAGCCGCGGGACCAGCTCGCGGGTGACCGTGTGCAGGTCGCCGTGCAGCCGGAACCCGGCGAAGCCCTCCTCCTGCCAGTGCAGCAGCTCGTCGGGCGTCACCGTGGCGTCGACGTCCCGGTACACGAGCCGGTCGGACGCGGAGGCGTTGTCGGAGAACACGATGTCCGCGAACCCCGGCTCGGTCGCGGCCACCGGCGGGTGGCCCTGCGGCGGCCGCGGCGTGATCGACGGGCCGCGGACGCTGAACCACCTGCCCTCGAAGTCGATGTGGTGCAGCTTCTCCCGGTCGATGAACCGCCCGGTGGCGACGTCGCGGATCTCCGCGTCGTCCTCCCAGCTGTCCCACAACCGCCGCAGCACCTCTGCGTAGTCGGCGGCCTCCTCCCACAGCTCGTCAGCCGTGCCGACGTCTCGCCGCCCGAAGTGCCCGGCGTGCACCGGATCGGGCGCGACGTCGAGCAACACGCCGCCGCGTCCGCCGCTCACGTGGTCCAGCGTCGCAACCGCCTTCGACACGTGGAACGGCTCGGTGTGCGTGACGACCGCGGTGGGCAGCAGCCCGATCCGGCTGGTCAGCGGTGCGACCCGAGCGGCGATCAGCACCGCGTCGAGCCCCGGTGCGCCACCGAGCGCGTCGTCGAACGTCACGAAGTCCAGCTTGGCGTCCTCCGCCTCGCGCACGAGCCCCGCCCAGTACCGCGCGGTGAGCTCGCCGGTCACGGGCAGTGCGACGGCCAGGTGCAGTGGTGCGACCACCGGTCCCCCTCTCGTCGGGTCCTCGCAGTCTGGCCGCGCGGGAGGGGGCCGCGCTGTGACGGCCACCAGGTGAGAAGGATCGCGTGATCGGGAATATTTCGACGCTTGCGCGCTCCCCGTCCGGTGTCGCGGTCTTGCGCATGTCGACTCGAAAGGGCGTGTGCGCCCTCGCGCTGGGAGCGGGCTTGCGGCTCGCTGGGCGGAAGTCGAGGCGCACAACGACAAAGGTTTCGCGCCGACGTTCGCGGTCGGCACCAACGGCGTGCGGAGCCCGCTCGCCGACCGGGTGCGCGGCGACTACGGCGCCTGGCCGGGCCGGGGGTCCTGGGCGGTGTCCCGGCCGGCGGGAACGGTGGCGAACACCGTCTTGCCCCCGGCGGCCAGCGGCCTGGTGCCCCACTCGCCGGCGAGCCCGTCGATCATCACGATGCCCCGGCCCCGGTCGCCGCCCAGTCGTGAGGACCCGTGCACGGGCGGCAGCGCGGAGTCGTCGTCGACCTCGACGACGACCTCGCCGGACGTCTTGTCGAGGAAGACCCGCAGCCGGCCGGTGCCGGACGTGTGGTCCAGGACGTTGCAGACCAGCTCCGTCACGACCAGCAGGACGTCGAAGCGGTGCCGTTCGCCGAGGTCGGCCAAGACCTCGGCGACGCTCTCCCGCAGCTCCGGGGTGGCGGTCTCGGGCGTGACGGGCAGGTCCAGGACGAGCAACAGCGGATCTTCGTCGGCGGGCGCCACGGAAGCCTCCAGATGACCACGCTCGGAACCACCGGAGGACTCCGTCGCGCTACCTGCGACCAGCGGCAAAGCCAGACGACCCCACCCTAGCCCCCGTACGGTCGTCCGGCCGATCGCACGCGGTTGCGCGGAAGTCCGCGGCGCGTGGGGTAGGGTCGGGATCGTTGGGGTTCCAGTTGCCGGCATCCAGCCGCCGCGGACCCCTCCTGCCCGGTCCGGCGCTGTACCTCCGGCCGGAGATTGGAGCACCGGCTTGTCGCCGGATCGCCCGCACGACCTGCTCGCACCGCTCCTCCCGGGTACCTCGTCGGTCGGGCAGGTGCGCTCATGACCCGACCCGACAGCACCAAGGGAGCAGCCGTCTGCTTCGCCGAGGCCCGCGTCGCCGCGGAACACGCGGAGGCCGCTCAGCAGCGCCAGGCCGCGCGCCGGGTGGCGGAGCACTCCCGTGACGTGGACGACTGCCGCGACCTGCTGCTGATGCTGGGCCTGGCGGCCGCCGCCGGCTCCCGTTCCGCTCGCCAGGACCGCGTCCAGGCGTTCCCGGGCGTCTCCTCGGAGGCGTCCGCGCTGACCAGCCCGTGAAATTCGAGGTCTGGTCCGGCCTGAAGGAACCGCAGGCCGTGACCGTCCACGTTCTCCAGGGCTGACCACAGGGCGGTGCACCTCCCGGGGTGCACCGCCTTCGTGCTCACTCCACTTCGGACTCCGGTGCGGCGGCAGCAATCCGATCACCGGACGGCTTCGAAGAACGGTCGTGAAATCGGGACGACCACGTGCGATCAACCCGCACCTGCTGACCGGTGCTCACGCACTCGGCGCGCTGCCCGACGCCGAGCGGGCCTCGTTCGAGGCGCACCTGGACCGGTGCCCGGCCTGCACGGACGAGGTGACCGGCCTGCGGGGCACTGCCGCACGACTCGGCCTCGCCGCAAGCCAGACCGTCCCCGTCGCCCTGCGGCCACGGGTGCTGGACGCGGTCGGCCAGGTCCGGCAGGTGCCGCCGTTCTCCGAGGTCAGGTCCGAGCTCTCCCGGCGCCAAGGCCTGCGGCGGGCCGCGGCGATCATCTCGGTCGCGTGCGCGGCCGCCGCCGTCGTGGGCGGTGTGCACGGTGCGCTGACCCCGGAGACCACCACCGCCGTCGCCGTGTCGCCGCACTCCGCGACGGGCGACCTGCTGGCGGCACCGGACCTGCGGCTCGTCACCGCACCGGCGTGCACCGCGGCGATCTCGCAGAGCCGTGACGCGATGCTGTTCATGGCCGATGACCTGCGCACCCTGCCCCGCGATCGGGCGTACCAGCTGTGGCTGGTCGACCGCCACGGGCCCCGATCGGCGGGCGTGCTGCGCGCACCGGCTCGGTCGGCGTCGATGCTCGTCACCGGGATCGCGGGAGCCCGCGAGGCCCTGCTCACCGTCGAGCCGGCCGGCGGGTCACCGAGCCCGACCAGCGCCGCCGTTCTCACCGTCGCCCTGGCCTGACCCGCCAATCCGGTGCGCTCGGCGCACCGAATCCCGGGGCGTGACCGATCGCGTCCTCGCCGTCTTCGACGACCTCGACGCCTGCGTCATCACGAGGTCGGCGCGGCTGCTGAACCCCGGCGCCGTGATCGTGGTGCACCTGCGCGAACCGGCGAACCGGCCGCTGTTCCGGCTCTCCGACGCGACGACGGTCCACATCGGACCGTTCGACGAGCGGACATGAGGGAACTCCGGGAACCGCCTGTGACAGCGCGGTTCCCGGAGTCGCGGTACTGCTGCTCTGGAGATGTCAGGCAGGCAGCAGGACCGTGTCGATGAGGTACACGGTCGCGTTCGCGGTCTTCACGCCGCCGCAGATCACGTTGGCGTCGTTGGCCTTGATCGCGTTACCGGAACCGGACACCTTCACCACGCCGCCCTCGACCGTCTTCTGGTCGCCGGCGATCTTGTCCGGCGCGATCTGGCCGGGCACCACGTGGTAGGTCAGGATCTTGGTCAGCAGGGCGTCGTCGGTCTTGAGCTTCTCGATCGTCGCGGCGTCGATCTTCGCGAACGCCGAGTCGACCGGCGCGAACACGGTGAACTCGGCGCCGTTGAGCGTCGAGACCAGGTCGACCTTCGGGTTGAGCTTGCCGGACACGGCGCTGACCAGCGTCGTGAGCAGCGGGTTGTTGCTCGCGGCGACGGCGACCGGATCGGCGGCCATGCCCGCGACGGAACCGGCACCCGACGGCACCTGCTTCGCGTAGTCGGCACAGCCGGGGCCGACGAGGTTCGAGGCCGGGTTGGCCATCGCCGACGAGGACGGCGGTGCCATCGAGGTCGCCGACGTGGTCGCGGTGGTGGAGCTCGAGCTGGCCATGTCACCCGAGCCACAGGCCGCACCGAAGAGGGCGAGCGAGGCGGCGCCGACGGCCAGGACGGTCTTGCGGACGGTCTTGTTCATGACGGGACATCTCCAAGGGGTTTCGAGCAGTTGATGTGAGTAGTTCGCACCGCACGGCCGATCGGATGGGTGCGGTTATCGGTTCGTTACCGAAGAATCCGCAAATCGCGCGTGACCTGCACAAATGAGTTTTTCGTCCACAGTGGACATACAACCGGCGTGGAATCCCGTCTGTCATGCACTCTTCCGTGGACCAATCCATACTCGGTACGGACCCGAAGACCCCAGGTGGAACAAGGAGACATCGCACCCGACTTCACCCTCACCGACGACAACGGCGAACCGCGCACCCTGTCGGCCTTCCTGGCCACGGGCCCGGTCGTGCTGTTCTTCTACCCCGCGGCGATGACCGGCGGCTGCACCGAGGAGAGCTGCCACTTCCGCGACCTGGCGGCGGAGTTCGGCGAGGTCGGCGCACACCGGATCGGCATCAGCCCGGACACCGTGTCCAAACAGCGCACGTTCGCCACCACCTACGGCTTCGACTACCCGCTTCTGTCCGATGCGGACGGTGCGGTCGCGAAGCAGTTCGGCGTGTGGCGGCGGTTCAGCCCGCTGCGCGCGAAGCGGCGCACGTTCGTCATCGACATCGACCGCACGGTGCTCCGCCTGATCAAGGGCGAGCTGAACTTCACCGTTCACGCCGACGAGGCCCTCGCGGTCCTGCGAACGCGCGCGGCCGAGATGTCTTGACCCGGCCAGTCGGCACGGCGCCGGATTTCACCTAGTCTGTGATCATGGCCGAGCTGACCTCCCCGACGCCCCAGGAAGCCTTCGAGTTGCTGCTGTCGGGCAACCACCGGTTCGTCGCCGGTACGCCCGAGCACCCGAACCAGGACGCGACCCGCCGCACCGAGATCGCACCGGCGCAGCGCCCGTTCGCCGTGCTGTTCGGGTGCTCGGACTCGCGACTGGCCGCCGAGATCATCTTCGACCGCGGTCTGGGCGACCTGTTCGTGGTCCGCACAGCGGGCCACGTCGTCGGTGCCGAGGTGATCGGCAGCGTCGAGTACGGCGTGGACGTGCTGGACTGCCCGCTCGTCGTGGTCCTCGGCCACGACGCCTGCGGTGCGGTCGCCGCCGCCTGCGCGGCCCTCGACGAGGGCGCGGTGCCCGCCGGGTACATCCGCGACGTCGTCGAACGGGTGACCCCCAGCGTGCTGGCGGCACGCGCCGCCGGCCGCGTGGAGGCCGACGAGGTCCTCGCCGAACACGTCAGCCGCACCGTGGACCTGCTGCTCGACCGCTCCCGCCTGCTCGCCGACCGGGTCGCCGCAGGCAAGGCGGCCGTCGTCGGCCTCTGCTACCGGCTCGCCGACGGCAGCGCACGCCTGGTCGCGGCGCGTGGGCTGGACGTTCCGGTCACGGCGAACTAGCCACGACCGCCGGTGGGACTCCTGCAGTTGGGGCGTCCTGCTGTCGGCGGGAGTCCTGCGGTTAGGGCGTCCGTCACGACGGCATGGCCCGGTGTCGGCGGGAGTCACGCGACCAGGGCATCCCGCCACCGACCGGACTCACGCGGCCTGGGGCGTCCCCGTCACAGCGGACATCCGCCGCCGACTGGACGCCCCGCCATGAGCCGAACTCCCGCCACGTCCGCGTCCACCCCCGGCCGCGCCGCCTCAGTCGGTCGGCCGGGGTCCTGCGGCACGGTGCAGCCGGTTGGCGATGGCGAGCCCCAGTCCGGCCTCCTCCGGCGGTGAGGCCACGACGACGTCGCAGTCCCGCTGGTCGAGCTCCCGCAGGAAGCCGTACAGCCCCCGCGCGTAGGCGGCGTCCGAGTCGGGGACGCGCACCACGGCGTGCACGTCCGGCTCGGCACCGGCGTAGGACGCGGGCACCAGCACCCCCACCCGGTGCCCCATGCCCTGCACGAGCTCCGCCTCGGCGACGACCTGCTCCGGCTCGACGAGGACGACCCGTGCCCGCGGCGCGTAGTGCGAGGGGTGCTGGCCCGGCACCCGGACGCTGCTGGTCGAGTGCACCGCCACGGGCACGCCCAGCACCTCTTCGAGCTCCTCCCGGGTCACGCCGCCGGGCCGGAGCACGCTCGGGACGTCACCGGTGGCGTCGACGATGGTCGACTCGACGCCGACCGCGCAGGGGCCGCCGTCCAGGACGAGGTCGACGGCGTCGCCGAGCTCCGCGCGGACGTGGTCGGCCGTGGTGGGGCTGACCGAGCCGAAGCGGTTCGCGGAGGGGGCCGCCACGCCGCCGCCGAACGCCGAGAGCAGCGCCAGCGCCACGGGGTGGTCGGGCACGCGCAGGGCCACCGTCTCCAGGCCGCCCGTCGCCTCCAGCGGTACTCGGGCACCGCGGCGCAGGACCAGCGTCAGCGGTCCCGGCCAGAACCGCTCCGCCAGCAGCCGCGCGGTGGCGGGCACGTCCTCCGCCCAGTCGGCCAACTGGCCGGCGCTGCCGATGTGGACGATCAGCGGGTGCGTGGGCGGGCGGCCCTTGGCCTCGAACACGCGGCGCACCGCGGCCGGGTCCTCGGCGTTCGCGCCCAGGCCGTAGACGGTCTCCGTGGGAAGGGCCACCAGGCCTCCGGCGCGGAGCACGCCGACCGCCTTCTCGATGTCGTTGGTTCCTGCTGACACCGGACGATCCTCCCACCCGGCGCGACCTCACCCCGCGGCACGGGTGGAGGCGGGGGGCGCGGCCTGCCGGTCACGCCCCCGCCGATGTCGACCGCCCGACGCCCCGGTCCACCGGCGCCTGACGGGACTCCTCTCACCGCACGCGGCGAGAATGCCCGGACCGCACCCGGCCAACCACGCTCCGGTACACACTTTCGTGTGCGATCGGTGCTGCTCAGGCCTGTGAAGGCGGTGCCGTTCGTATCGTCGCCGGAGTGGGAGACGAACGGTCAGCCGGGCAGGACGTGTCGGACCTGGGCATCGAGATGCTGCCCGTCGCGCTGGCGAACCTGCGCGCCGAGCTCGCCGAGGCCCGCGGCTTCATCAGCGACCTGGCCGGGATGGCACCGGAGCAGGCCGACAGCTCGTGGTGCGACCGGCTCGACGACGAGTACCGCGACGCGGGTGCCGGGCAGGCGGCGATGGCGCGGCAGCTGGAGCGGTGGCGCCGGGACCACCCGGACGCCGTCGGCCTGGACGAGCTCGCCGCGCTCGTCGCCGACGTCGAGCCCGTCCGCCAGGAACTGCTGCGGCAGCTCGCACGGCTGCGCTGCGCGCGGGCCGTCCCCGACCCGCGCCAGGCCCCCGATCCGCGCCAGGCCCCCGACGCGCGTCTGACCGCGCCGGACGAGGCCTGACCCACACCGCCCGTTGATCGACAACCCGTGCCCGGCGTGACAGGCTGGAAACGGGGATCTCGGGAGGAGTGACACCAGTGGAAGCCAAGACCGACCTGCGGGACAACGCAGTGGTCCTCCAGATCACCGGCGAGGTCGACACCTACACCGCGCCGCTGCTGCGCGAGCACCTGGACGAGGCGTTCGCCCAGGCCGCGGACCGCCGGCTCGCGGTGGTGCTGAACGTGACGGACGTGTCGTTCATGGCGTCGTCCGGGCTGTCCGTGCTGGTCGAGTACCACCTGCGCGGCGTCGACAAGGGCACACCGCTGCGGGTCGTGGCACCGGCCGGGAGCGTGCTGCGGGCCCTGCGCGCGACCACGCTGAACGAGATGATCGAGCTGCACGCCAGCGTGCCGGAGGCACTTTCCGGCCGCTGAGGCCGAAAAAGATGTTTGCGCTCGAAGAATGCGGGAACCAGGCAGGCAGCCGACAGCCGACAGGAAGGCCGCCATGCCGCCGGACCGCCTCCTCGCCGACAGGTACGTGCTCGCCGAGTTGCTGGGCACGGGTGGCATGGCCGACGTCCACCGCGCCTGGGACACCCGGCTGCAACGGCACGTGGCGGTCAAGCTGTTCCACAACGGCTCCGAGGTCTCCCACGAGCGGAGGTTCGACAACGAGGTCAAAACCCTGGCCTCGCTGTCGCACCCCAGGCTCGTGGACGTGCACGACGCCGGGACGAGCGACGGCACACCGTTCGTCGTCCTCCAGCTCATCGACGGCTGCACGCTGCGCGAGCGCATCAACAGCGCCCCGCTGACGGTCGGTGAGGTCCGCCTGCTCGGCGCCGACCTGGCCGAGGCGCTCGCCCACGTGCACGAGACGGGCGTGGTGCACCGCGACATCAAGCCGTCCAACATCCTGCTCGACGAGGACGGCAACGCCCACCTCGCCGACTTCGGCCTCGCCCGCCTGGTCGGCACGACCCGGCTCACCAGGTCCGACCAGGTCGTCGGCACCGCCGCCTACCTGGCCCCGGAACAGGTGCGCGGCGAGGACCCCGGCAGCGCCGTCGACGTCTACGCGCTCGGCCTGGTCCTGCTCGAATGCCTCACCGGCCGCCGCGAGTTCGAGGGCAGCGAGATCGAGTCGGCCGTCGCCCGCCTGCACCGCCGGCCCGCGGTCCCCGACGACCTCCCCACCGACCTGCACCGCCTGCTGACGCTGATGACCTCGCTGTCCCCGCGCCGCCGCCCGACCGCCGCGGACTGCGCCCGCATCCTGCGTGCTTCTGACGACTCGGCCACGCACATCGCCCTGCCGCAGCCCCGGCGCCGCCTGCACCACGTCCTCAAGGCCGCGGCCGTGGCGACCCTGGTCGCCACGGCCGGTCTCACCGCGGTCGCGCTGGCACCGCAGCCGCCCGTGGAGTCCGCACCCGCCCCGTCCACGCCGTCGGCTCCCGCCGCGACGACCACCGCTCCCCCCGCAGCGGTTCCGGTGCCGGTGGCGGTGGCGGTGGAGCAACAGGCCGAGGTCACCAGCCCGCAGCAGGTCCAGCCCGTCCCCCAGCCGAAGGCGGGCAAGCCCGCGTCGCCACCCGGCAAGAAGGCCGAGAAGGCCAAGGGCCCGCACGGCAAGCGCTGACGGTCACCGCTGCCGCTGGCGCTCCTTCCACCAGTTCACGGCGAACCCCGCGGCCAGGAGGGCGACGGGGACGAGGAGGATCCAGGGGCTGTCCGGAACGTGGTCGTACCGTCCGGAAACTTCAGCAAGGATGACCATGGACCCGGCGTACCCCCGTGCCGCGAACCGGCAAACACGGGGGCGTCCAGGTGGCCGAACGGACTGCTCCGCCCGGCCACCCGGCTACGACCTGGCCGACGACGGCGCTACCCGCGGAGCCGTGGGTCGCAACATCGGCACGAACGCGTCCCGGTGCACCCAGGCCAGGTGGACCTCGGCCGCCGCGAGCACCACGGCGAGCACCGCACCACTGGGCTCCAGCAGCACGTGGAACCCGAAGATCCCGACCACCAGCGGCGCCAGCAGCGCCAGTGCGAGCGGCACGAACCTGTTGACCAGCAACATGATCCCGGCCACCAGCTCGACGACCTTGGTGACGGGCACGATGAACCCGCTCTCCCCCAGCGCGGTGGCGAACGCGACCGCCTCGGCCGACATGCCGTCGGTCGACTGCGACCCGATCCCGAACAGGCCGGTGAACCCGGAGAACGCGAACAGCGCTCCGAACAACACCCGCACGACAACGTTGATGTACTTCACGGTCTTCCCCATGCGGATCATCCTGGAACCTCCACGAAACTGGAGGTAAAGGCCTGTTCGCCCGCAGCAGAAGGCACTGGCCGGGCGCACGGGGGGGTCAGGACTCATCCGGTTCCCGTCAGCACCTGCCTGTCCAACGTCCGCACCAGGTCGTGTGCGCGGCCGAGGTGGCGTTCGGCGGCGCCGGGAGCACCGTGCCGCAGTTCCAGCTCCCCCAACGCTTGCAGGCACTCGGCCTCGTTGCGGCGGTCGCCGTTGCGGCGGAAGACGCCGGCGGCGCGTTCGAGGGCGGGACCGGCCCTGGTGGGGTCGTCGAGGCCGGCGTACACGCTGCCGATGCGCTGCTCGGCGTAGGCGGCGCAGCGCTCGTCTCCGATCTCGTTGAAGATGGTGAGCGCCTGGACGAGGCAGCGCAGCGCCTCCGTGCTGTTGCCGCAGGTCTGCCGGTACTGGCTCATCGTCCGCAGGATCACGGCCTCGCGGTGCCGGTCGCCGAGCTCCCGCGCGATGCGCAACCCGTCCGCGATCACGGCGCCGGCGTGGCAGCCGTGGCCCTGCTGGAACCACATGAAGCCGATCGAGCTGCGCAGCTGGGCCTGCATGGGCGGGTGCCCGACCCGGTCGAGCAGGGCCAGCGCGTCACCGGCGCAGCGCAGGGCGAGGTCGGTGCGGTCGAGCACGCGCCACACGGTGGACAGGCCGGCCAGTGCGAGCGCTTCCCCGCGCCGGTCGCCGAGGTCGCGGTACAGCCGCAGGGACTCCTCCAGCGCCGTCCGCGCCTCGTCCAGCTCGTCGAGGTAGACGTGGACCTGGCCGATGCCCTGCAGCAGCGCGGCCTGGCCGTGCGCGTTGCCCGCGGCACGGGTGGCGTCGAGCGCGATCCGGTGGCTGCGCCGCCAGTCCTGGTAGAGGCTGCGGTGGTCGTAGTACGGCACGAACGCGAGTGCGAGCTCCCACACGAGCTCGTCGAGTCCCCATTCGGCGCCGAGCTCCACGGCCCGCAGCAACGTCGCCCGTTCGACGTCGAACCACGCGACCGGGTCGGCCACGACGTGGTCCGGCTGCCAGCGGTCCGACCGTCCGGGGGTGTGCTGGAACAACGCGGGGTGGAACAGGTCGCGGGCCTGCTCGGCCAGGGCGAGCCAGGCGCCCAGCACCCGCCGCACGGCGGCACGGCGTTCGGTCTCGCTGTAGTGGTCGGCGGCGGCGCGGGCGGCGTAGGTGCGCAGCAGGTCGTGCAGCCGGTACCGGGGTTGGCCGGCGGCGTCGGTGCCGACCAGGCGGAGCAGGTTGGCGTCGACGAGGGCGTCCAGCACGTCCTCGGCGTCGCGCTCACCGGTGAGCGCGCCGACCACCCACCCCGGCAGGGTCTCCGCGCCGAGCAGGCCCATCAGCCGGAACGCCCGTCCGGCCGCCTCGGGCAGCTGCCGCACGCTCAGCTGGAAGCTGGCCCGCACGTCGAGGTCGCCCACGCGCAGCTCGGCCAGCCGGCGCGACTCGTCCTCCAGCCGTTCGCGCAGGAGCCCCAGCGTCCACGCGCCGCGGCTGGCGAGGCGTGCCCCGGCGATCCGGATGGCCAGCGGGAGGTACCCGCACAGGCGGACGATCGCGTCCGACGCCTCCGGTTCGCGGTCGATCCGGTCCGCGCCACCGACCCGCGCCAGCAGCGTGCGGGCGTCGGCGGGAGGCAGCACGTCCAGCTCGACGTGGTGCGCGCCCTCCAGGTCGGTGAGCCACCGCCTGCTGGTCACGAGCACCGCGCACCCGTCGGACGGCGGCAGCAGCGGCCGCACCTGACCCGCACCGGCGGCGTCGTCGAGCAGCACCAGCACCCGGCGCCCGGCGAGCCGGGAGCGGTACAGGCCGGCCCGCTCGTGCAGGCTGTCCGGCATCACCGCGTCGGTGACGCCCAGCGCGCGCAGCAGCTCCGCGAGCAGCGCCGCGGGATCTCTCGGCACGGCGGCCGTGCCCGCCAGGTCGAGGTACAGCTGGCCGTCGGGGAACCGTTCGCGCGCACGGTGGCCGGCCTTGACGGCGAGCATCGACTTGCCGGTGCCGGGAGCGCCGACGACCACCGGCACCCGTCCACCGGTGAGCAGCCCGAGCACCGCGTCCAGTGCCGTCTCCCGGCCGGTGAAGTCGGCGATGTCGGCCGGCAGCTGGCGCGGCTGCCGGGTCTCCGGCTCGCGGATGGCGCTCACCAGGTCGAGCGCCGGGTCGGCCCGCAGCACCTGGGCGTGCACGCGTTGCAGGCGGTGGCCGGGGTTGGCGCCGAGCTCGTCGGCGAGGAGCCGGCGGACGTCCTCGTACACGGCGAGGGCGTCGGCTTGGCGTTCACCGCGGTACAGCCCGATCATCAGCAGTTCGCGCACCCGTTCCCGGTACGGATGCTCGGCCGCGAGGCGGGACAGCTCGGCGACGGCGAGGCCGTGCTCACCGCGCAGGAGGTCCAGCTCGGCCAGGTCTTCGAGGGCGGCCAGGCGGTACTCCTCCAGCCGGATGCGCTCGGTCTCCGCCGCGGGCGTGTCGATGCCGCTGAACGCCGGTCCCCGCCACAGCGCCACGGCCTGCGACAGCCGTTGCCACGCGGAGGCGAGGTCACCGTCGTTCCTGGTCGTCCGCGCCTGGGCCAGGCCTCGGGCGAACACGGCGCTGTCGAGCTGTTCGGGCGCCACCCGCAGCCGGTACCCCGAGCCCACCGTCTCCAGCACGCCGCCGTCGTCACCCAGCGACCGGCGCAGGTCGCCGACGCACTTCTGCACGAGGTTGAGCGCGCTGCGCGGCGGTCTCGTCCCCCAGGCGCACTCGATGATCCGGTCGCGGTCCACGCAATCGTTCGCGTGCAACAACAACAGCCCGAGGACCTGGCAGCTCTTCCCGGGCCTGAGCCCTACCGCGTCCGATCCCCTCCACACGACCACGGGTCCGAGGACCCCGAACCGAAGATCTGGCATCGCGCTGTCCCTCCCCGTCGCCAACGGTACGCCGACCAGTGACTTTCCGTGAGATTTCCGTGACGGTGCAGCACCGCCCTGCACAGTCCTGAGCAGACCGGAAACCGTTGCGAAGGGGATAGCGATGAGCTTCGTCGGAAGAGCAGCACGATCGGTGATGACCGCACTGCCGCTGGCCGCCGTGGTGGTGGGCGCGGGGGTCGTGTCGGCGGCACCCGCGAACGCGGCGGTGTCGTGTTCGGGCACCATCAGCTACAGCGACACCATCGGCGGCGTCGGTGAGCTGACGATCTTCTACAACAGCTCCGACGGCGGCACGAACAGCGCCTGCTTCTACCACCGGGGCGCGGCCTACGGGGTAGCCGCACCGACCTACGTCCGGACCTTCCGCTGCGTCGAGAGCAGCGGCGAGGGCCAGCCCTGCACGATCGACCGCTCCTCCACCCCGGACCTGGACAACTACCGCTACTACGCGGGGCCCAGGGGCGTCACGGGCACGGCCAGCCGCTGCGTGGCCGCCGTCGGCTACATCGACTGGCACGGCTTCCGCTACCAGATCAGCAGCGGCCGGCAGGGCTGCTGACCGGCAGGGCTGCTGACCGGCAGGGCTGCTGACCGGCAGGGCTGCTGACCGGCAGGGCTGCTGACCGGCGCCGGGTCCGCACGTCACGTCCGACCACCAGCGAGGAGAGATCATGTTCGGGAAGTCCATTCGCAACTGCGGGATCGCCGCCGCCGTCATCGGGCTCATCGCGGCGGTCCCCGTCCAGGCCGGCGCGGCACCGGGGGTGCGGGCGTCGTTCGAGGGGCGGACCATCAACCTGGCCCGGAGCTGGGACGGCGCGCAGGTCTGCGCCGAGCTCGCCCTCGGCGACGTCCGCTGTTTCCGGACGCCGCAGCAACTCGCCGCCGCCACGCGCGAGGCCGGCATCGCGGCGGCGGAGGACTGCAAGAACACGTGGGTCTGCCTCTGGGCCGACATCAACCACACCGGCAGGCGGCTGCAGTGGAACCTGCCGGGCAAGAAGAAGCTCGCCGACTGGGGGTTCCGCGACCAGGCCAGCAGCGGGGCGCTGCACCGCATCCAGGGCGGGGCGACGCTGGTCAACTACCGCACCGCGCTCCCGAACCAGGAGGCGTTCCTGCGCGCGGGCGGCATCTACTCCGACTTCCGCGAGTTCGGCTGGAACGACAAGGCCGACGAGATCCAGGTCGGATAGGTCGCGGTCGCTTTCGCCGGCCATCGGGGGAACGTCGGCCCGCGGTGCTCCCCGGCCCTTTCCTGAATTCGCCATTCGACATCCTTGGCGGCAGTTTTGCCCACGCGCGCAGCTTTCGTGCCGATCCGCGCACCCGGTACTGGATCTTCCGGCCGCATCCGGACACCATGTACCGAACCGTCGGAACGAGGGAGTGTGCGCCCGTGGTCAGGGTGGGCAGCATGGACGAGGCCGAGCGCCTCAAGAATTCGCTGCGGGACGGGAGCGTCGCCGAGGTCGTGGGGTCGGCCGCCGGCATCGGTGTGGGCGGCCTGGTGGGCGTCCCGACGACCGGTGCGGACCGCATCGAGGTCGACCCCGCCGACTTCGACCAGGCCATTCGCCAGCTGCACCGGCGCAGGGACGAGCTGGCGGGGCACCTCGCGGACAGCGCCGTGCTGGCGGCACCGCTGCCGGACGGCAAGGGGCCGGTCGCACGGCAGATGCGCAAGGCGTTCGGGCTGCGGGCCCGCGACGTCGAGGGTGGCGTGCGGGCCGCGTTGCAGTCCTACGTGCAGCAGCTCGACCTCGTGATCGACGCGCTGGAGAACGTGAAGAAAATGCACGTTGCCGTTGACGAGAACACCGCGGCGGCATTCAAGGGGCAGGCATGAGCGGGCGCGACAAGGGTTACCACTCCGAGGAGCACAAACCCACCGCGAAGCAGCTCAGGCGCGAGCGGAGGCGCAGCAGGGAACGCCGCGCGAACCTGCGCGAGGAGGCGTTCGACTCCGGGACCATCCGCTGGGAGGTCTACACCCACCAGCAGATGTGGAACATGGTGCACTCGGCCGACCTGCCGGGGATGTCCGTGCGGACCGCTCAGTGGCAGGAGCTCGCACCGCAGCTGCGCCACACCTCGCGCGCCGTGCAGGAGGTCGTCAACCGGCTGACCGCGTCGTGGCGCGGGCCCTCGGCCGAGCTCGCGGCCCAGGCGGCGACGGCGCTGACGTCGTGGGGCGAGACGGTCGGCGACTCCGCCGAGCGGGTCGCCAGGGGCATGGACACCTACACGACGGTGCTCCAGGAGACCAAGCGGCGGCTGCCGGAACCCGTGCACTACTGGGCGGAACGGCACTTCCGGGAGGGCTACGACGTCAAGGTGGCCGACGGGCCGCAGGGGCTGAACCTGCTCGAACAGCTCACCGACGACCACATGCCGACCAAGACCGAGGCGCGCAACGCCAAGGCCGAGGCGGTGGCCGTCATGCAGGTCTACGAGAACGAGAGCCGGCACACCCGCTCCACGCTGCCGGTGTTCGACACGGCACCGCCGACCGCGCAGCAACCGGGTCCCACCACACCGCCGCCCACGGTGGTCCTGGGGCCCGACCCCGTCCCGCGCCCCGATCCGGCGCCGAGGCCGGGGCCGACGCCCACGCCGCAACCACCGGGGCAGGTACCGGACGTTCCGGTGCCGCCCGCCGCCGACGACGACACGGGTGTGGCCTCGGTCGGCCCTTCCGCCACGGGGACGCTCAACGGCACGACGACGTTCGGCGGACCGTTCGGCACCTCTGGACCCCAGGGAACACAAGGAACGCACGGCTTCCTCGGCGGCGCGTCCGGCGGCACGTCCGGTGGCACCGCGCCGGGGACGCCGGGCGCCGGACCGGGAGTGCCCGGCGGCGCCACCGGTGTGCTCGGCCAGCAGGCCGGCCGGGGCACCGCGGCGGGCCTGGGCGGCCGCGGATCGGCCGGTGTCCCCGGAGCGCCGGGGTACGGCATGGCGCCGCCGTTCGGTGGCGGCAACGACGAGGAACGCCACCACACCAACCGGTACGCGGAGAAGATGGACCTCCTCGACGACATCCCGCCGGGTGCGCCGCCGGTGCTGGGCGAATGAGCGACGGCTACGTCACCGACGTCGCCGCGGTGCGGGCCGCGGCGACCCGGCTGGACGGCACGGCTGCCGAGGTCGAGGCGGTGACCACCGCACTCGGCCAGGGCTCCGGCGGCGACCTCGGCCCCGGCGTCACGGCGGCGGCGGACGAGCTGCTGCGGTCGTGGGCGGACCGGACCGCGGCGCTGCGCACCGAGCTCGCCGAGGCCGCCGACGAGCTGCGCGCGGCCGGTGCCGCCTACCGCGACGCCGACGAGCTGCACCATGGCTGACTACCGGGGCCTCGGGTTCGACCCGGTGCCGGGCGATCCGGGCACCGTCGCCGCGGCGAGCGACCGCTGCCGCCACCGCGTCGAGGTCCCGGCGCCGCCCACCGGGTGGACGGGCGCGGCGGCGGACGCGTTCACGGCACGGCTCGCGCAGGTGCGCGACGAGCTCGAAACCGCGCAGCGCACCCTCGGGGCGGCTGCCGATGCGTTGGACGACTGGGCGGGGACGGTGCTGGCGAACCAGCGCAGGGCCGAGGAGCTGGACCGGCGCGCACGGGCGCTGCGGGGTGCGGTCGACGACGCGGACAACGCCGTGGTGATCGCGTCGTTCCGCGGCGGACCGGAGCACGTGGCCGCCGCCGCGCGGCTGGAGGAGCTGCGCGGCGAGCTCGACGGCGTGCTCGCGGCCGCCCGCGACCTGGAGGCCGACCACCGCAGCGCCGCCCGGCGGGTCGAGGAGCGGTTGCGCCGCCTCGTCTCCGGCGGTGTCGAGGCGGCCGGGCACGTGCCGAGCCGCGCCGACCTGTTCGACGGGATCGTCCGTGCGTTGAACGACCACTCGGCGCTGGCCGGTGCGCTGGCCGGTGTGCTGGTCACGACGCCGCGCACCGCAGGCACACCGGCGGGCGGGGCGGCCGCCTTCGCGTCGGCACTCGGTCAGCGGTGAGACTCACGCCGGTACGGGGCGTCATCCCGGTCGCAGTGGGCTCGGTCGAGACGACCTCCGCCGAGCTGTTGGCGTTGCTGCGGCAGCTGCGCGGCCCAGACCGGGCACGTGACCCCGGCCTGGAGGTCGCGGCGACGCAGGCCGCCGAGCTGGCCCAGCGCCACCACGCGAGCTTCGTGGCGGTCGTCGAGCACCGCGACGCCGACCCGGCGGTCCTGGTGGCCGGCCTGGTCGCGGTGGAGCGCGCGCTCAGCGCGGAGGCCGCGGAGGAGCTGTGCTTCCACCTCGCCGACACCGGTGGCCCCGGCATCAAGGAGCTGACCACCGCCACGACCGGCACCGGCTACCCGGTGGCGATCGTCGAGCGGGTTCCGGTCGACGGCGTCGGGGCGCAGCTCCAGATCGTCGTGCCCGACCCGGCGCGCCCGCGGATCGCCGTGTTCACCCTGCACTCCCCCAGCGGGCGCGGGTGGCTGGAGCTGGCGGGCATCACCGGGCGGTTCGTGAACGGGGTGGAGTTCACCTCGCCAGAGCGCGCCGGCGGTACTCCGTCGGCGGCTGCCCGACCAGCGCGCGGAAGGCCCGGGAGAAGTGCGTCGCACTGACGAACCCGCAGTCGCGGGAGATCTCACCGACACCGCGGTCGGCCTTCGCCGGGTCGGCCAGCAGCGCCTTGGCCCGGTCGATGCGCAGCACCTTGATCCGCTCGGCGACGTTCGGCTCCCCCTCGAACACCTGGTAGAGGCGGCGCAGCGAGATGTTCAGCGCCTTGGCGACCCGCCCCGGCGTCAGGTCCGGCTCACCGAGGTGCGCGCGGATGTGCTCGAGCGCGGCACGCCGATGCCCGGTGGCGATGTCGGCGCGTTCCAGCTCCTCGCGCAACGCGCTGCGCAGCACCAGCTCCGCCAGCCCGACCAGGTGGTGCGCCGCGCCCACCGGGTCCAGGACGTCGCGCGCGGTGACGAGGTGGCCGACCGCGCTCGCGAACGCGCTGCGCAGACCGGCACCGACCGCGACGGGCTGGAACATCAGCGGCCGCAGCTCGCGCACCCCCGTCGACAGCCGGGTCTCCGGCACGGTCAGCATGATCGCGCCGACCGGCAGCACGTGCAGCGAGCAGTCGCCGAACACGTGCACGGCCTCCGGCAGCGACCGGTGCACCGGGCACCTCATCAGCAACTGGACGGCCGCCGGCGTCCGCGCGGACGGCGCACCGGTGAACGCGGCTTTCGCCGCGGCGGCACCGGAAGCACGCACGACCAGCACACCGCTCGCGACCTCTGCGTCGTGCTGCACGCGGTCAAGACTAACCACGGGAGTCCTCATGGCACGGCGTTTGCCCGCAACCGGCGCGGTGGTCCTGTCCCACCTGGAGTTCGACCTGGTGTGGGAGGACCTCGGCTTCGGTGACCTGCCCGCCGCGCTCGACGTGCCGTCCCACGGCGCCACCGAGGACGAGCGCGACCAGCTGGCCGTGGACGTGTTCGCGGAACTGGCCCGCGCCGGCCTGGCGGACGACCACGGCGACGTCGTCCCCGAGCTGGAGGAGCTGCTCGGGATGCTGCGCCACCACGCGGTGTCCGTCGACGCCCTGGTGTTCGGCGACCAGCCGTGGCGCGTCCTGGCCGCGGTCAGGGGCAGCCGCGGCGTGCTCGCCGTGCTGAACAACGAGGAGCTGGCCCTCGAACCCATCGCGCGCACCGACCTCGTGCGGGCGGTGGCGAAGCTGCTCGGCGACCACCCGGCCGGACCGGGCGACCAGGTGCGGCTGCCGCGCCCGGCGTACTCGGCGGCCCTGCGCGGACACGTGGAGAGCGGGTACCACGGCCTGGAACGGGCCCTGGCCGACGCGGGTGTGCGCGGCAGCGCGATGCGCCCGCTCATCACCATCGCGGAGGCGGGCCGGCTCGGGGCGGGGCAGCTGGCCGTGACCGGCAGCCGCGGGCGCTCGCCGGTGCTCACCTGGTCGGACACCAGGGCGGGCCGGTACGTCATCACGACCGAGGCCATCCGCGACGAGCAGTGGGTCCGGGTGGTGCCCGCCGACCTGGCCTGGATCACCCGGCGCCTCACCGACATGCTGGCCGAGGCCTCGTAGTCCGGTCCGGTCAGACCGGCACGAGCTCCGCCAGGACCGCCTCGTCCAGCACGGCCGCCAGCACCGCCTCCCCTTCCTGCAGCGCCTCCTGCGCGGCGCACTCGACGAGCCGGTGGATGCGCGCCGCCAGCGCCGCGGGCCGCACCGCCATCGCCCGCGGACCGAGGTCGAGCCCGACGAGCTTGCCGTGCAGGTCGACCGTCACCACCACGTCGTCCTCCCGCGCGGAGCAGGTGATCGCGTCCAGCGCGGCACGGACGCCGAGCGGTTCGCGGTCGTCGTCCTCGGCCAGCATCTCCTCGACGGTCTGCGGTTCGTGCGTCATCGGACCATCCAGCTCTCGGGTGTCGTGGACTCGATCTCCTCGACGAGCGCGGGGTCGGCGTGGATGCCGAGCGCCTCCAGGTGCTCGCCGCCGAGCACGTGCCTGGCGCGTTCGCCGGCCCGCGCGGTCGCCGTGCGCACCAGGGTCAGGATCTCGTCGGCGAGTGCGGCGCGGCCCAGCCGCATCGACCGCTCGGTCAGCGTGATGGCGCGCAGCCCGCCGCCCACGCCGACCTCGATAGCGATGCCCGTGGCGTGGTGGGCGTGTCCGGTGGTCACGGGTGCACTCCTCCGTAGAACTTGGTGCTGCTGAGCTGGTGGGTGTTGCGGCGCACCTGGTCGCCGGAGTTGCCCTCGATCAGGGTGACCGTGTTCCCGTCGACCTTCTCGACGATGCCGATGTGCTTGCTGGTGGCGGGGCTCTGCGGCCCGGTGCCGAACAGCAGCACGTCGCCGGGCCGCACGTGCTGCTTCAGGTCGCCGTTGCCGTAGGCCTTGCCGTTTCGCTGGCCCCAGCGGTAGACGTCCCCGGTGAACGGCAGGACCGGGATGTCCACACCGGCCCTGCGCCACATCGCCGTGGCGAACGACGAGCACCAGAAGGTCGTCGGCCCGTACGGGTTGCGGTTGCTGCCCGGCGGGTTCTCCCGCGTGCCGATCTCGCCGCGGGCGGCGGACACGATCTTGCGCACCTTCGCACCGGACAGCTTCGTCGCGCCACCGCCACCGCCACCGCCACCGCCACCGCCGCCGCCGCCGCGTCGTGCCGCGCGCGGATCGGCGATGCCGTCGTCCTGGATCTCCTTGGTGAGCGCGCGCAGCTTCCGCCCGGCTTCGTCGAGCTCGGCCTTGACCTGTCGCACGGTGCGCACCGACTCCCGCGTGTACTGCGGCTCCAGGTCGGCCGCGGCGGCCACCGCCTTCATCAGCGCGGCCCGCGATCCGCTCGCGACCCCCGCGTCGAGCAGCGCGGCGGCCTTGGTGACGTACTCGTCGACCAGCCGTTGTGCCGCGGTGTGCCCGGTGAGCAGCGCGCTGCTCGCCCCTGCCACCACCTTCTCGGCCTCGGTGCCGGCCGCTGCCGTCATCCTGAGCTGCTTGCCCAGCCGGTCGGACCGCCGTTCGAACTGCTCGGAGTTCGCCCCCTGCCAGTGGCCGAGCGCGGTCCCCGCGGCCTTGCGCACGGCGTCGCGCTGGTCCTCCAGCGCACTGCCCGCCTGGTGCAGCGCGAACTGCACGCGCATCGCGTCGTCCGCCTTGCCCGCCAAGGCGTTGCGGTGCCCGACCATCCTCCTGGCGAACTGCAGCGCCATCGCTCGCGTGTCCACGTCATCCTCGCTTCAAGTCGTCGGCGATCGCGTCGTCCTGCGCCCGGTAGGCCCCCGCCATGCGCCCGGTGGAGCGCGCCAGCCGGTCGGCGTTGCGGCCGACCCCGTCGACCTGCCGGTGCAGCGCCGCGCCGAACGCCTCCAGCGCCGACGCGAACCCGGTCTCCTTGCCGATCCGCCCGAAGCTGTCGTCGGCGATCTTGCCGACCTGCCGGACGTGCCGGGTGCCGATCGCCGCGATGTCGTCGGCGATGCCCCTGCCCTGCCGCACATAGCGGTCCAGCGCCTCCGGGTCCACCGCGAACCCGCCACCGCCCCCGCCACCGCCCCTGCCCCCGCGCTCCGGCCGTGCCGGCGCCCGCCGCGGGCTGTCCTTCGCCGCCCGGCGCGCGATGTCGAGGTACTTCCGGTAGGCACCGTTGGTGTAGGTCGACCACGGCGTCCACGACTTGCCGTCACCGGAGATCGCGTTGGCCACCTTGGCATTGGTCCGCGGGTCGAACAGGTCGCGGTTCGAGTCGAGCCCGTGCTGCCGGCGCCGCTCGGGCCCCATCGCGCCCAGCATGTTGATCTGCCACAGCCCGTAGGAGTCGTCCGGCGGCCGGCTGTTGTGCGCCCGCGGGTCCCCACCGGACTCCGCGAGGGCGACGGCGATCGCGATCGTGAGGCCCTGTCCTTCGAACCCGGCGGCACGGGCGTGCTGTGCGATCTGCTCGGGGCTCAACCTGCTCATGCCGGTGAGCTTGGCCGGTGGGCGATCACCGCGACAGGGGCGTTGCGCGCTGGGACAGCTCCAGTGCACGGCTGGACCAGTGGCCGTGCACCGGAGCCGTGCGACCGCCGGTTGATCCAGATCACACAAGTCGTTGCGCCCCAACGCCTCCCTCCCGGGAACATTCGCCTGCCCCGCTTCGTCTTCCGGGTGAGTGTTGCTGTGACTGGAGAGGAGCAGGGGGAAGTGGAGCTGTTGCCGCTGCGAACCGACTTCGACGTGCGCTGGCGCGGCTACGACCAGGACCAGGTCCAGCACTACGTGCACGCGGCGGAGAGCGAGACGACAGCGCTCACCGCCGACCGTGACGCCGCCCTGGCCCAGGCCGAGTCCCTTGCCCGGCAACTGGAAGCCGCCCGCACGGAGATCGCCGAGCTGCGCGCCCGCGTCGACCGGATCTGCCGGACACCGATCGACCCCGAGGCGCTCACCGAACGCACCCGGCGCATGGTCGAGCTGGCCCACGCCGAAGCCGAGGAGATCACCACCCGCGCCCGCAGCGCCGCCGAGCAGGACTGGGCGAACGCCCACCGCGCCGCCGAACGCCTGCGCCAGCGCGCCGAGCACCTCGTGACCGACCTCGACCGGCGCCGCGCGGACGTGGAGACCGAGCACCGCGAGCTGATGACCCGCGCCCACGCCCAGGTCGAGACGATGACCCGGCACGCGGAACGGCGCCGCCGCCAGCTCGACGACCAGGCCGCGCAGCTCCGCCGGCAGGTCGAGGCGGACTTCGAGCAGGCCATGGCCCAGCGCCGCGCCGAACAGATGCGTGCGCTGGAGGAGCAGCAGCGCTCCGCTCAGGCCCGCGCCGAGAAGACCGTCCGCGACGCCACCGAGCACGCGCGGCGGATCGTCACCGAAGCCGAGCACCGCGTCGAGGTCCTGCGTCAGCACCGCAAGCGCATCGGCGACCAACTGCTCGCCGCACAGGCACTCCTGGCCGACATCGAGCCCGTGCTGGCGGCGTTGCCCGAGGAGAACCTGCTGAAGATGGACGTCATCCACCCCGATCGGCGCGCTCGCGAACCCGTTCACCGCTGAGCACTCCGGATCGTCGCCTCAAGCACCGCCACGGACGGGTCGGCACCTTCCTCCAACCGCTGGGGTTTCCGCGAGGAGGGCGAGGCCGGGTGGCAGCCGCTGAGCACGTCGAGATCAAGGTGGCCTGGCGACAGCGCAACGCTGGTCCGGCAGACTCCGAGACCTTCACCGGAAGGAGCCTGCCGTGAAACATGTTCTCGACGCGTACTACTTCTCTCCCGAGAACCGCGGCCGGACCCCTGTGAGGGTGGACTCGGAGGCGAAGCTCGACCAGGTGCTTGCCGATGTCCTGGCCAACGAACAGCCCCACCCGACTGTCGTGTACCTGCGGGATCGCCCGAAGGTCGGTGCGCTCAAGCTCCCGGACCACCAGCTGAAGTTCGACATCGATGTGCCACACCGGGTCGCGGCCATGCACGCCATGGACCACCGAGTTTCGCGGCCGACGATGATCCGGTGTCACGGCCCGGATCAGGCCGTCCTGTCTCGTCCGAGATGAAGGACGACGAAATGTGTGCGTGGGTCACCCGCCGGACCGATGAACACCCACACGGGAATTCGGCCACCCGTCCCGATGATCGGGACATCACGCTGTACGTCGACGTGGACACGCGCACCCGATTCCCCGCGGATGCCCTCATCCCGTTGGCAAAGCTCAGAGAGGCGCTGTTGGAGCTCGCGGAAACAGGTCAACGCCCCACCTGCGTGCACTGGCAGGAGTCGGACGTCTCCTGATCCACCCCGGGCCGGAGCTCAGAACGCGTACCGGACCCGCAGGTACGGAGCCTGCTCCGCGACCAGTGCGAGGAACGAGTCGAGCAGTTCCCGCTTGAGCCCCCGCCGGTACCGCACGTTGACCCCTCCGCCCTCGCTGCGCTTGACCTCCTGCAGGTCCGGGCGCCACAGCAGGTCCTCCGCCCGCGGGTGCCAGCGCAGGTTGACCTCGTGCAGCGGCTGGTTGTGGGTGAGCATGATGACCTCGGCGGCCAGCTGCGCACGGGTGGCGGGTGAGACCGCGTCGCCGAGCGACTGGAACAGCTGCCGCCAGTCCTCCAGCCAGCCGTCGTGCACAACAACCGGGCTGAGGTTCACGTGCACCTCGTAGCCGGCGGCGCGGAAGTCGTCGAGGGCGGCGAGGCGGTCGGCGACGGGGGTGGTGCGGATGTCGAGCAGTTTCGCGGTGCGTTCGGGCATCAGCGAGAAGCGGACGCGGGTGCGGCCCCGCGGGTCCCAGTCCAGCAGGTCGCGGTTGACGTACTTGGTCGCGAAGGACGCCTTGGCGGTGGGCAGGCCGCGGAACAGCCGCACCAGGTCCCGCACGTTGTCGCTGACCAGTGCGTCCGCCGAGCAGTCGGAGTTCTCGCCGATGTCGTAGACCCACGCGTGGTCGTCGATCTGGCCGGGCTCGGTCAGCGGGCCCTGCCGGGCGACGTGGCGGGCCAGGTAGCCGGTGATCTGGTCGATGTTCGCGAACACCGTGATCGGGTTGGAGTAGCCCTTGCGCCGCGGCACGTAGCAGTAGGCGCAGGCCATCGCGCAGCCGTTGGCGGTGGACGGGGCGATGAAGTGCGCGGAACGGCCGTTGGGGCGCGCGCTCAGCGACTTCTTCACCCCGAGCACCAGCGCCTCGCGCTTGATCCGGACCCACCGCTGGGCGTTGGCCTCGTCGCCGTGCAGCTCGGGGATGCGCCAGTGGCTGTCGACCTCGACCCGCTGCGCGTCCGGGAACCGGTCGAGCACCTCGCGGCCGCGCGGCAGCAGCGCGGCCGCGGGCTCCACGTAGATGCGGGTCGGGTTCAGCAGCGGTGTCGAGGTGCTCACCCCTGCAGTGTCCACACGGCACCGACAAAAACCGCGCGCATGCGCCCTACCAGGGTGAACACGTGGCGCAACTCTCCTCCGGCGACCCGGTCACGTCTGCTGGATCTCGGAGATCTGCAGGTGCCGGGCGCCCTGCAGGGTCAGCGGGATGTTCAGGTAGTCGGCACCGGAGCGGGCCATCCAGATCCACCCCCGCAGCACGCTGTTCGGGTCGAAGACGTGGCAGTCGTGCCGGGTCCAGGCCAGGCTGCGGCTGAAGCCGTTGTACTCCTCGACGTCGAGCAGGTCGATCTTGAGGCTGTCGCCCTCGGTGCCGGCGACGCGGCCGGTCTCCCAGCTGACCTCGGAGAGCACGGTCGGGCAGCACTCGACGGTGACCAGGCCGAAGCGGGCGGTGTGCAGGCGTCTGCCGAACGGGGCCAGCGCCACCTTGCACGCGAAGACCAGGACGCTGGAGGCGTCGGTGTGCTCGCCGAACAGCAGGCCGGTGTGGAAGCCGGCGATGTGCACGTCGCGCAGGTAGACGACCGCGTTGTTGCCGCCGCCGGGCAGGACGACGCCGGTGGACCACGGGATCTCCGGCTCGACCACCGCGGGCAGCGGGTCCGGGGTGCACACGCGGACGCCGCGCAGGCGGACCTGCGGTGCCCACAGCAGGTTCAGGCCGGCCAGCGACGGGTTCGACGGCACCTGGACGGCGATGTTCGTGACCGCCACGGCCACGCGGTTGAAGCCGCCCCACACGTTGCCCTTCGGCGAGGCGATCACGGCCGGGGGCATGCCGGTCGCGAGGCCGTCCCAGGTGGCGGTGACCGTCGACTTCAGCATGGTGCCCGCCGCCGTCTGCCGGCCGTCCGGGATGAACTGCAGGCCCTGCTGGGTGCCGGCGCCGGCGAGCTCGACCGTGATCTGCGGGCCGGAGGTGCGCTCCGGGAACAGCAGCTGGCCGGCCGCGTGGGTGGGGCCGGGGCGGGGTCGGGCCGGTGGTGTGGCGAGCAGGTAGGTCCTGGCGTCGAACTCGACGCGTGCGTAGCCGTTCGCGCGTGCGGCGAAGGCGCAGGCCGCGTCGATCGCGCGCTGCACGGCGGCGGTGTCGTCGGTGCGGCCGTCTCCCCTGGCGCCGAAGTGCGCCACCCGGAAGACGTGCGAGCCGGTGGCGGCCTCGGCGGCGGGGGTGGTCGCGGCCAGCAGGCCCGCACCGCCCGCGGTCACCACGCCGGCACGGAGGAAAAGGCGACGATTCGTGTGATCGCCCGTTTCGATCATGAATCTGATCATGATCGAAACGGGCGATCAGCGTCAATTTCCGACAGCCCCGCACGGGGAAAGCATCAACTCATCGAGTGAACGAACCCCATTCTCCGCACATTCGCCCGATCCGGTGAGCACCATTGACGGCCACCTCACGAATCGGCCCTCGCGGGCACCGGCGTCACGGCCCAGGGCGGTCTCCACCGAGCCGCCGCCGATGTCGAGCAGCAGCAGGCGCCCGCCCAGACGCGTGCCGGTTCGAGGCGGGCCGTCGCGGCAGCGGCGTGCCGGACGGAAATCCGAAGAACATTCCCGGCCGATCGAATTCGCCGCCGCGCACGGGACCGGCGCGACCGCCGGGATCGTCGCGGAGAAGGACACCACCGGGCTCCAGTAATGTCATTCGCGTTCGCTGAGGTGAGCTTGAGCAGACAGGTGCCCACCTCCACGTGGTTTCGCCGTGCAGTGGAGGATTCTGGATGAGTGGCACGAGTGCGCCGGCCGATGTCCTGGCCGGTCAGGACGCCGCGCGAAGAGCGGCGGAGCTGCCGGAGCTGCGGCAGCTGCTCGCCGGGCTCACCGCCGTGCGCGACGGCGACTTCGGGATCCGCCTGCCCGACGACTCCGACGGGCTGCTCGGCGAAATCGCCACCGTCTTCAACGGCATGGTCGACCAGCTGTCGCTGTTCACCTCCGAGGTCACCCGCGTCGCGCGCGAGGTCGGCACGGACGGGCGCCTCGGCGGACAGGCCGAGGTGCCGGGCGTGTCCGGCACGTGGAAGGACCTCACCGACTCGGTGAACGCCATGGCGGGCAACCTGACCAGCCAGGTCCGCGACATCGCCCAGGTCGCCACCGCGGTCGCCCGCGGCGACCTCAGCCAGAAGATCGACGTCGACGCGCGCGGCGAGATCCTGGAGCTGAAGAACACCGTCAACACGATGGTCGACCAGCTCTCCTCGTTCGCCGACGAGGTCACCCGCGTGGCCCGCGAGGTGGGCAGCGAGGGCCGGCTGGGCGGTCAGGCCGAGGTGCCCGGCGTCGGCGGCGTGTGGCTGGACCTCACGAACTCCGTGAACTTCATGGCGGGCAACCTGACCGACCAGGTCCGCAACATCGCCCAGGTGACCACCGCCGTCGCGCGCGGCGACCTCAGCCAGAAGATCACGGTCACCGCGCGCGGCGAGATCCTCGAACTGAAGAACACCATCAACACGATGGTCGACCAGCTCTCCTCCTTCGCCGACGAGGTCACCCGCGTCTCCCGCGAGGTCGGCACCGAGGGCGCCCTGGGCGGTCAGGCCGACGTGAAGGGCGTGTCCGGCACGTGGCGCGACCTCACCGACTCGGTGAACTTCATGGCGGGCAACCTGACCGCGCAGGTGCGCTCCATCGCCCAGGTCGCCACGGCGGTCGCCCGCGGCGACCTCAGCCAGAAGATCACCGTGACGGCCCGCGGCGAGATCTTGGAGCTCAAGGACACCATCAACACGATGGTCGACCAGCTCTCCTCCTTCGCCGACGAGGTCACCCGCGTCTCCCGCGAGGTCGGCACGGACGGGCGCCTGGGCGGCCAGGCGGACGTGAAGGGCGTGTCCGGCACGTGGAAGGACCTCACCGAGTCCGTCAACGTCATGGCGGACAACCTCACCGCGCAGGTGCGCTCCATCGCGCAGGTGACGACGGCGGTGGCGCGCGGTGACCTGAGCCAGAAGATCCGCGTGGACGCGCGCGGCGAGATCCTGGAGCTGAAGGAGACCATCAACACGATGGTCGACCAGCTGTCCGGCTTCGCCGACGAGGTCACCCGCGTGTCCCGCGAGGTCGGCACCGAGGGCAACCTCGGCGGCCAGGCGACCGTGCGCGGTGTCTCCGGCACGTGGAAGCACCTGACGGACAACGTGAACGTCATGGCCTCCAACCTCACCAACCAGGTGCGGTCGATCGCCCAGGTCGCCACGGCGGTGGCCCGCGGCGACCTGTCCCAGAAGATCACCGTCGAGGCCAAGGGCGAGGTCGCCGCGCTGGCCGGCGTGATCAACACGATGGTCGACACGCTGTCCGCGTTCGCCGACGAGGTCACCCGCGTGGCCCGCGAGGTCGGCACCGAGGGCATGCTCGGCGGTCAGGCACGGGTGCCGAACGTGGCGGGCACCTGGAAGGACCTGACCGACAACGTCAACTTCATGGCGAACAACCTGACCAACCAGGTCCGCAACATCGCCCAGGTCACCACCGCCGTCGCGCAGGGCGACCTGACCAAGAAGATCGACGTCGACGCCCGCGGCGAGATCCTGGAGCTCAAGACCACGATCAACACGATGGTCGACCAGCTCAGTTCCTTCGCCGCCGAGGTCACCCGCGTGGCGCGCGAGGTGGGCAGCGAGGGCCGGTTGGGTGGTCAGGCCGAGGTCGAGGGCGTGTCCGGCACGTGGAAGCGGCTCACCGAGAACGTCAACGAGCTGGCCGGGAACCTGACCCGCCAGGTGCGCGCGATCGCCGAGGTGACGAGCGCGGTCGCCGAGGGCGACCTGACCCGGTCGATCACCGTCGAGGCCTCCGGTGAGGTCGCCGAGCTCAAGGACAACATCAACTCGATGGTGGAGTCGTTGCGCGACTCCACGAAGGCCAACGAGGACCAGGACTGGCTGAAGTCCAACCTGGCCCGCATCTCCGGGCTCATGCAGGGCCGCAGGGACCTCGCCGTCGTCGCCGAGCTGATCATGGACGAGCTGACGCCGCTGGTGTCGGCCCAGTTCGGCGCGTTCTACCTGGCCGACGACACCGAGGACCGCCAGGAGCTGCGGCTGATCAGCTCCTACGGCCACCCCGACGACGGTTCGCGGACCACCCGGTTCCGGTTCGGGCAGTCGCTCGTCGGGCAGGCCGCGCGCAGCCGCCGCACGATCGCCGTGGACGAGATGCCGGCCGACTACGTCGCCATCACCTCCGGTCTCGGCCGCACCGCACCGGTCAACCTGCTGGTGCTGCCGATCGTCGTGGAGGACCAGGTCCTCGGCGTCATCGAGGTCGCGTCGGTGCACCGCTTCACCGACATCCACCGCGACTTCCTCGACCAGCTGATGGAGGCCATCGGCGTCAACGTCAACACCATCATCGCCAACGCCCGCACCGACGAGCTGCTCACCGAGTCGCAGCGGCTCGCGGAGGAGCTGCAGTCGCGCTCCGGTGAGCTGCAGGCCCGCCAGGAGGAGCTGCAGCGCTCCAACAAGGAGCTGGAGGAGAAGGCGGAGCTGCTCGCGATCCAGAACAGCGACATCGAGACGAAGAACCTGGAGATCGAGCAGGCGCGGCAGCAGCTGGAGGTCCGCGCGCAGGAGCTGACGCTCGCGTCGAAGTACAAGTCGGAGTTCCTGGCCAACATGAGCCACGAGCTGCGCACCCCGCTCAACAGCCTGCTGATCCTCGCGCAGCTGCTGGCCCAGAACCCCAGCCGCAACCTCACCCCGAAGCAGGTCGAGTACGCGGGCATCATCCACTCCGCGGGCTCCGACCTGCTGGGGTTGATCAACGACATCCTCGACCTGTCCAAGATCGAGGCCGGCAAGATGGACATCACGCCGGAACGCGTGTCGCTGCGGCGGCTGCTGGACTACGTCGAGGTCACGTTCCGCCCGCTCACCTCGCAGAAGGGGCTGAGCTTCCAGCTGAGCACGTCGCCGGGCACGCCGCCGGAGCTCGTCACCGACGACACCCGCCTGCAGCAGGTGCTGCGCAACCTGCTGTCCAACGCGGTCAAGTTCACCGAGACCGGCGGTGTCGAGCTGCGCATCGGGCTCGCCGACCCGGACGAGCTGCCGCACGCGGTCCGCGCGCACGGCCAGGCCATCCGGTTCCAGGTCAGCGACACCGGCATCGGCATCGCCGAGCACCAGCTGGAGTCGATCTTCGGTGCGTTCCAGCAGGCCGACGGCACCACCAGCCGCAAGTACGGCGGCACCGGGCTGGGCCTGTCGATCAGCCGCGAGATCGCCTACCTGCTCGGCGGGTCGATCACCGCGGAGAGCACCCTGGGCAGGGGCAGCACCTTCACCCTGTACCTGCCGGTGCACAGCAGCGAGTTCGCCGAGCCCGTGCAGGAGGCGGCGACGGCGGCGGCGGCCGAACCCGCTGTCACGGCGGAGGAACCCGCACCGGCCGCCACGCACCAGCGGCGGCTGCTGGTCGTGGAGGAACGGCCGCAGGGCCTGCTCTCCCTGGTCGCGCAGAGCGCGGTGACCGACCTGTCGGCGAGCAACGACCCGCGCGGGCCGGTGGAGGTGGTCACCGCCGTCGGCCGCGAGGAGGCGGCGGCCGCGCTCGCGACCGAGCCGTGCCACTGCGTCGTGCTGGAGCTGGACATGCCCGACGGTGCCGCGCTGCGGTTCCTGGAGGCGCTCGACGGCGACACCGCCACCCGCACGATTCCCGTGCTGGCGCACAACAACCGCAGGCTGCCGGCGCAGTACGAGCAGCAGCTGCAGACGCGCAGCAGCACCCGCCCGCTCGAGCTGCTGTCCAGCCTGGACGAGCTGCGGGAGCGGATCGCGTTGCACCTCAACGCGGACGGCCCCGAGGACGTGCTGCCCCTCGTGCGTCCCGAGCAGCCGCGGCCGCCGGCCGCGCACCGGGTGAACGGGCAGCTGGCCGGTCGCACGGTGCTGATCGTCGACGACGACGCCCGCAACCTGTTCGCGCTCAGCAGCATCCTGGAGCTGCACGACGTGCGGGTGCTGCACGCGGAGAACGGCAGGGAGGGCATCGAGGCGCTGGTCAGCCACCCGGAGATCGACCTGATCCTGATGGACGTGATGATGCCGGAGATGGACGGCTACGCCGCCACCGCCGCGATCCGCTCCATGCCCGACCACGCGGAGGTTCCGATCATCGCCGTCACGGCGAAGGCGATGCCGGGCGACCGGGACAAGAGCATCTCGGCGGGCGCCAACGACTACGTCACCAAACCGGTCGACGCCGACGACCTGATGGCCTGCGTGCACCGGTGGATGCGCACCCGGTGACCGCCGACGAGGCCGGTGTCGGCCGGCTCGCGGGCACCGTCGCCCGCCTGCACCGGGAGATCGAGCAGGCACGGGCGGCAGCGGACGGCCGGGCGCTGGTGGAGCTCGCCAAGGGCGTGCTCGTCGAACGCCTGCGCTGCGGTCCCGCGCAGGCGGCCGAGCAGCTCGCCCTGCTCGCGGACCGTGCGGGCACCACCCAGTTGCAGCTCGCCGTGGAGATCATCAACGAGGTCTCCGGCGACGAGCTCACCGCGGTCCCCGCCGCGGCCGGCGACCACACCGCCACGACGGCGATCCGGTTGCGGACGGCGGAAAGCGGCGCTCTGCACGCCGACGACACGCAGTCGGTGGCCCAGTCGCTCTTCGACCACGCGCTGGCCCCGCTGGGCGCGAGCGCCGTGGCGATCTGGCTGGCCGGGGCGGACGCCTCGCTCACCCTCGCCGGGCACGCCGGGTTCGGCACCGGTGAGGCACACCGCTGGCGCTACGTCCCTCCCGGCGTGCCGACACCCGCACGACGGGCGCTCCTGGAGCGGGAGGCGGTGTGGATCGGCGACCTGGGCGCGTCGGGGCTGCCGTCGATCGGTGCCGGCCTGCTCGGCCGCGTCACCGTTCCGGCCGGCACCGGCGGCCGCATCACCGGCGTGCTGGAGATCTGCTGGCCCACCGGGCTCGCACCGCAGCCGTTGAGCGTGCACAAGCAGGTGGAGGCGCTGGCGGAGCTGTGCGCCGCCACCCTGGACAGCACCGCGGTCGTGCGCGTGGCCGACCACGCGGCGCCCGCGCCGGCGGAGCTGGTGGACCTCGCCGACGGGCTGCTCGACCCGGCGTTCGTGCTGGGCCCCGAGGTCTCGCCGGAGGGCACGATCACCGACTTCCGCATCCACCACGTCAACAGCCGGTTCGTGGACCTCGCCGGACGGCCGCGGGCCGCGGTGGCGGGCCGGTCGTTGCTGGAGGCCTACCCTCTGGCCGCGACCGAGGGCGGCCTGTTCGACAAGGTCGAGCACGTGCACGCCACCGGTGAGCCGTTCCGCGCAGAGCACATGAACCTCGCCGCGCTGATCGACGAGGTGCCGCTGACGGTGACCGCCGGGGTGAGCATCACCCGGCACGGGGTGCTGGTGCTGGTCGTGTGGCGGGTGCAGGACGAGACGACCCGCCTGGCGAACCTGCTGCAGCACGCCCAGCGCCTCGGCCGGGTCGGCGGCTTCGAGGAGGACCGGCTCACCGGCGCGATCGTGTGGAACAGCCAGCTGCACTCGCTCTACGGACACGCCCCCGGCGCCGATCCCGTGCCGCTGGCGCAGATCGCGGCGCACGCCCACCCGGACGACGTGCCGGCGCTCAACGGGTTCGTGCAGACCGTGCTGCACGACCACCGGCAAGCGTCCGCGGCGTTCCGCCTGCAGCGCACCGGCGGTGTCACCCGACACGTCCGCGTGATCGCCGAGCCCGTGCTCGACCCGCACGGCACGCTGCTCGCCGTCCGCGGCGCCTACCAGGACGTGTCCTCCCAGCACTGGACCGAGGTGGCGCTGTCGGCCACGCAGGACCAGCTGGCGATCACCGCGCAGGAGGCCGCGGAGCGCAACAGGCTGACGCTGCAGCTCCAGCAGGTGATCATGCCGCCGACGCACCCCACGCTGGAGGCGTTCGGACTGCGGGTCGCGGTGCGTTACCGGCCCGCCGCGCAGGAAGAGCTGGTCGGCGGCGACTGGTACGACGCCGTCGTGCTGCCGTCCAAGCAGATCCTGGTGTCGGTCGGCGACATCACCGGTCACGGCATCAAGGGCGCGACCGGGATGGTGGTGCTGCGCAACGCGTTGCGCGGGCTGGCCGCCACCGGCGCGGGACCGGGCCAGCTGCTCACCTGGCTGAACCTCGTGGCCCACCACCTCGCCGACAACATCTTCGCCACCGCGATCTGCGGCGTGTACGACCCGTTGACCCGCGTGCTGCGCTGGGCCCGCGCCGGTCACCTGCCGCCGGTGCTGATCAGGGACGGGGAGGGCGAGCTGCTGCCGATGCTGCCCGGCACGATGCTCGGTGCCCTGTCCGAGGCGACCTACGTGGAGGGCGAGGTCGTGCTCGAACCCCGTGACACGCTGCTGCTCTACACCGACGGCCTGGTCGAGCGCAGGGACCTGCCGCTGGACGAGTGCCTGGAGCAGCTGTGCGCCGCCGTGCGGGAACCGCGGGCCGACCTGGACGACCTGCTGGACCACCTGCTGACCCAGAGCCGGTCCGACACCGACGACGACACGTGCGTCGTCGGTGTCCAGCTGCCGTGACGAGGAGGTGCCGACCGTGTCGCTCAGCCACCCCGGCCACCAGGCCTTCTTCCGCAGCTTCGACCTGGAGGACTACCACGACGACGTCGCCGGAATCCGGGCCCTGGCGCGGCTCGCGCTCACCGGGTTCGGCGGCGACGACGTCGGGGACGTGCTGCTCGTGCTCAGCGAGCTGGTGTGCAACGCCTTCGACCACGGCCGGGGCCCGCGCCGGTTGCGCCTGCACGTGGCGCCGGACCCGTGCGTGGTGCGCTGCGAGGTCGACGACACCGCGCCTGAGCTGCCCGTTCTCGGCCGGTCGCGGCTCGGCGGCTGCCGCGGCCGCGGGATCGTGATGGTCGACCGGCTGGCCACCTCCTGGGGCACGAGCCCCGGTGACGGCTGCAAGACGGTGTGGGCGGAGCTGCGGTGTGAGCTGGGTCCGTCCTGACGGTGCCGGGTTTCGCCGCCCCCGGCCGAGGTACTCCAGTCGTGCGATGCCGACAGGGAGGAGGCCGCGACGTGGCTGCCGAGTGCTCTGTTGACGGATGGCACACGCTGGAGCTCGTCAGCGCCGTACCGGACACGGCGAAGATCCGCAGGTGGACCAGGTCGATCCTGGGCGACCTGGGTGAGGACGACCTCCTCGACGTGCTGATGGTGATCACCGAGCTTGCCGCCAACGTCTTCGACCACGCACGTCTGCCCGCCCGCCTGCGGTTGCGGCGGTCGGACGAGCCGTGCGTCGTCAACGTCGTGGCTGAGGACGCCTCGCCTGACTCGCCTCTGCTGCGGCCGTCCACGCCCGACTCGGTGCGCGGCCGCGGCATGGTGATCGTGAACCGGCTGGCCGAGCGCTGGGGCGTGGTGCACCGCACCGTCGGCAAGGCCGTGTGGGCGGTCATCCCCTGCGCGCCGGCGCGGTGATCAGCTGACCAGCCGCAGGTTGCGCTGGTCCAGCAGCCGTTCCAGCGCACGCCGGCTGCGGCTCACCGGTTCGTCGATCAGCAGGCGTTCCGCACCGTAGGCGCGCACCAGCGGGTGCAGCTCGTAGAGCCCGTACCCCTTCTGCTCCACCAGGTGCGCCTCGACCAACGCGTCGAGCAGGCCGCGCGTCGGCCGCCCGCTCAGGTCCGCCAGCACCGCCACCGCGTGCACGTCGAAGGTCGTGCAGGGGTGCAACGTCAGCAGGCGCAGCAACCGGCGCGCGTCCGGGGGCAGCGCGCGGTCGGAGAGCGCCAGCGTCGCCCGCAGGCCGCCTTCGAGGGCCAGCGCGGTGAGCGGTTCCAGGTAGTCGGTCAGCGTCCAGCCGGGGTGCTCGCGCAGGTGGCGGCCGATGACCGACACGGCGAGCGGGTGGCAGCCGAGGAGCTCGACGATCGAGCCGACCGGGCCGGCGTCCGCGGTGCGCGGCGCTGCGCTGAGGCGCAGCAGTTCCAGCGCCTCCCCGGCGGTGAGCGGGGGCAGCGTGGTGGAGCCGAGGCCGGGTAGAGCGGTGCGGCTCGTGATGAGCGCGTGGCAGCCGGGTGGGGGCAGCAGCGGCCGCACCCGGGCCGCGTCGGCCGCGTTGTCGAGCACGACGAGCGCGGAGGTCTCCGCGACCTTGGTGCGGTACAACCGGATCCGGTCGTCGAGGCCGGGTGGGATCAGATCGCCCGGTACGCCGAGCACCCGCAGGAACGACTCCAGTGCGGCGGCGACGGCCACGGGCGGGCGCACGGGGTCAAGCCCGCACAGGTCCAGGAACAGCACCGGGCCGCGGACCAGCCCGCGGCGAGCCCACGAGTGTCCCAGGTGGACGGCCAGCGCCGTCTTCCCGATGCCCGGCATCCCGGCGAGCGCCACGACACCGCCGGAGGCGAACCGCTGGAGCAGGTCCCGCCTGCCGACGAACGCGGGAAGGTCCTCCGGCAGCTCGGTGCGCACGCGGGCACAGCCGGTCGCGTCGGTCTCCCCCAGCACCCGGCGCAGCGCCTGCCGCCACTGCCCCAGCAGCGCGACGTCGCCGTCGACGAGCACCTCCACGACGGCAAGAACCAGGTCGACGTTCGGCCGCCGCCGCCCGGTCTGGAAGCAGTTGCCGACGGTCGAGCGGGCGGGCCACTCGCTGCGCGGGCGACCGGCCCTGTGCCACGTCGCGTGGATGCGCCGGGTGATCTCGGTGATCGACGGACTGCCCGCGTCGACCTTCAACCCGCGCAGCTGCACGACGTACTCGTCGAGCGTGCGCGGTCTGCTCGGAGTGAACACCGAACGCCCCCTCAGCGAACTTGGAACACTCGTTTCAAGATAGTCGGGCTGTCAAGCACCTCCCGTGCACCGCACTCGGGAGCCAAGGGCTGGACCTTGGAGGGATCAGGGAGCTCCTGGACGACATCAAGGAGGTCGCCGTCCAGCAGGGGTTCACACGAGAGCGCTGAGCGCGGCCTTCACGGTCGCGTTCAGCGCTTTCCGGTCGGCACCGGCACGAGAACGCAGGTTCACCCCGTAGGCGAGCATGGCGAGCATGTCCGCCGCCTGCGCGGGAGCGAGCCGCAGCCCCGGCTCCCGTTCGAGCGCCGCGCGCAGCGCCTTGCCGAGCTGGTCGTGGTGCTCGTGCAGCACCGCACTGATCTCCGGGTCGTCGTTCTCGCCGTTGGCGTGCGCGTTCGCCACCATGCACCCCCACCGGGCGTGCGGACCCGTGCATCGGACCTGGACGAGCCGGGCGAAGAACACCTCGACCGCCGCGAGCCCTGACTCCTCGCCGGCCAGCTGGTCGAAGACCGGCTGGGACCGCTCGCGGACGTACCGGCGCAGCGCCGCCAGGTAGAGGTCGCGCTTGCCACCGAACGTCGAGTACAGGCTCGACCGGTTCAGGCCGGTGGCGGTCACGATGTCCTGGATGCCGGTCGACGCGGCACCTCGCTTCCAGAACAACGCCATGACCTCGTCGAGAACGGCGTCCGGGTCGAAGTGCTTCACGTCGGGCATCGTTGCCACCTCAGGACTAACTTGAACCAACCGTTCCAAGTTAGTCCTGCCGGCGGGCCCGCGCAACCGCCGTCCAGAGTCGTCCACGAACCCCGGCGCGCGACCGGTCCCGGCAGAGCATCGAACCATGATTCCTCAGCTCTGGACCTCGGCCTACGGTCGCCGAGGCAACGCCCTGACCAGGTTCGCCGCGCGGCTCGCGGTGCGCACGACCGAGTTGCTGCGCGCTCTGGCCCGCTGCGACCGCGACACGTTCATGTCGCTGTAGGAGGCCGGTCAGCGTCCGAGGGGCTTGCGGAGCTCGGTCGCCTTCGCGGGCCCGTACATCGCGACCAGCGTCTGGTCGAGCAACTGCTCCGGGGTCAGGTTCCGCTGCTTCGCCACCTCGGCCAGCCCGGTGTCGGCCAGGTCCAGCAACGGGCGCAGGTCGATCTTCCAAGCCCCGTCCTCGCGCGCGAACTCGAACCGGTACGGCGCCTGCTGCCCGCGGGCGATCACCTCGGTCGACGCCTTGTCGCCGTCGACCTCGACCTCGCCGACGGCGAGGTTGGACACGCCCTGCTCCCCGACCAGCCCCCGGTCGACCGCCGCCTTCACCACGTCCTTCGACGACGCGGTGCGCAGGACCGCGGGGTCCAGCGCGCCCCGCATCACGTAGACCGCGAGGCGCACGCTGAGCAGCGAGGTGGCGAGCTGCTGCTCGGTGGCGGTGAGCGCCAGCGTCCGGTAGTTCTCGTAGACGTCGAAGATCGGGCCGGCCAGCACCGACACCGCCGCGGCGCCGTCCTTGGCGAGCACGGCCTTCTGGTAGGTCTCGAAGGCGGCGCGGACCGCCGCCGACTCGTCGGCGGAGGGCCGGGTGCTGGTCGAGCCGGACGCCGCGGTGGGGGCAGTGGCCGGTGCTGGGGTGCCGCAGGCGGCCACGAGCAGGCACAGCGCGGCCAGCAGGAAACGCTTCACCCGAAGAGCCTAGTCGGTCAGCGGTGCACGTAGGCCGCCAGCCCGCCGAGCTCCTCGCTCGCGATGAACACCGACCGCACGTTGATCAGCGCCTCCTCGACGTGCGCGGCGCAGCCCCAGGCCGCGTCGCCCCACGAGTCGGCGACCTTGATCTCGGCCGGCGCGCCGCACCCGGCGGTGCCGCCGAGCTGGCACTGCTCCGGGCGCGGCGTGCGGGCCTGGTTCTCGGCGGCGGCGCGCATCTTGGCGTTCAGCTCCGCGGCGGCAGCGGCCCGCCGTTCGGCGTCGGCACGCAGCTCGCGTTCCGCCTCGACGGCCTTGCCCAGCTCCTCCAGTGCCGCTTCCGCGCGGGCCTCTGCGGCGCGTTTGGCCTGGTCGTCGTGGTGGCGTTCGATGGCGAGGGCCGCGGTGCCGGTGAAGACCTGGATGAGGGCGAGGTCGGTGTCCTGCGGCACCCTGGGCGTGCGGTGGTACAGGGCGAAGGTGCCCAGCAGGCCGCCGTCGCGGGCCAGGATCGGCGTCGACCAGCAGGCCCCCAGCCCGGCGCGCTCGGCCAGGTGGCGGAAGTCGTCCCAGAACGGGTCGGTGGCGATGTCGGCGACCACGACCGGTTCCCGCCGGTGGGCCGCGGTGCCGCAGGAACCGACGCCCTCACCGGTGGCGATGCCGTCGATGGCCTCGTTGTAGAAGCCGGGCAGGCTGGGCGCGGCACCGTGCCGCAGGTGCAGGCCGTCGGGATCGGCCAGCAGGACGGACACGAACAGCTCCTGCGGCACCAGCTCCTCGATGGAGCGGGCCATCCCGTCGAGCACCTCGGTCAGCGGCGCCTGCCGGGCGATCTGCTCCAGCAGGGCGCGGTGCTCGGCCATCAACCGCTGGGCGTGCTTGACCTGCGTGGTCTCCACCCCGATGACCCGCACGCCGACCACCTCGCCGGACCGGTCGCGGCGCGCCTCGCAGGTGACGTCGAAGAACGCCTCCCGCGCGTCCGGGCCGTCACCCAGCACGACCCGCACGTCACGACCGGTGCGCGCCTCGCCGGTGCGGTGGACCTCGTCCAGCAGGGCGCGCAGCCCCTGCTCGGCCGGCTCGGGCAGCACGTCCGCCAGCGGCTGACCCGGATGGGCCCTGCCCTGGCCGATGGACGCCGTGAACGCGGGGTTCGCCGTCCCCAGCACGTGCTCCGGTCCCGAGAACGACGCGAAGATCGCCGTCGACTGCCCGAACAACGCGCGCAGGTCTTCCTCCGCGCCACCGCCACCTGCCGCCACCCGCGACACCTCGACCTGGTCCCGACCGTCCAAAGCGCTCACGCCCGCATTCCCACCCTCATGCGTCGCAGGCACGCTGCTGGACCTCGGACGCTGTTCCACTGTTACCGCACTCCTGTGAGCGGTGCGATCGTACGCACCGCCGGTGTCCCCTCAGGTCATCGCACCTCGGAACCGGACACCGAGGAGCACGGTGTCGTCGGTGTACAGGACGATGTCGTGCATGTCCGCCACGATCGTGGACAACGCCAGGTCGAGCGGCTGGTCCGCGTACGCCTTGGCGGCGGAGGAGAGCCGGAGCTCGCCCTCGTCCACGTCGCCGCGGCTCTCGACCAGCCCGTCGGTGTAGAGCAGCAGCAGGTCCCCCGGCGCCAGCACCGTGGTGTTGATGCCGGTGCTGCCGGGCACGGGGAACCCGACACCGCGGCCCTTCGCGGGCAGGTAGGCCGTGTCGCCGGTGCCGGGCACCAGCAACGCGGGCGGGTGGCCGCCGCCGGCCAGGCGCAGCGCGCCCGTGCGCGGGTCGAGCCGGGCGACCAGCAGGGTGGCCATCAGACCCTCGTTGATCTCGGCGGCCCGCCGGACCAGGTCTTCGAGCGGGTAGCCGTCGAGGGTCAGGGTGCGGATGGTGTGGGTGACGTTGAGGGCGTTGCGGGTGCAGGTGACGCCGTGGCCGACGGCGTCGACGACGGTGATCTGCAGGGTGCCGTCGGCGAGCACGAACCAGTCGTAGAGGTCGCCGCCGGTGGGGGCGTCGCGGTCGGCCGGCCGGTAGTGCACCCCGAGCTCGACGCCGGGCACGACCGGGGGCGGTGGGCGCAGGGCGTCCTCCAGCTCGCGGAAGATCACCGCGTGGGCCCTGCGGAGCTGTTCGTCCCGCTCCTCCAGCTCCACGTACATCGCCACGACGCCGCTGTTGGTCTCCGCCAGCTCGTGCTTGAGCTGCAGGTGCTCGCGCTCCAGCGAGTCGGTGCGGGCCAGGAGGGCGCGCAGTTCGAGGTCGGTCGCGGCCTGGTCGTCCGCCGGGTCCGCCCGCACGGCGACCTGCGGTTCCACCTGTGCGGGCAGGTGCCACACGGCGGCGGGCGCGTCGACCGGTTCGGGGAGCAGGGGCAGGTTCAGCGGCCGGGTGCGGTCGAGCGGCTCGACCAGCGGCAGGGTCACGACCAGGGTGGCCGTGCCGCCCGGCTCGGCCCTGAGCTGCCCGTCGACGGCGGCGCGGTCGGCGGGGTCGGCGGCCAGGTGGTGCTCGCGCGCCAGGATCGTCGCGCTCTGCACCAGGCGGGCGCGCAGCTCGATGGACACGCCGTGCTCGTCGCACAGCGAGCGGAGCCGCGCGCGCAACGCGAGGACGCCGTCGGTCGTGGCGGAGGTGACGGGCTGTTCTGCGGTCACGACGCCCATCCCACCACGGTCACGGTGGTGCCCTCGCCCACGGCGGTGTCGAGGGTGAACTCGTCGACGAGCAGGCGGATGCCACCGAGCCCGTGGCCGAGTCCCGCGGACGTGCTGAAGCCGTCGGCCAGCGCAGCCGTGACGTCGCTGATGCCGGGCCCGTGGTCGCGGACCTGCAACCGGAGCCCGCGCCGGCCGTCGAGCCCGACGAGCCGGGTGATGGTCATCGCCCCACCACCGCCGTGGACGTAGGCGTTGCGCACGAGCTCACTCGCTGCCGTCACGACCTTCGTCTGACTGACGAGGTCGAACCCCGCCGCGAGGGCCGCGGCACGCACGGCGTGCCGGGCGGCGAGCAGGTCCGACTCGGAACGGATGGGGTGGACGGTCTCGCCGGTCGGCGCAGACCGGTCCCCGGCTGGGAGGTCGACGTGCACCTCACCTGGCCGCACGGGGCCGGTTCCGGTGCGGTCGCGCAACCTCGCCAGTCGCCACTGCAGCCCCAACCGCCGGATGTTCCCGTCACTAAACTATTGTCGCACGACAAAAGTTAGCAGAAGACGCCGACACGTGGGCGCGGTTGTGGCACGGGAGCACCGATGGGGGGACGACGGTGGTCAGGCAGTCTGCGTTCCCGGCTGGTCGTCGCCGTCGTCGACGCCTTGGACGGACGTGGCCGCGTCCCGCAGCTGCCGCAACCCGCTGACGAGCGTGGACCGGGCGGACGGCGGCAGCGTGTCCACGACGTCGCGCAGGTGCTCACGCCGCCGTTCACGCAGGTCGTGCAGGTACGCGCGGCCGCGGTCGCTCAGCGAGAGCTCGACCTCGCGGCGGCTGGTGGCGCTCAGGCCGCGTTCCAGGAAACCGACCGCCTCCAGCCGGTCGCACAGGCGGCTGACCGAGGACGGTGCGGCGTCCAGCGCCTCGCCGAGCGCGCGCAGGTTGGCGCCCTCGGACTTCTCGAGCACGAACATCACGCGCAGCTGGGACACCGACAGCGGAGCGGGCGACACGTCCTTGCTCCGTTCCCACATCACCTCGATCTGTTCGACCACCTGGGTGAGAACCCGGAGCACGTCGTCGACGGAGGCGTGTGGCCGAATCCGGTTCACGTCCCCACTGTCGCATCCTTAGTGTTCCCGTGTCATGTCCGGCCGCGCCCGCGACACGGGATCGACACCCGGCGCAGAAGGCAGGCACCCCGTGACCGCACAAGCGGTGAACAGATACCTCGTCGTCGAGCAGGCCCTCCGGGCCGCGGCACCGCACGAGCTGCTCGACGTCACGCGCACCCAGCTGAGACAGCTGTACCAGGCCGAGGCGGTGCAGCTGCTGCTGGCCGACTACGCGCTGCTCATGCTGCAACCGGTCGCGGAGCTGCCGTACACGAGCAGCCCGATCCCGGTGAACGGCAGCACGCCCGGTCAGGCGTTCGGCGCCCAGCAGCCGTTCGTCGAGCACCGCGAGGGCACCGCCGTGACCACCTACCTGCCGGTCACCGTCCGCGGCGACCGGCTCGGCGTGCTCGCGGTCGACCTGGCGGACGTGCCCGGCCAGGACGACGTGGCGGAGCTGGGCCGGATCGCGCAGACGCTGGGCCACGAGATCGTGGTCGCCGAACGCGACACCGACCTGTACCTGCAAGCGCGGCGGGCGACGCGGCTGACCCTCGCCGCGGAGATGCAGTGGCAGCTGCTGCCGGGCCGGTCCTGCCGCCGGTCCGAGTACGACCTCGGCGGCCAGCTGGAACCCGCCTACGCCATCTACGGCGACAACTTCGACTGGTCGACCAACGCCGAGCACCTCACGCTGACGGTCACCAACGGCATGGGCGAGGGCATCGACGCCGCCCTGCTGACCAACCTCGCGGTCAACGCCCTGCGCAACGCCCGCCGCGCCGGCGTCCCCCTCGCCGACCAGGCGGCGCTGGCCGACCAGGCGATCTACGGCCAGCACGGCGGCCGGGTGCACGTCTCGGTCCTGCTGCTGCAGTTCGAGCTGAAGACCGGCAGGGTCGAGGTGATCGACGCGGGCTCGCCCAGCATGTGGCGCCTGCGCGGCACCACCGCCGAGCGCGTCACGTTCGAGGACCAGCTGCCGCTGGGCATGTTCGAGGACACCCAGTTCTCCCCGCAGGAGTTCCACGTCCGCCCCGGCGACCGGCTGATCTTCGCCAGCGACGGCGTCTACGACGTGGCCTCCCCCGCCGGCGAGCGCTACGGCGAACGCGCGCTGGCCCGCGCGATCAACCTGACCCGTCTGCTGCCCGCCGCGCAGGTCCCCAGGGAGGTCCTCCAGCAGCTCGCCGGACACCGCAGCGGCCTGACCGTCGACGACGACGCGATGGTGCTGTGCCTGGACTGGCACGGCGCCGACCGTTCCTGACCGAAGGTCCCGCGCCGACGAGGACCTTGGCCTCCTGCCGGGATCGCGAACGGCCCCTGGCGTGATCAGGAGACCTGTCACCGGCACGAGGACCGAACTTGAGCGACGCCACGCCGGACGTCACCGCACCCGGTGGTCAGTGGGCCACCATGCGGCTGACCCACCCCACCCCCAGCCTCGCGCAGGTGCGCTGGTGGGTGCGCCGCGCCCTCGCCGACGAGACGACCTTCGGCTCCGAGGCCGTCGTGCAGGTCGTCAACTCGCTGGTGAGCAACGCCTACCGGCACACCTCCGCGCCGCGCGCCACCACCCTGATCCGCCACCGCACCAGCCCGTACGTCCGCATCGAGGTGGAGGACGGTGAGCGCACGGCCGCCCTGGTGCCGACCGCCCCCGTCCGGTTCCACCTCGGGCTGCGGCTGGTCGCGGGGCTGAGCACCGCCTGGGGCGTGCGGGCCCGGCACAACGGCAAGGTCGTCTGGGCCGACGTGACCAGGACCGGACCGGTGCACATCCCGGTGCAGCGCGGCTGACGCGGCCTTGCCTTGACGTGGGCGTCAAGGTTTAGCGTCTGCGGTCATGAGGATCGGCGAACTGGCCAGGCGAGCCGGCACCACGACGCGGGCGCTGCGGTTCTACGAGTCGCAGGGTCTCCTGGAGGCGCACCGCAGCGCCAACGGCTACCGCGAGTACGACGAGCACGACCTCCGGCTGGTCGCGGAGATCCAGTCGCTGCAGTCGATCGGGCTGTCGCTGGAGGACACCCGCCCGTTCGTGGCGTGCCTGCGCGCCGGGCACTCCTCCGGCGACTCGTGCCCGGACTCGCGGGAGGTCTACCGGCGCAAGCTCGCCGAGCTGGACGCGTGCCTGGAGCGGCTGGGCGCGGTGCGCGCGTTCCTCGTGGACAAGATCGAGGCCTTCGACCCGTGCCGGGTGGACGAACCCAGGGAGTTCAAGTGCAGCTGACCGACGCCACGTTCGGCGAGAGCGTGCGGACCGGGACCGTGCTGGTCGAGTTCTGGGCGCAGTGGTGCGGACCGTGCCACATGCTGTCGCCGGTGCTCGACGAGATCGACCGGGAACGCGATGACCTGACCGTTCTGCGCATCAACGCCGACGAGAACACGGCGACCGCCCGCGACTACCAGGTGATGTCGCTGCCGACGATGCTGCTGTTCCGCGACGGGGTGCCGATCCGGTCGATCGTGGGAGCGCGACCCAAGTCGCGGCTGCTCGCGGAGCTGGATGCCGCCCTGACCGCGTGAGCGTCCTAGATTGGGCACATGCTCGGTCTGGAACTCGTGGTGGTGCTGGGCGTGTGCGTGCTCGTGAGCAGCGTCGCGGCCGGGCGGTTGCGCGTCGCCGCACCGGCCCTGCTGGTCGTGTGCGGCGCGGTGCTCGGGTTCGTGCCGGCCCTGGAGTCGGTGACCCTGCCGCCGGAGGCGATGCTGCTGATCTTCCTCCCGGCCCTGCTGTACTGGGAGAGCCTCACCACCTCGTTGCGCGAGGTCAGGTCGAACCTGCGGGTCATCGTGCTCACCAGCACCGTGCTGGTGATCGCGACGGCCGCGGCGATCGCGTGGGTGGGGCACGCGCTGGGGCTGCCCTGGGGACCCGCGTGGGTGCTCGGCGCGGCGCTGGCCCCGACCGACGCGACGGCGGTGGCGGCGATCGCACGTGGGCTGCCGCGGCGCACCACCACGATCATCAAGGCCGAGTCGCTGATCAACGACGGCACCGCGCTCGTCATCTACGGCATCGCGGTCGCCGTCACCGTCGGCGAGGCGCAGTACAGCGCAGGGCTGGTCGGGTGGCGGTTCCTGCTGTCCTACGCCGGTGGCGCGGCGGCGGGTCTGCTGTGCGCGTGGCTGGTGGTGCTGGTCCGGCGGCGGCTCGACAACCCGGTGCAGGAGAGCGTGGTCAGCGTGCTGACGCCGTTCGCGGCGTTCCTGGCGGCCGAGGTCGTGCACGGCTCCGGCGTGATCGCCGTGGTGGTCGCGGGGCTGACGCTGAGCCAGATCGGGCCGCGGCTGGTGCGAGCCGACGCGCGGCAGCAGTCCGAGGCGTTCTGGCGGTTGTCGACGTTCCTGTTGAACGGGTCGTTGTTCGTCCTGATCGGACTGCAGGCCCACGGTGCCGTGCGCGCGTTGGACGGCCCGGAGGTGTTGGCGGCGTTCGGCACCATCGGTCTGGTGGCGCTCACGGTCGTGGGCTCGCGGGTGGTGTGGAGCTACACCACGCCGTACATCATCCGTGCGCTCGACCGGCGCCCTCAGCAACGCGCGCGACGCGTCGGCGCACGGCAGCGCATGGTCACCACGGCAGCCGGTTTCCGCGGTGCCGTGTCGCTGGCGGCGGCGCTCGCGGTGCCGGAGACGACCGCGTCCGGCGCGCCCTTCCCGTTCCGCGGGGAGATCGTCCTCATCACGTCCGGTGTCGTCGTGCTGACGCTGGTCGTGCAGTCGCTGCTGCTGCCCGTGATCGTGCGGGCGTCGCACCTGCCCGAGGACACCGCGCTGGACGAGGAGCTCCGGCTCGCGCAGTCCACGGCGTCCGAGGAGGCCTACGAGGCGTTGCCCCGGCTCGCGGACGAGGTCGGCGTCAGCGACGTCGTCTACAAGCGGGTGCTCGCCGAGTACGACCACCACCTGGAGGTCATCCGCTCTACCGCGAACGGTGACGAGGAGGCCACCCAGGCCGAGGCCGAGTACGCGGCGCTGCGGCTGGAGCTGATCGCGCACAAGCGGGCCACCGTGGTGCGGCTGCGCGACGAACGGGCGATCGACGACATCGTGCTGCGCACGGTGCAGGCGCGGCTGGACGTCGAGGAGGTCCGGTTGTCCCGCCGCGAGGTCGAGGACTGACCAAAAACCCCCTGCTCTTCCGGCATCTGCAAGGGGGTTAGTTGAACAGGGTGCGGGACAAAGTGCGCACGGACGCCATGAGTGAGCGGTCCGGTGGGGACGGGGGTGGTGGCGGCAGCATCGCCAGCGCCTCCTCGTCGGTGGCGGAACGGGCGGCGAGCGCGGCCGTGCGCAGGACCTCGCGGTCAACGCCGGGACCGCCCCTGACCTCGAACTCACGGCCACCCTCGGTGCGCACGTACATCTGGCCGTCGGCGAAGCGCTCGTAGCGCAACGCCGGCGACTCGGTCTCGCACACCTGCGCGCCGAAGGTGCACTCGCCGAAGCCCGCGCCCAGCCGGGGTCCGACCGAGACGTACCGGGCGCCGGGCAGCAGTGAGCGGTCATCGGGGGTGAAGTGGGTGCCCTGCGGCGAAGCGGACCCGGCCGAGTAACCGGGCACCACGGCGGTCGCCACGCCGTCGGTGACCCGTGCGGTGAGCACCGCCTCGCGCAGTACGGCCCGGTCGAACGACGGCGGCGCGGTCAGCAGCAGGCGCGTGGTGCCGACGCGGTGGGCGTAGCCGATGCGGACCGGCGTGCCGTCCAGGAAGAACAGGCCGGGGCGCTCGACCTCGCAGCGGTCCGTGAACGGGTAACGGGAGTCGTGCGGCTCGAACCGGCAGTCCGGGCCGTCCGGCAGCGCGTGCAGGGAGACGTCGGGCGACGGCGCGTTCGGGTCGAGGTCGTCGGGCACGAGGTGCCACACCCCCTGGGCCGGCACCAGGTGGTAGCCGGGCACCGCGGTCACCATCATCGACGTGCGCGGCACCTGGCTCGCGGCCAGGCGTTGCTCCACATCGGACGGCAACGCGCCCGCGAGTGCGCGCAGCATCAGCAGCGCCACCGCGACGAGCACCGCGAACGAGGTGAGCGCCAGGTACCAGCGGCGCAGCAACACCCCCGCCACCAGCGCGAACAGCAGGGCCGTGGCGGGCCACCACAGCCACGGGGACTCGCTGAGGCCCAGGCGTGCCTCGTCGGACACGCTCCAGGCGAGCAGCCACGCACCGGTTCCGGCGCCGCCGACGAGCAGCGCCCAGCACACCCGCCCGCCGACGTTCCCGGTGAGCCACGACTCCCCCGGCGCCACGGACGCCGCGGCGGTCAGCGCGGCGACGAGCACCACGACCAGGACCCCGCCGACGACGACGGCCACCACCGGGCCGCCGAACAGCGACACGACCACGGGCCCGATCCCGCACGAGACGACCAGCGCGCCGGCCACCCCCGCCAGACTCACCTGGGCCAACGCCGGGCCCACTCCGTGCCGTTCCCCCATGTGCACCACGCGGTCACCCTGTCAGCTCCCCGGCGCGACGGGAACCGCAGAACTGCTCAACCGGTGGAACCTCAGGCCGTGTGCGGGGAGAGCGCTCTCACAGCCTTCCTGTCGCACGGTACGACCAGACGTCCGCGCTGTCAAAGAACCGGTCTTGACACCTCGCGGACCGGAGCGGGAACCTGGGTGGGAGAGCGCTCTCCAAGCCGGTACCCACCATCGGCAGGAGGACCCAGTTGTCCAGAAAGCTCAGCGCACTGACGGCAGCGGCCGCCCTCGTGGCGGCAGTTGTCGTCGTTCAGCAAGCCCAGGCCGACGACCTGGTCACGCACCACGAGTTCCAGGCGAACTGCTCGGTCACGCACCACCTCCCGGACGACCCGATCGTCTTCCCGGGGCTGGCGGGCGCGTCGCACCTCCACACGTTCCTCGGCAACCCGTCCACCAACGCCCGCACCACCACCGACTCGCTGCGGGCCGCCCAGACCAACTGCAGGACGCCCGACGACAGGTCCGCGTACTGGTTCCCGTCGGTCTACAACGGCGACCAGGTGGTGCCGCCGAACTTCCCGCAGGTCATCTACTACAAGTCCGGCATCCTGAGGTACCAGGACGTGGTGCCGTTCCCGCCGGGCATCCGGTTCGTGGTCGGCAGTCCCGGTGCCACCCAGGAGCAGTTCCGCACCGCGCCCGGCGCCGTGGAGGGCTGGGAGTGCGGTGACAGCTCCCACAACTGGGACATCCCGGCGCACTGCCCGCCCGGCACCCAGCTCAACATCCGCTACCAGGCACCGAGCTGCTGGAACGGCCGCGACCTCGACTCGGCTGACCACAGGTCGCACATGGCGTACCCGGACCGCGCGACGCTCGTCTGCCCGTCGTCGCACCCGGTGGCGGTGCCGATGATCGAGTTCAAGATGGCGTTCCCGGTGTCCGGTGACATGTCGCGCGTCCGGCTCTCCAGCGGCCGCGGCTACACCTGGCACTACGACTTCATGAACGCCTGGGACGCGCCCACCCAGGCCGCGCTGGTCCGCCACTGCATCAACGGTGGTCTCCAGTGCGACCCGCGTGGATATGACCTGTACAAGCCGCAGAGGGGTGCCGCCCTCGGCCCGGACTACCGGTTGCCGAGGTAGCGTTCCCCCTTCCCCGCACCCCGGGGCGGCGCGTGCCCTGGGGTGCTTCCCCTTCCACCGCGGAGCAGGACGGGCGCCGCGACCGGGGTGGCCGCGGCGCCCGTCAGGCGCTCATCCCGCTGTCAGGGGTAGCTCACGACGTAGCGGACCTGGTTCGCGAGGTCCGCCTGCCCGCCGGTGCCGTTGATGACGTTGGCGATCGTGCCCACACCGCCCAGCGACACCGCGACCAGGTGCGTGAACCGCACGCCCGCCCGGTTCGGCGCCTCGAACGCGTTGTCCGTGACCACGCCCGGGTTGGCCTGGTTGAAGCAGTACACGCCGACGCCGAACGCCTGGTGCGTGGTCACCGAGTCGGCGACCTTGTAGCCGGCCCAGCCGCGCTTGGAGCCGTTCATCCACGCCGCCTGGTTCGGCGGGTCGTACGGCAGCTCGTTCTGGTAGAGGTACACCCGGCCGCCGTTGCCGTTCCAGATCAGGTTGTGCTGCTGGTAGTGCTCGACGAACAGGCCGTAGGCGATGACGTTGTCGCCGTTGACGACCACGCCGTTCTGGCCGGGGTTGGCGGTCCAGCTGACGCCCTCGCCGTGGTCGGCGCGCCAGACCCAGGTGTGGTCGATGATCGTGTTGCGGCTGTTGACCCGCATGCTGACCGTCGCCTTGCCCGCCTGGGAACCGCCGACGCGCAGGTACACGTCGTGCAGCGAGGTCGGGTTCGCCGAGTGGTCCGCGGTGCCGGCGTCACCGATCTCCAGCAGCACCGGGGAGTTCTGCACGCCGGCGTCGACCAGGAAGCCGGCCAGCCGGACACCGTCCACATCGGACGTGGTGAGCGCGGCCTTCCCGGTGGTCGGCGTCAGCGTGGCGAGGCCCAGGCCGAGCACGACGGTGTTCGGGCGGGTGATGCGGATCGTGTCGTCGACCTGGTGCACACCGGGCGTGAGCAGCAGGTGCTTGCCCTGGGCCAGTGCGGCGTTGGTGGTCGCGACCGGCGTGCCGGGCTTGACGATGAAGAAGTCCGCCAGCGACACCGACGTGCCGGGGTTGCCGTTCTCCCAGCTGGTGCCGCGGGAGTTGGTGCGCAGCGCGGGCAGGAAGACCCGGTACTCACCGGAGCCGTCGAGGTACAGGTACGGCTTCTCGCGCGTCACCGGAGAGGTGTCCACGGTCGTGTGCGACGGGTTCGGGAAGTGGTCGGCGGGGGCGCCCTGCGTACCGGCGAACACCATGTTCCACACCGAGCCGGACCAGCCGCCCGCGAGGTTGCTGTTGCGGGTCAGGAACTGCTGCTGCGAACCGGAGACGACCACGCCGTCGATCTTGCTGTCGACGATCAGGCCACCGCTGGCCCAGCCGTCGTAGCCGTTCCACAGGTGCGCCTGGCCACGCAGGTGCATCCGCCGGTACGCCGTGGCCTGCGACACCGCCCAGCGTTCGATCTGGTTGGCCGGCAGCGTCACCGACAGGTTCTCCGCGCCACGCCAGAAGTTCTGCGTCGCGTTGCCGAGGTTGTTCGGGTCGTCGCCCTGCTGCAACCAGTCGGCCTCGACCCGGATGTGGCCGTTGATGTTCACGTCGTCCGGGTTCAGCCCCAGACCCGCGACCTGCGTGTAGAACCGCAGGTTCACATCGGCGTTGTAGCTGCCCGGCTTGAACAACACGGCGTAGCGCTGCGGGCCGAACTGGTTGGTCTTCATCTGCGCGGAGATCGCGTCCAGCCGCGACTGCATCTCCGACTGCGACGACCCCGGCCCGTACACGAACACGTTCGGCCCGAAGTCCGGGTTCCGCGGGTCCGTCGGCGGCACCCCGGTGGAGTCGGTCACCGCGTTGACGCTCAGCTCCCACAACGAGTAGCCGTACCCGGTGCCGCGCTGGGTGCCCAGCACCCGCACGTACCGGCCAGAACCGTTGACGTCGAGCGCCTGCGTGCCCCCGGTACCGGTCGTGGTCGAGTACAGGGTGCTCCAGGAGCTCGCGTTGTTGCTCACCTGCACCTGGAACGCCTTGCCGTACGCCCCCTCCCAGGCCAGGGTCACCCGGCAGACCTGCTGCGTGGAGCCGAGGTCGACCTGCACCCACTGCGGGTCGGAGAACTGCGACGACCACCGCGAACCCGCGTTGCCGTCGACGGCGGCGGACGCAGGGGTGCCACCGTTCTCGGTCGAGGACGCCGTGGCGGTCTTGTTGAGGGCGACGTTGGCGGTGCCGCACGCGGCGGCACCGGCGGAGGTCGAGGTCGTGGCGCTGACGGTGGTCACGAGACACAGGGCGGCGGCGGAGAGCGCGGCCACCCTGGACAGGGGTATGCCCATGATCCTGCCTGACACGAAGGGGCGTTGAGCCCGGGACGGGTGGCGACCGGTCGCCGTGAGAGCGCTCTCCCGAACGTTAACCCCGCGTGTCGGACAGGTCAATCAAGCAGAGGCGCGGACGACGAGTTCCGGTTCGAAGATGACGGATCTCGGGCGTTGTCCCGGTTTTTCCAGGTCGGTGAGCAGCAGCTCGGCCATCGCGGCGGCCATCTGCTCGACCGGCTGCCGCACGGTCGTGAGCTGCGGGCGGCACGCGAGCGCGGGCGTGCTGTCGTCGAAGCCCACGACCGCCACGTCGTCGGGGACGCGCAGCCCGTGCTCCTGGATGACGAACACCGCCGCCTGCGCCATCAGGTCGTTGGCGGCGAAGACACCGTCGAGGTCGGGGTGCTCGGTGAGCAGCCGGGTCATCGCGGCCCCGCCGCTCTCCGCCGTGAACCCGCCCTCCGCGCTCGGCACGTACGGGAAACCGTGGCGGGCCATGGCATCGCGGAACCCGGCAAGCCGGTCCTGGCTCGCCAGCACGTCGAGCGGGCCGGAGATGGTGACGACGTCCGTGCGCCCGGACGCCACCAGGTGGTCGGCCGCGAGCCGCCCGCCCGCGCGGTGGTCCATGTCGACGTAGCTGACGGGCGTGGGCGCGCCGGGCCGGGCGTAGAGCACCGAGGGCACCCCGGCGGCCAGCAGCCGGGCCGGCAACGGGTCGGCGGGGTGGGTGGTGACGAGCAGCGCGCCGTCGGCACTGCCCTGCCGCAGGAACTCGACCACCTCGGTCCTGGCCGGTTCGGAGTCGGCGAGCATGAGCACCGGGTGCACGCTGTGCGGGCGCAGGAAGTCGACCACGCCCGCCGCGACGCGGCCGAAGAACGGGTCGGTGAACACGTCCGACCCGCCGCCGGCACCGGAGATCACCAGCGCGACCGTGCCGGTCCTGCGGGTCACGAGGGACCGGGCCGCCCGGTTGGGCGAGTACCCGGTCTGCTCGATCGCGCTGCGCACCGTCTCCTGGAGCTGAGGGTCGACGTTGCGGGTGCCGTTGACCACGCGCGACACGGTCGCGCGCGAGACACCCGCAACTCTGGCGACGTCCTCCAACGTGGGTGCGCTCTTGCTCATGCCACCGGTTGTACCACGCAGGGAGAGCGTTCTCCCAACATCAGGACGTGACGCGCACGTCCTTGATCGCGCCAGGCCAGAAGTCGACGTTCTGGCCGTTGTACTTGGCCCGTCCCACGGTGAACGCGCCGGTGCTCACGACCGCCGGACCCGCCGCCGTGGTGGCGACCAGCGCGCCGTCCACGTAGAGCCGGATCTCGCCGCCCCTGCGCTCGCCCTTCAGCTCGTACCAGCGGCCGATCTCCGGCGTGGTCTCGAACCGGGCCCGGTTGCCGCCCGGCGTGCTGAACGCGAACGCGCCCTGCCCGTACTGCAGGTAGAAGGGGTTCTCCCGCTCGCGGCCGTCCTGGCTGACGGCGGTGGCGTAGTTGCCGGGCACCTCGTCGAGCCGCACCTTCGCGGACACCGCGTAGTCGCCGGTCGTGTCGACCACCGGGCCGTAGGTGTCCGCCGAGCCGTTGTGGAACTGCAGCGCGCCGTCCTTCCAGGTGGCGCCGGTCGGGCTGAGCGTGAGCGGGTTCTTGCCGGTCGAGTCCTCGGCGACGGCTCCCCTGGTCTCGTCGAGCTTCCACTCGCCGCTGCCCGCGTACGGGTACGGCTTGCCCGCGTTCGCCCCGGCCTCGATGACGCGCCGGTTGATCTCGCGGACGGGACCGGGGTCGACCTTGATGCGCTTGCGGTCGTAGGTCCACAGGCCGTTGAGCTCGCCCTCCAGGTCCGTGACCTGGGTGTAGACCGACGCGGACAGCTCGGCGCGGGCCTGGCCGAGGTAGAACGTGCGGGTGTTGTCGACGTACTTCGCCGTCAGCGCCGCCTTGTCCGCCACACCGCTGTAGATCGCGATCGGCGCGCCCGGCCACTGGTGCCCCGGCGTGCGCAGCGTGAAGCCGCCGTGCTCGCCGTCCACCACGACGCGCTTGCCGTCCGGGCGGGCCGGGTCGGTGTTGTTGTAGTCGTGGTGGTCGAGCACGTCACCCCTGCCGCTGTCGCCCTTGGACGCGCAGCAGTTCACGCCGCTGTGGGCGTTGACGATCCGGCTCGGGTCGGCGGCCTTGACCTGGTCGGTGATCTGGCCGGTGACCGTGCGGTCCCACTCGCCCCAGCCCTCGTTGAACACGATCCAGGCGTAGATGGACGGGTAGTTGTGCAGCTGCTCCATCAGCTCGCGGCCCTGGCTGACGAAGGCCTGCTGCGCGCCGGGGTCGTTGCCGTCCTCCAGCGACACGAAGTCCTGCCACACCAGCAGTCCGAGCCGGTCCGCGTGGTAGTACCAGCGGGCGGGCTCCGCCTTGATGTGCTTGCGCACCGCGTTGAAGCCGAGGTCCTTCTGCGCCTTCAGGTCGAAGACCAGCGCCTCGTCACTGGGCGCGGTGTTCAGGCCGTCCGGGTAGAAGCCCTGGTCGAGCTGCATGAGGTTGAAGACCGGCTGGCCGTTGAGGGTCAGCTTGGGCGTGCCGCCGACGTTCGCGATGCCGGTCGAGCGCATGCCGAAGTAGCTCTTGACCTTGTCCTTGCCGAGCGTGACGTCGAGCTTGTAGAGGTACGGGTCGTCCGGCGTCCACAGGTGCGCGTTCGGCACGGGCAGCGCCAGGTCCGCGTTCGCCGGCCCGGTGACGGTGCCGACCTGCTTGCCCCTGGCGTCGCGGGCGACGGCCGTGACGGTCCCGGTGCCGGCGGACCGCACGTTGACCGTGAGCGTGCCGGTGGCCAGGTCCGGGGTCGTCTTGATCCCGTCGATGCCCTTGTCCGCGACCGGTTCCAGCCACACGGTCTGCCAGATGCCCGACGACGGCGTGTAGAAGATGCCGCTGGGGTTGGGCGACTGCTTGCCCTTGGGCTGGTGCGGGCCGGTGGTGTCGGTGACGGCGACGACGATCTCCTGCTCACCGCGCTTGAGGGCGTCGGTGATGTCCGCGCTGAACGCCGTGTAGCCACCGGTGTGCTCGGCGACCAGCGTGCCGTTCACCCAGACCTTGGCCTGGTAGTCGACGGCGCCGAAGTTGAGCTTGAGCCGCTGCCCGCTGCCGATCCGCCAGTCGTGCGGCACGGTGACGGTCCTGCGGTAGAACATGTGGTCCTCGTGCCGTTCGAGGCCGGAGAGCTGCGACTCGACCGGGTACGGCACGATGATCTTCTCCGGCAGCTTCTTGCCGAACCGCGGCTGCTCCCCGGCCTTGGCGCCCGCGAACTCCCACGGCCCGTTGAGGTTGAGCCACCGGTCGCGTTCGAGCTGCGGCCGCGGGTACTCCGGCAAGGGGTTGCGCGCGTCGAAGTTCTCGCCCCACGGCGTCCTGAGCCGCTCGGCCGAGGTGTTCTTCACCGTGCGGGCCGTCTTCTCGACCTTCCGCCCGTCCACGGCGAGCGCACCGGCACCGTCGTAGTAGATCTTCACCCGCTGGCTCTTGAGCACTTCCTCCGCGAGCCGCACGGTCACCCTGCCGCGGCTGGCCGTGACGACCGAGACCGGCATCGGCGTGGCGTCGACCTCGACCCGCAGGTGCTCCTTGAGGTCGGACGTCCCCGTGACGCGCCCGTCGAAGTCCGCGGTGAGCGTCCGCCCGTCCTTCGAGACCTGCGCGCTGCGCGGCACGACCCGGAAGTCCGCGGGCGGCGTGAACGCGGACTCCGGCACGATCTGCTTCGGCGTGGTCGCGCTCGACCAGCGCAGGTACATGTTGGCGCCGCCGACGTCCTGGAACATCTCCAGCCGGAAGTCGTACTGGCGCCCCGCGGTGAGCGCGACCGGCGCACTGGTCTGCTCGCGGTCCCAGTCCCCCACCCAGTGGTCGATGACCGGCTGCCCGTCCACGAAGAGCCGGAACCCGTTGTCCCCGATGGCGTGGAACGTGTAGTCACCGGTCTGCGGCACCGCGATCTGCCCGGTCCACCGCGCCGTCGTGTGCTCGGTGCGCCCGGCCAGGAACCCGAACGTCGAGGTGAGGTCCGAGTGGTTGACCTCGGCGTCGAGCACCGTGCCGGCGAGGTTCGCGAAGTCCCTGGCCCCCGGCGCCGACATGCTGAAGTACTCGCCCTTCAGCCCGTGCACGGGCTCGGCGGCGCCGGCCGGTGGTGTTCCTGGCATGACGCCCAGTGTGAGCAGCAGGGCGAGGAGTGCGGGGGCGGCTTTCCTCATCGGCGAGATTCCCCTTCGAATTTACAACGTTGTAAGAGCGCTCCCATACATCCACGCACAGGGTTCGGAGTCCCTGCTACGGCCGTTCGGAGGTATCAGGCATGTCAAACCGGACAAGTTGCCGGACAGGCAGCGGCGCCGATCGTCACCCCCGTGAGCTATGCCTTCCGTGCGGCCCATACGGAACGTTCGGTGCGCACGGCCAGATCGGTGCGGTGCAGCAGACCGGTGGGGCTGTGCGGGTCGAGGAGGTCGTCGAACGCGGCCAGGTCCTCCGCGGACAGCACGTCGTCGACGGTGCCGCGCATGCGCCGCAGGCCGGCCAGTGCGTAGCGACCGACCACTTCGGACTGCGGGAGGTGGATGGCGAGGGTGCGCTCGGCCTCCACGGTGAAGCCGGCGGCGGTCAGCTTCGGGCCCCAGTCGGCGCCGCGGTGCGGGACGAGGTCGGCGTGGCGGCGGTCGCTGGCGGCGTGGATGCGGTCTTCGAGGTCGGTGCCGAGGAAGCGGGGGAAGCCGGCGAGCTCGACGACCGCGAACAGGCCGCCCGGAGCGAGGACGTCGTGGACCTGGCGCAGGGCGCGTGCGGGGTCGGCCATGTGGTGCATCGAGGCCGATGCCCACACCAGGTCCGGGGTGCCGAGGTCGGGCCAGGTGGTGTCCAGGTCGGCCTGGACGGTGGTCACGCGGTCGGCGAGGCCGAGCTCGCAGGCCTTCTCGCGCAGACGCCGCAGGTGGTCGACGTCCGTGTCGACTGCGGTGACGTGCGCCTCCGGGAACTCGGCCAGCAGCGCGAACGTGCCGGCGCCGGTGCCGCAGCCCAGGTCCACGACCTGGCGGGGGCGGTCGACGGGCAGCCACCGGATGAGGTCGGCGGTGTGCTCGGCGACCACCTCGGCGTCGAGGTCGAGGATGTCCGCCATCCCGTGGTCGTGGCTGTGGCTGTGGCCGTGACCAGCGCCGTGTCCGTGTCCGTGCTCGTGGTTCATGCAGCTCAAACTAGGACCGCCGTGCGCCAGATGCACGGCGTCTTGCGCAGGAAGCAAACAGGTCGTCCTCAGCCCTGCCGGAAGCGCAAGATCAGCCCGTTTTCCGCTCGCTGTGCCCCCGCCGCGCCTCGCGGTCGAAGATGCCCATGACCTCGCACGGCCCGCCCGCGGTGCCGATGGCGTGCGGCAGCATCGTCGGGAACTCGGCGGCCTGGTTGGTCTCCACGCGGTACCGGCGGTTGCCCAGCAGCAGGATCGCGGTCCCGGACAGCACGACGAGCCACTCGTGCCCGGAGTGCGCGCGCAGGCCCGAGGGGCTGTCCGGCGGCGGGTTGGTCATGCGCTGGCGGATGACGGTGATGCCGGGCTCGGCTCTGATCGGCCAGCGCATCTGGCCGTGCGCGCCGTCGATCAGCGGGCTGACGATCACGTCCTCGGTGTCGGTCTCGACGAGCTGGTCCAGCGAGGTGTCCAGCGCCCGCGCGAGCACGACGAGCTGGTCGAGGGCGAGGCGGCGCTGACCGTTCTCGATGCGGCTGAGCGAGGACGGGCTCAGCCGCGCGCGGGTCGCCAGCTCCTCCAGCGACCAGCCCTGCGCGAGCCGCAGCGCGCGGATCCGTTTGCGCACGAGGCTGTCCAGCTCGCCATCTTCTTGCGTCATGCGCACGATCGTATGCTCGATCCGCAAGGCGCACCTACCGTCGGTGCCATGACGAAGAACTTCGACGCCGTGGTGATCGGCGGTGGTGCCGCCGGACTGAGCGGCGCCCTCGTGCTGGCCCGTTCCCGCCGCACCGTTGCCGTGGTCGACAGCGGCACGCCCCGCAACGCGCCCGCCCACGGCGTGCACGGCCTCCTCGGCCACGACGGCATCCCGCCCGCCGACCTGCTCAAACGCGGCCGCGAGGAGGTCGAGGGCTACGGCGGGCAGATCATCGCCGGCGAGGTCGCGGCGACCGCACGGGTGCAGGACGGCTTCACCGTCACGCTGAGGGACGGCCGGGTCCTGCACGCCCGCCGGCTGCTCGTCGCCACCGGGCTGCGCGACGTGCTCCCCGACGTGCCCGGCCTGGCCCGCCACTGGGGCCGCGGCCTGGTGCACTGCCCGTACTGCCACGGCTGGGAGGTGCGCGACGAACCGATCGGCGTGCTCGCGGTCGGCCCGGCGTCGGTGCACCACGCGCTGCTGTTCCGGCAGCTCACCGACGACCTCGTCTACTTCGCGAACGGCACGGGGCTCGACGCCGAGACCCGCGCGAGCTTCGCCGCGAAGGGCATCCGGGTCGTGGACACGCCCGTCGCGGAGGTCGAGGCCGACGGCGACGACATCAGCGGCGTCCGGCTCACCGACGGCGAGGTCGTGCCGCGCCGGGTGATCGCCGTCGTCACCAGGATGCTCGCCCGCACCGAGGGCGTCGAGGGGCTCGGCCTGCCGGTGGAGGACCTGCCCAACGGGCTGGGCCGCCGGTTCGTCAGCGGCGCGGCGGGCACCACCGACGTGCCGGGCGTGTGGGTCGCGGGCAACGCCACCGACCCCACCGCGCAGGTCGGCGCGTCCGCCGCGGCCGGAGCGCTCGCGGGCGCGCACATCAATGCCGACCTGCTGCACTGAGGTCAGCGGAACGACTTCAGCGCCACGTAGTCGGCGATCGCCTGCTGTCCCCTGATGTTCGCGTGCACGCCGTCGCCGGTGTCGTAGAGCGGGTTGATGCTGTTGGGCCGCAGCGGGTCTTCCAGCACCTGGTCGAGGTCCACGACCTCGGTGCAGGTGCCGGAGCAGTCGCCGCCGCGCTTCACGAAGTCGTTGACGGTGTGCCGGTCCACGTTGTTCTGGTCGCTGTAACCGGGTCGCGGCGTGATCGGCGTGACGTGCACGTCGATACCGGCCTTGCGCAGACGGTCGAACACGGCGCGATAGCTGGTGACGATGTCGTTGGCCGTGCAGCCGTTCGCGATGTCGTTCGTGCCGTAGTAGTAGATGACGTCGGTGACGCCGTGCAGCGCGAGAACGTCCCTTTCCAGCCGTGACAACGCATCGAGTCCGACGAACGCATCCGGTGTCCTCGGGCAGACGGCGCTCGTCGTGCCACTGACGCCCGCGTTGGCCACGGCCAACTGCTGGTCGGCGGGCAGTTCGGCCACGATCCGCCGTGCGAGCACGTCCGTCCAGCGCTTGTTCGTGCCGAGCTCGGTGCAGCCCGGACCGCAGTTCGTGCTGCCGACGCCGTCGACCACCGAGCTGCCGAACGGCACGATCGTCCCCCGCAGCCGCGGGTTGAACACGTCCACGGCGCTGACGAGGTACGTCGACTGGACGCGTTCGGTGTAGGCGGCGGCGCCGGTGTCGGCCGTGTGGTCACCCGAGCCCGCCGGGGTGAGGTAGTTGTCGCGGAACGCCGACTCGTGCCGGCCGGGGACGACGTCGCCGCTGACGTACGTGCTGACCGCGAGGTCGGTGCCCGGCGCCGTGTCGAGCGGGGTCCGGTCGCTCCACACCTCGCCACCGGCCGGGATGGTCACGCTCCGGCGCCCGCCGAACGTGACGTCCACCGGCCGGGAGACCGCCGCGTCACCGGTGCTGAGCCCCGCGGTGGTGCGGTCGACGGTCAGCGGCTGCCGCCCGAACGTGTTCTGCAGCCTGACCCGCACGGCGCTGCCGCCCTGGCTGAGGTGCGTGATCATCCGCAGCGACTGGTCGCGCACGGCGACCGGGGCGAGGTTTTGCTGCGACTGCGCCCACGAGGTGAACCAGCCGGGCCGACCGGCCTCGGGGGCGGCGGGCGCGAGGACAGCGGCGAGCACGACGGCGATCACCTGGATGGGTAAATCCATGCGCCGTAGAGTGCCCACTCACGCACGTGCTGTAACCATGTGCTGTGTCACAGCCGTCTCACTTGGCGGGTGGCGGCACGTCGCCGAGCTGTACGAACTGCGCCCGCGGGTACTTGCGGCCCGCCATCGGCACCGGTGACCCGGTGAACGACACCGGCGTTCCCGCCAGCAGCAGCGTCAGCCCCTCCGGCAGGTCGTCGCGCGAGACGAACCACGACCCGCCCTTGGAGTCGGTGATGAAGCCGTGCGACTGCCCGGACTTCCAGGTCGCGACCGTGCCCCTGCGGCGGCCGCGCGGTGCGCCGACCGGTGACGCCACCGCCTCCGACGAGCGCACGAACGCCCGGCGCAGCGGGTAGTCCGGCTGGTCACCGGGCGCGAACAGCTCGTCGAACCCCGGCGTGAACGGCGTCGCGGCCCGCAACGGCGCGGCGGTGCGCGGGGTCCACGAGGGCATGTCCTCCCCCGACCGCACGTCCACCACCGGCAGCACCACGTGCACGCCGCGCGCGGTCAGCCTGGTCACCAGCGGCGCGAAGTCCGCGTCACCGGTGAGCAGGACGACCCAGTCCAGCGGCACGGTGGTCGCCCGGTCCCAGGCCTCCAGCGCGAGGTGGACGTCGACGCCCTTCTCCTTGCCGCCGTGCAAGGGCATGTCGTGCCGCGTAATCCCGGCGGCGTTCAGCACCGCGTCGAACGACGCCGCCGGGGTCTCGATGCGGCCGCGCACGTAGTGGGCCTCCGCGACCACGCACTCGTCGAGCGGCCGGCCGGTCTCGGCGTGGACGAACCAGCGCACGGCGTCGTGCAGCCCGTCCACCGAGATCCGCGCCGCCCGCCGGTGCGCGGTGGCGTAGAAGTCGCTGAGGTAGGCGAACCACGTGCCGTCGTAGAACACGCCGATGCGGACGATCCCCATCGGACAGACATTACCGACCCGGTCAGGGCCTGCGGATCGCCCGACCCCGGCAGCGCGCGTCCCGGCTCCGCGCCGGGAACAGTCCACAGTTGATGGTCAGTAGGGTGGCGAGCGTGAGCTACCGCTACGAGATCACGCAGGCGGTCGTGCGGCAGGGCATCATCGCGATCGTCCGCACCACCGACGCCGAGTCCGCGGTGAAGGCCGCCGTCCCGTTGCTGGACGCGGGCCTCACGTCGCTGGAGCTCCCGCTGACCAACCCCGGCGCGCTGGACGCCATCCGCGAACTGCGCGCGAGCCACCCGGACGCCACCATCGGCGCCGGTTCCGTGCTGGACGAGACCTCCGCCGTCGCCGCCGTCCGCGCGGGCGCCCGGTTCCTGGTGGCGCCCAACCTCGAACCGGCCGTGATCCGCGCCGGTCACCGCTACGGCGCCGCCGTGCTGCCCGGTGCCGCCACCGTCACCGAGGTGGTCCAGGCGCTGGAGGCGGGCGCGGACGCCGTGAAGGTGTTCCCGGCGCCCACCCCGCGGTGGGTCGAGGACGTGCTCGCCGTGCTGCCGCACGCGCCGCTGGTGCCGACCGGCGGTGTCGCACCGGCCGACGTGCCCGCGTGGCTCGCGGCGGGTGCGGTGGCGTGCGGGGTCGGGTCGGCTCTCGCCCGCACGCCGTTGGCCGAGCTCCAGGCGCTGCTGCGGCCGTAGCACCACGGGTTCAGTCGATCTGCACGACCACCTTGCCCCGCACACCGCCGTGCTCCAGCGCACCGTGCGCGGCAGCGATGTCGGCCAGCGGGAACACCCGGTCGACCTGCGGGCGGATCGCCCCGGTCGCGACCAGGCGGCCGAGCTCGGCGATCAGCGGGGCGGTCGGGTTGCCGCTGAAGAAGCGGGTCCAGCGGGTGCGGTGCAGCGCGTGCGCCGCGATGTAACCCAGTGAGCGGACCGGGCGGTCGAGGTCGAACGCGATCGCCACCAGCCGCCCGCGCGGGGTGAGCAACCGGCGGAAGGCGGGCAGGTCGGTGCCGACGGTGTCGAGCACGACGTCGAAACGCCCCAGATCGCCGGGCGCGCGGTAGTCGACCGCCTCGTCCGCTCCGAGCCCGGTCACCAGGTCCAGGTTCTTGGCACTGGCCAACCCGGTGACGTGCGCCCCCATCGCCTTCCCGAGCTGCACGGCGATGTAGCCGACGCCGCCCGTCGCTCCCCGGACGAGCAGCCGCTCACCGGGCGCGAGCGCGGCCAGGTCGCGCAACGCGGTGATCGCCGTGGTCCCGACGGGCAACGCGGCGGCCTGCACGGCGTCGAGCCCGGCGGGAACGTGGTCGAGCCGCTCGGCCGGTACGGCCACGTACTCCGCGGCCGAGCCCATCCGCCGCCCCAGCACGCCCCAGACCAGGTCACCCGCCGCGAACCTGCTGTTCTCCGGCGCGACGACCTCGCCGACCAGGTCGATGCCCACCCGCTTGGGAAAGCTCTTGCCGCTGAACGGGCGCAGCCGCCCGGCACGCATGGCCAGCTCGCCGCCGTTGACCGACACGGCCCGCACCCGAACCAGGACCTCACCGGGGCGTGGCCGCGGGACGGGCCCGGTGGTCACGGACAGGACCTCAGCGGGCCCGTACCGGTCATACGTCGCGAGCCGCATCGAAGTGGAAACCATGCTCCAGTTCTACGACCGGAACCGGACGGTGTCATCCACTTCGCTTAAAGTGAGAGGGGTGTCGACGACATCGCCTCGCTTGCGCACGGACGCCGCCGCCAACCGGACCAGGATTCTCGACACGGCACGGGAGGTCTTCGCGGCGGAAGGCCTGGCGGTCCCGATGAGCGAGATCGCACGCCGCGCCGGCCTCGGCGTCGCGACCCTCTACCGCCGGTTCCCGACCAAGGAGGACCTGGTCGCGGAGGCGTTCTCCGAGCAGATGCACGAGTGCGTCGGCCTGCTCGACACCGCCCTCGCCGACCCCGACCCGTGGCGCGCGTTCTGCCGGGTGATCACCCAGGTGTGCGCGATGCAGGCCAGGGACCAGGGGTTCTCCAAGGCGTTCATCACGGCCTTCCCGCACGCGGTGGAGTTCAGGACGCTGCGCGAGCAGGCCGAGCGGGGCTTCGCGGAACTGGTGCGCCGCGCCCAGGCGGCCGGTGCGCTGCGCCACGACTTCGACCCGGCCGACCTCGCCCTCGTCCTGCAGGCGAACGGCGGAATCCGGGCCGGTACGCCCGAGGCGACCGCGGACGCCTCCCGCCGGCTCGTGGCCTACCTGCTGCAGGCGTTCCGCGCAGAAGGGGCCGGCCCGCTCCCCCGTCCCGTCACCATCTCGCTCGACGCGGCACTGCGCTGAGCCGGTTACCGGGCCGAGTACGTCACGCCGGACCAGTACACCGGCGTGAGGCCGGCGAGCCGCCCGTCACCGGACCGCACCACGGCGAAGTCGCTCTCGACGACCGACCGGTCGGCGTTGGTCGCCCGCAGGCGCAGAACCGCTACCCGGGAGCCACCGGTGGACCCGGCGCCAGGCTCGAACGACACGACGACAGGCCGATCACCGCCCGGCGCCTGCCCCGACGAGCGCGCGTCGTCCACCAGCCCTCTGCAGATGCCGGGCACCTGCGCGACCGACTCGCAGAATCGGCCGTGGTCACCCGCCCAAGCCAGTCGCACCGCCTCGTCGAGCAACGCCTCCGCCTCAGCCCGTTCGATCGCGGGCCCGTCGGACGGCATGGCCGCGACCACTCCGGCCAACACGGACGCGAACACCACCGCCCCGACCACCACACCGGCTCGCCTGCGTGCCTGCAACTCCCCCATCGCACCAGCGTAGTGACCACGCGCAGCGGTCGGCTGGACTTAATCGATATGACACCATCGGGTCATGCGCCAGCAGTTGTGAAGGAGTTTCACGTACTGCACCATCGGCCCTCATGCGCCTGATCACGCTCGCCGCCGCCGTCGCGCTCGCGATCACCGCGGCACCGGCGACCGCCGCCCCTGCCGCGGCTGCCCCGAAGATCGCCACCTACAACGTCTTCATGCTGTCGCGGAACCTCTACCCCAACTGGGGCCAGGTCGCCCGCGCCGACCTCATCGACAGCACCGGCACGCTGAACGGCCAGGACGTCGTGGTGCTGCAGGAGGCCTTCGACAACACCGCCTCCGACCGGCTGCTGGGCAACCTGCGCGACACCTACCCGCACCAGACGCCGGTGCTGGGCCGCAGCCGGGCCGGCTGGGACGTCACGAGCGGCGCCTACCGCGACGAGACGCCCGAGGACGGCGGCGTGGCGGTGCTGAGCCGGTGGCCGATCACGACGCGGGTCCAGCACGTCTACCGCGACGCGTGCGGTGCGGACTGGTTCTCCAACAAGGGGTTCGCGTACGTGCGCATCGAGTCGCCGAGCGGGCCGCTGCACGTGATCGGCACCCACCTGCAGGCGGAGGACTCGGCCTGCACCAGCGCGCCGGGCGGGTACCGGGCCAAGCAGCGGGCCGAGATCAGGGCGTTCCTCACCGCACGCGCCATCCCCGCCACCGAGCCCGTCTACGTCGCGGGTGACCTCAACGTCGTCCGGGCGAGCGCCGAGTTCGCGAGCATGGTCACCGAACTGGGCGCGCGGACGCCGACGATCACCGGGCACCCGTACTCGTGGGACTGCGCCGACAACAGCGTCTGCCGCGACCAGTACGGGCCCGAGTACGCCTCGGAGCACCTCGACTACGTGCTCACGGTCCAGGGACCTCCACTGGTCAACGAGACCCGGCGGGTGAAGAGTCCGGAGTGGACGATCTGGTCGTGGGGCCGCAAGCACACCTACACCGACCTGTCCGACCACTACCCCGTCTTCGCCACGGGCTGAGCGCCCGCCGCAACACAGCCGCTTCGCTCACGCAGGTTGCCAGCTGTTGTGCCTTCGCCGCCCCAAGTCCCCCGCCCCTTGCTCTGCTGGCGTCTGCAAGTAGGGAGCGGGCAAGGCTTCTGGCCAGGTGCTCAGACGTACCGGCGCAGCAAGTCTTCTTCGGTCTCCCGCCGCACGACCGGCCGCGCCACACCGTCGCGGACCGCGACGACCGGCGGCCGGCCGACCTGGTTGTAGTTCGACGCCAGCGCGTGGTGGTACGCACCCGTCACGGGCACCGCCAGCAGGTCACCGGCGTGCACGTCCGCGGGCAGCGGCACGTGCTGCGCGAGCACGTCACCGGCCTCGCAGTGCCGCCCGACCACGGTCACCGGCGCCCGGCGGCCACCCCGCCCGACGAGCCGCACCGCGTACTTCGCCCCGTACAACGCGGGCCGCGGGTTGTCGCTCATCCCGCCGTCCACCGCCACGAACGTCCTCGCCGCCGACCGCTTCACCGCGCACACCCGGTACAGCGTCACCCCGGCGTTCGCGACGATCGACCGCCCCGGCTCGATGAGCACCCGCGGCACCGGCACCCGGTGCACCCCGCACTCGTAGCTCAGCGCCACCCGCACCCGGTGCGCGAACCCGGCCAGGTCGAACGCCGGCTCCCCCGGCAGGTACGGCGCGCAGAACCCGCCACCCAGGTCCAGCTGCTCGATCCGCACCCCGCACGACGCGATCAACCCGACCATCCGCCGCACCGCCTCCTCGTACGCCGCCACGTGCCGCACCTGCGACCCGATGTGGCAGTGCACCCCGACCAGCCGCAACGACGGCTGCTCCGCCACCCGCTGCACCGCCTCCAGCGCCGCACCGGACGCCAGCGAGAACCCGAACTTCTGGTCCTCCACCCCGGTGGCGATGGCGGCGTGGGTCTGCGCGTCCACGCCGGGCGTCACCCGCACCATCACCTCCTGCCCGTGCCGGGCGAGGGAGCCGAGCTGGGCGATCTCGTCGAACGAGTCGACCACGACCCGCGACACCCCGTACGCGAGCGCGGCTTTGAGGTCCTCACCGGTCTTCACGTTGCCGTGCAGGACGATCCGCGCGGCCGGAAACCCCGCGACCCGCGCCAGCGCCAGCTCCCCCGCGGACGACACGTCCAGCGAAAGCCCTTCGGCGGCCATCCACCGGTACACCTCGGGACACGGCAGTGACTTCCCCGCGAACACCACCTCCGCCTCGGGCAGCGTGCTGACGAACGCCCGTGCCCGCGCACGCACCGTCGCCTCGTCCAGCACCTGGCACGGCGTGCCGAACTGGGCCGCCAGCCGCGAGACGGGCACTCCACCGATGACGAGGTCAGCGCCGTCGAGCCGGGTTCCGTCCGGCCACAGGCCCTGTTCCAGCACCGGTCCGGTGGAGCACCCGGTGCTGGGCAACAACTCAGCGAGTGTCATGCCGGTGATTGCACGCCGGTCACCGGTGCGGTGTCAGGGCCCGCGACGAGTCCCTGACACGGTGGGGGCCCGCTTTGACGAGATCCTGATGGGCCGGGTGGCCCGGACCACATCGATGACCGGTTGCGCAGGTGGTACCGCACGACCCGGCGCCCAGGTGCTCCCGCCCGCCGTGCAGTTCATCGAGCCGCGGCGACCGGAGCGAGCACCGGATGCGGTACGCGCACCACGCGGTGTGCGCAGGCTTCCAACCTGGCAGCGACCGGCTGGCCCTCCCAGATCAGGACGTCGAACTCGCCGCAATCGGCCAGCGCGGTGAACGCACGATCAGCCGACGCCACGGCGAAGCTGCAGCAGCCCTGCTGGTGGGCATACCGCGCGTGGCACAGCAAGGCGTGTTCGGCGGCGTTGGCGTGCTGCGGCACCCGGCACGCGGCGATCCCGAGCTCCGCCAGCACGCTGAGCGTGAGGTCCTCGTGCGTGTCCGGATGGCTGTAACCGGCCATCACGTGATGAACCGGCCCGGCCGTCGACGCGCTCCGGCTCGCTGCCGTCCCGACCGGGTGACACCAGTCCACATGCAGCACCGCGTCGCACAGCGTGTCCGCCCGCCGAAAGGGCCCCTGCCCACACCGGTTTCACCGGCATCCTGCACGCTGAAGCCCTTGGCAGCGATCTTCCTCGACAGGAAGACCGATCGTCCAAGGGCTTCATCCGTGATCAACCAAGGCCCGCACTTCGCCGCCCCGGGCTGAAACTCGGGCTAGGCCGTGTTTTAGATGTGGCGTAGCCAGATGTTGATGGCGGCGATGTGGACGGTGGCCTGGTAGCGGATGGCGAGTTTGTCGTAGCGGGTGGCCACGGCCCGGTGTTGCTTGAGCAGGTTGATGCCGCACTCGACGGCGTGGCGCTGCTTGTAGATCTTCCGGTCGATCGTCGGTGGCCGTCCGCCTGCGGAGCCTTTGGCCTTGCGGTGGGCGGCTTGGTCGCGGGGCTGGTCGATGGTCGCCTTGATCTTCCGCTGCCGCAGATAGGCACGGTTGGCCTGGGAGCTGTAGGCCTTGTCCGCCAGAACCCGGTCCGGACGGGTTCTGCCGCGTCCGGGCCCCATGCGTGGCACCGAGATCTGCTCGATCACCGGCACGAACTGCGGGCTGTCGCCCCGCTGTCCGGCGGTGATCAGCAG